>NZ_JACJKH010000001.1 GCF_016900655.1 Drancourtella massiliensis
TGTACTTTGTATTCATGGTCATATTTACGTGCCACTTTGAATGCCTCCTTATTCTCTTGGTTTTATTATGAAATCCTTGAGAATAAGCTGTCAACTTTTTTTATACCACACCATCTGCCTTGTCGCAAAGGAGATTGAAAAGCTGCGTGTAAAGGATTGATACGACAAAATTAAAGGTATCGTCGGTGTCGGAAATGATAACGAACAACGCCGTTTTGCGGTCGCCCAGCGTATCAAGCTCCATTTCATCGGTTTCCATGAGTTCCCGCAGCTCCCGTATGTCAAAGGGGGCAAGCCGCGCCCCGCAGGAAATGAGGATTGAGGAACGTGTTTTGCCCGCCGAAAGCAAGAATTTCTTATATTGCCGGACAGCAAAATGTTCCGGGTCTTTTTCTTCCAGCCGTTCAAACATGAGGTCAACCGGGCTTTGAAACTCCGGGTCGTCCTCGCGGGCTTCGCTGGCGTTTATCATTTCAAGCAGCGTCGTAAAGTTCTTTTCTGCTTCCGGGGCTTCGTAGTAGATATAGCCGATCAGAGCGCAGTAAAAGAGCCGTTCCGATTTCACCCAAAAATCCTCGCCGGATTTTTCCCCGTCGCCTTTGGTGTTAGCGATAATGGTATTTACCAGCTTCAAAATGTCTTTCTCGCTGCGGATATACACAAAGGGGTTATATCGCATGGATTTTTTGAAGTTTATCGTATTCAGCACTTTTATCTTGTACCCGCCGCGCTGCAAGAGCTTTCCGCACTCGATTAAGACGGTGCCTTTCGGGTCGGTAACAACATAGCTTGAGTGCATTTGCATGAGGTTCGGCTTGACGAAAAACCTTGTCTTGCCGGAGCCGGAGCCGCCGATCACAAGGATATTTTTATTCCTTGCGTACTTCGGCTGCTTCGGGCGGCTGTTCATCGTCAGCCGTTCCGTTTGCGTGAGCAGCACATTGTTTTGAAAAACCGGGTCGATGTAGGGCTTTATATCTTCGGCTTTGCCCCAACGCGCAGAGCCGTATTCAATGCCTTTGCGGTATTTCTTCGCGTTCTTGCCCTTGATGTAGACGGCAAGCCGGACGATTACCGCGCCCGCAAGCCCGATCAACAGGTCGGCGGGGTGAACACTCGGAAAGGCATTTGAAAAAGCGGCGGAAAAACCGTCCCCGATAGACAGGAGCTTTGCGCTCATATCCGCGCCGGGGGCAAGACGCACCGCCTGTCCGACTTTATCAAAGAGATACACAAAGAGCAGATACGGGGCGTTGAGGATAAGCAGTTTCTTGATTTCCGGCTTCATAGCTCAATCCCCCTATCCTTGTGTTTTGTCTTTTGGCGGTTTGCGTTGAGCTGCTTTGCCGCTTCCTTAAAGGACACTAACGCTTTGAGGATAGAGGGCTTTTGCTCCCGTGAGAGCTTCTTTGCGGAAAATTCCCTAAATGCTTCGGTCATCACGTCAATATCCTTGCCCCGAAAGGAAACAAGATAGGTCGGCGGCTTGCCGTTCTCTATCCGCTTGACGTTATAATCCAGCCCGTTTTTCTTTGCGATAGCGTCAAAGGCTTTGATATTCGCGTCGGTAATCTCAATATTTGTTACCTTTTCGCCCGGTTTCATAAGCTGCCGCATAGTGATTTTCCCATGCGGGGCTTTGGAAAGCTGCTGCTTGCCTTTGGCTAAAACCGCTTTCATGGCTTTTTGCAGCACTTCGGCAGTCAGCTTTGAGGTCTTAATGGATAGGGCAACAACTTTCTCGTTTACTTCATCTTGCATTTACCGTCCTCCTTTCGATGATTTTTAGGGTGGTACGCCGCTTTGTGGCATAAAAATAGGGCGTCCGTTCTTCACGTCGCCCCGCTTAAATCCGTACCCGCAGACCGTTCAAGTCCTCGGCGCGGACACCCACAAGATACCAATTCTCCCCGTACTCAATGCGGGTCGGTTTCCATTTGCCGCCCGCGAACACCTCCATGCACTCGCCGCAATGCAAGCCGCCGTAGTAGTCGGCAAGGTCAAAGCGAATGTCGTAACGGTCGGCGGTTTCATCAAAAATCAAAGCTCCCTGTTTCATAAAGCGTCCTCCTTTGGTTTTACAGGCTTTCGCCCTCGTTGCATGAGTAATAGTCCGGGTCGCCAAACTTCGGCTTTCTCGGCGCAAGTGCGCCGCTCGCCATATCGTGAGCGACAAGGGAAGTGTAATAGTTGCCGATAGTGGACGGGGCATTGAACAGCACCGCCCGTAAATACTGCTTGATATTGCGGATTTTGGTTGTGTTCTCCCGCATACAGTCCAGGACAAAACGGATATGCTCGCTATCCAGCTTCATAAACTTTGCCTTGACAAGCTCCGCCGGGTAGTCGTCCCCGGCAATACGGATTGTCTTTCTCCGGGTACAGACCGTTTCCAGCATGAGATCGACGATTTCATCTAACCTGTCATAGTCGTAGGGCATATTCTGTTTGAGAATGTCGTACTCGATATTGTCCTTGATGATTTCCTCGTAAATCTCAAATGCGCTCTGTGCTGCCGCTTCCTTTCGCTTCCGTTCCTGCGGCTCTGCCGCGTCGTCCCCCAAAGGAGAGGGGTTAGGGGAAAGGATAGGAATGGAATGGGTATTTGATAAATCCGTATTTGATTTTTCTTTTTTTGGTAAGTCAGTTCTTTGTTCTTCTTTATTTATTTGCGTTGGATTATCCGACGTCGGGTTTTCCGTTGTCGGATTTTCCAATACCGGCTTATCCGTTGTTGGATTTTCCAATATCGGGTTTTCCAATGACGGGGGCTGCGGCTGCTCATAAATGGTGTACTCGATTGCCGCCATTTTGCCCTTTTCGTCGCGTCCCTGCCGCCTTGTGATATATCCGGCTTTTTCAAGCTCCCATACGGCGGTGCGGATCGCGTCGATACTTTCCCGATTGATATGGGACAGCCCCGCAAGGGTATAGTCCCAATCTTCCGGCAAGGACAACATCTGCGACAAAAGCCCCTTTGCCTTTAAGGAAAGCTCCTTGTTGCGTAGGTGGTGGTTGCTCATTACGGTGTAGCCCCTGCTTTTCTCCACGCGGAAAACTGCCATAGCTTCATCACTCCTTTGCTGTGGATTTGTTACGCAGTAGAACAGCGATTTTGAGGGTTTAGGGATAAAGCCCTTACCGTGTGAGAAACGCGCCCGCAAAGCCGCTTGTATCAAGGCTTTTTCTGCCCCTACTGCGTAACATGAGGGCATAAAAAAACGGCGTTCCTTTTCTCCCGTTGTAGGATTGAAGAAACGCCGCCTTTGCGGTACGTTATTCTGTTTCTTCGGCAATGAGGTCTTGCATGACTTCGCCAAAGTCTGCTGTAAAGGAAAAAATGAAGTATTCCAAAACGGCGGGGTCTGCGTCCATAGGCTCGGCTTCCTCGGAAAAAGGCAAGCCCATAAGCCCATACAGCATTTTGATAATCTTAAAGAGCTTTCCCCTGTCGGCGGGGGTGTTCATTGAAACAAGAATGTCCGTAAGGCGGTTAATGGTTTCCATGTCGCCGCCTGTTGTTACCCATACCATTTCTGCGAATGGCTGCGTGATTGCTCCGGCTACAAGGTTTACCTTATCCTTGCTGATTTCGCCGGACGGGAGTATAATACCCTTGTCTAAAAGTACGTTTTTCATGTCGTCCTCCTATAATTTGTGGTGCCAAAATGGTGCCCGGTCTTACAAAATCATCTTATACGGAGATACGGCAAGATAAATGAAAATACGCGGAAAGCCTTGATTTTAAGCCATTTTCGCAAGGTTTTATAAACACTTGCGAGGGCTTATAAGAAGATTTCCGCCAATCAAATCAATAAAAAATATGGTAAAAAATCATCATCTTGCAAAATTCATATCGGATGTATCGTGGTACGAATTGACAAGGCAACTCACATATAAAGCGGAGTGGAATGCGAGAAAATATGTCAAAATAGATACGTTCTATGCCAGCAGCCAGTTATGTTCAGCTTGTGGCTATCGGAATACAGGTACAAAAAATTTGTCGGTGAGGAAGTGGATATGTCCAAAATGCAGAGCAGAACATGACAGGGATATTAATGCCGCAAAAAACATATTAGCAGAGGGCTTAAGAAAAATAGCGTAATAGTATATAGGGCAGGAACTGCCCGAATCAACGCCGGTGGAGATAGTAGGGTACGAGGTCGATGAAGCAGGAAGCCCATTGGCTTTAGAAAATGGGTAGTTCACCTGAACGATGGTACTTGTATGAATAATATCCAGTTGGTGATTGACAAGAATAAAGTTGGAAATAAATAAAAATGCGTTCAATGTGGGAGCAGCGTTAAAGGCAGTCGGCTCTTTTGTCAGATCCAAGCGCAACGGTTATGAAATTCAGATTCAGACGATTGAGGTGCTTGGTAATTGCCCGTTTGACCGGATGCTGATGTATGTGACGGGAGTATCCAACATCCGGGATACACTGTTGTTCCCAAGAACAGTGGGAAATCTGTTCTAACAGTAAAACGGATGATAAAGAGGAAAGAATGATGTATCAGACTTATATTTTTGACTTATACGGAACATTGGTTGACATTCACACGGATGAGACTAAAATAGAAGTGTGGGAAAAAATGGCTCTGTTTTATGGGTATTATGGAGCATTTTATACGGCTGAAGAGCTTCGGCAAACATACCGGGAGCTGACACAGGAAGCGGAAAAAGAGGCATTGCGCCACGACAGCCATGAAAGCTTTCCGGAGCTTCAGATCGAGGACGTCTTTCTGGAATTATTCCGCCGGAAAGGGGCAGATGTCCTAAAAGAGACTGCGGTGTATGCCGGTCAGTTTTTCCGAGTCCTTACGACAGAGTATATCCGGCTTTATGATGGGACACGGGAACTTCTGGAGGCTTTAAAAGCCTCCGGAGGGTCCCTTTATCTATTGTCCAATGCTCAGCGGATATTCACAGCGTATGAGATGAAGGCACTTGATATTTTCCGGTATTTTGACGGGATTTATATTTCTTCCTCCTATGGAGTCAAAAAGCCGGACCGACGCTTTTTTGATCTCCTCCTCGAAAAGGAAAAGCTCAAAAGAGAAGAGGCTGTCATGATTGGAAATGATGGCATCTGCGATATTAGAGGAGCAAAAGAAGCCGGCATCGACACATTTTATATCCGGTCCAATATTTCCCCGAAAGAAGAGACGCCGGATGCGGATTTTGTACTGGAAGAAATGGATCAGCGCCGGGTTAAGGAAATGCTGCTTTCCGGTAAGAAAAAGGAAGCCCTGCGGCTTCGCCCTTACCGGGAGGAAGATGCCGAAACGCTGGCACAGCTTTTCTATGATACAGTACATACGGTTAATGCGGCTGATTATACAAAGGAACAGCTGGATGTTTGGGCTCCAAAAGAGCGTGATCTGCATGCATGGAACCAGTCTTTTTTAAAGCACAGGACACTCGTTGCTGAACGGGACGGCAGGATTGCCGGTTTTGGAGATATGGACGAAACCGGGTATCTGGACCGCCTGTATGTGCACAAGGAGTTTCAGAGGCAGGGGATTGCTGCGGCGATCTGTGATGCTCTGGAAGGAGAATCGGAAGCAGAAGAGTTTGAGACCCATGCTTCGATTACGGCCCGGCCGTTTTTTGAGGCCAGAGGCTATGAGATGATCCGTGCCCAGAAAGTGGAAAGGCAGGGGATTTTGCTGACCAATTATGTAATGCGAAAAAGAAGGCAGTAGAGGAGAAAAAGGATGAAACTGTTAATCAAACAAAGAGTATTTTCATGGACGGATACCTATGATATTTATGATGAATATGGGAATGTCCGTTATTTTGTGAAAGGAGATTTTTTCTCGATCGGACATCGGCTCAGAGTTTATGATGCCGCTCAAAATGAGATCGGTATGGTTCAGGAGAAACTGCTGCATTTTCTCCCGACCTTTGAAATCTATGCAGGAGGACAGTTTTATGGTACTGTTGCAAAGAAACTGACATTGCTCCGTCCTAAATATACGGTGGACTACAAAGGCTGGCAGGTTGAGGGAAACATGATGGGCTGGGAATACGATGCCTTTGCAGGCGGTGTCCTGGTGATGCATATTTCCAAAGAGATTTTCCACTGGGGAGATACTTATGTAATTGACATTGCAGATTCTGCAGATGAAATTATGGCACTGATGCTGGTGCTTGCGATTGATGCGGCAAACTGTGCATCCGGTTAAGCAAAGAGGGAAATTGAGAAATACGAAATCCTATGAAAAAGTCAAAAATCGTATCAGTTTTGATCGGGGCGGCGCTGTTTCTGGCAGTGGCGCTTCCGGTCGTTTTTCTGGAATCCGTGATTGGCGGATTTATTATGAAAGTATTCGGATTCCGTTATGATTCTATGCGAAGTGTTTTTCTGTTTTTTCTGGTGACAGCTGTAGCAGATGCGCCTTTGGAGATTCTGGCAAAAGCACTTCCGAAAGCGATGATGAGTCTAGGGTGGATCCGAAAATCCGGAAGATTCGTTTTGTGGTATGTGCTGGATATGTTGTTTGAGATGATGACTCTGGCGGGAGCAGACCTGCTTATGGACAGCGTCCGTGCAGAGGCAGCGGGAATTCTGGTTGTGTCCGCGCTTTCGTCCGCAATTACTGTCTGGCTGGACAGAAAAGATGAGGATTCGCCCGGAAATGAGATAAAGGAGAATAAGCATGGTAAAGATTGAGGAAGAAAAATGTATCGGATGTGGAAAATGTGTTCAGGACTGTGTGGGACATGCCCTGAAACTGGAAGAAGGCAAGGCGGCAGTAAAACGGGAATGTATCCTTTGCGGACACTGCGCCGCGATCTGTCCGATGGATGCGGTGAAGATTACGGAATATGAAAGTGATGAGATGATTCCGTATGAAAAAGAGCGTTTCCAGCTGGATCCGGAAGTATATGCAAATGCAGTGAAATTCAGAAGAAGTGTCCGGAATTATAAAGAACAGCCGGTGGAAATAGAGAAAATCCGGAAGATTCTGGATGTGGCGGCACATACGGCAACGGCAAAGAATGAACGTAAAATGAAATTCGTGATTGTACAGGACAGGCTGGATGAATTCAAAGAGATGGTCTTTGAAGGAATCGGTGAGGATCTGGAACTGCACAAAGGGGAAAAGAGTCCGGTGACAGCGCTGCTTTACAGCTTTTATAAAGGGAGAACACGGGATCCGAAGGAGGAATTTCTCTTCCGGAACGCACCGGCGGTACTTTACATTATGGGAGAACGCCTGGATGACGCAGGACTTGCAGCCCAGAGTATCGAAATGATGGCTCAGGCGCTTGGCCTTGGTGTGCTGTATAATGGCTATCTGAAGGCGGCAACGATGTGCTCTGAAAAGGTAAGAAACTTTCTGGACAAAGAGGGAAGGCCGGTGGCAGTCTGCATGCTGATCGGATATCCGGCGGTAACCTACAGAAGAACTGCGCCGAGAAAAGAAGCGGAATACGAAATCTTGTAAAATCGGATTGACAAGTAAATTTGAATGTGTTATATTCGTTCCAAGCAATGGAAAGGGAGTAGCTTAAACCTTCTTCGGAAGGTCGATTTGTAATCGTCAGCCGGTATCGAGAGGTACCCGTAGCAAATGAGATAGCAAGACTTTTATTGTGGCAGATGTCATGATAGGAGTCTTTTTTATTTGGTATGAAATTCAGAAGGAGAGGAAAATGAGATGGAAGCAGTAATGATGAGAGAGGATCTGAAGTGTGCAGAAGAAGCAGGAGTACAGGCGCTTGAAAGCCTGTATACAGTCAGAGAAAAGTTAAACAGTGCAAAAAAATGGGG
This sequence comes from Drancourtella massiliensis, assembly GCF_016900655.1. GTDB lineage: Bacteria > Bacillota > Clostridia > Lachnospirales > Lachnospiraceae > Sellimonas > Sellimonas catena. The sequence continues at coordinate 7,781 of NZ_JACJKH010000001.1, forward strand.
AATTCTGGACATTTTTGGGGGAAGCATGATCAGCACCTATATGAAACATTCCCGAATCAATGAGGTAGAAGGAATGATCGAGCAGGCGAGAATCAGGCTGACAGATTTTCAGAAAGCATTGCGGAAAGTAGAAGTATCACCGAAACTTCAGACTGAAATCAGCGGATTTCTTACCTTTGCGGATTTCGCATTTGACAATCCGATTACAGATTATCTGGTGCAGACAAAGCTTCAGAGCCTGGGCGAAGAAGTGGAAGACACGATTCAGCTGACAGAAGAGCTTCTTGCACATATCAGAACACAGTAGGAGGGACGAACAGCGAGGAAAAGTTTATAGAATTTTTAGAAAATGATTGACACAGCCTTAAATCATAGTATATACTGACAGTAGAAAACAGCATATGATAGCGTGTTACTGAATTTCAGGCATGAACTATCCTTACACATTCCGCACAGTAGCCGGAGTGTATGATGGGAGAAGTTCATGCTTTTTTGTTTTCAGAAAATACTGCTGTCAGATCAAAGAGAGGAGAGAAACTATGAAAGACAAAATTTTTGGTGTTCTTCAGAGGATTGGACGAAGCTTCATGCTTCCGATCGCCATTCTTCCGGTTGCCGGCCTGCTGCTTGGAATCGGAAGCTCGCTGACGAATGCGACGACGATTGAGACATATCATCTGGCAGGAATCCTTGGAGAAGGAACAGTGCTGAACGCATTATTCACGATTATGACAAAAGCGGGAAATGCGATTTTTGACAACCTGCCGATTATCTTTGCCGTAGGTGTGGCAATCGGTATGGCAAAGAAAGAAAAGGAAGTAGCGGCACTTTCTGCGATGATAGCGTTTCTTGTTATGAATGTTACCATCAACGCGATGCTTCAGATTGACGGGACCATCCTGGCGGACGGCACGGTTGCTTCTGATGTACTCAGCGGTACGGTGGCAAGTGTCCTTGGTATTCAGACATTGCAGATGGGTGTGTTTGGAGGTATCATTGTAGGACTTGGTGTGGCGGCGCTTCACAACAGATTCCATAAGATCGTGCTTCCGAATGCGCTGTCATTCTTCGGCGGTTCCAGATTTGTGCCGATTATTTCCACTATCGTTTATGTGGGTGTCGGTATTCTTCTGTTCTTCGTATGGCCGTTCGTACAGAATGGAATTTACGCACTCGGAGGACTTGTAACAGGAACCGGTTATGTTGGTACTTTGATTTTTGGTATTATCAAACGTGCACTGATCCCGTTTGGACTGCACCATGTATTTTACCTTCCGTTCTGGCAGACCGCGGTGGGTGGAACGATGGAAGTGGCAGGACAGCTTGTACAGGGCGGACAGAATATATTCTTCGCACAGCTTGCTGATCCGAGTACCGTGCACTTCAGTGCAGACGCGACGAGATATTTCTCCGGAGAATTCATTTTCATGATCTTCGGACTTCCGGGAGCAGCCCTTGCAATGTACCATTGTGCAAAGAAAGAGAAGAAAAAACAGGCCGGCGGTCTTTTGCTTTCCGCAGCACTGACCTGTATGCTGACAGGTATCACAGAGCCTCTGGAATTTTCCTTCCTGTTTGTGGCTCCACTGCTTTTTGTAGTTCAGGTGATTCTGGCAGGTGCGGCATATATGATTGCGCACATCCTGAATATTGCTGTGGGACTGACGTTCTCCGGAGGATTTATCGACCTGTTCATCTTCGGTATTTTACAGGGCAACGACAAGACAAACTGGATGCGGATCATCCCGGTAGGTATTATTTACTTTATCCTTTACTATGTGATTTTCCGATTCCTGATCCAGAAATTCAATTTGAAGACACCGGGGCGTGAGGATGACGATGCTGAGACCAAACTGTATACGAAAGCGGATTACAAGGCAAAACAGGGTGCAAAGGATCAGAATGGTTCTGTGTCAGGAGGAGATGAGAGAAGTATTCTTATCACTCAGGGACTTGGAGGAAAGAAAAATATTTCCGATGTGGACTGCTGTGCAACAAGATTGCGCTGCACGGTTGTGAAACCGGAACTGGTAAATGATCAGATTCTGAAACAGACCGGTCCGTCCGGAATTGTGAAGAAGGGACAGGGAATCCAGATTATCTACGGACCGTCTGTCACCGTTGTAAAATCCAATCTGGAAGACTACCTTGTGAATGCTCCGGATGAAGAGTACATCGCACAGGAGACAGCTCCGGAACTGGAAGAAGAAAAGAAAGAAGAAACGAAAAATACAGTAGAAAAGACAACGAAAAAGGTGCTTTGCTCACCGTTTACAGGGGAGGCGCATCCGATCACAGATACTCCTGACGAAGCGTTTGCAGGAAAGATGATGGGAGACGGCTATATGGTCATGCCGGAAGAAGGAGTTGTCTATGCACCGGAAGACAGTACAGTCAGCTTCGTATTCCCGACCAATCATGCGATCGGCCTGACAACAGAGGACGGCGTAGAATATCTGCTTCATATCGGTGTAGATACGGTAAAACTGGAAGGAAAAGGCTTCGAGATGTTTGTAAATAACGGAGATTTCGTAAAAAAGGGAGACAAACTGATGGCTTTTGATATACAATATATAAAAGAGCATGCGAAATCCGAAGCCTGCATTGCAGTATTTACCGGACTGACAGAAGAGGAAGAAATTGTAATGAAGGCATCCGGGCATGTAAATGCACAGGAGGATATTGCGGAGATCGTGAGCTGCTGATTGTAAAGGAGCTTATGTCAGATGTATCGAATTATCAAAGTATTGAATAACAATGCCATTCTTGCCCTGGACCGTGAGAAGAAGCGGGAGATCATTCTGCTCGGAAACGGGATCGGCTTCGGGAAACATCCGGGCGAAGAGATGAAAATGATCAAAAACGCCAAGATTTACACGCTGGTGACGAAGAAGAAGCAGGTCTCCGCATTGAAAGTGGTCAACGGCATCAAGCCGGTATATATTGAGGCCACCGGACGAATTCTGGAGGAAGCGGAGAAGGTATTTGAGCATGTCAGTCATGACTCTCTGCTCCCTCTGGCAGACCATATCGCGCTTGCGGCAAAGCGGGCGGAAGAGAAGAGGCAGATACCAAATCCGTTTACGCCGGACATCAAGGTACTGTTTGAAAAAGAGTACGAGGTTGCCCTGAAAGGGCGGGAAATCATCCGTGAGATGACTGGTTCCGAGATCTCTGATGATGAGGTCGGATTTATCTCTCTGCATATTCATTCGGCCCGTACGGATGAGAAGGTTTCCGAGACACTGGATAATACCCGGATCATTAATGAAGGAATCAGGATGATTGAAGAGCAGTTTCAGATTGATGTGGAACCGGATTCTCTTGCGTATAACCGTATGATGAGCCATATTTACTACATGCTTGTACGGACACGCAAAGGCGAGCAGGTGAAAGCAGACTTAAATGAATTCGTACAGCTGAAATATCCGAAAGAGTTTGAGGCGGCAGTGAAGATCTGTGCCTGGATGGAAAAAGAACTGAAGACGGAAGTGAAACGGGAAGAAATCGGATTTCTGGCGATCCATATTTTACGGATTGTAGACCGGGAATAGATAGAGCAGAAAATGTTTCAAAAAAGAGATCCCTGCAGGAAGCAAGGGGCGGCCGTAAGGCCCGGATTCCTGCGGGGATCTTTTGCGTCTGTTTCGGTTTTACAGATTAGATGATTTTGGTTGTCCACTTTGTGCAGTCCCACACTTCGGATACCACATCCCGGTAGAACTCCGGTTCGTGGCAGATCAGAAGGAGACTTCCACGGTATTCCAGAAGTGCTTTTTTCAGTGCTTCCTTGGCGTCCACATCCAGATGGTTGGTCGGCTCGTCCAGAAGCAGGATATTCGTGTCACGGTTTACGAGTTTACATAACCGGACTTTCGCCTGCTCACCTCCGCTTAATACCCGGATCTGGCTTTCGATATGCTTGGTAGTCAGGCCGCATTTTGCAAGGGCAGACCGCACTTCGTACTGGTTGAAGGATGGAAATTCATCCCAGATTTCATCGATGCAGGTGGCGGTGTTTTCGCCTTTGACTTCCTGCTCGAAATATCCGATCTGGAGATTTTCTCCCAGCTCACAGCTTCCGCTCAGCGATGGAATCAGCCCGAGGATGCTCTTTAAAAGCGTTGTTTTCCCGATTCCGTTTGCTCCGGTGAGCGCAATCTTTTGGCCGCGTTCCATGGAGATGGAAAGAGGCTTGGAGAGAGGCTCGTTGTATCCGATCACCAGATCCTTTGTCTCAAAGAGAATCCGGCCCGGTGTCCGCCCGTAGCGGAAGTGGAATTCCGGTTTCGGACGTTCCGCTGCAAGTTCGATTTTCTCCATCTTGTCCAGCTTTTTCTGACGGGACATGGCCATGTTCCGTGTGGAGACCCGGGCTTTATTCCGTGCCACGAAATCTTTCAGCTCGCTGATTTCCTGCTGCTGTCGGCGGTAGGCCGCCTCCAGCTGTGCTTTCTTGACAGCGTAAACTTCCTCAAAATGCGTATAGTCGCCTACATAGCGGTCGAGTTTCTGATTTTCCATGTGGTAAATGATGTTGACAACGTCATTTAAGAATGGAATATCATGGGAGATCAGGATAAAAGCACTTTCATATTCCTGAAGATAGCGCTTCAGCCAGGCAATATGCTCTTCATCCAGATAGTTGGTCGGCTCGTCCAGAAGAAGGATGTCCGGCTTTTCCAGAAGCAGTTTTCCAAGAAGGATTTTAGTACGCTGTCCACCGCTTAAATCGGTGACATCCCGGTCCAGGCCGATGTCCAGAAGACCGAGGGCTCTTGCCACTTCCTCCACCTTACTGTCAATGGTATAGAAATCGTGCATGGTCAGGGTGTCCTGAATGGTTCCGAGCTCTTCCATCATGGCAGTCATTTCATCTTCCGAAGCATCTCCCAGAGAATCACAGATCTGATTCATCTTTTCTTCCAGTTCAAAGAGCCAGAAAAAGGCGGATTTCAGTACGTCCCGGATGGTCATCCCTTTTTCCAGGACCGTGTGCTGATCCAGATAGCCGACACGGACATTTTTGGACCATTCGATTTTCCCTTCATCCGGTGTCAGATGGCCGGTAATCATATTAAAAAACGTGGACTTTCCTTCCCCGTTTGCGCCTACCAGTCCGATGTGTTCACCGCGGAGCAGGCGGAAGGAAACATCCGAAAAGATCGCACGGTCTCCAAAACCGTGTGACAGATGTTCTACATTTAAAATACTCATCACTCAAACTCCTTATGATACAGTCTTTCCCTATTGTACAGGAAAACCGAAGGATTGTCACCCGGAAAAACAGAATTCTCTTTCAGGCGTTAGTTTTGTCTTACAGCGGGAAATTTGATACAATAAGGACAGAGTGGAGGAAGTAAGGAGATTGTAATCGTATAACATCTAAATCAACATGCAGATCAGAAAAGGAGGACAAAGATGAAGGTAGGAATTATCGGAGCGGGCGGAATTGCCGTCACTATGGCGAAGACATTAAATGAGATGGAGGACGCAACAGCATATGCAGTGGCATCCCGTGACCTTGCAAAGGCACAGGCATTTGCCGAAAAGAATCAGATAGAAAAGGCGTACGGTTCTTATGAGGAACTGTTTGCAGATCCGGAGGTGGAACTTGTCTATGTGGCGACTCCGCATTCCCATCATTATCAGTATATGAAGATGGCGCTGGAAGCCGGAAAACCGGTGCTCTGTGAGAAGGCATTTACGGCAAACGCCGCACAGGCGGAGGAGATTTTCCGGATTTCCGAGGAAAAAGGGATCTTTGCGGGTGAGGCAATGTGGACACGTTTCCTTCCATCCAGAGCCATGATTGACGAGGTGATCCGTTCCGGAGAGATCGGGAAGGTCCATATGATTACGGCAAATCTCGGCTATGATATCAAAAATGTAGAACGGCTTCGCAATCCGGAGCTTGCCGGAGGGGCGCTTCTGGATGTGGGTATTTATCCGCTGACTTTTATCCGGATGATTACCGATGCCAAAATCAAGTCCATGGATACGTCCTGTGTCAAGCTGGAGACCGGAGTTGACGCGCAGAATGCAGCCACATTTATTTTTGAAGACGGATGTATGGCATCGATGCACAGCAGCATGTTAGGCGGAACAGAGCAGGCAGGAATCGTCTACGGCGACAAAGGATATCTGATTGCATGGAATATCAATGATGTGGACAGGATTCAGGTTTTTGACAACAGCAGAAAACTGATCCGGGAGATGGAAACGCCGGAGCAGATTACCGGATTTGAGTACGAAGTACGGGCAGCTATGGAAGCTGTACGTGCGGGAAAAACGGAATGCCCGCAGATGCCTCACAGTGAGTCGATCTACATGATGCAGCTGATGGACAGCATGCGAAACGCATGGGGCATCCGTTTTCCGTTTGAAAAGTAAAAAAGAGCAGTCAGTTTCGGCAGGCTTCGATGAAGGCGGAGAAGATCCGGCTCATTTTCCGGGAGGTCAGATACATACATTCCGGATGCCACTGGATGCCAAGCAGGAAAGGATGCCTGATTCCTTCCACCGCTTCAATCAGTCCGTCCGGTGCGAGGGCACAGATTCGGAGAACTTCTCCCGGATCTTTGACTGCCTGATGGTGGAAGCTGTTGACTTTGGCCTGCTTTCCGATCAGGTCGGACAGCATTGTATCTTCCAGTGTGCGGACGAGATGGACAGGATCATGCCGGAAAGCGGCAGCGGGGCTGTGGTTAAAGAAATCCGGCTGCTCGGACAGATCCTGGTAAATGGTGCCGCCGCAGGCAAGAGTCAGAAGCTGCATTCCCTTGCAGATACCGAGGACCGGCTTTTCAGAGTGCTTCAGAAGAAAGGTAAGAAAGTCAAGCTGGAACCGGTCAAAGTCATAATCGGTTGTTCCAAGTTCCGGGGACGGGACCTGACCGAACAGTAGGGGATTGATATCGGCGCCGCCGCAGAACAGAAAACCGTCGTATTTTTTCAGACACGCCCGAAAATAGGAGAGTTCCATGTCTTCGTAAAAAGGAATCAGAAAAGGCAGTCCGCCGTGATCTGCGGCCGCCTGTATGTACGGAAGACTGGTAAACATGCGCCCATGTTCTCTGGCGCACACAACGATACCGATGGAAGGGGAATTCTGTTTCATATCTGATTTCCTTTCTGCTTATATTAGATTATAATGGTATCAGTTTATGAAAAGGAGTCGTTTCTTATGAATCTGATTGACATGCACTGTGATACGGTATATGAATTATTGTCCGAAAATATGCCGGATCAGGATCTGAAAAAGAACCATCTGAAAGTAGATATAGAAAAAATGAAGCGGGGAGGATCCATGGCCCAGTTTTTTGCCTGCTTTGTGCCGCTGGAGGAATTTCTTGGAAAATCGAAGCACGAACAGGCATATGAATATGTCAGAAGGATGGCCACGTATCTGAAAAAGCAGATCTGGATCTATCCGGATGAGATTGCTTTCGCAGGAAATGGAAACGACCTTGACCGGAACAGAAAGGATGGAAAGATCTCCGCGTTTCTGACACTGGAAGAGGGTGGAGTGATCCATGGAGAGCTGGAACGGGTGCAGGGACTTTATGATATGGGAATCCGCCTGATCACATTGACGTGGAATTATGAAAACTGTATCGGCTATCCGAACAGCCAGGAGGCGCAGGTGATGGAACAGGGATTGAAGCCGTTTGGCTTTTCCGTGGTTGAGGAAATGAACCGGATCGGGATGATTATCGACGTCTCCCATCTGTCAGAGGGCGGCTTCTGGGATGTGGTTTCTCACAGCAAAACCCCTCCGGTGGCGTCTCATTCCAATGCGCGGGCGCTTCGGAATCATCCGAGAAATCTTTCGGATGAACAGATCCGGGCGCTTGCCGAAAAAGGAGGGATTGCCGGCCTGAATTTTTATCAGGAGTTTCTTGGGAAAAGCGGTTCCTGCCTGATCGAAGAGATGGTAAGCCATGTCCGGCACATGTACCAGAAAGGCGGAGAAGAAGTTATCGCCATTGGAACGGATTTTGACGGCTTTGGCGGAGCAGAGAAGATGGAGATCGAAGACATCGGTGCGATGCCCCTTCTTTACGATGCGCTCGGAAAGGCCGGATTTACCCAGCGACAACGGGAAAAGATCTGGTACGGCAACGCAAAACGTGTGATCGATACGGTACTTTAGCTGAAAGTTTTTAAGAGGGAGAAATATATGGTAGAAGTAGTATTTGGTGCAAGTGAGGCGGCTTCATTGAAAATGTCCCGGCTGCGAAACCGGGCGGAGGAGATTATCTGTCTGGATCTGGGGCTGGACGTTGGAGAGATCCGTAATCTGGATAATGAAAGCAAAAGAAGCAATGCGCTGGAAACCTTGTTCCGTGACGGGACAAAAGCGGGAGAGCGTGTATGGAAAGAATATAAAGAACGAATCAACAGATACAGTGCGATGCCGGAGAGATTGAGAACGCTGGCGGCAGAGGGGAAGCCTGTCCGAATCTGGTACGGCAGGGCACCTTATGAAGTGTGCGGCTATTATTATACCTGCCATCTGTTAAACGATTTGACCGATCAGATTTCAGCAGTAAAACTTCCGGACGTTCTGTTTTGTCATGATACCAACACGCCATATGAGGTTTCTATGATGGGAGAGATTGCATATGAGGAATTTCCATCGCTCCTTGCGTATGAAAAACCGTTGAATGAGTGGGAAATCCAGATCGGGACGATGCACTGGGAGAGACTTGTGCAGGAGAACGCAGTACTCAGAGCCTCTGTCAATGGAAAGCCGATGAGCGTTCGGGAATCCTTTTATGACTTCATGATCGAAAACACGTTGACAGAAGAACCGCAACAAGAAGCAGAGGTTCTTGGAAACGTTCTGGGAGAATATGAGCCGGGAATCGGAGACGGCTGGCTGGCACACCGGATTGAAGCCGGGATCAGGAAAGGAACAGTCCGGATCGCAAAAGATGACAGAAATCCATTTGAAAGATGGATCTGCAAGAAATAAAGGAGGAGACAGCATGATCCGGAGAGGCGTGACCGAGGATCTTGCGGCGGTTGCCAGAATTCATGTAGATGCATGGAAACAGGTCTACAGGGGAATCATGCCGGAAGAAGTACTTGAGAAACGAAATTATGACGAGCAGCGACAGGCATGGGAAAGAAAGCTGGAAAAGGGAGAAGAAGATCTGTATGTGTATGAGATCAACGGAAACATCGCAGGATTTGCTTCCTGCCGTGTGATCGATGAAGAACATGCGGAGATCGATACCTTATACTTCGATGAAAAGTATCGGGGAAAAGGCTATGGAACACAGATGCTGGAATATCTGTTTCAGATATTAGGACAGAAAAGAAAAGTGTCCCTATGGTGCGTGAAAGAAAATCCAAACCGGAAATTTTATGAGGCAAATGGCGGAAGTCCGGGGCGGGAAAAAGAGGTGCTGATTGGCGGGAAACAAGTTGCCGGAATTCAGTATACATTTGAAAGATAAAAGAGAAACATAGCGTATTGCCAAAGCGGGCCCCGGCAGCCGGTGAGCTGTCGGGGCCACGCTTTTTATCTTTTTGGAGATTTTAGTGAATCAGGATTTCTAATTTGTCTTTTCCTCATTACACCTTTTTTCTGATGCCTCTGTTTTTACCGAATACCGGATAAACACAAGGCTGGTCAGCAGAATCATGCAAAGGCCGGAAATGAAAAACCAGACATTCACGCCTACTTGTTCTGCTATCGGACTGCTGAAAAGTAATCCAATCGGCATTGTAACGGAAGAAATCAAAGTAAGTACCGAAAATGCCCGTCCCATTTTTTTGGGAGCAACGGTTTCCTGTATATAAGCAGTCAGTGGAATTGTATGAACATTTCCGGAAGCGCCCAGGCAGATACAGCTTGCTGCAAAGAAGAACCAGCCAACATAAGTCGGAGGTATGACGCCGCAGATCAGAGATGTGATCCCCATTCCAAACAGACCGATAAAAGAAACCCTGATTTTACGTTCTACTTTTAAAACGCTGGAAAACAGGAGGGATGCTACCATCATGCCGACGGCAAAGGACAGCTCCACAGCACTGCCGTGCATGGCTGACAACTGAAAATAATCGCTTGTCATCAATGGATAAAAAGAAGAGAGCGGTGCGTAAAAGAACATGCAAAGTGCTTCTGCGGCAACAATGTAAAACAGTCGTTTATCTTCTTTAAATACCTGTAACCCCTCTTTGATTTCTGCAACAAAATGCTGTTCTTCCTTGTCTGTTTTTTCCAACTTTGGGATTTTCACAATGGCTAATGCGCTGCTTGCTAAAATTGCTCCTGCCACATCACTCACCAAAACGATGGACATAGGGAAGAGTGAGTATAAAACTGCGCCGATGACCGGCCCGATCAGGAAAGAACCGGAACTTAAAAGCTGCATCCACCCATTGGTTTTGATCAGTTGGTCTTTTGGTACAAGCTGCGGAATAATGGACTGTATGGCCGGCTGCTGAAAGGTGCTGCCAATCCCTCTGACACAAAGCATAATACATACTGTCCATACAGGCAGGTCAAAAAAGTACAGCATCACTGCGTAAATCAGTGCAGTGATTCCCATTGCCATGTCCGAAAAAATAGAGATAAACTTTCGGTTGTAACGGTCTGCCGCAATGCCTGCAATCGGGCTGAATAACGACATCGGGAGATAGGCGACAAGTCCTGATATTCCCAGCATGAAAGGCGAAGATGTCTTCTCAGCAAGCCACCAGATCAAGGCAAACTGAACACCGTGGCTGCCCAGCATGGAAACTGCCTGTCCTAATGCAACGATGATAAATTGTGATTTCCACTTTTGTATTTTTTTCATATTCAATTGTCCTCTCATTTTCAAAATAGTTTTTCAAACAGGGGACAATATCAAGTACGATAATCCCCTTAGTGTACTGATGCCGACATCAAGCCACCTCCCTTCCAAAGATCATTCTTCCCTGTATTTATAGCAGGGCTTCCATATATTTCTTTAATCCGTCACGATATTTTTTCGTAAGAGCCAGGTATTGTTGCTGTTCTTCCGGAGTCCACTCACTCCAGATTTTGTTTTCGATTTCGTGTAAAGGATAGATTTTTTCCAATGAAAATTTCTGCCCTTTTTCAGTCAGACAGAGAATGGTATTTCTGCCTTTCCCTTGTTCCAGATATACGATTTCCTCTTTTTCTAACTTGCGTATGGCAGAATTGATGGTCTGGCGGCTGATGCCTGTGAGTCTGCTGATCTCACTTTGCAGACATTTTCCGCCTTTCTCGCAGAGTACATATAAAATATTCTGAACACTGTCTGAAATTCCCGTTTTTACAGCGGCTTCATGATATAAAGCATTGATTTCGCCTGCCAAATAAGTATATTGTTCTGCTCCTAAGTAGTGCATATGCTCACCCCTTGTCCGATTTCGTACATTGTACATTATATCCGATTTCGGACATAAGTCAAGAGATTTTTTATGAAATAGTAGGGAAATGAAAAAACGGACAGTTGCGTCTGCAAATGTCCGTTTTTAGCTTATAAGGAAATTCGTTTATTCCACTGTAATCCAGTATCGTTCAAAGTTTACCTGTTCTTCCGGTTCCCAGACAGTGCTGTCATAAACGCCGCCGTTTGCAAGGATCGTCTTCCGGCTTGCGACATTGGTATCCACGCAGGAGACCATTACCTTTTCCAGTCCGAGTTCTTTGCAGTATGGAAGACAGTCGTGAAGCATCTGCTTTGCGTATCCCTTACGACGTTCGCTTGGACGGATGGAGTAGCCGATATGTCCGCCGTATGTTTCCAGAAATGGAGTAAAGGAGTGACGGATCTGGATGGTACCGAGGATTTTGCCGTCAGACTCTCTGACATAGATAAACTGAGTCGATGGTACCATATCCTCAGGGATATCATCGCCCTTTTCAAAGCGTACTGTGTGTGCTACCCATTCTGCCGGATCTTCCATGTCGGCCAGAGGGCCGCAGCCATTGAGAGGGCTCCCCGCATCGAGAAACTCCTGACGATAGGAGCGGATCTCATCCGAAAAGGAAATGTCCGGTCGTTTCAGTGTTAAGATTTCCATTTTTCTTTCCCTCCCTCACAGGTATGATTCTAATAATCTTACCAGAATAGGAGCGGGAATTCCAGTGCTTTTTCTCAAAAGACACATTTTATGGATAATAGGTGTCAGTTTTCTGAAAAAATTAACGCATCCCATCACGGCAATGCGCCTCAAAAAAGGCACGGTAACCGGCATCGACCGTGGAGGAATCCTCTTCCTGATCGGGAAGATCGTAGTAATACTTCCTCGTTTTACAGTCCAGAGAAAGGCTGTCCAGAGGGTATCCTGCCACCCGTTTTGAATGTGGAGTATCTGTCAGAAGAAAGGGCTCGGTCCAGATGCTTTCGTCCATACTGCTGTAAATATGATCCGGATCAAAAATGAGGCAGACTGCATTTTTGTATCTTCCGGTCAGTGTACCTCCGTGTTTTCCGGCAAGATCGGAATAATAGGAAATCATTTCTTCGTCGGTCAGGGAACGACCGCCGACCCGGCGGATATGGGTGCCCGGCTGCAATTCGTCCGGGAGTTCTTCAAAATACAATCCGCTGTCACAGGAAAAAAGCGGGGTATGGAGTGCTTCGTAGTAGATCTTTGCTTTCAGAACCGCATTTTCCAGAGGATTCTTCCCGGTTTCTGCTACATCAGGAAGGGGCAGATTCAGATCGCAAAGTCCGGTCAGTTCGATGGACAGTGAATCTAGTACCCGCCTCATGGAATCGAGTTTGGCAGGATTGGTTGTTGCGTAGAGTAAAATCATATTTTTCACCTCTGATACGTAAACATGCCAAAACTTCCGGAGAATAAACATTCCCCGGAAGCTGGTTTATAATTATGCATGATTATGAATTATTTCTGATTATTCTTTTCTTCCATCAGCTTCATGGCACGAACTTTCAGCGGAAGTCCGAACAGGTTGATGAAGCCGTCAGCGTCGTGGTGATCGTAAAGATCGCCGGTTGTGAAGCTTGCAAGTGATTCATTGTACAGAGAATATGGAGAGGTTGTTCCGGCTTTGATGATGTTGCCTTTATACAGTCTGAATTTTACTTCTCCTGTCACATATTTCTGTGTGGATGTTACAAATGCCTGGATTGCTTCGCGAAGCGGTGTAAACCATTTTCCTTCGTAGACAACCTGAGCAAGTTTGTTGCCCATGTTTTTCTTCACTTCATAAGTAGCGCGGTCGAGAACGAGTTCTTCCAGCTGCTGATGTGCTTCCATCAGGATCGTTCCGCCAGGAGTCTCATAAACACCACGGGATTTCATGCCGACAACACGGTTCTCCACGATATCGATGATTCCGATGCCGTGTTTTCCGCCGAGTTTGTTGAGCTCTGTGATGATTTCGGAAACTTTCATCGCTTTGCCGTTCAGCGTTTTCGGTACGCCGCTTTCGAATGTCATGGTCACTTCTTCCGGTTCATCCGGTGCTTTTTCCGGTGTTACGGTAAGTACGAGCAGATCATCGTAGTTTGGAGCCTGGGACGGATCTTCCAGTTCCAGACCTTCGTGGCTGATATGCCAGAGGTTCCGGTCACGGCTGTAGCTGTGTTTTGTATCAAATGGAAGATCAATGCCGTGCTGTTTGCAGTATTCGATCTCATCTTCACGGGACTGCATGGTCCACAGATCTGTCATTCTCCATGGAGCGATGATCTTCAGATCCGGTGCGAGAGCAGTGATTCCAAGTTCAAAGCGGATCTGGTCATTTCCTTTTCCGGTTGCACCGTGGCAGATTGCTACGGCATTTTCTTTTCTTGCGATTTCCACAAGTTTCTTTGCGATTCCCGGACGAGCCATAGCAGTACCGAGCAGGTATTTGTTTTCATAAACAGCGCCTGCCTGTACGCAAGGCATAATGTAGTCTTCGCAGAATTCATCTACGATATTTTCAATATAAAGCTTGCTTGCGCCGGACATTTTCGCACGTTCTTCCAGTCCGTCAAGCTCCTCTCCCTGACCGCAGTCGATACAGCAGCAGATGACATCATAGTTAAACGTTTCCTTCAGCCACGGGATGACAGCGGTAGTATCCAGTCCGCCTGAGTACGCCAGTACAACTTTTTCTTTCATATCTATATCCTCCTGAAATTTTGTTTTCGTCAATCACATGTGTTACTATACACCTTTTTTTATAATTATGCAACAGAAAAATGTAGAAAATCAGATAAAAATAGAAGATTTTTCGAGAGACAATGCATAATACACAAAAAAATATTCATAAAGGAAGAATAATTATACAAAAAATATGTGTATTTATACTTGTGAAAGGAAAAAAAAGGTTGTATACTAAAGACTACAAGCAAAACAGCTCGATTCCAACAGAGCATTCTATAGAAAGAAAAGAAAGGATCGAAAGAATCATGATAAAAGCAGGAATCATCGGAGCGACTGGATATGCCGGAGGAGAACTGGTCCGGATCCTGATGGGTCATAAGGACGTGGAGATCAAATGGTACGGTTCCAGAAGTTATATCGATCAGAAATACGCAGCAGTTTACCAGAATATGTTTCAGATTGTAGAGGACGTCTGTAAGGATGACAATATGGAGGAGCTCGCAGATCAGGTGGATGTGATCTTTACAGCAACGCCGCAGGGATTTTGCGCTTCCTTATTAAATGAAGACATTCTCTCCAAAGTCAAAGTGATTGACTTAAGCGCGGATTTCCGTATTAAAGATCAGAATGTATATGAGGAATGGTACAAGATCGAGCACAAGAGCCCGCAGTTTCTGCCGGAGGCGGTGTATGGACTCTGTGAGATCAACCGGGAGCAGATCAAAGGGGCGCGGATTCTCGCCAATCCGGGATGCTATCCGACCTGTTCGATTCTCTCCATCTATCCGCTTGCAAAAGAAGGACTGATCGATATGAATACACTGATTATCGATGCCAAGTCCGGGACATCCGGAGCGGGAAGAGGAGCAAAGGTGGACAATCTTTACTGCGAAGTGAATGAAAACATCAAAGCATACGGAGTGGCTTCCCACCGGCACACACCGGAGATCGAGGAGCAGTTGACCTACGCATCCGGTGTAAAGACAGTCCTGAATTTTACACCGCATCTGGTGCCGATGAACCGGGGAATTCTGGTGACAGCCTATGCTTCCTTAAAGAAAGAAGTTTCCTATGAAGAAGTGAAAGCAGTCTATGACCGCTATTATGAGAATGAGCAGTTCGTAAGAGTGCTTGAGAAAGGCATCTGCCCGCAGACTAAATGGGTGGAAGGCAGCAATTATGTAGATGTGAACTTCCAGCTTGACCCGCGGACGGGCAGAGTGATCATGATGGGAGCAATGGATAATCTGGTGAAAGGAGCAGCAGGACAGGCGGTACAGAATATGAATCTGATGTTTGGTCTTCCGGAGAACGAAGGACTGAATCTCGTACCGATGTTCCCGTAAGAGAAAATGAAGATTCGGATAATGACAATTGAGGATTATGACCAGGTGTATCACCTCTGGAAAACGATTCATGGATTTGGAATCCGCAGCATCGACGACTCAAGAGAGGGTGTGGAACGTTTCCTGAAGAGGAATCCGACGACCAGTGTAGTGGCAGAAGAGGACGGGAAGATCGTAGGATGCATTCTCTGCGGTCACGATGGAAGAAGAGGATGCTTTTACCACGTCTGTGTAGAGGAGGCATACCGCAAGCACGGAATCGGGCGCCAGATGGTGGCTGCGTCCATGCGGGCGCTGCAGGCAGAGGGGATCAACAAGGTATCTCTGATTGCCTTTACACAAAATGATATCGGGAATGCATTCTGGAACCGGATCGGATGGACGAAACGGGAAGACCTGAATTATTATGATTTCACTTTAAATGAAGAAAATATTACAGTATTTATAGAATAAAGATGCCGGGCAGAATCCGGGATCAGAACGGAGGATGGGAACATGAAGATAGTAGAAGGCGGAGTGACAAAGGCAAAAGGATTTGAGGCAGCAAGCACCGCAGCGAAGATCAAATACGAGGGCAGGACGGATATGGCACTGATTTACAGTGAAAAGCCGTGCGCGGCAGCAGGAACATTCACGACTAACGTCGTAAAAGCAGCGCCGGTGAAATGGGACCGTCAGGTAGTGGATTCCGGGAAACCGGTACATGCTGTCGTTGTTAACTCCGGCATTGCAAATGCCTGTACCGGAGAAGAAGGAATGTATTACTGTGAGGAGACTGCCAGGGCGGCAGCGGAAGCACTCGGAATTCCGGCGGACAGCGTAGCCCTTGGATCGACCGGAGAGATCGGACGCCAGCTCCCGATTGACCGTATGAAAGCAGGAGTCAAAGCACTTGCGGAGAAAAAGAATGATTCCATCGAGAATGGAACACTGGCGGCAAAAGCCATCATGACGACAGATACCGTAGAGAAGGAACTGGCAGCTGAGATCGAAGTTGGCGGTGTGACAGTGACTATCGGTGGAATGGCAAAAGGTTCCGGAATGATTCATCCGAATATGTGCACGATGTTAAGCTTCATAACCACAGACGCAGTGATTTCCAAAGAGGCCCTTCAGAAGGTACTGAGCGCGGATGTGCAGGATACTTATAACATGATCTCCGTAGATGGAGACACCTCCACAAATGACACCGTACTTCTCCTTGCAAACGGAGCAGCCGGAAATGAGGAGATCAAAGAGGGAACACCGGAGTATGAGGCATTCTGCCAGGCCCTTCATGAGATCAATGTTTATCTGGCAAAGAAGATTGCAGGAGACGGCGAGGGAGCCACGGCTCTGTTTGAGGCAAAAGTTATCGGAGCCGAGACAAAAGAGCAGGCAAAGACCCTGGCAAAATCCATCGTATGCTCTGACCTTACGAAGACAGCCATTGCAGGACACGATGCCAACTGGGGCCGAATCTTCTGCGCCATGGGATATTCAGGGGCACAGTTTGATCCGGAGAAGGTTGATCTGTTCTTCGAGAGCAAGGCAGGAAAGATTCAGATTACGGAAAACGGTACTGCTGTTGCCTACAGCGAGGAAAAAGCGACAGAGATTCTCTCGCAGCCGGAAGTGACAGCCATTGCGGACATCAAGATGGGAACGGAAGAAGCATCTGCATGGGGATGCGACCTTACATATGATTATATTAAAATCAATGCGGACTACAGAAGCTAGGAGGTAGGAAAAATGGACAAGAGTATGCAGAAATATCTGGACAAGGCAGAAGTGCTGATTGAAGCGCTCCCGTACATTCAGCGTTTCAACAGAAAGATCATCGTAGTAAAATACGGCGGAAGCGCCATGCTCGATGAGGAACAGGAAAAGAGAGTCATCCAGGATGTAGTCCTGTTAAAGCTCTGTGGATTCAAGCCGATTATCGTTCATGGCGGCGGCAAGGAGATCAGCAAGTGGGTTGACAAAGTCGGAAAGGAAACGAAGTTTGTCAACGGATTCCGCGTAACAGATGAAGAGACGATGGAGATTGCGGAGATGGTACTTTCCAAAGTCAACAAAAAGCTGGTACAGCTCGTGGAAGAGCTTGGAATTAAATCCATCGGAGTCAGCGGCATTGACGGCGGACTTCTGAAAGTGACGAAAAAATACGTGGACGGCGAGGACATCGGATATGTAGGAAGCGTCTGCGACGTAGAGCCGAAGATCCTCTTTGACCTTCTGGAAAAAGATTTCCTTCCGGTAGTCTGCTCCGTTGGTCTGGACAATGATTTCCAGGCATACAATGTCAATGCGGACGAAGCTGCATGTGCTATCGCAAAAGCGGTGAAAGCGGAGAAACTTGCCTTCCTGACAGATATCGAAGGTGTCTACAAAGATCCAAAAGATCCGGAAACATTGATTCCGGAGCTTTCCGCAGAAGACGCGATCCGTCTGATCAATGAAGGCTACATCGAAGGCGGTATGCTTCCGAAGCTGAAAAGCTGCATCGATGCGCTGGAAAACGGAGTTTCCCGGATTCATATTCTGGACGGCCGGATTCCGCATTGCCTGCTGCTTGAGATCTTTACCAACAAAGGAATTGGTACAGCAATTTTAAATGACAAGGAGTGTCGGTATTATCATGGATAAATCATATATGGACTCCGTACAGAATGCGCTTGTACACACATACAATCCGGCTCCAGTGATCCTGGAGCATGGAAAAGGTGCGTATCTGTACGATACGGAGGGTAAAGCTTATCTGGATTTCGCGGCCGGATATGCGGTAAATTCTCTCGGATACGGAAATAAAGAGTGGAATGAGGCTCTGAAAAGCCAGATTGACAAGCTGGCCCACACTTCTAATCTTTACTATCATACAAGAACAAAAGAGGCGGCAGAAGCGCTGAAGAGGGTGTCCGGGATGGACCGGATCTTTTTCTGCAACAGTGGCGGCGAGGCGGTGGAAGGTGCATTGAAAGCATCAAGAAAATACGCCTATACAAAAAAGAGTGGAAGATTTGAATGGATTGCCATGGAAGAATCTTTCCACGGACGGGGATTCGGTTCTGTTTCCGTGACAGGCCACAAAGCTTATCAGGAGCCGTTTGAGCCGCTTGTTCCGGGTGTGAAGTTTGCAAAGCTTAATGATCTGGACAGTGTGAAAGCACTGGTGACAGACAGGACCTGCGCCATCATTGTAGAGCCGGTGCAGGGCGAAGGCGGAATTAACGTGGCGACGGAAGAATTCATGAAAGGAATCCGCAAGATCTGTGATGAAAACGATATTCTGATGATCTGCGATGAAGTACAGTGCGGCATGGGCCGGACCGGCTCCTTCTTTGCATGGCAGGAATACGGCGTGCGTCCGGATATTATGACTATGGCAAAAGCCATCGGAAGCGGATTCCCGGTAGGGGCGTTTGCCATGACGGAGAAAGTGGCAGAGTATTCACTTGCCCCGGGAGACCACGGTACGACTTACGGCGGCGGACCGCTTGCCTGTGCGGCTGTGGCAAAGACCGTTGAGATCTTTGAAGAGAAACACATTCCGGAGCATGTTAAGGAAATCGGAGCTTATCTGAAAAAACAGCTTGAGGAACTGACAAAGAAACACGACTGCATTCTGGCCTGCAAAGGAAAAGGTCTGATGCAGGGAATACAGCTCAGTATTTCTCCGGCGGAAGTGACGAAAAAAGCACTGGAAAAGGGACTGCTTCTGATCAGCGCAGGAAGTGACGTAATCCGGTTTGTACCGCCTCTGATTATCACAGAAAAAGAAGTGGACGAACTGATACGGATTCTGGATGAGATCCTGGAATAAAGAATAAAAACCGGCATACTGGAAAGACTACCTTCTTATATAGAAGAAAGGAGGGATTTCCGGTATGACCGGTTTTATTATTGCATTGATTTCCGGTGCGCTGATGAGTGTGCAGGGTGTTTTTAATACACAAGTGACGAAGACGGCGGGAATGTGGGTCAGTAATATGTGGGTCCAGTTTTCTGCATTTATCGTCTGTCTGATCGTCTGGTTTTTTGCAGGCAGGGATTCCGTTGGAAGTCTGATGGAAGTACAGCCAAAGTATATGCTGCTTGGAGGAGCCATTGGTGCGGGCATCACCTGGACTGTAATCAAAAGCATGGATCAGCTGGGGCCGGCAAAGGCGGCGCTTCTGATTGTCATTGCGCAGTTGATAGTGGCTTATGTCATTGAACTTTTCGGACTCTTTGGAATGGACAAAAGTCCGTTTGAATGGAGAAAGGCGGGAGGGCTTCTGCTTGCGCTGATCGGAATTGCGATTTTCCAGTGGAAATAGAGTTGTAATTTAAAAAGAAATTCGTTACAATAGAACTATCTGCATAGAGGGGGCTTTTATCGGCTGCGGTAAAGGAGTACTATGCATAGAAAGAAAAGAAAATTGTTTTGTATGGCGGCAGTTCTGATTTTTCTGGTGTTTGCAGGATGCGGCGGTAAGGAGGCCGAACCGGAAGAGACGGTGGTGCTTCTGGAGGAAGAGTCAGAGAAAGAGGCTGTTTTGGAAGAAGATACTGAGCAGAAGTCTGCCGGGGAAGAAGAGTCAAAAGACCGGAAGAAGACAGAGACGGAGATGATTGTTGTCTACGTCTGTGGGGAAGTCCAAAAAGAAGGTGTTGTGACGATTCCTGCCGGAAGCAGAGTTTATCAGGCGATCGAGATGGCGGGCGGCGTGACTGAGGAGGCCGAGGCTTCCTGGCTGAATCTGGCGGAGGTTCTGACAGATGGAGCCAGGATTTACGTGCCGGACAAAGAGGAAGTAAGCGGAGCAAATCCGGCAATCCCGCAAGGAGCCGGAAGCGGATCCCCGGAAGCAGCCGGTGGGCTCGTCAATCTCAACCAGGCTTCCAGGGAGGAACTGATGACGCTTCCGGGGATCGGTGAGGCAAAGGCTGAGGCGATTCTTCAGTACAGAACAGAACATGGGAACTTTGATTCCATCGATGAAATTAAAAATATTTCCGGTATCAAGGATGGAGTTTTTGAAAAGATTAAAGATAAGATAACAGTGTAGCGAGGGAGAAACATGGCAAAAAGGGTATTGGTTGTAGACGATGAAAAACTGATTGTAAAAGGAATACGCTTCAGTCTGGAACAGGACGGCATGGAAGTGGACTGCGCATACGACGGGGAAGAAGCTTTGGCCTATGCACGGGACAATGATTACGACATGATTCTTCTGGATATCATGCTTCCGAAGCTGGACGGGTTTGAAGTATGCCAGCAGATCAGAGAATTTTCGGATGTACCGATTGTGATGCTGACGGCAAAAGGCGACGACATGGACAAGATTCTTGGACTCGAGTATGGTGCGGACGACTATATCACAAAGCCGTTTAATATTCTGGAGGTAAAGGCAAGGATCAAGGCCATCATGCGCCGGACAGGCAAGAAGGAAAAAGATGGAAAAGATGCGAAGGTCATTGTCAAAGGAGACTTAAAGCTTGACTGTGAGAGCAGAAGAGTATTTTCCAAAGACAGAGAGATTAACCTGACGGCAAAAGAATTTGATCTTCTGGAACTTCTGGCCCACAACCCGAACAAGGTATATTCCAGAGAGGATCTGTTAAATCTTGTCTGGGGATATGAGTATCCGGGCGATGCAAGGACTGTGGATGTACATATCAGAAGACTTCGTGAGAAGATTGAAGTGAACCCGAGTGATCCGAAATATGTATATACAAAATGGGGAGTTGGTTACTATTTTAGGGGGTAAGTTAAAACTCAGGCACCATCCGTTTAAAAGTCTCAGGTTTCTGATTTTCCTGCTGATTCTTTTTATGGGAATGGTGCCGTGTCTGATTTTACGTTTTGTGGTTCTGCGGTCCAACGAGAGCCACTCTGTCTCAATCCGCATGGCAGAGATTCAGAATCAGTGTACGATTCTCTGCAACCAGCTTTCCGTGCTGGACACACTTTCGGGAGATATCCCGGAGACGATCGACGCGGAGATCACACAGTTTTCCAACATTTATAACGGCCGGGTCATGATTATCGATCAGTCTTACCGGATCATTGAGGATTCGTACGATCTGGATGCGGGCAAGACGATCATTTCCGGTGATGTGATCAAGTGTTTTGAAGGTGAAACAGTCAGCAATTATGACGACCGGAACAGCTATATCGAAGTGACGTCTCCGATTCAGGGGACTGCGTCCAAAGAGATTGTCGGTGTTATGCTCGCTAGTGTTTCCACGGACAATATTGTGGATATTCAGGAAAATCTGAGACAGACGCTGGATATTATCATCATTACGGTGTTTGTTGTATTGATTGCGGTGGGCGTGCTGATCAGCTTTTACATTACGCGTCCGCTGAACCGGATTACAAAAGCAGTCGAAAACATGACAGAAAGTTATGAGGAAGACGATCTCCATGAAAATGCATTTCTGGAGACCATCCGGTTTTCGGAGGCGTTCAATAAGATGATCGGAAGATTCAAGGTTCTGGACGAATCGAGACAGGAATTTGTTTCTAATGTCTCACATGAGTTGAAGACGCCGCTTACTTCCATGAAGGTGCTGGCGGATTCTCTTCTTTCCCAGGAGGAAGTGCCGGCAGAGCTTTACCGGGAGTTTATGGGAGATATGTCGGAGGAGATCGAACGGGAGAACAAGATTATCAACGATCTCTTGTCTCTTGTGAAGATGGATAAGACTTCCAACGATATGAATATCGAAATGCTGGATATTAACCTCATCGTAGAGCGGATTTTAAAAAGACTCAAGCCGATCGCGCAGAAACAAAATATCGAGCTTGTATTTGAGACATTCCGTACAGTGGAGGCGGAAGTAGATGAGACAAAACTTTCCCTCGCAGTCAGCAATCTGGTGGAAAATGCCATCAAGTACAATCATGAAAATGGCTGGGTGCATGTATCGTTAAACGCAGACCATAAGTTTTTCTATTTAAAAGTGGCGGATTCCGGAATGGGAATTCCAAAAGAAGCGCAGGAACATATTTTCGAGAGATTCTACCGCGTGGACAAATCTCATTCCAGGGAAATCGGAGGAACGGGACTTGGGCTTGCCATTGCACGAAGCGCTGTGATCATGCACAGAGGGGCTATCAAAGTGTACAGTGAAGAAGGGGAGGGCACGACGTTTACCGTGCGGATTCCGTTGAAATATGTGGCAAATGCAAAATAAGAGGAGGAGACCATGAAAGGAAAAAGGATTGTATCATTTCTGCTTGTCATACTCATGGCGTCTGGTCTCCTGTCCGGCTGCAGGAGAGGAGAGCAGGTCAAGCAGGGAGAGTTTGGACTGTTTTACTTAAGTGCGGATAAGACGGAACTTGTGAGAATTGCCGGGGAAAAGAAAGACGGGTCAAAGGCGGAGCAGGTACAGTATGTGCTGGATGCACTGGAAAAACCGGCTGAAGAGTCAGAGGACTATCAGACCCCGTTTCAGAATGACGTGAGGGTGGAAGAGTTTGAGATCGACGGGAAACAGGTGGATCTTACTTTTAATGAGAAATACACATCTCTGGATGCCGCAGAAGAAGTGCTTTTGAGAGCGGCGGTTGTAAAATCACTGGTACAGATCTCCGGGATCGATTATGTCTCTTTTTATATCGGAGAGGAGCCTTTGATGGCGGCAGACAATACGCCGGTCGGCCTGATGAGTAACGAGGATTTTATACAGAATGTCGGATCTTCGCTCCACTCCTATCAGTCTACGTCACTGACGCTTTATTTCGCCAACAAAGACGGGGACAAACTGGTTAAGGAAACGGTAAATAATGTCCGGTACAACAGTAATATCTCCATGGAACGTCTGGTGATTGAGCAGCTGTTGAAGGGGCCGTCCTCTTCGGGAGCCTATGCAACGATTCCGGCCAATACCAAGATCTTGAGTGTATCCACAAGGGATCAGATCTGCTATGTCAATTTTGATCAGGAACTGATGAACATGAAATCCAATGTAAAGCCTGAGATCCTGATTTACTCGATCGTCAATTCGATTGTGGAGAGCGGGATGGCAGGCCAGGTACAGATTTCCATCAACGGTGAGAGTAATATCAACTTCGGCGAAAGCGTTCCGCTGGACCAGCCGCTGTCGAGAAATCTGGATCTTGTAGAAGGAGAAAAATAAAGATTGAAAAACAGGCCGCTTGCAGTAATGTGCCTTGTTTTTCTTGTGATCCGCTGTCTGGTCTTCTGGGCGGGAGCCAAATGGGAGTTCCCGCCGGAAGTACTGCGGATGGACGGAGAAAAGATCTGTGTGAGCGGGCGTATTTTTAAAAGAGAACAAAGGGAAAAGGGCCCGACATGGTATCTTCGTGCGGGAGACAGGGCGTATATCATCTACAGCTCCGAGTGGAGCGATTACAGGATCGGCAATACGATCATAGTCACAGGCACCTTTCATCTGTTTGAAAGGGCTTCTAATCCGGGAACATTCGATTCCCGGTCTTATTATCAGAATCAGAATATCTACGGAATGATCTTTTCGGAATCAATCAAAGTTACAGACAACACAATTCAATATGGAAAAGAATGGATTGCCTCTCTTCGGGAGCGGTGGAAGAAAGAACTTCTGGACAGAATGGGGGACGAGGGTGCGGTTTTAAGCGGAATTCTCCTGGGAGATAAAAGTGCCCTGGATCCGGAGGTGAAAGAGCTGTATCAGAAAAACGGAATTGCTCATCTTCTGGCGGTCTCGGGGCTTCATGTGTCCTTTATCGGCCTTTTGATTTACCGGACAATGCGAAAGGCGGGAGTCCCGTTTTCTGGAAGCGCCGCCCTGGGCATCCTTGTTTTGCTCCCGTATGCAGTGATGACGGGATTCAGTGTCTCGGCAAGAAGAGCAGTTTACATGTATTTTATCCGGATGGGAGCAGAGGTGACGGGAAGAGTCTATGACCTTTTGACAAGCCTTGTCGTTTCCGCTGCTGTGATTGTGGGGACAGCGCCTCTTTC
Source organism: Drancourtella massiliensis (assembly GCF_016900655.1). GTDB lineage: Bacteria > Bacillota > Clostridia > Lachnospirales > Lachnospiraceae > Sellimonas > Sellimonas catena. Next base: position 32,157 of record NZ_JACJKH010000001.1, read on the forward strand.
CGTATTTGATCCGGGATTTCTCCTCTCGTTTGGTGCGATCTTTGCCATCTGGGGAGGGGAAGAGCTGCGAATCCGGTTGGAGGAACTGAAAGACAAGGAAAGAAAAAAAGAGAAAACTCCTGGAATAAAAAGGAAGAAAACCATCCGGCAGAAACTGCTTTGGGCAGCGTATCCGGGGCTGTGCATTCAGCTTCTGACCTTTCCGGTCCTTCTTTCTTCCTATTATGAATTTCCGCTGTACTCGGTCCTTGTGAATATCTGGGTAATTCCGATGATGTCGGTTGTCATGGGAGCCGGTCTTTTGGGAAGCATCTGCTGTCTGGTGCTGCCCCCTCTTGCGGATGTCATTCTCTGGATCAGTAAGGCGGTTCTGATGTTTTACGAATGGAACTGCCGGATCATGCTGAAACTGCCTTTGGCAAGAATTGTCACCGGAAAACCGGATACAATCCAGATTCTTCTCTATCTGTTTTTACTGATGCTGGTATATCTGCTGTTCCGAAAAGGAAAGGAAAAATCGGGGATGTCCGCCCTTATATTTGCACTGACTCTGCTTCTTGGCCCATGGAGCCAGCATTACGGAGAGCTGAAAGTCACCATGATAGACGTGGGTCAGGGGGACGGGATTTTGATCCGGATGCCGGGAGGACTGGACTGTCTGGTAGACGGAGGAAGCACATCGGAAGAGATGCTGGCAAAATACACGCTGGAGCCGTTTCTGGAAAGCAAGAGAATCCGGATGTTGGATTATGTCCTGATTTCCCATGGAGATACGGATCACATCAGCGGGATACAGGAAATGCTGGAGCGCCAGGAGGTGGGCGTCGGCATCCGGACACTGGTTCTGCCCGAGCAGCATCTGTGGGATGAAGGTCTTGAAAATCTGGCACGGACCGCAAAAAGAGCAGGGACAAAAGTGCGGACCATGAAAGCGGGGGAAGCAATCCGGGACAGGGCAGGGACAGAGCTTTCCTGTCTTGGCCCTTCCGAAGAATATGGAGGAGAACCGGGAAATGAAGCATCCATGATTTTAAAACTTTCCAGCGGGAAGTTTTCCATGCTCTTTACCGGGGATCTGGAAGGAGCAGGAGAAGAAGACTTCTTACAGGGAGAAAGCGGTTCAGGAACCTATACCGTACTGAAAGTTCCCCATCACGGTTCTGACGGAGCAGCGACAGAAGCGTTTTTAGAACAGAACAATGCAAGGTATGCACTGATTTCTGCGGGAAAAGACAATCCATACGGACATCCGGGAGAAAAGCTTCTGAAACGTCTGGAAACCTGTGGAATCCAGACATTCTGTACAAAAGAGGACGGAGCCATCACATTGCTGGTCAAAGGGGAGACAATGACCATCCGAAAATTTTTGGAATAGGGTGTTTACGGAAAAACATGTTCTATGCTAGAATAGCGGTATGAAAAGTTTAAATGAAGATCTCAAAACAGGACAATTTAAACAGGTATATCTTTTGTACGGTGAGGAGAGCTATCTCAAAAAGCAGTATAAGGACAGGCTTTCCAAGGCGATGCTCCCCGAAGGGGATACGATGAACTATGCGTATTACGAGGGGAAGGGAACGGATGTCAGACAGGTCATCGATCTTGCCGAGACGCTTCCGTTCTTCGCCCCGCGACGACTGATTGTGATGGAGGACACCGGATTTTTCAAAGGCGCCTCTCCGGAGCTTGCGGAGTATATCCGCAGCATGCCGGAGACGACGTGCTTTCTTTTTGTGGAGAGCGAAGTGGACAAGCGGGGAAAGCTATACAAGGCGGTAAAGGAAAAAGGGCGCATTGTGGAGATGACCAGACAGGACGGCAATACTTTGCAGAAATGGGTACTCTCCATGGTGAAGAAGGAAGGACGGCAGATTACCCAGTCGACGGTCCGGTATTTTCTCACGAAAGTCGGGGAAGATATGGAAAATATCCACGGCGAGCTTGAGAAGCTGTTCTGCTATACTCTTGGGAAACAGGAGATTACCATTCATGATATAGAAGAAATCTGTACGACCCACATAGACAACAAGATTTTCGACATGGTCAATGCCGTGGCAGATCAGAAGCAGAAGCAGGCGCTGATGTATTATTATGATCTGCTGGCCTTAAAAGAGCCGCCGATGCGGATTCTCTTTCTGATGACACGGCAGTTCCGTATTCTGCTGGAAGTATCTGAGATGAACAGACGGGGATACGGGAAAAAAGAGATCAGTGAAAATGTCAAGGTTCCGCCGTTTGCGGTGGGACGCTATCTGGCACAGGCACAGAAGTTTTCTCCTTCCAGTCTTCGGCAGATTCTGGAGGACTGTGCTTCGACAGAAGAGGAGGTCAAGACAGGAAGGCTTGCCGATACAATGGCGGTGGAGCTTCTGATTGTACAATACAGTAGTTAATATAAGATACAGCAGTTATAATGAGTTGATTGGAGGATTTTACATTGTCAGTAATTGATCAAAAACATATACGGAATTTCTGCATCATTGCCCATATCGACCATGGGAAGTCGACGCTTGCGGACCGGATCATTGAAGATACCGGACTTCTGACAAGCAGGGAGATGCAGTCCCAGGTACTGGATAATATGGATCTGGAACGGGAAAGAGGAATCACAATCAAGGCACAGACAGTCCGCACAGTCTACAAGGCAAAGGACGGGGAGGAATACGTTTTCAACCTGATTGACACGCCGGGACATGTGGACTTTAACTATGAGGTATCCAGAAGCCTTGCGGCCTGCGACGGGGCAATTCTCGTGGTGGACGCGGCACAGGGCGTGGAAGCACAGACGCTTGCAAATGTCTATCTGGCACTGGATCACGATCTGGATGTTTTTCCGGTAATCAATAAGGTCGATCTGCCGAGTGCGGATCCGGACCGTGTGGCAGAAGAAATTGAAGACGTCATCGGAATTGAAGCCACAGACGCACCGCGGATTTCCGCCAAGACCGGACTGAATATCGATCAGGTGCTCGAAGAGATCGTGCATAAGATTCCGGCACCGGAAGGAGATCCGGAGGCCCCGCTTCAGGCACTGATCTTTGATTCGGTCTATGATTCCTATAAAGGAGTCATCGTATTCTGCCGGATCAAAGAAGGAACCGTAAAAAAAGGAACCAAAATCCAGATGATGGCAACCGGGGCAAAAGAAGAGGTTGTAGAAGTCGGCTACTTCGGAGCCGGACGCTTTATTCCATGTGACGAACTGAGCGCAGGAATGGTCGGCTATATCACCGCCAGCATCAAAAATGTAAAAGACGCCAGAGTCGGCGATACCGTTACAGACGCAGATCGTCCGTGCGACGAGCCGCTTCCGGGATATAAGAAAGTCAACCCGATGGTATACTGCGGTATGTACCCGGCAGACGGAGCCAAGTACCCGGATCTCCGGGATGCCCTTGAGAAGCTTCAGCTAAACGACGCTTCCCTTCAGTTTGAGCCGGAGACGTCCATTGCACTCGGATTCGGATTCCGCTGCGGATTTTTAGGACTGCTTCATCTGGAAATTATCCAGGAGCGTCTGGAGAGAGAATACAATCTGGATCTCGTCACAACCGCACCAAGCGTTATCTATAAAGTCCACAAGACTAACGGTGAAGTGATTGAACTTACAAATCCGTCCAACCTGCCGGAGCCAAGTGAGATCGACTACATGGAAGAGCCGATGGTAAAGGCGGAAATCATGGTAACCTCCGAATTCATCGGGGCAATCATGGACCTCTGTCAGGAACGAAGAGGCGAATACCAGGGAATGGAATACATCGAGGCGACCAGAGCGGTCCTTCACTACCACCTGCCGCTGAATGAAATTATCTACGATTTCTTTGACGCCCTGAAATCTCGATCCAGAGGATACGCATCCTTCGACTATGAGATGCTCGGATACAAACAGTCCTCCCTCGTGAAACTCGACATTCTTGTCAACAAAGAAGAGGTGGATGCCCTTTCCTTCATCGTCTTTGAAGGAAGCGCATACGACAGAGGACGCAAGATGTGCGAAAAATTAAAAGAAGAAATTCCAAGACAGCTGTTTGAGATTCCGATCCAGGCAGCCATCGGCGGAAAGATCATCGCAAGAGAAACAGTAAAAGCACTCAGAAAAGACGTCCTTGCAAAATGTTATGGAGGAGATATCTCCCGAAAACGGAAACTCCTCGAAAAACAGAAAGAAGGAAAGAAACGAATGCGCCAGGTAGGAAACGTAGAGATCCCACAGAAAGCATTCATGAGCGTACTGAAACTCGACGACAAATAGTCAGAATTGTTTTATTTTTTCCATTGGGGACGTGTACCGATGCACAGGTACACGTCCCCAATAATGATTATGAAATGAGGATAAATAGATGAAACAAGAACTGGAAATATATATTCATATACCTTTCTGTGTGCAGAAATGTGCGTACTGTGATTTCCTGTCCGGCCCTGCCGGAAGGGAGGAGCAGGAAGCGTATGTCCGGGCTCTTCGGAGGGAGATCAGTACTGCTTCGAAAATGGCAGAGGAATATGAAGTCAGCACAGTCTTTCTGGGAGGCGGTACGCCGTCGATTCTGCCGCCGGAGGCAGTTGACGGGATTCTCAGGACGGTGAGGGAATCATTTTCGCTTTCTCCGAATGCGGAGATTACTATGGAACTCAATCCGGGGACTGATGGAAAAGAGAAGATGGAAGCGTATCGAAAGGCCGGGATCAATCGTTTGAGTATCGGGTTACAGTCTGCGAATGACCAGGAGCTCCATACTCTTGGAAGAATTCATACATGGCAGGATTTCCGAAACACGTATGAGGCGGCGAGAAAGGCAGGTTTTGCCAATATTAATATCGATCTGATGTCTGCAATTCCGGGCCAGACACTGAAAAGTTATGAGAAGACACTGGAACGGGTATGCAGTCTTTGTCCGGAGCATATCTCGGCGTACAGTCTGATTCTGGAGGAAGGAACGCTGTTTTGGGATTGGTATGAAAAGACGGATCATCCAAAGGACCATCCGCCCCTGCCGGATGAAGAGACCGAACGGCAGATGTATGAGCGGACAAAAGAGATTCTGCACGGATACGGATATGAACGGTACGAAATTTCCAATTACGCAAAGAAAGGGAAAGAATGCAGACACAATATCGGTTATTGGAGAAGAATTCCGTATCTGGGATTTGGAGTCGGGGCAGCCTCTCTTTTTGAAGAGCAGAGGTGGAGTAATCTCCGGGACAGGAAGAAATATGTGGAAATCTGGAGTGAAAACGAGCCGAAAGAAGCGCTGCTTCTGACAAGGGAAGAAGTGCAGAAACTATCCGGGCGGGAAGCTCAGGAAGAGACGATGTTTCTGGGGCTTAGAATGATGGAAGGTGTTTCCGAAGCAGAGTTTGCGGCGCGGTTTCACCATACGGTGGAAGAAATTTATGGAGATGAGATCCGGGAACTGGAACAGGAGCATCTCATACAAAGAAAGCAGGGGCGTATTGCCTTGACAGACCATGGAATTGATGTGAGCAATTATGTGATGGCCTGCTTTCTGAAGGAAGAGGAGGAAGAAATATGATCAATTTGATTCTGGCAATTCTCTGCAGCGCAGGAGTTTCGGTTTTTATGCGTGCAAGCGAGACGTACTGCCGGGGAAAATACGGGATTCTGCTGATGAACTACGCGGTCTGCGTCATTGCAGGGCTTTTGACAACGGGAAAAAACCTGGGACATATCGGGGAAGCCGGTACTATGACAGCCGTGGGATTTGGCGTGGTGACCGGTCTGCTTTACTGCGGGGCGTTCATTCTCCTGCAGTGGAATGTGCGGAAAAACGGCGTTATCCTGTCCTCTACCTTTATGAAGCTTGGCGTGATCGTCCCGTCCGCGCTTGCAGTCCTCTGGTTTGGAGAAAAACCGGGATGGAACCAGGGAATCGGACTTCTGATTGCGGTGGTTGCCATTTTGCTCATCAATCTGGAGAAAGGAGCGGTCCGGACGGGAGGAAGCTCCAAGGCCGGACTTGTACTTCTTTTACTTGGCGGAGGCCTGGGAGATGCCATGGCCAAGTTTTATGACGCATACGGGAAAACATCCTTTGGAAGCTTTTTCCTGATGCTTTCCTTTCTTGTTTCCGGAGTAATCAGTGGTCTGCTTGTTGCACGAAACAGGGAGCGGATTACAAAAAATGAAATTCTATTTGGAGTTCTCATTGGAATTCCAAATTATTTTTCGGCCCGGTTTCTGCTGTGGGCACTGGCCGATGTCCCTGCGGTCATTGCCTATCCGACCTATAGCATTGCGGCGATGGCGGTAATAGGAGTAGCAGGAGTGATCCTTTTCAAAGAGAAACTTACGAAAAGGCAGTGGGTAGCGTATGGAATGATAATCCTTGCTGTGGGACTTCTGAATATGTAGAAAGACACAAAAAAGATACAGAATCGGTGTTGACAAATGTGTGCGGGAGTGCTAAATTAGTAAACGTAGATATTAGCACTCGAAATAAATGAGTGCTAATAAGACGGAAGGAGGATCTGAATGGAATTAATCCGGGAACTGAGTGAAAGAAAACTGAAGATATTAAAAGCAGTCATTCAGAACTATCTGGAGACAGGTGAGCCGGTTGGTTCCAGAACAATTTCCAAGTACACCGATCTGAATTTAAGTTCCGCTACAATCCGGAATGAGATGGCGGATCTGGAAGAACTTGGATATATTTTTCAGCCTCATACGTCTGCAGGACGTATTCCGTCTGACAAGGGATATCGGCTTTATGTCGATATGCTCATGCAGGATAAAGAGCAGGAAGTGACGGAAATCAAGGAACAGATGCTTCAGAAGGCGGATAAGATGGATCAGCTTTTGAAACAGGCGGCGAAAGTACTGGCTAACAATACAAATTACGCCACGATGGTATCCGCGCCTGTCAGCATGAAAAACCGGCTGAAATTTATTCAGCTTTCCCAGGTTGATGAGGAACAGTTGATCGCAGTCATTGTGCTGGAAGGAAACATTGTCAAGAACCAGATCATCCGGGTTGACCAGGATCTGGGAAGCGAGACGCTTCTAAAGCTGAACATGCTTTTGAATACGACGCTGAACGGCATGTCCATCGATCAGATTACACTGGGACTGATTGCCAAGCTCAAAGAACAGGCAGGCATTCACAGCGGAGTGATCAGCGATGTGCTGGATGCGGTAGGCAATGTGATTCAGCTCGATCAGGACATGGAGATCTATACAAGCGGAGCCACCAACATTTTCCGTTATCCGGAATTATCCGACAAGCAAAGCGCACAGGAAATCATCAGTGCCTTTGAGGAAAAACAGCAGCTTTCGGAACTTGTCACCCAGACACTTTCCAGTGACACTAAGGGAATACAGGTTTATATCGGAAATGAGACTCCGGTACAGAACATGAAGGACTGCAGTATTGTGACAGCAACCTATGAATTAGGAGAAGGCATGCAGGGAACGATAGGGATTATCGGACCGAAGCGTATGGACTATGAACATGTCATGGACACACTGAAAACACTGCAGACTGAGCTGGATACGATATTTCACAAAAAAGAATAGAGCAAAAGCAGAAAGGTGGTATCCTGGTGGGAGAAAGTAAGAATCAGGAAGAAATGGTAAAAGAGGCCGTAGAAGAAGCGAAAAAGCAGGCTGAGCAAAACGGTGAGATTCCTGTAGAGGATGAAACCGCACAGGATGAAGCGGAAGAGACCGGCGCGCCGGAAAGCACAGACGGCCAGGAAGCTTCGGACGACGGCAAAGAAAAGAAGGGATTCTTTAAAAGAAAGAATAAAAAGGATCCAAAAGATGAGAAGATCGAAGATCTGACCGATAAGCTGACACGCCAGATGGCGGAGTTTGACAATTACAGAAAGCGTACTGAAAAAGAAAAATCGGCCATGTATGAGATTGGAGCAAAGGACATCATTGAGAAGATCCTGCCTGTTATCGATAATTTCGAGAGAGGGTTCCAGAGCGTTGAAGACGGAAAGAAAGACGATCCGTTTGTAGACGGCATGGATAAAGTATATAGACAGCTTATGAAGACGCTGGAAGACGCAGGCGTCAAGCAGATCGAGGCCCTGGGACAGGAATTCAATCCGGACTTTCATAATGCGGTGATGCATGTGGAAGACGAAGAAGCCGGTGAGAATATTATCGTGGAGGAATTCCAGAAAGGGTATATGTACCGTGACAGTGTGGTAAGACACAGCATGGTAAAAGTAGCTAATTAAGAAAAATGAAATAAATCAGGAGGAATGCATTATGGGCAAAATTATTGGTATTGACTTAGGTACAACAAACAGTTGTGTTGCCGTAATGGAAGGTGGACAGCCGACCGTTATCGCAAATACAGAAGGCGCAAGAACGACTCCATCTGTAGTCGCATTTACAAAGAACGGAGAACGTCTTGTAGGTGAACCTGCAAAACGTCAGGCAGTTACAAATGCAGACAAAACAATTTCTTCCATCAAAAGGAAGATGGGAACAAATGAGAAAGTAAACATCGACGGAAAACAGTATTCTCCGCAGGAGATTTCTGCAATGATCCTTCAGAAACTGAAAGCAGACGCAGAAGGATACCTTGGTGAGAAAGTGACAGAAGCAGTTATTACAGTGCCTGCTTACTTTAATGATGCACAGCGTCAGGCAACAAAGGATGCCGGTAAAATCGCAGGACTGGATGTAAAACGTATCATCAACGAGCCTACAGCAGCAGCACTTGCTTACGGACTTGACAATGAAAAAGAACAGAAGATCATGGTATACGACCTTGGCGGCGGTACATTCGACGTTTCCATCATCGATATCGGAGACGGTGTTATCGAAGTACTTTCCACAGCCGGAAACAACAGACTTGGCGGTGACGACTTCGACCAGAAGATCACAGACTACATGCTGGCTGATTTCAAGGCAAAAGAAGGCGTAGACCTTTCTAATGACAAGATGGCTCTTCAGAGATTAAAAGAAGCGGCAGAAAAAGCAAAGAAAGAACTTTCTTCCGCTACAACAACCAATATCAACCTTCCGTTCATCACAGCAACATCTGAAGGACCGAAACATTTTGATATGGATCTGACAAGAGCAAAATTTGATGAACTGACAAGCGATCTGGTAGAAAAGACAGCAGAGCCTGTTCAGAGAGCGCTTTCTGACGCAGGACTTCGTCCGTCAGATCTTGGCCAGGTACTTCTGGTAGGTGGTTCTACACGTATTCCGGCTGTACAGGATAAAGTAAGACAGCTGACAGGAAAAGAGCCAAGCAAATCTCTGAATCCGGATGAATGTGTTGCACTTGGTGCTTCCATCCAGGGTGGTAAACTTGCCGGAGAAGCAGGCGCAGGCGACATCCTTCTTCTTGATGTTACACCACTGTCACTTTCCATCGAAACAATGGGTGGTGTTGCAACAAGGCTGATTGAAAGAAATACAACAATCCCGACAAAGAAGAGCCAGATCTTCTCTACAGCTGCAGACAACCAGACAGCAGTAGATATCAATGTTGTACAGGGTGAAAGACAGTTCGCAAGAGACAACAAGTCCCTCGGACAGTTCAGACTGGATGGAATTCCGCCGGCACCACGTGGAATCCCGCAGATTGAAGTAACATTCGATATCGATGCAAATGGTATTGTAAATGTATCTGCAAAAGACCTTGGAACAGGAAAAGAACAGCACATCACAATTACAGCAGGTTCCAACATGTCTGATGAAGATATCGACAGAGCAGTTAAAGAAGCAGCAGAATTTGAAGCGGCAGACAAGAAGAGAAAAGAAGCTGTTGATACAAAGAATGAGGCAGATGCGATTGTATTCCAGACAGAAAAAGCACTTAAAGATGTTGGAGACAAGATCGATGCAGCCGGAAAATCAGCAGTAGAGGCTGATATTCAGGCTCTTAAGGATATCCTTGCAAAATATCCGAATGCAGAAGAAATGACAGAAGCGAATATCGCTGAAATCAAAGCTGCAAAAGAGAAACTGATGACAAGTTCTCAGGAACTTTTCACAAAGATGTATGAGCAGGCAAATCCACAGGGCGGTGCTCAGGGAGCAGGACCTCAGGGTGGAAATGCACAGTCAGGACCGGCACCGGAAGGATATGACGATGTCGTAGACGGAGACTATAAAGAAGTATAATCCTGCCGGATAACAGGCAGAACACAGAGATTGCGCCCGGCGCAATCTCTGTGCGTGTGTGGATTCCGGCTTGATCCGGGGTCCCCGATACCGAAATGTAGGATACGCGGCAGCGCCTACTGTATAGAAAGGGAAGGTAACGATTATGGCAGAGGCAAAGAGAGACTACTATGAAGTCCTGGGAGTATCCAGAGATGCCGATGACGCAACACTGAAAAAAGCATACCGTCAGCTTGCGAAAAAATATCATCCGGATATGAATCCAGGAGATGCGGAAGCAGAAAGAAAGTTCAAAGAAGCTTCTGAAGCGTATGCTGTATTAAGTGATCCGGATAAGCGCCGTCAGTATGATCAGTTTGGTCATGCGGCATTTGAAGGCGGCGGTGCAGGCGGTGCAGGCGGATTCGGCGGCTTTGATTTCAGCGGTGCGGATTTCAGCGATATTTTCGGTGATATTTTCGGAGACTTTTTCGGCGGCGGAAGAAGAAGCGGCCGCACCAGTAACGGCCCGATGAAGGGGATGAATATCCGGAAAGGAGTCCGGATCACCTTTGAAGAGGCTGTGTTCGGCTGTGAAAAGGAAATTGAGATCGTTCTGAAAGATCCATGTGAGAAATGTCAGGGAACAGGAGCAAAACCGGGAACCAGTCCGGAGACGTGTCCGAGATGTGGCGGCAGAGGCCAGGTTGTCTACACCTCACAGTCTTTCTTTGGAACGGTGCAGAATGTACAGACATGTCCGGACTGTCATGGCTCCGGCAAGATTATTCGTGAAAAGTGTCCGGACTGCGCAGGGACTGGTTATATCTCAAGCAAGAAAACCATTCAGGTATCAATTCCGGCCGGAATCGACAATGGACAGAGTGTCAGAATACGGGACAAAGGTGAGCCGGGTACCAATGGAGGACCAAGAGGAGATCTGCTTGTGGAAGTAACGGTATCCAGACATCCGATCTTCCAGAGACAGGACATGAATATTTTCTCCACAGCGCCGATTTCATTTGCACAGGCAGCCCTCGGCGGAGATGTGCGCATCAAGACGGTGGATGGGGAAGTCATCTATACTGTTAAACCTGGAACAAAGACAGATACGAAGGTAAGACTGAAAGGCAAAGGAGTACCGTCCGTGCGGAATCCAAAGGTGAGGGGAGACCAGTACGTCACCCTTGTGATCCAGACACCGGAAAAATTAAGTCCGGAAGCAAAGGAAGCACTCAAACGGTTTGACGCTCTTTCAGGCAATTCCCTGAATCAGCCGGAACCGGAAAAAGAAAAACCGGAGAAACCGAAGAAAAAAGGCTTTATGGACAAATTAAAAGAGACCTTCGAGGAGAGGGACGATTAAGAAAACATACAGCTGCGGGGAGAAGCAACCCGCAGCTTTTTTTTCTGCTGAAAACCCGTTCGGAAGATTTTCTGAAAACCTATTGACAGGGCTTGCAATTCTATGTATAGTTAAAACGGAATGTATGAATAATTGCTCATATGTTTTAATAAAATACCGGAATTCCAGGATTGAGACAAATGCCAGGATCCGGAATGGTTATACAGGCTGGCAGTGGGAAGCACAGGCCTGCCGGAAGGGAAAAGGAAAATGACGAAAAAGCAGAAAAAGATGCTGGTAAGAATTGCTGTGGCATTTCTTCTCTATGCAGTACTCTTGATTCTTAAAGAGACAGGAACTGTGAAAGGAATGAAAGAATTTCCGAAAGGATTTCTTCTTTATCTGATTCCATATCTGGTAATAGGCTGGGATATTTTGTGGAAGGCAGCCAGAAATATCCGGAACGGACAGATTTTTGATGAAAACTTTCTTATGACGCTTGCTACTTTCGGGGCATTTGGAGTAGGTGAATATGCGGAAGCGGTTGCCGTCATGCTCTTTTATCAGGTAGGGGAATGGTTCCAGAGCTATGCGGTGAACCGTTCAAGGGCATCGATCGCGGAACTGATGGATATTTGTCCGGAGTATGCCAACATGGAGGAGGATGGACAGCTTGTCCAGGTCGATCCGTATGATGTTCAGACTGGAAGTGTGATTATCATTAAACCGGGTGAGCGGATTCCGCTTGACGGAGTGGTGGTGGATGGAACTTCTATGATCGATACATCCGCATTGACAGGAGAATCGGTTCCAAGGAAAGTGACTCCGGGATCCGATATCATCAGCGGATGTATTAACGGAAACGGTATCCTCCATGTACGTGTGACAAAAGAGTTTGAGAATTCTACAGTTTCCAAGATTCTGGAGATGGTGGAAAATGCCAGCAGCAAGAAGGCAAAAGTGGAAAACTTCATTACCAGATTCGCAAAGTATTATACTCCGGTAGTTGTCATTGCGGCAGTGATTCTTGCGATTCTCCCTCCAGTCGTTCTGGGAGGAGGATGGAGTAACTGGATCCAGAGGGCGTGTATCTTTCTCGTGATTTCGTGTCCGTGTGCTTTGGTAATCTCTGTACCGCTCAGTTTTTTTGGTGGTATCGGGGCTGCATCCAAGGCCGGGGTACTTGTGAAAGGAAGCAATTATCTGGAAGCGATGGCGGATGTGGAGACAGTTGTTTTTGACAAGACCGGAACACTGACAAAAGGGGAATTCAAGGTGACTGAGGTTCTCCCGGAGCAGAAGAAAAGGGAGCTTTTAACCCTTGCCTACGCGGCGGAAGCGTATTCCGATCACCCTATTGCCCAGTCCATACGGGAAGCATATCTGGAAGAAAAAAAGGATGTAACGCCGGAAAAGATCAGTGATGCAAAAGAAATCTCAGGATGCGGGATCTGTGCCGTTTACCGGGGAAAAGAGCTTCTTGCCGGAAACGGGAAGCTGATGCAGACATACGGGATCTCGTTTGAGCCGTACCGGGGTATCGGAACGGTTGTATATCTCGCATTGGACGGAAAATTTGAAGGAACAGTTGTAATTTCCGATACGATCAAAGAGCAGGCGCCGGAGACAATCCGCCTTCTCAAACAGTCCGGCGTGAAAAAGACCGTGATGTTAACCGGAGATAAAAAAGAGGCCGGGGAGGAAGCGGCAAAAGAGCTGGGAATCGATGAAGTCTATACAGAACTACTGCCGGGAGATAAGGTAGAACTGGTGGAACAGCTTCTTGACGAGATGAGCGGCAGTGGAGAAAAAAGAGCAAAACTTGCCTTTGTCGGGGACGGTATCAATGATGCTCCGGTTCTTGGAAGGGCAGATGTGGGAATTGCCATGGGAAGCATGGGATCAGATGCGGCCATTGAGGCGGCGGACATTGTCCTGATGGATGATGATACGGCCAAAATCGCGAAGATTACGGCGATTGCCAGAAAGACCATTCGGATTGTCCGCCAGAATATTGTATTTGCTCTCGCGGTGAAGGCGCTCGTGCTGGTTCTGGGCGCATTTGGAATGGCCAATATGTGGGAAGCGGTTTTTGCCGATGTCGGAGTTGCAGTCATCGCAATCCTTAATGCCATGCGGGCGCTGAAGACAGACGGCAGTAAATAGGAAAAAGATGTTGTAAAGAAGCAGGAATGTGTGTTTACTTTACGGCATCTTTTTGGCATACTAAATCATGAACAGATAAAAGGAGATGGGGAAACATGCTGAAAGTAGAACACCTTTCTTATGAAATAGAAGAAGATGGAAAAAAGCAGGAAATACTAAAAGATGTCAGCTTTGAAGTAAAAGACGGAGAGATGCTCGTTGTGACCGGACCAAACGGCGGAGGCAAATCCACGATTGCCAAACTCATGATGGGGCTTTATAAAGCGACCGAAGGGAAGATCTGGCTGGACGGGCAGGACATTACGAGTCTTCCGATTTATGAGCGTGCGAAAGCTGGAATTGGTTTTGCGTTTCAGCAGCCGCCCCGGTTTAAAGGAATGACTGTCAGAAGACTGCTGAGCCTGGCTGCGGGAACGGATCTTCCGAAGCATATCTGCTGCGGGCTTTTGAGCCGGGTAGGCCTCTGCGCGGAGGAATATCTGGACCGGGAAGTGGATGCGACTCTTTCCGGAGGCGAGATGAAGCGGATTGAGATTGCCACGGTTCTTGTGAAAAAGCATAAGCTCTGCATTTTTGATGAACCGGAGGCCGGGATTGATCTTTGGAGTTTTGCCATGCTGGTAGAAGAATTTCAAAAGCTTCATACGGAGAAAAAGGAGAGTCTGCTTCTGATCTCTCATCAGGAACGGATTATTCAAATGGCGGACCGTGTCATGATTATTGACGGCGGACAGGTGACAAAGTGCGGACCAACACAGGAGATTCTGCCGTATTTGACAGGAGAAGCCATCAGCCATCCACAGTGCCTGAAAAATCAGGGCGCAGCGGTATAAGAAGGAAGAAGGTGCAAGAAGATGATGCTGGATAAGATTACAGAGAAAGTACTTCGTATGATTGACGGGGAAGGATTCAAACAGGAAGGAGCCTTCAATCTGCGTGAAAACGGAATTTCCATCTGCCACGGGGACAGCGAGCATGTCAAAATCCGCAAAAAAGAGGACAGGCAGGGAATTGATATCTATATTGATAAAGATACGAACGGAGAGACGGTACACATTCCGGTTGTTGTTTCCAGTTCCGGAATGACAGATGTTGTCTACAACGATTTTTACATTGAGGATGGAGCAAAGGTAACCATCATTGCAGGATGCGGAATCCACAATTCCGGATGCAACGATGCAAGACATGACGGAATTCATACGTTCCATATCGGAAAGAATGCGTCCGTCCATTACGAAGAAAAGCATTATGGTGAAGGAGAAGGAACAGGAGCCCGTATCTTAAATCCGGTAACCGATATCTATGTCGGCGAAAACTCCATTTTTACCATGGACACGGTACAGATCGAGGGAGTGGACTCGACAAAAAGGGAAACCGATATTACCATGGAGGCGGGAAGCCGTCTTACCGTGACAGAAAAACTGATGACACACGATAAACAGGAAGCGGTCTCCAACATGAAGGTGATTATGAACGGGGATGCAAGCTCGGCACAGATCATTTCACGGTCCGTGGCAAAGGGAGAGTCCATCCAGACCTTCCATCCGAGGGCAGTCGGAAAGGCGGCCTGCCATGCCCATATTCAGTGTGATTCGATTATTATGAATGATGCTCAGGTACGCTCCATTCCGGAGATTGACGCGAGAAATGTGGATGCTCAGATTATACATGAAGCGGCAATTGGAAGGATCAACAGTGAACAGCTTTTGAAGCTTCAGACGTTTGGACTTAATGAGGAGGAAGCGGAAGGCGTCATCATTGAAAATTTCCTCAACTAAACAGGAAGGAAAAAACAGGGAGGTTATGCCTCCCTGTTTTGACTACATCTTCACATCATTTAAATCCATAATTTCCTTGTGGCTGTATACATGCTGCTTTAAGGCCTCAAAACTTTCCGGGCTGATGACATGTTCAATCCGGCAGGCGTCCTGAGTGGCAGTTTCCCTGGAAACGCCGAGATACATCAGGAAGCTGGAAAGAAGGGTGTGACGCTCGTAAATGGTCTCAGCAATCTCATGCCCCTTTTCTGTCAATGCGATATAGCCGTCCTTGTCCATTAAAATATATCCATTCTCCCGCAGGTTTTTCATGGCGACACTGACACTCGGCTTTGAAAAAGAAAGAGCAGTTGCGATATCAATAGAACGGACATTTCCTTTTTCTTTTCCCAGCATCAGGATTGTTTCCAGATAATTTTCAGCGGATTCCTGTATCTTCAACAGAGTGCCTCCTTCCATATATAGTATCTTTATAGTTTAGGATAACATATTTGTTGTGATAGTTCAAATACTTCTGAAAAATGAACCGGGAAATGGCAGCAGGAAAAAGATTATGGTAAAATAGGCTAAGAAACAGTCTTGGAAGGAGGACGATAGATGCGGAATTTTACATATTGTGTGCCGACAGAGATTGTGTTTGGAAAAGACACAGAAGTTTCCTGCGGCAGAGAAGTGAAAAAGCATGGAGGGACAAAAGCGCTGATTGTATACGGCGGAGGCAGCGCCAGAAGATCGGGACTGCTGGAGCGGATTGAAAAGTCGCTGGAAGAAGAGGGAATCGCCTATGCAGAGTTTGGAGGCGTAAAACCAAATCCAGGGCTTGCATTTGCGGAAGAGGGGGTGGAAAAAGGGATCCGGGAGAAGGTGGATTTTATCCTGGGCGTAGGTGGAGGCAGCGCTATCGATACGGCCAAGGCCATTGCCCATGGAGTGGCAAATCCCGGGATTCCTCTTTGGGATATCTGGATGAAGAAAGTGCCTCTGACCAGGACGACAAAGGTCGGCGTTGTGCTGACGATTCCGGCCGCGGGAAGTGAGACAAGCGACTCTGCGGTCCTTACCAATGAAGTGATCGGGAAGAAATCGGGTCTCGGAACGGAGCTGAACCGGCCGGCCTTTGCCATTATGAATCCGGAGCTTACCTTTACACTTCCGAAATACCAGATCGGATGCGGGATTGCGGATATCATGATGCACACACTGGAACGGTATTTTATTCCGGACCAGAAAAACCGGATGACGGATGAGATCGCGGAGGGACTTCTGCGGACCGTTATCGACAGTGGAAGAAAGGCGCTTCAAAATCCGGCGGATTATGATGCCATGAGCGAGCTGATGTGGTGCGGCAGTCTTTCCCATAACAACCTGACGGGCCTTGGAAGAGCAAAAGACTTTTCTGTCCACAAGCTGGGGCATGCCTTGAGTGCAAGATTTGACTGTGCCCATGGGGCAACTCTTACCGCAGTCTGGGGCTCCTGGGCGGAGTATGTGTGGACCAATGATGTGAACCGGTTTGTCCACTACGCAAAACAGGTCTGGGGCATTGAAGGCAGCAGGGAAGAAACGGCAAGAGAAGGAATTGAAAAGACCGTATCCTATTTTAAAAGCATTGGAATGCCGGTATCGCTTGGGGAACTCGGAATCGGAATTCAGGATGAAAAAACACTGGAAGAGCTGGCTATGGACGCGACGATGAATGATACCGTCCGGCTTTCCGTACTCCGCCCGCTCGACGCTTCCGATGTGCTGGAAATTTTCCGGAAAGCCAATCACTAGCAATTGCCAAAGCAGGAGAAAAGGTGTTATACTATAACAAGATGCAGTAATACACTGTAAATATCGATAAGAGGAGTGACAGACGATGAAAGTAGTAGCAACAGAAAAAGCACCAAAAGCATTAGGGCCTTATTCTCAGGGATATGTATCAGGAGGAGTATTTTACTCAGCAGGACAGATTCCGATCAATCCGGCAACGGATACAGTAGAGGCTGACACAATTGAAGGTCAGGCAGAGCAGGCATGCAAGAATGTCGGCGAAGTATTAAAAGCAGCAGGAACAGATTTTGATCATGTTGTAAAGACAACATGCTTCTTAAGCGATATGGCTAATTTTGCAGCATTTAATGAAGTATACGCAAAATATTTCACATCCAAACCGGCAAGAAGCTGCATGGCAGTGAAGGAACTGCCGAAGAATGTACTTTGCGAGATCGAAGTGATCGCAGCAGTAGAGGAATAGGAGCATTAAAGACATGGCAGAAGAAAAGAAACAGGAAAGCTGTCCTTCAGAAGGATGTGCCGGATGCGCTCA
This sequence comes from Drancourtella massiliensis, assembly GCF_016900655.1. Lineage (GTDB taxonomy): Bacteria > Bacillota > Clostridia > Lachnospirales > Lachnospiraceae > Sellimonas > Sellimonas catena. The sequence goes on from NZ_JACJKH010000001.1 coordinate 49,847, forward strand.
TGCATCGACATGTACCAGCCAGAAGAAGGATTTCAGAAAACCGGCGAATCCGTATTCAGCGGTCAGAAAAGTGATCGGAGTCATCAGCGGAAAAGGTGGAGTCGGTAAATCCATGGTTACGGCATCCCTTGCAAGAATGATGATTGAGAAAGGATATACGGCGGGAATTTTGGATGCAGATATCACAGGGCCATCGATCCCGAAGATGTATGGAATCCATGAGCAGGCCCTTGGAAATGAAGAGGGAATGCTTCCTTGCGTAGCAAAAGACGGAACGAAGATCATGTCTGTCAATCTGCTTCTGGAGAAAGAAGATACCCCGGTCATCTGGAGAGGACCGATCATCGCAGGCGTGGTGACTCAGTTCTGGACCGATGTCATGTGGGGTGACGTAGATTATCTCTTCGTAGATATGCCTCCTGGAACCGGAGATGTACCGCTTACGGTATTCCAGTCTCTTCCGGTGGACGGTGTCGTAATTGTGACATCTCCGCAGGATCTTGTCAGCATGATTGTAAAGAAAGCATATCATATGGCAAAAGACATGAATATTCCGGTACTTGGAATCGTGGAAAACTTCAGTTATCTGGAGTGCCCGGACTGCGGACGGAAGATCGAGGTCTTTGGAAAGAGTCATATTGAAGACATTGCAAAAGAACTGGAGATTCCGGTACTCGGCCGGATTCCGATCGATCCGAAGCTGACAGAAGCAGTGGAAAACGAAGCCTTTGACCAGGTGAACAATGCATACTTAAGCGATGCAGCACAGGTGTTGGAATCATGATCGATTATCGCCTTTTAAAAGAACAGATGGATGCACTGACCGGGACGCAGAGCCGTCCTATTCCGAATCTGGCCAATGCGTCCGCATTACTCTGGCAGATACTCCCGGATCTGAACTGGGCCGGATTTTATCTGATGGAGGATGGAGCGCTTTACCTTGGACCATTTCAGGGAAAGACAGCCTGTATCCGGATCCCTCTGGGACAGGGAGTGTGCGGAACTGCGGCACAGAAAGATCAGGTGCTCAGAGTGTACGACGTACATGAATTTGAAGGGCATATCGCCTGTGACAGCGCATCGAATTCCGAGATTGTCCTTCCGATCCACGACGGAGACGACGTCATTGGAGTGCTGGATATTGACAGCCCGCTTGTGGGACGCTTTTCCGAGGAAGACGAAGAGGGATTAAAGGAAATCGTAAGAGTGCTGGAGAAAAACTGCATATGGAAATAATCAGAAACTCTGTACAGACAGAACATTGCCTGTATGGAGTTTTTTAATTTCTCCTTGCGCATGCCGAACGTATGTGCTATCATAATAAAAAGAACATATGTTCGAAAAGAGGAGGGGAGATACGTGGATTGTTTTCGGATTCAGAAAGAAAAGACGCTGTATGAGAAGCTGAGCATTCTCTCTGACGCAGCCAAATATGACGTGGCATGTACTTCCAGCGGCACTCAGAGAAGGGGAGACGGAACTGGAATCGGGAATTGCGAGAAAGCAGGGATCTGCCACAGTTTTACGCCGGACGGACGGTGCGTCTCCCTCTTAAAGATCCTGTTTACCAATGAATGTATTTTTGACTGTAAGTACTGTATTAACCGTGCGTCCAATGATGTGGAGCGGACATCCTTTACCCCGGATGAGGTCTGCCGGCTTACGATTGAGTTTTACCGGAGAAATTATATAGAAGGATTGTTTTTAAGTTCCGGTATTATGAAAAGTCCGGACTATACGATGCGCCTGATTTATGAGACTTTATACCGGCTGCGGTCACAGTACCGGTTTCAGGGTTATATTCATGTAAAGGCAATACCGGGTGCATCTCAGGATCTGATTCGGATGACGGGATTTCTTGCGGACAGAATGAGTATTAATCTGGAGCTTCCTACGGCTGAGAGCCTGCATCTTCTGGCACCTCATAAGAGCCGGAAAAATATTTTATCTCCGATGCGATATGTACAGAAGAAACGGGAGGAGAATACACATGAGCTTGCGCTGTACCGGCACGCGCCGCAGTTTGTTCCGGCAGGACAGAGTACGCAGATGATTATCGGGGCAACACCGGAGAGCGATTATCAGATTATCCGTGTGGCAGAGTCTCTTTATCAGAAGTTTGAGTTAAAGAGGGTGTTTTACTCGGCGTTTGTTCATGTGAATGAAGATTCTGCTCTTCCTGCAAGGACGGACCTTGGGCCGCCGCTTCTTCGGGAGCATAGATTGTACCAGGCGGACTGGCTTCTGCGGTATTATCATTTTTCGGCAGAGGAGCTTTTATCGGAAGAACGCCCGAATTTCAATCTGGTTCTGGATCCGAAGTGCGACTGGGCCCTGCGGCATCTGGAGTATTTTCCGGTGGAGGTCAACCGGGCTGATTACCAGATGCTGCTTCGGGTGCCGGGGATCGGCTATACATCCGCCAGACGGATTGTGCGGGCAAGAAGAACAGGAACGCTGGATTTCACAGATTTGAAGAAAATGGGCGTTGTGTTGAAGCGGGCGCTTTATTTTGTGACATGCAAAGGGAAGATGATGTATCCGATACGGATGGATGAAGATTATATTTTAAGGAATCTTCTGGATCCGAGGGAGAAGCTTCCGGGGAGACTTGGGGAGATTACCTACAGGCAGCTGTCGCTTTTTGATGACATGAAGATCGGGGAAGTGGGAAGATGAAACGAAGATATATCTGTACGGAGACCATGACAGGAGTACTCTCCGCCATCTATGATGCGTGGACCTTTGACAGGAGTGACCAGGAGGCAGGGATTGTTTTCTGGGGCAGTGTGCAGCAGGAGATGTTCTGTGAGTACCGGGAAGTGAGAGAGGATGAAAAGAAAGCAGAGGCAGTCCGCAGGCTGATTCACCGCCATCTGGGAGAGGAGGCTGAACTGTCTGTCGGATATGCCTTGCTTTCAGAAGATCCCGGAAAGGGAACGGCGATTCTTCGTATGATGATGGAGGCAAGAAACCTTCCCGACGGGAAGAAGATTATGGGGCATCTCTCCCATCCGGAGGTGCGCCGTGTGTTTGAACTGAGCAGAAATGTTGGCAGGGAAACACATGCGTGGAAAGAGTTTCTTCGTTTTCAGGAGCTGGAAGGAGGGATTCTTTATGCCAGCATTACACCGCATAATTTTGTCCTTCCGGGGATTGCTGATCATTTTTCCAACCGGTTCCCGCTGGAAGATTTTGTGATCTGCGATGAGACACATGCTTCTTTTCTGATCCACCCGAAACAGAAGCCATGGCTGATTATCAGAGATGAAGAGCGCAAATGGGAAATAGAAAAATCGTTTTCGGAAAAGGAAAAAGAGTGGCAGAGATTATGGAAGGGATTTAAAAAGAGCGTGACGATTCAGGAAAGGAAGAATTTGAAGCTTCAGCAGATGAATATGCCGCTGCGCTACCGGGGCGAAATGATAGAATACCGGGACGGAGAGCAGTCTTAGGACAGGAGTTTCATTTTGCGGATTTTTTGAGCGGTTTCGACAAAGAAAAGAGGAAAACCTGGAAAATACTGGCATTTTTACAGATTGATTTTCAAAAAAGATGATGGCATAATACATGGGAACACAGAAGGGAGTGTATTCAAATGGAACATAAACGAAAAATCAAATTGACCCCTGCAGATGTCCATGAGTTTGTCACATCCGCAGAAAAGTGCGATTTTGATATCGATGTATTTTACAATCGATTCATCGTAGATGCCAAATCGATTTTAGGCGTTTTCAGTCTCGATCTGAACAAAACTCTGACTGTGCAGTATGCTGGAATCGATCCGCATTTTGAAGCAACTTTGAATAAATTCTGTGTCGCATAAGGCGGCATTTGGCAGGGTATAAAAAAGAAGTGTTTCCATTCCGACAAGACGGGGAAGCACTTCTTTTTTATACTGTGTTTATGTTATAATAAACAAGATTAGACAAAAATGCAAGAAAAGACGTGACCCGGGATGGAAGAGAAAAAAGAGGAGAAGGTACGGATTTCGGTCCGAAATCTGGTGGAGTTTATTCTAAGAGAGGGAGATCTGGACAGCAGACAGGGAGGCACAACGGATAAAGAGGCCATGCTGCTTGGGGGAAGGATTCATCGGAAAATTCAAAGACAGATGGGAGGCGGATATCATGCGGAGGTGCCGCTTCAGATTGTCGTGCCGTGTGAGAAACTGGATATTATAGTGGAGGGAAGAGCGGACGGAATTATTGAGGAGGATGGCCGGACCGCAGTGGATGAAATCAAGGGAATCCTGCAGGATCTGGATCTGATCAAAGAACCGAAGAAGGTGCATCTGGCCCAGGCAAAGTGCTATGCCTATATATACGCCAGCATAAAGGAACTTTCTGAAATCGGAGTACAGATGACCTACTGTCAGATGGAGACAGAGGAAGTAAAGCGTTTTTATCAGACTTTTTCCTGTGAAGAACTGAAGAAATGGTTTTTTGATCTGGTGCACCGGTATGAAAAATGGGCCGTTTTTCAGATAGAGTGGAGGCAAAAGAGGAATCAGTCCATCAAACAGGTGGAGTTCCCTTTCGGTTACCGGGAAGGGCAGAAAGATCTGGTGGTATCGGTGTACCGGTCGATTCTCAGGAAGAAGAAGCTGTTTATTCAGGCGCCGACAGGAGTAGGGAAGACGATGGCGACAGTGTTCCCTGCGGTAAAGGCGGTTGGCGAAGGACTGGCGAATCAGATCTTCTATCTGACAGCCAAGACGATCACAAGGACAGTGGCGGAAAAGGCTTTCCTTACGTTAAAGGAGCAGGGACTGGCCTGCAAGGTTATTACTCTGACTGCAAAAGAGAAGATCTGCTTTTGTGAAAAAGCGGAATGCAATCCGGATGCCTGCCCGTATGCGAAAGGACACTTTGACCGGGTCAATGATGCGGTCTTTGATATGCTGACCCACACCGATGATATGAGCAGGGATCAGATTGAATCCTATGCAAGAAAGCATACCGTATGTCCGTTTGAGATGGCGCTGGATCTTTCTGTCTGGACTGATGCGGTCATCTGTGATTACAATTATGTATTTGATCCGAATGCCCATCTCAGGCGCTTTTTCGGAGAAGGAGCGAAGAAGGCGTATCTCTTTTTGATTGACGAGGCGCACAATCTGGTGGAAAGGGGGAGATCCATGTACAGTGCCTCCATCTGCAAGGAAGATTTTCTGGAGGTCAGAAGAGCGGTAAAAGAGGAGGATGCAAAACTGGGAAAAGCCATCAGCGGGTGTAATGAGCAGCTTCTGACACTGAAAAGGGAATGCCCGGGACATGCTTTATATTCCAGTGTCTCCCATTTGGTGCTCCGTCTGATGAATGTGATGACCGAAATAGAGCGTTTTCTGGAAGAGTGCAGTCAGGAAGAGATTCGGGAGAAGGTGCTGGATCTGTATTTTGAGATTCGGGACTTTCTGTATATTCATGATAAACTGGACGAAAATTATATGATTTATACGGAGCTTACCGAAGAAGGGAAGTTTTATGTCCGGCTGTTCTGCGTGAATCCGGCGGTCAATTTAAGCGAGTATCTGAATTATGGAGTCAGCACGATCTTCTTTTCGGCCACCCTGCTTCCGATTCAATATTATAAGAAGCTGTTGAGCACGCAGACAGATGACTATGCGGTGTATGCCCATACCCCGTTTCCGGAAGAGAATAAAAGTGTTCTGATCGGAAGCGATGTTACGACCCGATATACGAGGCGCAGTGAGGAGATGTACGAGCGGTATGCCAGATATATGCTGGAGACGGTTCGAAAGAAAAATGGGAATTATCTTGCCTTTTTCCCATCCTATCGGTTTTTAAATGATGTGTATGAGGCCTTTTTGGCACTTCAGAAAGAAGAGGAGGAGATTTTCTGCCTGATTCAGGATCCGGGCATGACGGAGGAAGAACGGGAAGAATTTCTGAATTACTTTGAGGAAGAGCGGGACGGATCACTGATCGGATTCTGCGTGATGGGCGGGATTTTTTCAGAGGGGATCGATCTGACAGAAGAGCGGCTGATCGGGACGTGGATTGTCGGCACAGGACTTCCCCAGGTCTGTCTGGAGAGAGAGCTGTTAAAGCAGTATTTTGATGAAAAAGGAATGAGCGGATTTGATTATGCCTACCTGTATCCTGGAATGAATAAAGTCATGCAGGCGGCTGGACGGGTGATCCGAACCGATACGGACAGAGGAATGATTTTTCTTCTGGACGACCGTTTCCTGCTTCGACAGTACCGGGCGGTCTTTCCCAGAGAATGGAGCAAGGCTTTCTCCATCCGGCTTCCCCAGACGGCCGAAGCGGTGGCTGCATTCTGGGATGAAACCAGGACGCAGCCATAGAACACTCCGAAAACGTAAGGATCCGGCTGTGATCCAAAGATTAGAAGTAATCGAGAAAAGCCTGTACAGACCGGGACATCGGAATCCGGTCATTGTAGGCGATCAGGAGCTGCCGCTTTGGCAGCTCTTCTTTTGTCTCCACGATAAAGAGCCCTTCCGGGTCACGGCTTAAACAGTAATCCGGAATGAAAGCGATGCCAAGGCCGATTTTTGCAAGATCGATGAGAAGATCATTGCTGCTCAGTTCGATTTCCGGTACCAGATCCAGCTGATGCTGCTGAAAAAGACTGTGAAGGAATTCACTGGTCGTACTTTTCCGGTCCAGCATCAGGATCGGTTGATCCAAAAGTTCCTGGTAGGAAAGTTTCTTCCCTTTCAGGTGGGAGAAGGAATCATTGGCGACAAAGACGTCCCGGAACGTTTTGATCTTTTTGACAGTAGAAAGCTGGTTGATATAATTGTTAGGGTAATTGATAAAAATCAGATCCACCTGTCCGTTTTCCAGAAGATCCACGCATTTGATGGACGTCTGGTTTGTCACCTTGATGTGAGAACTTGGAAAACTCCTGTGAAAACGCTCCAGATACGGTACAAGAAAGTAGCGGCAGATGGTATCACTTGCCCCGATCCGGATCTGACCGCCTGTGGAGGCGGATTCCAGAAGCTGGTTTTCTCCTCTTTTGATCAGATTCATGGCCGGTTCCACATGGCGCAGAAGGATCTCCCCTTCCGGAGTGAGCTGGACTTTCTTTGTACTCCGGATAAACAGGACCTGATCCAGTTTCTTTTCCAGAGCCTTGATTGACTGGCTGACTGCGGACTGGGAAATATAAAGCTGCTTGGATGCTTCGGAGAAGCTTAAACTTGACGCAACATAGTAAAAAACTTTATATAATTCATAGTTGATATCCATCATAAGTCCTCCTTATAAATTCTAGTTTTATTATAAGGAAAGAATGGGAAAAAAACAAGGCACAAAAGTTTTGCTGGAAGGACGGGCCGACAGCATATATAATAGGAAAAGAAGACAGACAGAAAGGAACGGCGATAAGAATGAAGACAAAAAAAGTGCTACACGGATTTCTGACAGCAGCGGCAGCGGTTTCGCTGATTCTGATTTTACTGCTGAGTGCTTTCGAGATCGCAGCATACAGTGATTTTGGTTTTTACCAGAAAGAATATGAAAAGTATGAAATTCAGGAGACACTCCCGATGGAGATGGACGACATCATGGATGTTACGGAAAAGATGATGTCCTACTTACGAGGAGACCGGGAGGAGCTTTCCGTCATGACTACGATTGATGGGGAGCGTCAGGACTTTTTTAATGAGCAGGACCGGTTCCACATGGGAGAGGTCCGGGATCTGTTTCTTGGAGGGTTTGCCCTCAGAAGATATGCGGCGGTTATACTGGCTGCGGCGGTAGTGCTTCTGCTCATTTTGAAGGCGGATCTCAAACGGATTCTGCCGAAGGCTTATAAGATCACGGTCGGGGTATTTCTGGCGCTGGTAGCAGCTCTGGGAATTGCGATTGCCGTGAACTTTGACCGGTGCTTTGTCATTTTCCATGAGCTGTTTTTCGACAATGATCTGTGGATGTTTGACCCGGCCACGGATTATATGATCCGGATGCTTCCGGAAGGATTTTTCTTCGATATGACACTGCGGATCGGGGGATTTTTTGTTGCTTTTCTGATTTTCTTTGAATTGATCTGTATTGGACTTCGGATCTGGAGGAAGAAAAAAGAAAATTAGGACAACTTATAAGTAAATTTAAATATATTAATTATACTTATCAAGAAAAGTATGATACACTAGGGTCAGAATCGAATAATCTTGTAAAAAGAAGAATGGAGGAAATTCATGAGCGGTGTAAGACGTGTATATGCAGAGAAAAAGCAGGATTTTGCCGTACAGGCGAAAGCATTAAAACACGAGATCAAAAGTTACCTGGGGATTTGCGGCGTGACCAATGTCCGTGTGCTGATCCGCTATGATATTGAAAATCTGTCAGACGAGACATTTGAGAGAGCGTGCAACGGTGTGTTTGCGGAACCGCCGGTAGATACCTTATATAAAGAGACTTTCCCGATGAAAGAGGACGAGCGGGCATTTTCCGTAGAGTACCTGCCGGGACAGTTTGACCAGAGAGCGGATTCTGCTGTACAGTGCGTACAGTTTATCCGTGAGGATGAAAAGCCGGTAATCAAGACGGCGACAACTTACGTAATTGAAGGAAGCGTAAGCGACGAGGAGTTTGCGGCAATCAAGGCGCACTGCATCAACCCAGTGGATTCCAGAGAAACCGGAATGGACAAGCCGGAAACACTGGTGACACAGTTTGAGGAGCCTGCAGACGTCCTGATTTTTGACGGCTTCCAGGACATGGAAGAGGGAAGCTTAAAAGAGCTTTATGATTCCCTTGGCCTTGCCATGACATTTAAGGATTTCCTTCATATTCAGAATTATTTCCGGACAGAGGAGAAGCGTGATCCGTCCATGACAGAGATCCGTGTGCTGGATACATACTGGTCTGATCACTGCCGTCATACGACATTCTCCACTGAGCTTACCAATGTAACTTTCGGAGAGGGAGACTACCGTGAACCTCTGGAAGAGACATACCGGGAATATTTACAGACACACAGTGAAATTTTCAAAGGCAGAGAGGACAAGTTTGTCTGCCTGATGGACCTTGCCCTGATGGCAATGCGGAAGCTGAAAAAAGAAGGAAAGCTTCAGGATCAGGAGGAGTCCGATGAGATCAATGCGTGCAGTATCGTAGTGCCGATCGAAGTGGATGGAAAGGAAGAAGAGTGGCTTGTCAACTTTAAGAACGAGACACACAATCACCCGACTGAGATCGAGCCGTTTGGAGGCGCTGCAACCTGCCTTGGCGGAGCCATCCGTGACCCGCTGTCCGGCCGTACTTATGTTTACCAGGCTATGCGTGTGACAGGAGCGGCAGATCCGACCGTTTCTGTGAAAGATACGATGAAAGGAAAGCTCCCTCAGAAGAAGCTTGTCAGAGAGGCTGCCCATGGATACAGCTCCTACGGAAACCAGATTGGACTTGCGACAGGTATGGTTAAAGAGATTTACCACCCGGACTACGTGGCAAAACGTATGGAGATCGGTGCTGTCCTTGGCGCTGCTCCGAGACGTGCGGTCATCCGTGAGACATCCGATCCGGGCGATATCATCATTCTGCTCGGCGGACGGACAGGAAGAGACGGATGCGGCGGTGCGACCGGTTCTTCCAAAGTACATACAGAAGCATCCATCGAGACCTGTGGCGCGGAAGTTCAGAAAGGAAATGCGCCGACAGAGCGTAAGATTCAGAGAATGTTCCGCAGAGAAGAAGTCAGCCGTCTCATCAAGAAATGTAATGACTTTGGCGCAGGCGGAGTTTCCGTTGCGATCGGAGAGCTGGCAGATGGTTTGAGAGTGGATCTTGACAAAGTGCCGAAGAAATACGCAGGACTTGATGGAACAGAGATCGCTATTTCCGAGTCCCAGGAACGTATGGCCGTTGTAGTAGATCCAAAAGATGTCACACAGTTTTTAGAGTATGCCAAAGAGGAGAACCTGGAGGCGGTGGAAGTGGCAGTTGTCACAGAAGAGCCTCGTCTTGTACTCTCCTGGAGAGGCAAAGAGATTGTCAACATTTCCCGTGCATTCCTCGATACAAACGGAGCACATCAGGAGACAGAAGTCTTTGTTGAGATTCCGTCAAAAGACGGCAACATGCTGGAAGAACGCAAAGATGTTCCGGATGTGAAGGAAGCATGGCTTGATACATTAAAAGACCTTAACGTATGTTCTCAGAAAGGACTTGTGGAGATGTTTGACGGTTCCATCGGAGCAGGATCTGTCTTCATGCCGCACGGCGGAAAATACCAGATGACAGAGACCCAGACCATGGTAGCCAAACTTCCGGTACTGAAAGGGGCATGTGATACGGTATCCATGATGAGCTTTGGATTTGACCCGTATCTTTCAAGCTGGAGCCCGTATCACGGAGCAGTTTATGCAGTGACCGAGTCCATCGCAAAGATCGTAGCTTCCGGCGGAGATTACCGGAAAATCCGCTTCACATTCCAGGAGTATTTCCGCAGAATGACAGAAGATCCGAAACGCTGGAGTCAGCCGTTTGCGGCACTCCTTGGTGCATACAGCGCACAGATCGGATACGGACTTCCATCCATCGGAGGAAAGGACAGTATGTCCGGAACCTTCCAGGATATCGATGTACCTCCGACACTGGTTTCCTTTGCTGTGGACATTGCGAAGGTTGGCGACATCATTACACCGGAGCTCAAAACAGCAGGCAATAAGCTTGTATGGCTCCGCATTGAGAAAGACCAGTACAGCCTCCCGGTTTACAGCCGGGTCATGGATCAGTACGGAAAGTTCCGCGAGGACATTCAGAATGGAAACATTGTTTCCGCGTACGCTCTGGACCGCCACGGTATTGCTGCGGCTGTCAGCAAGATGGCATTCGGAAACGGCATGGGTGTCAAGATTGAGCATAATGTAGACCCGAGAGATTTCTTTGCTCCGGGATTTGGAGATATTATCGCAGAAGTACCGGCAGACAAAGTCGGAAAACTTGCGATTACATATACAGTGATCGGTGAAGTGACAGATAACGGTACCTTCTCTTATGGAAATACGGAAATTACACTTGCAGAAGCCAAGTCAGCATGGAAAGCACCTCTGGAAAAGGTATTTGCAACCGTTTCAGGTGAAGAATCAGCACCGGAGTCCGTATATGTGGCGCCGGCAGATCCGGAAGCACGTATCACGGAAGACGGATGCTACGATACAAAGAAAGTTCACATCTGCTCCCACAAGATTGCGCAGCCGACTGTCTTTATTCCGGTATTCCCGGGAACAAACTGCGAGTACGACAGTGCAAAGGCATTTGAGCGCGCAGGTGCTAAGGTGATTACAAAGGTATTCCGGAATCTGGATGCGGCTGATATCCGCGATTCTGTAGCTGAGTTTGAAAAGGCAATCGGACAATCTCAGATTATTATGTTCCCGGGCGGATTCTCCGCAGGAGATGAGCCGGACGGATCTGCGAAGTTCTTTGCGACTGCATTCCAGAACGCAAAGATGAAAGAAGCAGTAGAGAAGCTCTTAAATGAAAGAGACGGTCTTGCGCTTGGTATCTGTAACGGATTCCAGACACTGATCAAACTGGGCCTTGTTCCGCACGGCAAGATTGTCGGACAGACAGAAAACGCGCCGACATTGACATACAATACCATTGGACGTCATATTTCCAAGATGGTTTACACAAAAGTAGTTACAAACAAGTCCCCATGGCTTCAGATGGCAGAGCTTGGCGGAGTTTATACAAACCCGGCTTCCCACGGGGAGGGACGTTTTGTTGCAAATGAAGAATGGCTTAATATCCTCTTTGCAAACGGACAGGTAGCGACACAGTACTGCGATCTGGACGGAAATGTAACGATGGACGAGGAATGGAATGTTAACGGTTCCTACCGCGCGATCGAAGGTATCACAAGCCCGGACGGACGTGTACTTGGCAAGATGGCACATTCCGAGCGTAGAGCGGATGGTGTGGCAATCAATATTTACGGCGAACAGGATATGAAGATCTTTGAATCCGGCGTCGCATATTTCAAATAGGGCATATAATTGATAGAGAAAGAGGACAGATCAGAGCAGGATTTGTCCTCTTTCCGTTTCCCTTGAGTATTTGACAGAAGAAAACACGATGATTATAATGTAAGCGTAAAATTGCTTAATGGTTTTATTAAGGGAGGGACAGATATGCCGTCCAGTAAGATCGGAAAATATATTTCTATTCTAAACCGTCAGTCACAGAAGTATCTGCACCATCTGGTGGAGCAGTACGGGATCGGCTATTCCAGCTATTATTTTGTCATGTATATTGGGGCCAATCCAAAGTGCAGCCAGAGAGAGATGTGCGATTCCATGGCCATGGATCAGGCAATGGCGACGAGAGAGATGCGTCGCCTCGAGAAAAGTGGATATATAATCAGGGAAAAACGTCCGGGAAATGCAAAAACATACGAAATTTCGCTTTCAGAAAGCGGAGAAAAACTGTATCTGAAGCTGAAAGACAAGTTGACGGAATGGTGGGGAGAACTGCTGGCCGAGAGCGAAATCGATCCGGAGCCGTTTTCCGAACAACTGCGAATACTGGCAAAAGCCGCCCATGAGAAGGCCGCGGGAATGGAAAATCAGGAAAAACGAACCAAAAAGACAAGGTAAAAAATTCTTGACAATGACATGAAAATGCTTTACAGTGTTAAAGAAGAAAAGCGATGTATGTTTATGCAGACTTTTTTAGGAAAAGAAGTAGGAGGAAGATGTTATGTCATACGTAGATGAAGTGATTGACCTTGTAGTAAAGAAAAACCCAAACGAACCGGAATTTCACCAGGCTGTCAAAGAAGTTCTGGAATCTCTCCGTGTCGTGATTGAGGCAAATGAAGATAAATACAGAAAAGAAGCGCTTCTGGAAAGATTGACAGAGCCAGAAAGACAGCTGCTCTTCCGTGTGCCGTGGGTAGACGACAACGGACAGGTACATGTCAATAAGGCATACCGGGTACAGTTCAACAGCGCAATCGGACCATACAAAGGAGGACTCAGACTCCATCCGTCTGTAAATTTAAGCATTATTAAATTCCTTGGATTTGAGCAGATTTTCAAAAACTCCCTGACAGGTCTTCCAATCGGCGGAGGAAAAGGCGGATCTGACTTTGATCCAAAAGGAAAATCCGACAGAGAGATCATGGCATTCTGTCAGAGCTTCATGACAGAGCTGTGCAAATACATTGGAGCGGACACAGACGTGCCGGCCGGAGACATCGGAACAGGGGCAAGAGAGATCGGCTACATGTTCGGACAGTACAAGAGAATCCGTGGCGTATTTGAAGGCGTGCTCACAGGAAAGGGTCTGACTTATGGAGGATCCCTTGTTCGTACAGAAGCAACAGGATACGGACTGCTTTACTTCACGGAAGAAATGTTAAAACTTGCAGGCAAAGACATGAAAGATAAAGTCATTGCCATCTCCGGAGCAGGAAATGTTGCGATCTATGCAGCAGAAAAAGCAGTACAGATGGGTGCAAAAGTCGTGACCATGAGCGATTCTACCGGATGGATCTACGATCCGGAAGGCATTGATCTGGATGCAGTGAAAGAGATCAAAGAAGTAAAACGTGCAAGACTGACCGAGTACAAGACATACCGTCCGAACTCCGAATACCATGAAGGTGCAGGTGTATGGTCCGTAAAATGTGACATCGCACTTCCTTGCGCAACACAGAACGAACTGCACCTTGAAGATGCAAAACAGCTTGTGGCAAACGGATGTATCGCAGTTGCAGAAGGAGCAAACATGCCGACTACAATGGAAGCAACAGAATACTTACAGGCAAACGGCGTGCTCTTCGCACCTGGAAAAGCATCCAACGCCGGCGGTGTTGCAACATCCGCACTGGAGATGTCACAGAACAGCGAGCGTTTGAGCTGGTCTTTTGAAGAAGTTGATGCGAAACTGAAAAACATCATGGTAAACATCTGCCACAACGCAACAGACGCAGCAAAGAGATACGGATGCGAAGGCAACTATGTTGTAGGAGCAAACATTGCCGGATTTGAAAAAGTAGCAGCCGCAATGGAAGCTCAGGGAATTGTTTAAAAATTTCCGCAAAATAAAGACGCAGATTCATTGAGATCCTGCTATAACAGTCTGAAACGGAAAAAGCCGCAAAGACCACCAAAAAAAGTGAAAAAATCTATGTCAAAAAAGATAAAAAAAGTGTTGACATTTATCAGATGTTAATAGTATAATAATCAAGCGGGTTGCGAAAGCGACCCGCGATATATGGGATCTTAGCTCAGCTGGGAGAGCATCTGCCTTACAAGCAGAGGGTCATAGGTTCGAGCCCTATAGGTCCCATTTCGTAAGAAATTACGAACATATGGCGGGATAGCTCAGTTGGCTAGAGCATACGGTTCATACCCGTAGTGTCGCTGGTTCGAATCCAGTTCCCGCTATTCATATGGGATCTTAGCTCAGCTGGGAGAGCATCTGCCTTACAAGCAGAGGGTCATAGGTTCGAGCCCTATAGGTCCCATTTCTTATGAAAATTACAAAACATATGGCGGGATAGCTCAGTTGGCTAGAGCATACGGTTCATACCCGTAGTGTCGCTGGTTCGAATCCAGTTCCCGCTACTACAAATTCATAAGTACAAAAAAAGAGACGAAAGTCTCTTTTTTTGTTGTGTTTTACTTTCGGCGGGGACGTGTTCCGATACAAAGGTACACGACGTAAATGACCAAAAAACCCCAGAAACCCGCATAAAATAAGGCAAAACTCAAATTGTCAGATTTTTTCCATCGGGGACAGGTTCCGATACACCGGAACACGTCCCCGATAATTTGGCAATAATTCTAAATAATTCTTAATATTTCTGGAATATGGTTTTTTGCGTTGTATCTGGCAGACTTTTTAGATATAATATTGAAAAAATCGAACGAAAAGGGGAAGGATATGGAATTACGTTTAAATAATCTGAAGAAATCTTTTGGCAGCAAGGTGGTTTTGCATGATTGTTCCTTTGTGTTTGAAAAGGGAAAGATTTATGGGCTTCTTGGGCGTAATGGAGCTGGTAAGACGACGTTGTTTAATTGCCTGAGCGATGAGATTCAGCCGGATTCAGGGGCTGCTATGCTCTGGGACGGAGAGAGCGAGCGGGAGATAATGCCGGATGAGATTGGATATGTGTTTTCGGTGCCGGTGCTTCCGGATTTTTTGACGGGTGAAGAGTTTGTGCGGTTTTTTATGGATATTAACAGGGACAGGATTGAGCCGGGGACGAGTGCGGAAGCGTATTTTGATCTGGTGCAGATTGACCAGGAGGACAGGAAGAAGCTGATCAAGGGATATTCTCATGGAATGAAGAATAAGCTTCAGATGATTTGTTTTATGATCTCAAGGCCGCCGGTGATTCTTCTGGATGAGCCGCTGACTTCACTGGATGTAGTTGTTGCGCTGGAGATGAAGCGTCTTCTGCGCAGTATGCAGAAGGATCATGTGATCATTTTTTCTACGCATATTCTGCAGCTTGCGACGGATCTCTGTGATGAGATCGTCATTTTAAGTGACGGGAGACTCAGGCAGATCGACCATGAGATGTTGAAGCAGAAGGATTTTGAAGAACAGATCATTGAATTATTGAAGGATGAGGAAAGCCATGGTTAGAACATTACAGCAGATTATTATGTTAAAAGCAACAATTGTGACGAATACGTTCCTGTATTATCTGAAGAGACTGTGGGTGATCGGGAAGCATGTTCCGGACAGTGTGTATGGGAATCGGGAACTGAAGATGGTGCTTGCGGTGTTGTTTACAATTCTTGGTCAGGTTTTCAGTCTGGCGGGGAAGGCGCTTTACATATTTCTTTTTGCTGTCCTTCCGGCACTTTTTGCTGGTACGGCGGAAAGTGGAGTGAGATTTGACAGTCTGGTTCAGATCCTGTTCTTTTTGTCCTGTATCATGGGACCGCTTCAGGATAGTGTGGTCTTTAAAGTAACGAAAGAGAAATTTACCGCGATACGGTACATGAAAATGGATGTGGAAAAGTATACAAAGGTATATCTTCTTTACTGTTATATCCCGTTCGCATTGTATTTTCTGATTTGCATCATGACAGCTTCCTGGTTTACGGGAGGAAGTATTGCAGACGGTATATGTCTCTGGATTGTCATTGTGATGATGCGTGCTGCGGGCGAGGCGTTTCAGGTATGGCTGTATGACCGGAAAGGGATTGTGTTCTCCAGAAAAACCGGATGGGTATGGACAATTATTTTTCTGTCCGTTGCCGGTGCATATACTGTGTTCGTGCCGTGGGGACCATTTTTGACTGCAGAGAGACTGTTCCATCCTGTTTTACTTGTTCTGATTTGTGTTGTGGGTGTGATTTCGGCGTGGTATATTCTGTCAGGATACCGTTGTTACCGCCGGAAACTCCACAGGACGGTAGAAGAGCAATGGCTGTTTTCTTCTATTGTCAATCAATCCACCCAGGCGGCAAATGAGAAGTCTGTGGGAATTCGGGAGCAGGATCTGCATGCAGACAGCAGAAAGATGGCGGGAGTGGAAAAGCTTCACGGCTATGAATACTTTAATGCTTTGTTTTTCCTGAGGCACAGGAGGCAGATTCTAAGACCGGTGTACTATCGTCTGGCGGCAGTCGTGGGCTTTTTTATCGCAGGTGTGATGTTCAGAGTGGGAATGCCGGAAGTAGCGTATCTGGGAGCAGAAAACCTTCCGGATTTCCTTCCGATTTTCGTTTTTGTTATGTATATGATGACGGTGGCTGACAAGGCCTGCAAGGCAATGTTTTATAATTGCGATAAAAGTATGCTGAAATTCGGTTTCTACCGGAATCCAAAGACGCTTCTATCCAATTTCCGGATCCGTCTGGTAAAAATCGCGGGGTATAATCTGGTGATCGGAGCTGCAATCTGTGCAGCGGTAGGAGGATTTCGTGGAATCTGCGGTATCTGGAATTTTGGACAGAACATGTTTTTGTTTTGTGCGGCAGTACTGATGCTTTCTGTGTTCTTTACCGTGCATCACCTGTTTTTGTACTACGTATTCCAGCCGTATTCTGAAGAGATGAATGTAAAAAATCCGTTTTTTCAGGCGATTAATATGGCGGTCTATCTGATTTGTTTTCTGTGTTATGAGCTTCAGGCAAACGGTACTCTCACAGGAAATCTTCCGTTTACCGCAGGCGTGCTGGTTGTGACACTTGCCTATATTGTGGCGGCGCTCATTCTGGTGTACCGCTATGCCCCGAAAATGTTCCGCGTTAAATAATGTTCCCGAAAAATCAGTAGTTTTTGGGAAGAATATGTTAAAATAAGATGGAAAAGAGTACAATACAGGACAGATGAACGCGAAAAGGAAAGGAGGAGTCTTATTGAGAGTAGGAATGGGATATGATGTCCATAAATTGACAGAAGGAAGAGACTTGATTATCGGAGGGGTGAAGATTCCATATGAAAAGGGGCTTTTGGGTCATTCGGACGCGGACGTGCTTTTGCATGCGGTCATGGATGCGCTTCTCGGCGCCGCGGCCCTTGGAGATATCGGTCTTCACTTTCCGGATACAGACGAAACATACAAAGGAGCATCCAGCCTGAAACTTCTGGAACAGGTTGGAGAGCTTCTTGATGAACACTTATATGTGATTGAAAATATCGATGCGACAATCATTGCGCAGCGGCCAAAGATGCGTCCGCATATTGATGCCATGCGGGAAAATATTGCAAGGACGCTTGCCATTGATGTGGATCAGGTCAACATCAAGGCAACTACGGAAGAAGGTCTTGGATTTACCGGAAGCGGAGAGGGAATTTCCGCCCAGGCAGTCTGCTGCATTGAAAAGGCAACGAATTTCAGCTATGACGTGACGTGGCAGGAAGGCGGATGCCGGGGATGCCCTGGATGTCACGGTGTGTCGGATGACCGGGTGATGGAATGAAAATAAGAAAGCTGAAACAAGAGGAGCACAGAATGACCCGATCGCTCTGGGAAGAGATTTTTACGGAGGACGACGAGGCGTTTCTTGATTATTATTATCAGGTGAAAACGGCGGAGAATTCCATCTATATCATAGAAGAAGAGGACGGGCCGGTCTCCATGCTGCAGCTTAATCCATATCCGGTGCAGTTTTTGGGGGAAACATGCCTGCTTCACTATATTATAGCGGTGGCGACAAAGATGGAATATCGGGGACGGGGTTATATGACGCGGCTTTTGGAAAAGTCTGCCAAAGACATGTATCAGGCAGGAGAGCCGTTTACCTATCTGATGCCGGCCGCGGAGGAAATTTATTATCCGCACGGATTCCGGTTTGTCTATCGTCAGCTCCGGATAGAGGGGAAACCATCCGGAGAAAAAGGACAAGACGGGACTTTGGCAGGATGCCAGGTGCGATACGCCGGGGAATCGGACTGCCGGGCACTTGCCTGTTTTGCGGAGAAACTGCTTGGACAGATGCCTTTCGTCCGTGCAGCCCGGACAGAACGTTATTACAGAACGATCTTAAAAGAACAGCAAAGCGAAGGCGGAGGAATCCTGCTTACGGAAAAGGACGGAAAACCGACCGGATTTGTCGTTTATGGATGTTATGAAGGAAAGGCAGAGCTTCGGGAGCCGCTGTTCGAGAAAAAAGAAGACTGGGAGCAGATCCTCGCGTTTCTGAATGAGGAACCGGTAAAAACCGTCCAGATTTCAGGGACCCGCCCGGAGGATGCGGCATGGCTTAAAGAAGAACTGGAAGGAGCCGAAGAAAAGGAAGTTCCGGTGATCATGGTCCGGATCGTCCATCTTCAGCACTTTCTGGAACGGTTCCTTGCCCGGAGCAATTTTGAGATCCGGCTTCATATAGAAGATGGACTGATTTCGGAAAATACCGGATACTGGGAGATCCGGGGACAGGAGGGACAGACTTTATCTGTCCGGAAAACCAAAGCCTCCAAAGAGGCGGAAACGGTTTCTCCGGGGGAACTTGTGACGGTATTGTTTGGCTACCGGTCAGAGCGCAAAGAGGAGCGGGAAGTCTATGAAAACATGGGCCCGCAGATGCGAGTGCTTCTGAAGGGCACCCAACCCGCACCACCGGTATTTTTGAATGAGATTGTATAGAAATGGGAGTTGACAAAATGAGAGTTATCCCATACACTATAACAACAGAAGGATAGAAAAAGGCAGAGAACGGAAAGAGTAGCATATGCATACTTTACAGAGAAGGAAGGCCGCCGGCTGAGAGCCCTCCGAAAGAACGGATATGTGAAGTGCGTCCGGGAGCCGGGTCTGCGAAGGAAAAGTAGCAGATCACGTAGGCAGTCGTTACCTGCACAGATGAGTGGAAAGGGCATCTGCCCTTTTTAATAGAGTGGAACCGCGGATCAACTTCGTCTCTTGGATGTTATCAGGGACGAAGTTTTTCTTTTTATGTGCCGGAAAAATTTTCCTGTGCGATAGAAATGCTCCGTAAGACTCTGCAAAAAAAGAAAAGGAGGAGAATGACAGATGAAACTGTACAATACGATGACACGAAAAAAGGAAGAATTCGTGCCTCTGGAAGAGGGAAAGGTAAAGATGTATGTATGCGGCCCGACCGTTTATAATTTTATTCATATTGGAAATGCAAGACCGATGATTGTCTTTGATACGGTACGCCGCTATTTTGAATACAAAGGATATGAAGTGAATTTTGTTTCCAACTTTACAGACGTAGATGATAAGATCATTAAAAAAGCACTGGAAGAGGGCGTGACGGCAGATGAGATCGCGGCACGCTATATTGCGGAGTGCAAAAAGGATATGGAAGACCTCAACATCAAGCCGGCTACCGCAAATCCGCTGGCGACCCAGGAGATCGGCGGAATGATCGAGATGATCCGGGAACTGATTGAAAAGGGGCATGCCTATGAGAAGAACGGAACCGTTTACTTCCGTACAAGAAGTTTCAAAGACTATGGAAAGCTGTCCCATAAAAATCTGGATGACCTGCAGTCCGGCGGAAGAGAGCTTCTCGTATCCGGCCAGGACGAAAAGGAAGATCCTCTGGATTTCGTACTCTGGAAGCCGAAAAAAGACGGCGAGCCGTTCTGGGATGCACCGTGGAGTAAAGGACGTCCGGGATGGCACATCGAATGCTCGGAAATGTCCAGAAAATATCTGGGCGAGCAGATTGACATTCATGCCGGCGGCGAAGATCTTATTTTCCCGCATCATGAAAATGAGATAGCACAGTCCGAGGCATGCAACGGCAAGGAATTTGCGCGTTACTGGATGCACAATGGATTTTTAAATATTGATAATAAGAAGATGTCAAAATCTCTCGGAAACTTCCGCACTGTACGGGAGATCGGGGAGAAATATGACCTGCAGGTATTCCGGTTCTTTATGCTGAGCGCGCATTACAGAAGCCCGCTGAATTTCAGCGCGGAGCTGATGGAAGCAGCAAAGAACAGTCTGGAGCGTATTACCAATGCTGCAGACCAGCTGAAACACCTGATGGAAACAGCACAGACAGAGCAGATGACAGATGTAGAGAAAGAAAACGCGGCAAAGACTGCAGAGTTCATCAAAGAATTTGAAGACGCTATGGAAGATGACTTCAATACAGCCGATGCCATCACTGCTATCTTTGAACTTGTAAAATTTGCCAACACAACAGCAGACGGAGAAAGCTCCAAAGAGTACGCAAAGGCACTTTTTGATCTGATTGTGCGTCTTTGCGATATCCTCGGACTGATTGTGGACAAAGAAGAGGAAATGCTGGATGCGGACATCGAGGCTCTGATCGAGGAGAGAACAAAGGCAAGGAAGGAAAAGAATTTCAAACGTGCTGATGAGATCAGGGATGAGCTTCTGGAAAAAGGAATTGTCTTAAAGGACACAAGAGAAGGAGTACAATGGAAGAGAGTATAACGATGGAACTGGATTCGTATCTGTGTGAAGTCTTTCAGACAGAGGAACATGATATCAGAAGTTATTCCCCTTTGTCCCTTGCCTTTATCGGGGACTGTGTCTATGACCTGGTGATCAAATCGCTGATTATCAGAAAGGGAAACCGCCCGGTGAATGTTATGCAGAAAGAGACGAGCAGGCTTGTGCAGGCATCTGCACAGTCTGCCATGATGAGGGTGATGCAGGAACATCTGACGGAAGAGGAACATGCGGTTTACCGGAGAGGGAGAAACGCAAAATCCGTTTCCCCGGCGAAGAATCAGTCCATCACGGACTATAGACGGGCAACAGGATTTGAAGCGCTGATCGGATATCTTTATCTGAAAAAAAACTACAGACGGATCGTTGATCTGATCAAAACCGGCCTTGTCGGGCTGGAGGAAGCAGAGGAGAAGGATGAAAGACCAGAAGAATAGAAATGAATCGATGATTGAAGGAAGAAATGCGGTGCTGGAAGCATTCCGCTCCGGGAAACCGGTGGATAAGCTGTACGTTCTGGACGGATGTCAGGACGGACCGGTGCGGACCATCGTACGGGAAGCAAAAAAGCACGATACGATTTTAAACTTTGTTACAAAAGAGCGGCTTGACCAGCTCTCGGAAACAAAAAAGCATCAGGGCGTTATTGCAGTAACAGCCGCGTATGAATACTCGGATATTGAGGATATGTTCAACCTTGCGAAGAAGAAGGGGGAGGATCCGTTCCTGATCCTTCTGGATAATATCGAGGATCCGCACAATCTGGGAGCCATTATCCGGACGGCCAATCTGGCGGGTGCCCACGGGGTGATCATTCCGAAACGCCGGGCGGCAGGATTGACCGCGACAGTCGCAAAAACATCGGCAGGGGCGTTAAACTATACTCCGGTTGCAAAGGTGACCAATCTGGTGAAAACAATGGAAGAATTAAAGGAACGGGGACTCTGGTTTGTCTGTGCCGACATGGGAGGCGATGTGATGTACGATGTCGATCTCAAAGGGCCGATCGGGCTTGTGATCGGGAACGAAGGAGAGGGAGTTTCCAGACTCGTAAAGGAAGCATGTGATTTCACTGCGTCAATTCCTATGAAAGGAGAGATTGATTCTCTCAACGCATCTGTGGCGGCCGGCGTACTGGCTTACGAGATTGTTCGCCAGAGGACAAGGTAAAGGAGCGGCAGAAAGATGGCTGATTATGAAACCAGAACAGATGAAGAGCTGATTCAGAGCCTTCGAAGCGGAGAAGCCGAGATTATGGATTTCCTTCTGGAAAAGTATAAGCCCGTGGTTAAGAAAAAAGCGCGGGCGATGTTCCTTTTGGGCGGGGACAGTGATGACCTGATTCAGGAGGGAATGATCGGTTTGTTTAAAGCGGTGCAGGATTACGATCCGGAGCAGGAGGCTTCCTTTGAAACCTTCGCAATGATCTGTGTGACAAGACAGCTGTATTCAGCGATCCGGGCATCGAGGAGGAAGAAACATCTGCCGCTGAATTCCTATGTTTCTCTCTATGATAAACAGGAGATTTCCGAGGAAAAGGAATCCGAGCTGATCGGTCTCCAGAATACTTCATCCAACAATAATCCGGAGGATCTGGTGATTCACAAGGAATCCGAGGATTCTTTCATGAAAGATCTGGAGGGACGTCTGAGTGATCTGGAAAAGAGGGTGTTGTACCTGCATCTGCTTGGAACCGATTATAAAACGATTGCAGGGCTTCTGGGAAAGAAGCCGAAGACGGTGGACAATGCCCTGCAGAGAATTAAAACAAAAGCAGAGGACCTGCTCTGATTATATTGTAAAACAGTGAAAACCGCCAAAATATTCATTGAAAAATGCGAGTGTTTTGGCGGTTTTTCTGTTATATAAATAACAATTGGAAAAATGTTGACAGGTCAAGAAAAAAACCTTATAATCCTACTGTTAGGAAACGAACAAATCATAGGAGTGGAAACGATGGACCAAGAGTTACGTAAGGCACGGGAGCATCACGTTGGGAGAATCATCCATATGCTGTCCCATCAGCTGAAAAGGCGGGGAACGATGCCGGAAGTGGAGATGGGGCTGACGCCGATGCAGAAGCATGTCCTGACCTTTATTCTGTTTGAGACGATGGAGCGGGATCTGTACCAGCGGGATATCGAAGAGGAGTTCCGCATCAGAAGATCTACCGCAAGCGGGATTTTGCAGCTGATGGAAAAAAACGGATTTATTTACCGCAAAAGTGTTGCGAGGGATGCAAGGCTCAAACAGATTATCCCTACGGAAAAGGCAGAGAAACTCAGGATGGATATTCTGGCCAATGTTCAGGAAATGGAAAAGAAGCTGACTGGCGGAATTCCAAAAGAAGATCTGGAAGTGTGTCTCCGTGTTCTTCAAAAAATGATCTGTAATCTTTCAGATGATAAGCAGGTCAAATGAATAATTTCAGGAGGTAGAGATGAACAGAAAGCTTTTTAAATCAATCAGGGAATATAAAAAAGAATCCGTTCTCGCACCGTTTTTTGTCATTCTGGAAGTGTTGATGGAAGTATTGATCCCGCTTCTGATGGCAAACATTATCGATATCGGAATTCAGGACGGCAATCTTCCCTACATTATTAAGATGGGCGTCCTTCTGGTCGTTATGGCCATGCTTGCTCTCTGGTTCGGAGTAAAGGCCGGTACCTATGCGGCAAGAGCCGGAGCGGGATATGCGAAAAACCTGCGGCATGATATTTTTTACAAGGTTCAGGAGTTTTCCTTTAAAAACATTGACCACTTTTCCACATCCAGCCTTGTAACACGTATGACGACAGATGTTACCAATGTGCAGATGGCGTATATGATGAGCATCCGTCTGCTTGCAAGAGCACCGATTATGATCGTTCTGTCATGGATCATGACACTGACGATCAATGTAAAAATCGCGCTCCTGTTCCTTATTGTAATCCCGCTGCTGGGAGGGACACTGATTTTCATTGCCAAGAAGGCCCATCCTCATTTTATCAAAGTATTTGATGAATACGATGTTCTGAACAACGAGGTACAGGAAAATGTCAATGCGGCCAGAGTGGTAAAGGCATACGTAAGAGAAGACTACGAAATCAAGAAATTCCATAAAGTATCTCAGACTGTCTACGATCTGTTTACAAAGGCAGAGAAAATCGTGGCCTGGAACTCTCCGACCATGCAGTTTTTTGTATATGCGGTTGTACTTTGCATGGTGCTGATTGGAGGAAAGGATATTGTATTTGAAACGATGGAAACAGGAGAGCTGACAAGCGTTATTGTCTATGCACTTCAGATTCTTTCTTCCTTGATGATGGTATCTTTTGTTTTCGTTATGATTATGATTGCGGAGGCTTCCAGTGACCGTATTGCGGAGGTACTGGATGAAGTGCCGGAGATGCAGGATAAAGAGGATGCTGTTAAGGTCGTTCCGGACGGATCCATCGATTTTGAACATGTGGATTTCAGCTATGCCGGGGAAGGTGGAAATCTTTCCCTGAAAGATGTCGATATTCACATCAAATCCGGACAGACAATTGGAATTATCGGCGGTACCGGAAGTTCCAAATCTACGTTTGTGCAGCTGATACCAAGACTTTACGATGTGACAAAGGGATGTGTTAAAGTCGGAGGTATTGATGTCAGAGAATACAACCTGGAAGCACTGCGTGACCAGGTATCCATGGTGCTTCAGAAAAATGTGCTTTTTACCGGAACAATTTACGACAATATCCGCTGGGGTGATGAAAACGCATCTGATGAAGAAGTGCAGAGAGTATGTAAGCTTGCCCAGGCAGACACCTTTGTGCAGGAATTCCCGGCTGGCTACAATACAATGATTGTTCAGGGAGGAAACAATGTTTCCGGCGGACAGAAGCAGAGACTTTGTATCGCGAGAGCCCTTCTGAAAAAACCAAAGATTCTGATCCTGGACGATTCCACAAGTGCGGTGGATACGAAGACGGATGCCATGATTCGAAAGGCATTCCGGGAAGAAATTCCGGACACAACAAAGATCATTATCGCGCAGAGAGTCTCTTCTGTTGAGGATGCAGACCTGATTATCGTCATGGATGATGGTAAGATCAACGGAATCGGCACATCTGAAGAGCTTTTAAAGACAAACGCGATTTATCGGGAAGTTTACGAATCGCAGGTAAAGGGAGGTGAGGAAGATGAATAAGAATGACGAAAAGGTACGTGTTTCCAAAGGGACCTTAAAGACGGCAAAACGACTGCTCGGCTATGTGACCAGCCGCTTTAAAGTACAGTTTTTTGCAGTATTTATCTGTATCATTATCAGTTCCATTGCGTCTATTTCGGTATCTCTGTCACTGAAATTTCTGCTGGATGACTTTATTATCCCGCTGATCGGGCAGGAGTCGCCGGATTTCTCAGAGCTTTACATGGCGCTTGGAGTACTTGGAACCATCTTCCTGGCCGGAGTGATTTCTACATTTGTTTACACAAGACTGATGGTAACGATCGGGCAGGGTGTGTTAAAACAGGTCAGAGATGATATGTTTGAACATATGCAGAAACTTCCGATCCGCTATTTTGACCAGAATACCAACGGCTCCATCATGAGTCTTTACACCAATGATACGGATACCCTGCGTCAGATGATTAACCAGTCCATCCCGCAGGTGCTGATGTCTTCCATTACCATCGTGGTTACGTTTATTTCCATGGTGGCGCTGAGCCCGATTCTGACGGTTCTGGCTGTTATTATGATCTTCCTGCTCATCTTTGTCGCAAAGACGATCGGAGGAAACAGTGGAAAATATTTCCTGAAACAGCAGATTGCCATCGCAAATATTACCGGGTTTGTGGAAGAGAGGATGAACGGACAGCGTGTCATCAAGATTTTCAACCATGAGCGCGTATCAGAAGAAGAGTTTGATGAGTTGAATGAGAAACTTTATGACAGCGCCGCAAACGCAAATACCTTTGCAAACATGATGGGACCGATTATCGGAAACATTGGAAACCTGCAGTTTGTACTTACGGCGGTACTTGGAGGATTCCTGTCCGTCATGGGAGTGGGCGGCATCACCCTTGGTGTTATGGCTTCCTACCTTCAGTTTACAAAGAGCTTTACCCAGCCGTTCATGCAGGTGGCACAGCAGTTTAACTCCATTGTCATGGCGCTTGCCGGCGCGGAGCGGATCTTCGCGATGATGGATGAAGAGCCGGAAGTGGACGAAGGATATGTGACACTGGTCAATGTCCGCAAGGATGCAGACGGCAATATGATCGAGTGCAAAGAGAGAACTGGTATGTGGGCATGGAAGCATCCGCATCAGGCGGATGGTACCGTGACCTACACGGAACTGAAGGGGGATGTACGGTTCTACGATATGACATTCGGGTATACGGATGAAAAGATGGTGCTCCACGATCTGACACTCTACGCAAAACCGGGACAGAAGATTGCGTTTGTAGGTTCCACCGGAGCCGGAAAGACGACCATCACAAACCTGATCAACCGGTTCTACGATGTGCAGGATGGTAAGATCCGTTACGATGGCATCAATATCAACAAGATCAAAAAGTACGATCTGAGACGTTCTCTTGGAATTGTATTGCAGGATACCCATCTGTTTACCGGAACAATCATGGAAAATATCCGGTACGGAAGACTGGATGCAACGGACGAGGATGTATACGAGGCAGCAAAACTTGCCCATGCGGATCAGTTTATCAATATGCTTCCGAATGGTTATCAGACCATGTTAAGCGGTGACGGAGAAGAACTTTCCCAGGGGCAGAGACAGCTTCTTGCCATCGCGAGGGCAGCTGTATCCAATCCGCCGGTACTGATTCTGGACGAAGCAACATCCAGCATTGATACCCGTACGGAAAGCATCGTACAGAAAGGTATGGATAACCTGATGAAAGGACGTACGGTATTTGTCATTGCCCATCGGCTTTCCACGATCCGGAACAGCGATGCTATCATGGTTCTGGAACACGGACGCATTATCGAACGGGGCAATCACGAAGATCTGATCAAACAGAAAGGGACATACTACCAGCTTTATACAGGAAAACTGGAACTGTCATAAACAGAAAACCTTCCGGTACAGCACGAAAAGAAGCTGTACCGGAAGGTTTAAAATTTCCTCTTGACATTTCTGATAATTTACGATATAGTAAATGAGCGTGTTAAATATGCTGCCTTGGCTCAGTCGGTAGAGCGTCGCCTTGGTAAGGCGGAGGTCGGCGGTTCAAGTCCGCTAGGCAGCTTAAAAAACTCCTGAGAAATCAGGAGTTTTTTCATTTTCATGTCCGCACACGTAAACTATTCATTTATATTTGGAATACATTGAGAAATAAACTCATCGATAGAAGCCGCTTTGGCAGCAACTTTGCTCCAGACGGTTAAAAGCTCAGGGTCTTTTTCAGAAAGAATCCGCTCTTTCAGAGGCTCAGTGACATCCCCAAGATCTGCCAGAAATGAAAGAACAATTTGAGCTTTTCCTAAACATATTCCCTCATTTTTGCTGATACGCCGTGTTTCCTGAACGTCATAAGCTTCAAAATTTTCAAACAGCATTGCAAAATCCCTCCGTTCGATCTGATCTGCAAAAGCAACAATTTCTTCTTTCGGAACATTAAGACGGTGTAGAAGGACAGAGATAATTTTAGCAATCAACTGTAAAAGCGAGTCAGGAGAATTACGGCTAATCTCTTCCAAATAACCATCTGGCACTTCCTGTAATTGCCGGAAATCAGCTGCACTTCTTAATTTATCAATCAGCATTACCAAGGACAGTTCATCTCGTGATCTACTTTGGACTGATGCTCAATCAGTGTAATTAAAAAAATAGACTCGGATTCAGGACAATCTTTCAAATGGATTTCTTTAATTGAATCAGAATCTCGCTTTTCATGCCACATAGAAATAAAACGCTCGGAAATATCTGTAATATCTTCCGGCTGAACGTCTTTTAGAAGTTCAATATTCGTATATCCCCGCAAAAATTGTGCACATAAAATGGGATTGCCGAAAATCAGTTTTGCACCATTATCTTTCACCTTTTTATTGGTAATTTGTGCATCTGAGAAATTGATGTTTTGCTCTTTTTGCATGTCTGTCGAACTGCCATTGTTCTTTTGCGTAATTTCTGTCATAAATGTCTCCTTTCTTGAGTGGAATACAGAAAAAACGGACAGACTGCTTCTTAAACTGATTTTATCAATGAATGCAAAAAAATACAATGAAAATCAAGCGATTCTCTTCGTTTTCCCTAATATTCCTGTTGGTTATGTGAAATGTGATAAATTTGGCCGAAGGGCCGGGATTTTCTGCGGGAAATTATAGTTTCCCGGTAGGACAACAGAAAAAAGAAGTCCTGAATAGATATTCTCAGTATAAAGAAGGAACCGAAAAAAAGCAAGAGGAGATTTGAGACTCTTCCGGAGAAATGATATAATTAGAATCAGTGAATAATATAGTATCAGGGAAAAGGAGGCGTTTACGTTGAAAGCAATGGTTTATCAGGGAGAGGGAAGAGCCGCGCTTCTTCAGAAGCCGCGCCCGGTCATCCAGAAGCCGACGGATGCTGTCATCCGGGTGACCCTTTCAACGATCTGTTCCAGTGATATTCACATCCTGCATGGTGCGGTTCCAAAAGCGGTGCCGGGTGTGACTCTGGGACATGAATTTGTCGGCATTGTGGAGGAGACCGGACCTGCAGTCAGAAGCGTTTCCGTTGGAGACCGGGTGGCGGTCAATGTAGAGACATTCTGCGGAGAATGCTTTTTCTGCAAAAGAGGATATGTGAATAACTGTACTGATCCGGAGGGTGGATGGTCGCTTGGATGCCGGATCGACGGAGGACAGGCGGAGTACGCAAGGATTCCTTTTGCAGATCAGGGACTTATCAGGATACCGGATGAAGTGTCTGACGAGGAGGCGCTGTTCACCGGGGATCTTCTTTCCACCGGATACTGGGCGGCACAGATGGTGGAGATCCGGAAAGAAGATACGGTCGTGGTTATCGGGGCAGGACCTGCGGGACTTTGCACGATGCTCTGCGCAAGACTGTATGAGCCCAAACAGATTATTGCCATTGACTGTATGAAAGAACGCCTTGCCTTCGCGGAAAAATACAAGATGGCGGATCTGACATTTACACCGGACGATATGGATCTTCTGGAACGGGAGATCCGGGCGTTGACAGACGGACGCGGGGCCGATGCTGTCGTAGAGGCGGCAGGAGGCACCAACACCTTTGAGATGGCATGGAGACTGGCACGTCCCAATGCAGTGATCGGGCTGGAAGCCATGTACGAAGAACCACAGACACTTCCGCTCCCGGATATGTACGGGAAAAATCTGATCTGGAAATCCGGAGGGGTAGACGCATGCAAATGCAAAGAGATTCTGGAACTGATCCGGGAGGGCAGACTGGATGCCAGACCTTTGATTACCCACACATGCACACTTTCCGGGATCGAAAAGGCATACCGGATCTTCGAAAACCATGAAGACGGTGTGATGAAATACGCAGTCTATCCGGAATAGTTTGATGCCGCTCGTTTGCGGTTTTGGCTTGTGGTTGCAGGTGTTTTATGGTAACATAAAAGTTATGAATAAAACCAAACCTATGAGGAGGGCTTTATGGAGACAACAGCAACTGAATCCAGGAATTTTATTGAGCAGGAAATAGACAAAGATTTGAGAGAAGGAGTGTACGATCATGTCTGTACGCGTTTTCCGCCGGAACCGAATGGATATCTGCATATCGGACATGCGAAGTCAATCCTTTTGAATTACGGTCTTGCCCAGGAATACAACGGGGAATTCCACATGCGTTTTGATGATACGAACCCGACAAAAGAGCGTATGGAGTTCGTAGATTCTATTAAGGAAGATATCCAGTGGCTCGGCGCGGACTGGGGCGATCATCTCTACTTTGCATCCGATTATTTTGATGTGATGTATGAGTGTGCGGTAAAGCTGATTAAAAAGGGAAAAGCATATGTCTGTGATCTGACTCCGGATGAGATCAGAGAATACAGAGGAACTTTGACAGAGCCTGGCAAGGAGAGTCCGTACCGGAACCGTTCTGTAGAAGAGAACCTGGAATTATTTGAAAATATGAAGAATGGCGTTTACAAAGATGGAGAAAAGGTACTCCGTGCCAGGATAGACATGGCATCCCCGAATATCAATATGAGAGATCCGATCCTGTACCGTGTGGCGCATATGACTCACCACAATACAGGAGATAAATGGTGCATCTATCCGATGTACGATTTCGCGCACCCGATTGAGGATGCGGTTGAGAAGATCACACATTCCATCTGTACACTGGAGTTTGAGGATCACCGCCCGCTTTATGACTGGGTAGTCAGAGAGTGCGAGTTTGATCACGGCCCGAGACAGATTGAGTTTGCAAAGCTTTATCTGACCAATGTCGTGACCGGAAAGCGTTACATTAAAAAGCTGGTAGAAGAAAAGATCGTCGATGGCTGGGATGACCCGAGACTGGTGTCAATCGCTGCCCTCAGAAGAAGAGGATTTACGCCGGAATCCATCCGGATGTTTGTAGAGCTGTGCGGGGTTTCCAAAGCACAGAGTTCTGTAGACTACGCGATGCTTGAGTACTGCATCCGTGAGGATCTGAAGCTGAAACGCCCAAGAATGATGGCAGTACTGGATCCGATCAAACTTGTGATTGACAACTATCCGGAAGGAGAAGTGGAATATCTCGAGGCAGATAACAATCTGGAAAATGAAGCACTTGGAAAACGTATGGTACCGTTTGGCAGAGAGCTTTATATCGAGAGAGAAGATTTCATGGAAGAGCCTCCGAAGAAATACTTCCGTCTGTTCCCGGGCAACGAAGTGCGCCTGATGAATGCGTATTTTGTAAAATGTACCGGATGCGAAAAGGATGAAAACGGCAATGTGACAGTCGTACACTGCACCTATGATCCGGAGACAAAATGCGGCACCGGATTTACCGGCCGGAAAGTCAAAGGAACGATTCACTGGGTGGCAGCGCCGACAGCAGTGAAAGCAACCGTACGTCTTTATGAAAACCTGATTGATGAGGAGAAAGGCGTATACAATAAGGAGGACGGGTCTTTGAACCTGAATCCGAATTCTCTGGAAGTAAGAGAGTGCTATGTAGAGCCGAATTTCCAGGATGCAAAGGCATACGACAGCTTCCAGTTCGTACGTCAGGGATACTTCTGTGTGGATTCCAAAGATTCCAGACCGGATGCACTGGTATTTAACAGAATCGTATCACTCAAGAGCTCCTTTAAACTTCCGAAAAAATAAAAATGAATGAATTGACAATGAATCTGGAACCGCACAGTGCGGTTCCTCTTTATGAACAGATTTATCAGTATATAAAAAATGACATACAGAAAGGGAGGATTTCCGCAGGGGAAAAACTCCCTTCTACCCGTTCTCTGGCCGGCTATCTGGAAGTCAGCAGAAGTACGGTGGAACTTGCCTATGAACAGCTTGTATCGGAAGGTTATATCGAATCGGTACCGTACAAAGGGACATTTGTGCTGGATGTTAAGGAACTGTACCGGCTAAAACCGAAAAAGACAGTTGCAGGAGGACAGCAGGAGAAGAAAAAAGATATCCTGTATGACTTTTCTCCGCACGGGGTAGATCTGAAGCGTTTCCCGTATCAGGTGTGGAGAAAGCTCTCGAAAGATGTGCTGGGGGAGGACAAGTCCGAGCTGTTCCGGATGGGAGATCCGCAGGGGGAATATGGACTGAGAAGAGTCGTCGCCTCCTATCTTTACCAGGCGCGGGGGGTCAACTGTACGCCGGAACAGATCATCATCGGGGCAGGGAACGACTATATGCTTCTTCTGCTCCATACCATTCTCGGACATAATCATAAAGTGGCGTTCGAAAATCCGACTTACCGACAGGCATACCGGATGTTTGAGCGGCTCGGATATCCGGTATGTACTGTGGATATGGACAAATACGGAATGGAAGCCAGTATCCTTCGGGAGACGGATGCGGATATTGCCTATGTCATGCCGTCCCACCAGTATCCCCTTGGAATTGTTATGCCGATCAGGCGGAGAATGGAGCTCCTGGCATGGGCAGATGAAAAAGAAGGGCGTTATCTGATCGAGGATGATTACGACAGTGAATTCCGTTATAAAGGAAAACCGATCCCGGCGCTGAAAGGTTACGATGCGTCGGAGAAGGTGATCTATCTCGGCACTTTTTCCAAATCCATCGCTCCGGCTATCCGTATGAGTTACATGGTACTTCCGGAAAGCCTGATGAAAGTTTATCAGGCGGCTTGCCGGTTTATCAATCCGACCGTATCCAGAGTGGATCAGATGATTCTGCAGAAGTTTATCGAAGACGGTCATTACGAGCGTCACCTCAACCGGATGCGGGCACTTTATAAAGGAAGGCACGATACCTTCCTGAACTGTCTGAAACCATTTGCAGGAAAATGCAGGATTTCCGGAGAACATGCCGGTGTCCACCTGCTTTTGACATTTGAGGACGGACGGTCGGAAGAGGAACTGATCCGGCTTGCAAGGGAGGAAAAAGTGGCGGTCTACGGTCTTTCCTCCTACGATACACAGGGGACCAGAAAAAACCAGGCTTCTGTGCTTCTCGGTTATGCCAATATGGAAGAAGACCAGATTAAAGAAGCAGTGGAAATCCTGAGAAAAGCCTGGCTTTCCTGAGAAAAATCAAATGTGAATTTTTCAAAAAAAGGCTTTCAAAATCGTGGAAAAACGAGTATAATAAGGAGCTGTCTGATAAGAAAAATATGCACATAAGGCAGGAGAAAAACAATGAGAGAGGTATATGTGAATATTGGTTCAGTGGAGAAAGCAAAAGGACTGAATGGAGTTCTGAGAAAACTGGAGGGGGATTTCGATCTGGTTCAGGGGAGAGCCACGATTGATGCGAAATCCTTTTTGGGGATCCTTAGTATGGATTTATCCAAATCTGTCAAGCTGATCATTCATGACAGTGATTCGGTCGACATGACACTTCTGGAAGAATATATGGCATAGTGACAGAGAGGATAAAAGGGAAAAAGAAAGAAGCATCAAACGGGGATGCTTCTTTCTTTTCATAAAGAGAAACCCAGAAACAAATTTAAGCAGGAGATTAAAAATGGAGAACAGAATAGAAATAAAAGATGAGATTTATGTAAACGGAGAAAAACTGCAGATCATTTCAGGAAGTATCCATTATTTCCGGGTAGTTCCGGAATACTGGAGAGACCGTTTGGAAAAATTAAAGGCCATGGGCTGTAATACGGTGGAAACCTATGTGGCGTGGAATGTCCACGAGCCGTACGAAGGGGAGTTTCACTTTGAAGGAGAATATGATCTTTGCAGATTCATGGAACTGGCACAGGAGCTGGGGTTATATGTGATTTTAAGACCGTCTCCGTATATCTGCGCAGAGTGGGAGTTCGGCGGATTCCCGGCATGGCTTTTAACGAAACCGGGAATCCGGCTTCGCTGCAATAACAAAGTATATCTGGACTGCGTAGAGCGTTATTATGAAAAACTGATTCCGATGATTGTGCCGTATCAGTTCACAAAGGGCGGTCCGGTACTGATGCTTCAGATCGAGAACGAATATGGTTCTTATGGAAATGATAAAGAATATCTGAACGCATTGAAAACAATGATGGTAGAACGAGGCATTGAAATACCATTTGTGACTTCGGATGGCACAGATGATCATATGCTGGCTGACGGAGGCGTTGAAGATGTCTGGCAGACTGCAAATTTCGGTTCCAAAGGTTCGGAGAGATTTGACGAGTTGGAAAGTGTCATTGGAAATCAGCCGCTGATGTGTATGGAATTCTGGGATGGCTGGTTCGATCACTGGGGACAGGGAGAACATAAAGTTGTAGGTCTTGAGGACCATAGAAAATCCCTGGAAGATATGCTGAATCGGGGACATGTGAACTTCTACATGTTCCATGGTGGAACAAACTTTGGGTTTATGAATGGTTCTAATTATGATGGAAAGCTTCTTCCGGATGTGACATCCTACGATTACGATGCTCCATTAAGCGAGGATGGCCAGATTACAGAGAAGTATCTGGAATTCCAGAAAGTGATTTCCAAATTCCGTGAGATTCCGGAAGTGGAGTTTACAACTCCAATTACAAGAAAATCATATGGAACATTGCAGGTACAGGAAAAAGCAGGACTTTTTGATACGTTGGATACATTAAGCACCCCGGTCAGAGAGGCCATGCCGTTGTCCATGGAGGAACTTGGACAAAATTATGGCTATGTTCTCTACAGAAGTACAATTACCAGAGGAAAAGAGATTCGTTCCTGCGAAATCCGTGGCGGAGCAGACCGTGCAATTCTCTTTGCGGATGGAAAACAGGTAGATATCCGTAATGATTATGAGATGGACAGAACGACTGGATTTGAACTGGAAAATGAACAGGGAAATCTTGATATTCTGATGGAAAATATGGGAAGAGTCAATTACGGACCGGAAATTGAATTACAGAAAAAAGGAATTACCCATGGGGTTCTGGTCAATGGAACGTTCCATATGGGATGGGATATGTATCCGCTTCCGTTTGAGGACATCTCAAAGGTGGATTTCGCAAGAGATTATGAAGAAGGGATGCCTGCATTCTACAAATTTACATTTGATGCCAGGGAGACGGGAGATACGTTCCTTGACGTGACCGGATTCGGAAAAGGATGCGTGTTTGTAAATGGTAAAAACATCGGAAGATTCTGGGAGGCCGGCCCGCAGAGACGTCTTTATATTCCGGGACCGCTGTTGAGAGAAGGAACCAATGAAATTATTCTGTTTGAGACGGACGGAAAAGCGGTTGAGACAATCTGTCTCATGGATACACCGGATCTGGGATAAATAAAAAATATAGCACAACACAAAAGATGTCCCTTGTACACGGAAAACCTGCATAGTATAATAAATAAAAAGGGTTTCGGCCCTTGAAAAAGGGCAGAGTCCAAAAGGAGAGGATTGCCATGCAGGAGTTAAACAAGCTGGACACATTGAGGGAGATTATCGACAGAGGACAGTATATTGTCGCATTATGCGGTTCCGGGATGATGGAAGAGTGCGGAATTTATCCACTCAAGGAGCAGGAACGTGCTTACCGGATTGAGGAAAGGTACGGACGATCTCCGGAATACCTTTACACGGACGCCTTTTTTAATACACGGACAGAAATGTTTTACGATTTTTATAAACACGAGATTCTTGCAGATCTGGAGCCGTCGGCATCTACCTATGCTCTTGCGGCAATGGAGCGGGCAGGAAAGCTGAAATGTATTATTTCAAGCAATATCTATGAGTTAAGTGAACGGAGCGGATGTAAAAACGTGATCAATCTTCATGGAAGTATTTATCACAATCATTGCCAGAGATGCGGAAAAACATATTCTGTTGATTATATCAGACAGGCAAAGAAAGTTCCGTACTGTGAAGTGTGCGGAGGCGTGATCCGTCCGGATGTGTCGTTTTTTGGAGAGATGCTTGACAGCGAAAAGCTTTCCAGAACACTGGAAGAGATTGAAAAGAGTGATGTACTGCTTCTGCTGGGCACGTCGCTTAGTTCGGAAGTATTCCATAACTATATTAAATGCTTTGAGGGAAGCAAGATCGTTTTGATTCACAATGAAGAGACGCTGATGGATGAAAAAGCAGATCTGCTGATTTATGATGAACCGAAAAATATTCTTCCCAAACTTGGCTATTAAAGAATAAAGACTGCTGTGCGATTTCAACAGCAGTCTTTTTCCGTGCATTGACGCAAATGGAAAAATCCCTTATCATATCTGGTAGTATGATCGGATACAGAAAGAATGAAATCGAAGAAGACAGGAGCAGCAAAGAGATGAATATCATAAATATAGAACACATTACAAAACGATTTGGCGATAAGTTTCTTTTTGAAGATGCCTCTTTTGGGGTACAGGAAGGAGACAAAATAGGGATTGTCGGAATTAACGGTACCGGAAAATCCACCCTTCTGAAGATGATTGCCGGAGAGGAGGAGCCGGATGAAGGACAGATTATCCGGCAGAATGGGAAAAAGGCTGCCTATCTTCTGCAGAATCCGGTGTTTTGCGCGGATTCGGATATTGCCGGATATGCACTGGACGGAAATCCGGATACGGACTGGAAGGTGCAGAGCAATCTGACGAAGCTTGGAATTCTGGACTATACGGCAAAGATGGCAGACCTTTCCGGCGGACAGAGGCGAAAGGTGGCGCTGGCGAAAGTGCTGGCCGAAGATGTGGATATTCTGCTTCTGGACGAGCCGACCAACCATCTGGATGAGGGAATGATTATCTGGCTGGAAGACTACCTGAGAAATTACCGGGGTGTTGTACTGATGGTAACCCATGACCGTTATTTTCTGGACCGTGTGACGAACCGGATTCTGGAAGTGGATAATGGAAAAATCTATGGATATGAGGCCGGTTATTCCGGATTTCTGGAACTGAAAGCCCAAAGAGAAGAGATGGAACTTGCATCTGAGAGAAAGCGTAAAAGTGTGCTCCGTATGGAGCTGGAATGGGCAAAGCGGGGATGCCGTGCAAGAAGTACAAAGCAGAGAGCGAGACTGGAACGGCTGGAGGCACTGAAAAACGGGAAAGTGCCGGAGGCGGAAAAGAGTGTGGATGTTGCAAAGATCAGTACCAGGATGGGAAAGAAAACCATCGAACTTCACCATATTTCAAAAGGATATGGGGAGAGGAACCTGATCCGGGATCTGGACTACATTGTTCTGAGAGACCAGAGGCTTGGCATTATCGGACCGAACGGCTGCGGAAAGTCCACACTGCTGAAAATGATGGCGGGGCAGATTGCTCCGGATGAGGGAGAGATTGAAATCGGGGAGACGATCCGGATCGGTTATTTCGCCCAGGAAGTGCCGGATATGGATAACAGTGTCCGGGTGATCGATTATATCAAGGACTTCGGAGAATATGTCCAGACGGAAGAAGGAAAGATCAGCGCATCGGCAATGCTGGAGCGATTCCTTTTCACGCCGGAGATGCAGTACACGCCGGTGGAAAAACTGTCCGGAGGAGAAAAACGCCGCCTTTATCTTCTGAGTGTTCTGATGCAGGGAGCGAATGTCCTTCTGCTTGATGAACCGTCCAATGATCTGGATATTGCAACGGTGACCATTCTGGAAGATTATCTGAATTCTTTTGAGGGGATTGTCGTGGCCGTATCCCATGACCGCTATTTCCTCGATAATGTTGTGGACCGGATTTTCGAACTGGACGGAAACGGGGATGTAACACAGTACGAAGGAGGATACACCGATTATCTGAATGCCAGAGGTGAACAGAGAAAAGAGACGGAAGAGGCGGAGAAATCAAGGAAAAACGAAGCGGGAGACTGGAAGAAGCCCCGTCAGGCAAAACTGAAATTTACTTACAAAGAGCAAAAAGAGTATGAGGGGATTGATGATGAAATATCATCTCTGGAAGCAAAGCTTGAAAAACTGGATCAGGATATGATGGCGAATGCCACCAATTCTATGAAACTGACAGAATTGACCCGGGAAAAAGATAAAACAGAAAAAGAACTGGAAGAAAAAATGGAACGGTGGGTCTATCTCAACGATCTGGCCGAGCGGATTGCAGAACAGAACGCACAGTAAGAAACAGAAAAGAAAAAAGATTTAATGCTTTACTTGACAAAAGGATGATTCATTGTTACAATAAAAAAACAGAACGCACTCTGTTTTTAGAAAAGAAAGTAGAGGTAGGTTGTATGAGAAAGCAGGTTTATTCTTTATTGGTGGATAATACACCGGGAGTGCTGAGCCGTATTGCAGGACTTTTCAGCAGAAGAGGGTTCAGTATTGACAGCATTACGGCAGGTGTGACAGCGGATCCGCGTTTTACAAGGATCACGGTTGTGGCAAGCGGGGATGAGAGGATTCTCTCTCAGATCGAAAAGCAGGTTCGGAAGCTGGAAGATGTACTGGAGATTAAGCTTCTCAATGATGAGGAAGCGGTTTACAGAGAGCTTATTCTTGTAAAGATCAAGGCAGATGCGACGCTTCGGCCGGGTATTATCGCGATCGCGGATGTGTTCCGTGCGAAGATCATCGATGTGGAGAAAGAATCTCTGATTATAGAGCTTACCGGAGCACAGTCTAAACTGGACGCGTTTTTGAATCTGCTTGACGGCTACGAGATTCTAGAACTTGCGCGGACCGGAATCACCGGACTTTCCAGAGGAAATAAAGATATTGCGGATGCAGAGGAGATTCTGAGAAAAAGGGCCGAGGAAAACGGTCTGGACTAATCAGCAGCTGAAGGGATGATCCCTTTGACGATTATATCAGAAAATCAGGAGGTAGAGTAACAATGAACAAACCAAAAATCTATTATCAGGAAGACTGTAATTTAGCATTGCTGGAGGGAAAAAAGATTGCCATCATCGGATATGGAAGCCAGGGACATGCACATGCCCTGAACTTAAAAGAATCCGGATGTGATGTTGTAGTCGGACTTTACGAAGGAAGCAAGTCCAAAGCAAAGGCAGAGGCACAGGGACTCAAAGTCATGACAAACCAGGAGGCTGCAAAATGGGCTGATATTATCATGATCCTGATCAACGACGAGTTACAGGCCGACATGTACAAAAAAGACATCGAGCCAAATCTGACAGAAGGTAAGATGCTGATGTTCGCACATGGATTCGCAATCCACTTTGGACAGATCAAACCACCGGCAGGCGTGGACGTAACCATGATCGCTCCAAAAGCACCGGGCCACACAGTAAGAAGTACATATGTAGACGGACAGGGCGTTCCGGCTCTCGTATGTGTAGAGCAGGATGCATCCGGAAGAGCACTGGATCTGGCACTTGCCTATGGTGCAGCAATCGGATGTGCAAGAGCAGGTCTTCTGA
The DNA here is from genome assembly GCF_016900655.1 of Drancourtella massiliensis. Taxonomy (GTDB): domain Bacteria; phylum Bacillota; class Clostridia; order Lachnospirales; family Lachnospiraceae; genus Sellimonas; species Sellimonas catena. The sequence goes on from NZ_JACJKH010000001.1 coordinate 88,641, forward strand.
CAAGTACATTCCAGATTGAGACAGAGACAGACCTTTTCGGTGAGCAGGCAGTTCTCTGCGGCGGTGTATCTGCACTGATGCAGGCTGGATTTGAAACTCTTGTTGAAGCAGGATATCCGGCAGAAAATGCATACTTTGAATGTATCCATGAGATGAAACTGATCGTTGACCTGATCTATCAGAGCGGTTTCGCAGGAATGAGATACTCTATCTCCAATACAGCAGAATACGGTGATTACATCACAGGACCAAAGATCATCACAGAAGATACAAAGAAAGCAATGAAGAAGATCCTCTCAGACATCCAGGACGGAACATTCGCAAAAGACTGGCTGTTAGAAAACAAGATCGGTGCACCGCACTTCCACGCTATGAGAGCAAAAGGCGCTCAGCATGAGTCAGAAGTAGTTGGAGCAGAATTAAGAAAACTCTACAGCTGGGCTGAAGACGACAAACTGATCAACAACTAATTTTTGATGCACGAATAATGCTATATGGAGAGTCGATATTGGGACACATGTTTCCCGGTATCGGCTTTCTTTTTGCTGTTTCACATGATAAAGACTATATGATACAATGAAGGAAGAGGGAGTGAAATAGATGAAAAAGTGGAAGTATGAGATCATGGCAGGGACTCTTCTGCTTCTGGTCAGTATCCGGATTTATGAAATCGAAATTGGAACTCTGGTGGGACTTGTGTGCCTTATACGGGGATTGGAAGAGCTCTACCGACAGACGGGAGATCAGAGGTTCCGGTATGCCTGGATTGCAGGAATTGGAACGGCAATGGTTCGGTTTACAGGCACCTATGAGACAGGACCCTGGAGATGGGCGGGGCTCCTGGCCCAGCTGTTTTATCTCGTTATGGCAACATTGGCAGTCTGTGCCGCTGCCAGGGATGATCCGGAGCAGGAGCAGAAATCAAAACGCTTTGCTGTATGGCAGATGTTGTTCCTGATTTATACAGCAGTTTGTGGATTCAGAAGCTTTGTGGGAGATCAGGCTTCGTATGCCTGGATGTTAAGTCTTGTGTTACTGGCAGGAGGCGTGCTGCTGGCAGTGACGCTTGGCATCCTGATCCGAGACTGCAATGTGATCAGAGATGTTCCGGCAGAATAAAAAACAGAGATACCTTTGAGCAAAGAGAAACAACAAATAAAAAAGACATCCTCTGACGGTTTCAGGATGTCTTTTGCTTTTTGTTTCTATAAATTAAGCGATAGAGTTTACAGCTTTTGTAAGGCGGGAAACTTTTCTTGCGCAAGTGTTTTTGTGGTAAACACCTTTGCTTCCAGCCTTGTTGATCTCAGAGATTGCTACGCTGAGTGCTTCTTTTGCAGCAGCAGCGTCTTTGTTAGCAACAGCTGTCTCAACTTTCTTCACGCAAGTTTTCACTTTAGATTTGATCGCCTTATTTCTTGCAGTTCTTGTCTCAGCAACTAAAATTCTTTTCTTTGCGGATTTAATGTTAGCCATGACCTACACCTCCAACTCTGGTAAATTCATTTCTTGTTCATCGTCAGAGCCGGACACGGAACGATCTGACGAAGCATACTCATTTATTTTATGTCAATAAATAATTTCTGTCAATACATATTTCGGCTTTTTTTTGAGAAACTAGTGTTTAAATGAAAAAAAGCGAGGTTTTATCATGGTTGAGAAGTATAGTATCCGGACCGATCTGGCTTTGGAGGAGAAAGAGCGATTTGAAGAAGAAAATGTGGAGGTTCAGGGCGTCGTTCTGGAAGAGGAGTATGACGAGGAAAGGGAAATCAGGACTACGACGGTAAAGATCAAGACAGAGAACGGAGCAAAAACGATGGGAAAGCCTGTTGGAACATATATTACAATTGAGGCACCGAATCTTGCCGTACCGGATGAGGGGTATCACAGGGAAGTCTCTGTGAAGATTGCGGAGTGTGTGGAGAAACTTCTGAAGGGAAAATGGAAAAAAAGAAGCAAGGATGAGGACATTTCGATCCTGATGGTGGGACTGGGGAACCGGGAGGTGACGCCGGACGCTCTGGGACCGTATGTGGCGGACAATCTGAATATTACGAGGCACATTGTCCGGGAATATGGAAAGTACGCGATGGGCGAGGATGAAGTGACCCTGGTAAGCGCTCTTGTCCCGGGGGTAATGGCACAGACCGGCATGGAAACCGCAGAGATCGTCCGTGGCGTTGTGGCAGAGACGAAGCCGGATGTAATCCTTGTGGTGGATGCGCTGGCGGCCAGAAATTCCAAACGTCTGAACCGGACAATCCAGATTGCGGATACGGGGATCAGTCCGGGCTCCGGCGTCGGAAACCACCGCAATGCCATTACCGAAGACAGTATCGGTATCCCGGTGATTGCCATCGGTGTACCAACGGTTGTGGACGCTGCTACCATCGTAAATGATGCGATGGAAAACCTGATGAAAGAGATGGAACATTCCGAGGCGCTCAAGGGAGTCGGTGTGGTGCTGCAGGGGTATCATGCGGCCGAGAAATATGAATTGGTCAGACAGCTGATTTCCCCTCATCTCAACGGTATGTTTGTCACGCCAAAAGACATCGATGATACGGTAAAGCGGATCAGCTTCACCATATCGGAGGGCCTGAATCTGTTATTCTCCAGGAATGAGGAGCGCGGCGAAATGACAGGACAGGCACATAATCACGAAGAAAAAGGCATATAGTGTTAAGACATGAAAATCCTGATATGGTAAGAAAGTAGAGTGAGGCATTTGAGTGGAAACATACACCTTAGGCATCTCCTGATCGGAGGTGTGGTGAGTGTGCTTGGCGGATATATTATTATGGGAGGTTATGAAAGTTCGGCAGAGTTTATCCGGGCAGAAATCGGGAGGACTATTCAAAAAGGGGCGGAGGCAATGTATTTCCCTGCCCTTGTCCGGGTGAACGATCAGCCGGAAGGAACGGTCGGTGAGTGGGTGGCCAGGCAGGCGATGCAGATGACGCCCCTCGGAAACTATGTAAAAGCGAATGAAGTAAGCGAGACGGAAATCGAGGACTCGGAAACGTATGAGATGCTTTTGAAAAAGGAGGCGGAAGATGAGAACGTGGTAGATGAAAATGGAAAGCTGATTGAACAGAATCAGGATACCACGACGGAAAAACCTCATGAAACGCAGATTCAGGGGACCATCGACCGGGAGAAGCTGAAGGACTATGAGTATCTGACCAGTCATTTTTATACGATTGACAGTACGACGATGACCAGCCCGGAAGAGTTGAATGCGGAAACGCTGCTTGCGAAAAACATGAAATTTGAGAATAAGGACAACGGGCCGAAAATTCTGATCTATCACACGCACTCGCAGGAAACGTTTGTAGATTCGGTTCCGGGGGATGATTCCACTTCCATCGTGGGAATCGGAGATTACCTGACGGATCTTCTAGACAATACTTACCATATTCCGACGATCCACGACCGGGGTGTCTACGATATCATCAATGGGAAACTGGACCGAAGCGAAGCCTATGAGCTCTCCGGAGCCGCGGCGGAAAAGATTCTGGCTGAAAATCCATCCATCGAGGTGGTCATTGACCTACATAGAGACGGAGTTGCCGAAACGACCCACCTGGTGACGGAAGTGAATGGAAAGCAGACGGCGAAAATCATGTTCTTCAACGGCCTGTGCCGGACGAGGGCAAACGGAGATATCCAGTATTTCAACAATCCGTATATTCAGGATAACCTGGCGTTCTCCCTTCAGATGAAGCTGGATGCCGATGAGCATTATCCGGGATTTACGAGAAATATCTATCTGAAAGGATACCGCTATAACATGCAGCTTGTCCCGAAGATGCTTCTCGTGGAAGCGGGAGCCCAGACGAACACGGTGCAGGAGATGAAAAATGCCATGGAGCCGCTGGCAGAGTCCTTAAACCGTGTGCTAAACGGGTAAAATTTAATTTCTTGAATCGTATGTTCGATTGTGGTAAACTGTTGAAAGTAATGGATTTTTTGAAAGATACGAATAATCAGAAGGAAGAAAGGAAGAATACGATGGCGAAACATACGACATACGATGCGGACAGTATCGCGGTACTGGAAGGTCTGGAGGCAGTCCGGAAGCGTCCCGGCATGTATATCGGAAGTGTAGGTACAAAGGGGCTGAATCATCTGGTATACGAGATCGTGGACAATTCCGTGGATGAACATCTGGCCGGATTTTGCATGAATATAGAAGTGACGCTGGAAAAAGACGGCTCCGCGACAGTCTCCGATGACGGGCGCGGCGTGCCGGTTGGAATGCATCAAAAAGGCGTATCGGCGGCGCGTATTGTCTATACAACACTGCACGCAGGGGGAAAGTTTGACGATTCTGTCTACAAGACAAGCGGCGGGCTCCACGGTGTGGGCTCTTCCGTAGTCAATGCCCTTTCCGAATATATGGATGTGAAGATCAGCCGTGACGGGGCCATTCATCATGACCGATATGAGCGGGGAATTCCGGTGGTGGAACTGGAAAACGGGCTCCTTCCGGTGATCGGAAAGACGAAAAAGACAGGGACGACCATTAATTTTCTTCCGGACGGCGAGATTTTTGAAAAGACAAGATTCCGGGAGGAGGAGATCAAGAGCAGGCTTCACGAGACTGCATATCTGAATCCGGAACTGACGATTCATTTTACAGATAAGAGAAAAGAGCCGGAAGAGCAGATTACCTACCATGAGCCGGACGGACTGATCGGGTTTATCAAGGATCTGAATTCCAAGAGCGAGCCGGTTCACGACCCGGTCTACTTCAAAGGGGAGGCCGAGGGCATCGAGGTGGAGGCGGTTTTTCAGTATGTCAATGAGTTTCATGAGAACATTCTTGGATTCTGCAACAATATCTATAATGCAGAAGGAGGAACTCATCTGACAGGCTTTAAGTCCACCTTTACGACAGTGATGAACCAGTACGCAAGGGAGCTTGGAATTCTGAAGGACAAGGATGCCAACTTTACCGGCGCGGACATCCGGAACGGGATGACGGCGATTGTCTCTGTCAAGCACCCGGATCCTAGATTTGAGGGGCAGACAAAGACGAAACTGGACAACCAGGATGCAGCCAAGGCCACAAGCAAGGTGACAAACGATGAAATCGTGCGTTACTTTGACCGGAATCTGGATGTCTTAAAGAAAGTGCTGTCCTGCGCGGAGAAGGCGGCAAAGATCCGGAAAACGGAGGAAAAGGCAAAGACAAACCTGCTGACAAAGCAGAAGTATTCTTTTGACAGCAACGGAAAACTCGCAAACTGCGAATGCAGGGATCCGAAAAAATGTGAGATCTTTATCGTGGAGGGAGATTCCGCAGGCGGTTCTGCCAAGACGGCGAGAGACCGGATGTACCAGGCGATCCTTCCGATCCGCGGAAAGATTTTAAATGTAGAGAAGGCAAGTATCGATAAAGTGCTGGCAAACGCGGAGATCAAGACGATGATCAACGCCTTTGGCTGCGGATTTTCCGAAGGATACGGAAACGATTTTGATATCAGCAGGCTGCGGTACGATAAGATCATTATCATGGCCGATGCGGACGTGGACGGAGCGCATATTTCCACCCTGCTTCTGACGTTGTTTTACCGCTTTATGCCGGAGCTTATTTTTGAGGGACATGTCTACATTGCCATGCCGCCTCTTTATAAGGCCATGCCAAAAAGCGGCAAGGAGGAATACCTCTACGATGACCGGGCTCTGGAAGAATACCGGAAGAAGCACAAAGGGCCGTTTACGCTCCAGAGATACAAAGGTCTGGGAGAGATGGATGCCCAGCAGCTCTGGGAGACGACACTGGACCCGAAGACCCGGATTTTAAAACAGGTGGAGATCGAAGACGCCCGGATGGCTTCCAGCGTGACAGAGATGCTGATGGGTACCGAAGTACCGCCGAGACGGACATTTATCTACGAGAATGCCAGAGAGGCAGAGCTGGATATTTAGCAGGAAACGGACAGTTACCATTAGAAATGAGGAAGATACATGAGTCAGAATGAAAGTGAACAGATCATCCGGACCGAATATTCGGATGTCATGAAAAAATCATATATTGATTATGCGATGAGCGTCATCGTTTCCCGTGCCTTGCCGGACGTCAGGGACGGTCTGAAGCCGGTCCAGAGACGTACCCTTTATGATATGTACGAACTGGGAATCCGGTATGACAGACCGTACCGGAAGTGTGCGCGTATTGTCGGGGACACGATGGGTAAATACCATCCTCACGGCGACAGTTCCATTTATGAGGCTCTTGTCGTGATGGCACAGGATTTCAAAAAGGGCATGGTGATGGTGGACGGCCACGGAAACTTCGGTTCCATCGAAGGGGACGGGGCTGCGGCCATGCGTTACACCGAGGCAAGACTTGCGAAGGTGACCCAGGAAGCGTTTCTTGCGGATCTGGACAAGGACATTGTCAACTTCGTTCCGAACTTTGACGAGACGGAAAAAGAGCCGGAAGTTCTTCCGGTCCGTTTCCCGAATCTTCTTGTCAATGGAGCGGAAGGAATCGCAGTCGGTATGGCGACAAGCATCCCGACCCACAATCTGGGGGAAGTCATCGACGCGGTAAAAGCATACATGAAGAACAATGCCATCAGCACCAGGCAGCTGATGAAATATCTGAAAGGCCCGGATTTCCCGACGGGCGGCATCGTGGTCAATCAGGACGACCTGCTGCAGATCTACGAGACCGGAAGCGGGAAGATCAAGCTGCGTGGAAAAGTGGAGATTGAAGACTTAAAAGGCGGGAAAAAGCGTCTTGTCATCACGGAGATTCCATACACCATGATCGGAAGCGGAATCGGTAAATTTTTAAATGATGTCTGCGCCCTTGTGGAGACGAAGAAGACATCGGACATTGTGGATATTTCCAACCAGTCCTCCAAAGAGGGAATCCGTATCGTCATTGACCTGAAAAAGGATGCCGATGTGGAAAATCTGACGAACATGCTTTACAAGAAGACGAAACTGGAGGATACGTTCGGCGTCAACATGCTGGCGGTGGCGGACGGAAAGCCGGAGACGATGGGGCTGAAAAAGATCATTGAATATCATGTGGATTTTCAGTTCGAGATTACTACAAGGAAATACCGGACACTGCTTGCAAAAGAGCAGGAAAAACGTGAGGTACAGGAAGGTCTCATCAAGGCCTGTGATGTGATTGACCTGATTATCGAGATCCTGCGGGGAAGCCGTTCGGTCAAGGACGCCAGGGCCTGTTTGATGTACGGAATCACCGATGAGATTACATTTAAAAGCAAAACTTCAGAGAAGATGGCAAAGCTTCTTTCCTTTACAGAGCGGCAGGCAACGGCCATTCTGGAGATGCGTCTCTACCGGCTGATCGGTCTGGAGATCGAAGCGCTTCAGAAAGAGCATGAAGAAACAATCCGTAAGATCGAGCGTTATGAGAAGATCTTAAATGACTACGATGAAATGTCGGCTGTCATCATTGACGATCTGAATAAGCTGAAGAAAGAATATGCGGTGAAGCGCCGCACCCTCCTTGAAAATGCAGAGGAAGCAGTTTACGAGGAGAAAAAGATCGAGGAGCAGGAAGTGATCTGTCTGGTGGACCGTTTCGGATATGCAAGGACGGTGGATCCGTCTGTTTACGAGCGGAACCAGGAGGCGGCGGACGCAGAAAGCCGCTATATCATCCGCTGCATGAATACCGGAAAGCTCTGTCTGTTTACTGCTGAAGGACGGATGCACCAGATCAAGGTACTGGATATCCCGCATGGCAAATTCCGGGACAAGGGACTGCCGGTGGACAATATCAGTAATTATGACAGCACAGGGGAACATATCGTTGCCTTGATGAATGAAGCGGATCTGGAAGGAGAATTCCTTCTGTTTGCTACAAAGGACGGACTTGTCAAACGGGTGGCAGGATCGGAATTCCTTGTTTCCAAGCGGACAACCGCGGCGACCAAGCTTCAGGAAGGTGATGAAGTACGAGCTGTGCTTCCGATGAACGGGCAGGATTTTGCCGTACTTCAGACAGAAAACGGCTACTTCCTCAAATTCCCGGCGGAAGATGTATCCGAGAAGAAAAAGGGAGCCCTCGGAATTCGGGGAATCAGGCTTCAGAAGAAGGACGCTGTGGAAAGCGCCTATGTTTTTGCAGAAGGAACTGAGACCAAAGCAGTATATAAGGAAAAAGAAATTTCGCTGAACCGTCTGAAAACAGGAAAGCGTGATACGTCGGGCGTAAAGCAGAGAGCATAAAAAAGACCTCCTTTTTGTGAAAATGTCTTGACTCTGGGATAGTACCAGAGTTTAAGATAAACATAAAGGAGGTTTTATGATGTTGAAGAATAAGATGAGATGAACAGTACAAAGACTGGTTGAGGGAATTACGGTGCCGATGTTGTTATGGATTGCCGTGGGAGCGGCAATCTGTACCTTCGGTATCCACAATATTCATTCACAGACCGGGATTACTGAAGGAGGTGTCATTGGCATGACACTGTTTGCAAACAAATGGTTTCATATTCCAAAAGGACTTGTAACCCCGATCCTTGATCTGAGCTGCTACCTTCTGGCATTCCGGTTTCTTGGAGGAAAGTTTATCAGGATTTCCATGATTTCCACCTTATTTGTGTCTCTGTTTTATGATCTGTGGGAACAGTTTCCCTACATGCTGCCGGATCTGTCGGATTATCCGCTTGCGGCGGCACTTCTGGGAGGTGTTTTTGTAGGAATCGGTGTCGGCCTGATTGTACGTCAGGGCGGATCAAGCGGCGGAGACGATGCACTTGCCCTTTCCATTTCCAGAGGAACCGGGTGGAGGCTTTCCAGAGCCTATCTTTTTACGGATCTGGTAGTACTGGGACTTTCCCTTTCTTATATTCCGGTCATCCGGATTGCGTTTTCCGTGGTGACAGTGATGCTTTCATCACTTTTAATTGACTTTGTACAGAATTTTAGAAGACAGCCCGAACCTGAGACGGCGGGCGAATAAAACCACTCCAATAAAATGGCCGGTGCAGGATTTTCCTGCACCGGCCATTCTGCTTTACAATTCCGGATCTGTTCTTTTTTATGTTAATTCTGCTTTACAATTCCCCGCAAGAAAGTAACACGATTTTTACAAAAGCTTTGCGTAAGCTGGATGGAACAAAAAAACGTAAAGAGTTATAGTGCTATAGGATGAAAAAAACGATGAAATGTAGAAAATCTGGATAAAAGAAAGGGGCATTTGTACATGCTGGAATTAAAGCATATCAAAAAATCATTTGACGGAGTGAATGTTTTAAAAAACATCAATCTGCAGATCGAGGATGGCGAGATTGTATCGATTCTCGGACCGTCCGGATGCGGGAAAACAACACTTTTAAATATCATCCTCGGACTGACACAGGCAGATGCCGGTGAACTGATTTTTCAGGGTGAAGATATTTTAAATGTACCAATGGAAGAGAGAGGATTCAATATTGTATTCCAGGATTATGCGCTCTTCCCGAATCTGAATGTGAAACAGAATGTTACATACGGCCTTCGCAATAACAAAAACATTGTAACGGTGGAGGAAGTCAATGGACTGATCAATCTTCTGGGACTGAAGGACCATCTGGATAAGAAGATCGAACAGCTTTCCGGCGGACAAAAACAGAGAGTGGCTCTTGCGAGAACCATGGTAATGAAGCCGAAGATCCTGCTTCTTGACGAGCCGTTGAGTGCTTTGGATGGCGTGATCAAAGAATCCATCAAAGACAAGATCAAGGAGATTGCAAGAGAATATCATCTGACAACCATTATAGTCACACATGATCCGGAGGAAGCACTCACCCTTTCCGACAAGGTTGTCATCATGAATCAGGGAACGATCGCCCAGTACGGAAGACCGGAAGATATTATCAATACACCGGAAGAAGATTTCGTAAAGAACTTCATTTTAAGACAGCTCGAAATCAAGAGAAACAACATCATGATGCTGTTCAGTGAATCAGAAGCAAAGAGATTTCAGGTGGTGTAAAAGATGAAGAAGATAAAAGAAAAAGAAATCAAAGGAATTTACGGGATTGCGCTTCTTCTGTTTTTGATCTTTCTGTTTGTCCCGGTTATCGTACTGTTTCAACAGTCTCTTGCAGGTGAGTCAGGACTTTCCCTGGCACACTACAGTGAAATGCTGACACAGAGAGGATTCGGCCTGGCTGTACGGCACAGCCTGGAAGTTTCCATCGTCAGCGCGGTGGTGGCAACACTCCTTGCGTTTTTACTTGCGTACACCGTACATTATACAAATGCACCTGGAAAATATAAGAAATTTATCCGTCTGGCAGCACAGCTTCCAATGCTTCTGCCGACTATTACATACGGATTTGCCATTATCTATTCTTTCGGAAAACAGGGACTTCTGACAAGGCTCTTTGGAAGACAGCTGTTTGATATCTACGGATTTAACGGACTTGTGATCGGATATGTGATCTACACCCTTCCGGTATCCTTTATGCTTCTGTCCAATACGATGGAATATATCGACAAGAAATTTACGGTTGTCTCCAGAATCATGGGAGACTCCCCGCTGAAAACATTCCAGCAGACGATCATCCGTCCGCTGCTTGGAACCTTTGCAACATCCTTTGTACAGTGCTTTTTCCTCTGCTTTACCGATTACGGTATTCCGGAATCCGTGGGAGGAGAGTACGAAGTTGTTGCAACCGTACTTTACAATGAGATGCTTGGAAGTATCCCGAATTTCAACAACGGAGCGGTAGTAGCCGTGATCATGCTGATTCCTTCGATTGTCAGCATCCTGCTTCTGAAATTCCTGGAACGATACAACATCCGGTATACGAAGATCTCCGCAATCGAATTAAAGAAAAACAAGACAAGAGACATCCTCTGCTCGGTCGGATCGGCTGTGATCCTGATCTGTGTATTTGCAGTCTTTGCTGTGATCTTCATCATGCCGTTTATTCAGGAATGGCCTTATCAGGCAGTGTTTACACTGGATCACTTCCGCGATGTATTCAACGACAATACATTGACGGCAGTATATAAAAACTCATTGTTTGTAGCATTTATGACGGCGATTTTCGGAACCCTGCTTGCTTACGGATGTGCGCTTGCTTCCGCGCGGAGCAGCCTGAGAGGATCCGCAAAGCAGGTGGTAGAAAGCACAGCCCTGATCACCAACACCATTCCCGGAATGGTTATCGGTATTGCATATATGCTTGTGTTCTCAGGAACATCGCTTCAGAACACTTTTTTACTGATCATCATCTGTAACATGATCCATTATTTTTCTACACCGTACCTGATGATCAAGAACGCGCTTCTGAAGCTGAACACATCCTGGGAGGCGACAGCGAAACTGCTTGGCGACTCCTGGGGGAAAACCCTCATAAGAATTATCACACCGAATATGTCATCTACACTTCTGGAAGTGTTCGGATACTATTTTGTGAACGCAATGGTAACCGTCAGCGCGGTGATTTTCATCGCGGGAGCGAGAACCATGGTCATTACGACAAAGATCAAGGAATTACAGTATTTCATGAAATTCAATGAGATTTTCGTACTGTCCATCCTGATCCTTTTGACCAATCTTTGCATAAAGGGAGTATTAGTCCTCCTTTCAGATAGAAAAAAATCTGAATTTAAAGTGAAAAAGGAGAAAAAAATTATGAAGATGAAAAGTGTGACAGCAATGTTTATGGCATGTCTGATGGCCGGCTCCGTAATGCTTGGCGGATGTTCCGGATCAGATGCGGCTTCAGGATCTTCAGAGGATCAGATCATTATCTATTCCAACGCTGATGAAGAGGCGGTAGATGCCATGAAAAAAACACTGGATGATAATGGATATGAAGGCGGATATGTATTCCAGACATTCGGAACATCCGAACTGGGAGGAAAGCTGATCGCGGAAGGAAAGAATCTGGAAGCAGACATGGTGACAATGAGTTCTTTCTACCTGGACAGTGCTCAGGAGCAGAACAGCATGTTTAAAGATCTGACATTTGACTATACAACACTCAGTGAAAATGACAGTTCTGATTTCTACGCACCGATTACAAAACAGGAAGGCGCGATCATTGTCAATACAGAACTCTTAAAGGAAAACAATCTGGACACACCGACCTGCATCAAGGATCTGGCAGATCCGCAGTACAAGGACATGATTTCCGTGACAGATATTAAGAGCTCTTCTACGGCATGGCTTCTGATTCAGGCACTTGTAAGCGAATACGGTGAGGAGGAAGCACAGAATATTCTGTCGGATATTTACGCAAATGCAGGCGACAACATCGAAGATTCCGGTTCCGCACCGCTTAAAAAAGTACGTGCCGGAGAAGTGGCAGTCGGATTTGGTCTGAGACATCAGGCGGTAGCAGATAAAGAAGAAGGACTTCCGATTGACTATGTCGACCCGACGGAAGGAAACTTCTCTCTGACAGAGTCTGTAGCTGTTCTCGACAAAGACAACGGAGACAAAGCAGACAAGGCAATGGAGATGGCGCAGTGCATCATTGAAAAAGGAAGAGAAGAACTTCAGAAAACATACCCGCTTGCTGTATATGAAGGAGAGACAGATTCCGACAACAAATCTGCTTATCCAAAGGTATTCCCGGAAAAACTGACAGTAGACTTACTGGAAAAACATCAGGAAATCTCAGAAGCAGCAAAATAAGACATGATCAATTAAGACAAATGCAGACTGCCGGAAAATAAGGCCGGCGGTCTGTCAATGCGTCTGAGCGGATGCGAAAATACAGGAAAAAGGAAAGGAAAACGAAAATCATGAAGAACTACAAATTACTCACACCAGGACCGCTCACCACAACGGATACTGTAAAAAAGGAGATGCTGTTTGACCATTGCACATGGGATGACGACTACAAACAGATTACACAGGAGATCAGAAAAGAACTGTTAAAACTGGCTCACGTTTCCGAAGAGGACTATACCGTTGTCCTGATGCAGGGAAGCGGAACGTTCGGCGTGGAGTCTGTACTGACCAGCGTCATTGGAGAAGATGAAAAACTTCTGATCGCAGCAAACGGTGCTTACGGCAAACGTATGGCGTCAATTGCGGAACATGCAAAAATTGACTACGTTCTTTATGAAGAAGATTTTGATAAAGTACCGGATGCAGGAAAGATCGCGGCATATCTGGATGAGGATGCAAAGATTACACATGTTGCCATGGTACACAGCGAGACAACATCCGGAATCTTAAATGACATTGCATCCGTTGCAAAAGTAGTAAAAGAAAGAGGAAAGACATTCATCGTGGATGCTATGTCAAGCTTCGGCGGCGTGGATATCCAGGTGGGAGAACTTGGTATTGATTTCATCATCAGCAGCGCCAACAAATGTATCCAGGGCGTTCCGGGATTCTCCTTTATTATCTGCAGAAGAGACAAGCTGATGGAGAGCAAAGGAAAAGCAAGAAGCCTTTCTCTTGATCTTTACGATCAGTGGGAAACCATGGAGAAGGATGGAAAGTGGAGATTTACATCACCGACCCATGTGGTACTTGCATTCAGACAGGCGCTTCGCGAACTGGAGGAAGAAGGCGGCATTGAAAAGAGACAGGAACGCTACGAGAAGAACAATCAGATTCTCATTGAAAATCTGGCAGAGCTTGGCATCAGGCCATATGTAGGAGCAGATGTTCAGGGACCGATCATTACAACCTTCTACTATCCGGAACACCACAACTTCTCCTTCCAGGATATGTACCAGTACATCAAAGAAAGAGGATACGCGATTTATCCGGGAAAAGTAACGGATGCAGATACATTCCGTATCGGAAACATCGGAGAGATCTATCCGGAAGATATGGTAAAGGTGACAGCAATCATTTCAGAATTTTTAAAGGAGAGAAACTAAGATGAAATACGAAGCAGTGATTTTTGACTGGGCAGGAACGACGGTGGATTACGGATGCTTTGCACCGGTACAGGCATTCCTCGATTCCTTCCATGAATACGGAATTGACCCGACCATGGAGGAGGTCAGAGGACCGATGGGAATGCTTAAAATCGACCATATCCGGACCATGCTTCAGGGAGAACGCATCAGCGGACTGTGGAAAGAAAAATATGGAAGAGACTGGACCGAGGAAGATGTCCATGCGGTTTACGAGCTCAGCGAGAAGAAACTTCTGGAAAACCTTCCGAACTTCGCAGATCCGAAACCGTACGTGATCGAAACGGTGAAAGAACTCCGCGAGATGGGACTGAAGATAGGATCCACAACCGGATATACCGATGACATGATGGCCATCGTTGCTCCGAAGGCAAAAGAACTTGGATACGAGCCGGACTGCTGGTTCAGCCCGAACGCGGTGGAAAACCACGGACGTCCGTACCCGTACATGATCTTCAAGAACATGGAAGCACTTGGACTTTCCGATGTGAGAAAGGTTATCAAAGTCGGAGATACGGTATCCGATATCAAAGAAGGAAAGAACGCAGGAATGGAAGCAGTCGGAATCCTGGAAGGAAGTTCTGTTCTCGGACTCTCCAAAGAGGAATTTGACGCCCTTTCCGAAGAAGAAAAGAAAGCACAGTACGAAAGAGCGGAGAAAATTTACAAGGATGCGGGAGCAGACTATGTGATTCTCGACATCAGAGGCATTCGCGATATCGTAAAATAGGAGAAAACCGCTAAAATCGGCAAAAAACCTTGATTTTGTCAAAAAAACGTGCTATAGTGCATATAGTTACATAAGAAATCGGCAGAAGAGTGGACGTCATGTTCACTCTTCTTTAATTCTGCGGGTTGTCCCCGTACAAAGGACGGTTTTTTATGACAGGCATGAAAATCTGAAAGAGAAAGGATGTTAGGATGTCAAAAAGAGAAAGCTACGAACAAAGAACAGAGGAATTGCTGATTCCGATCCTTATGAAGTATGAGTTTGAACTGGTTGACGTAGAATATGTGAAAGAGGCTGGCACCTGGTATTTAAGGGCCTATATCGACAAGCCGGGCGGAATTGCCATCAACGACTGCGAGGTCGTAAGCAGAGAGCTCTCTGATCTTCTGGATAAAAAGGATTTTATCGACGACAGCTATATCCTGGAAGTGAGTTCGCCGGGGCTTGGAAGACCGTTAAAGAAAGACAGGGACTTTGCAAGAAGCATCGGGGAAGAAGTGGAGATCCGGACATACCGGATGATTGACAAGCAGAAAGAGTTTACCGGAGTGTTAGAGGAATATGACAGTGATTCTGTGACGATTTCTTATGAAGATGGAACAAAACAGAAGTTTGACAGGAAAGAGATTGCATTGATCAGGCTGGCATTTGATTTTTAGTGTTTAGGAGGAAAAGAAAGCAATGAGTACAGAATTAATGGAAGCGCTTACCATACTGGAACAGGAGAAGGACATCAGCAAGGAGACCATGCTGGACGCAATTGAAAATTCCCTGATGAACGCCTGCAAAAACCATTTCAAAAAAGCGGATAATATTAAGGTCGTGATGAACCGTGAGACCTGCGATTTCGCGGTTTACGCTGAGAAGACCGTAGTGGAGGAAGTGGAAGATCCGGAGGAGGAGATCAGTCTTGTAAATGCGAAGATGATGGACTCCAAATATGAACTTGGCGATATTGTACAGGTACCGATCGATTCCAAATCCTTTGGACGGATTGCGACACAGAACGCGAAGAACCTGATCCTCCAGAAGATCCGGGAAGAAGAACGCAAGGTCGTTTATGATCAGTACTTTGAGAAGGAAAAAGACATTGTGACAGGAATCGTGCAGCGTTATGTGGGACGCAACATCAGCATTGATCTTGGAAAGGCAGACGCCATGCTGACCGAAAACGAGCAGGTCAAAGGGGAAGTATTCAAGCCGACAGAGCGTATCAAACTTTACGTGGTAGAAGTAAAGAATACGACAAAAGGACCGAAAATTCTCGTATCCCGTACCCATCCGGAGCTTGTAAAACGTCTCTTTGAGTCCGAGGTGACTGAGGTGAAAGACGGTATCGTTGAGATCAAGAGCATTGCAAGAGAAGCAGGATCCCGTACAAAGATTGCCGTATGGTCCAATGATCCGGACGTGGATCCGGTTGGAGCATGTGTCGGAATGAACGGACAGAGAGTGAATGCCATCGTGAACGAATTACGTGGCGAGAAGATCGACATCATCAACTGGAGCGACAACCCGGCCATCCTCATCGAAAACGCGCTGAGTCCGGCGAAGGTTATCTCCGTTGCAGCAGATCCGGAAGAGAAGACAGCAAGCGTCATCGTGCCGGATTACCAGCTTTCTCTTGCCATCGGTAAAGAAGGACAGAATGCAAGACTGGCCGCAAGACTGACCGGATACAAGATCGACATCAAGAGTGAGACTCAGGCAATCGAATCCGGAGAACTTCCGGCAAACTACATGGATATGCCGATGGAAGAAGGCGTATTCGAGTCGGACATTTATGAAGATGACGTTTATGAGGATGACGCATACGAAGATGGCATAGATGAAGAAGAAAGTTACGGGGATGAAAGTGATGAATAAAAAGATCCCAATGCGCAAATGTGTCGGGTGCGGGGAGATGAAAAACAAAAAGGAGATGCTCCGCGTCATCCACACGAAGGAAGGGGAATTCCTTCTGGACGCAACAGGAAGAAAAAACGGAAGAGGAGCCTACCTCTGCTTTTCCAGAGATTGTTTTCTAAAAGCAGTAAAGAACAAAGGGCTGGAACGCTCTTTTAAGCAGGCGATTCCAAACGAAGTGTATGAACAGCTGGAAAAGGAGATGGAGCAGATTGAAACTGAATAAAGGTCTGTCACTTTTAAGTCTGGCTACCAGGGCGGGAAAGACAAAAAGCGGAAACTTTCAGACAGAGCAGGCGGTCAAGTCAGGGACGGCTTATCTTGTGATTATCGCCGCGGATGCCTCTGAGAATACAAAAAAGAAATTCCGTAACATGTGTAGCTTTTACGACGTTCCGATTCTGTTTTATGCAGATCAGGACACCCTGGGTCATGCAATGGGAAAAGAATTCCGCACAAGTGCTGCGGTGACAGATGCGGGATTTGCGGACGAGATTAAGAAACAGCTGACAGTGGAAGAAGAATAAAATTGCATATAGGAGGTAGTTGGATGTCAAAAGTGCGAGTACATGAATTAGCAAAAGAGATAGATAAAACGAGCAAGGAAATTATGGATTATCTGAAAGGGAACGGAGCGGACCTGAAAAGCCACATGAGTTTTCTGACAGAGCAGCAGGTGGAGGATGTGAAGAAGAAATTCGGAAGCGCCGGACACAATGCAGAAGCTCCGAAAAAGAAAACTATTGTTCAGGTTTTCCGGCCTCAGAACACACAGGGAGGACAAAGACGCCAGAACGCAAGAGGTGCCCAGAGACCGGGCGGACAGCAGGCGTCAGGAAGAACAGGAATGGATAAGGAAAAGAGAGAAGGATACGTATCTGCCCAGGAGAGAGGGCGCGACAATAACCGTCCGGCAAGAGACGGAAACAAAGACCGTCAGGGAAGAGATTTTCGCGACAGAGACCGTCAGGGTCAGGGAAGAGACGGCAATAAAGACCGCCAGGGAGGAAAAGACTTCCGTGACGGAAGAGACCGCGACAGAGACCGTCAGGGCAGAGGATCAAGAGATAATAAAGACAGAGACCGCCAGGGCAGGGATTTCCGCGATAAAGACCGTCAGGGAGGAAGAGATTTCCGCGACGGAAGAGACCGCGACAGAGACCGCCAGGGCAGAGATTCCCGCGACGGAAGAGATCGTGACAGAGACCGTCAGGGCAGAGGATCAAGAGACGGAAGAAACAACGGACCGTCTATCCCGGCACCGATGGTAGCCGAGCAGAAGCCGCAGAGAAGAAACCAGAAGGATAATTATAAGAAGAAAGACTATGACCGCGATGATGAACGGGAAGGCAGGTTTGGCCAGAAGCAGGGCAAAGGCAGGAAGAACCAGCAGCCTGTAATGGAGAAACCGCAGCCGAAGCAGGAGAAGAAGGAAGAGCAGATCAAGCAGATCACAATTCCGAAGATGCTCACCATCAAGGAGCTGGCAGACGCGATGAAGATCCAGCCGTCCGCTATTGTTAAGAAACTGTTCCTTCAGGGCAAAATCGTGACAGTCAACCAGGAGATCGACTTTGATACTGCAGAGGAGATCGCAATGGAGTTTGACGTGCTCTGCGAGCAGGAAGAAGAAATCGATGTAATCGAAGAGCTTTTAAAAGAGGAAGAAGAGGACGAAAAGAAGATGAAAAAACGTCCACCGGTTGTCTGCGTTATGGGACACGTTGACCATGGTAAGACTTCCCTCCTCGATGCAATCCGTCACACGAATGTAACAGACAGAGAGGCCGGCGGAATCACACAGCATATCGGAGCATCTGTTGTCAACATCAACGGAGAGAGCATCACATTCCTTGACACACCGGGGCATGAGGCATTTACGGCAATGCGTCTTAGAGGTGCATGTTCCACAGATATTGCAGTACTTGTCGTTGCAGCAGACGATGGTGTCATGCCGCAGACGGTAGAGGCGATCAACCATGCCAAGGCGGCGGGCGTTGAGATTGTTGTCGCGATCAACAAGATCGACAAGCCAAGCGCGAATATCGAACGTGTAAAACAGGAGCTGACAGAGTATGAGCTCATCCCGGAAGACTGGGGTGGAAGCACGATTTTCGTTCCGGTATCCGCGCATACAAAAGAAGGTATTCCGGAGCTTCTTGAGATGATCCTTCTGACAGCGGAAATGCTTGAGTTAAAAGCAAACCCGAACAGACGCGCAAGAGGTCTTGTGATCGAAGCGCAGCTTGATAAAGGAAAAGGACCGGTGGCTACTGTCCTTGTACAGAAAGGAACACTCCGTGTGGGTGACGCCATTGCAGCCGGATCTGCGTTTGGTAAAGTCAGAGCCATGATGGATGACAAGGGAAGACGTGTCAAAGAGGCCGGCCCATCCATGCCGGTTGAGATCCTTGGATTCAATGACGTCCCGAATGCGGGTGAAGTCTTCGTTGTAAGCAAGAACGAAAAAGAGGCAAGAAACTTTGCGGAAACCTTTATTTCCCAGAATCGTATGAAGATGCTGGAGGAGACAAAATCCAAGATGTCTCTGGATGATCTGTTCAACCAGATTAAAGAAGGAAACTTAAAAGAACTGGATATCGTAGTCAAAGCGGACGTACAGGGATCTGTAGAGGCGATGAAGCAGAGCCTTCTGAAGCTGTCCAACGATGAAGTTGTTGTAAAAGTGATCCACGGCGGAGTCGGAGCCATCAACGAATCCGACGTTATGCTTGCATCTGCGTCCAACGCGATCATCATCGGATTTAATGTTCGTCCGGATGCGGCAGCAAAAGAGACAGCAGAAAGAGAAAATGTTGACGTTCGTCTGTACCGTGTCATCTACAATGCCATCGAAGACGTGGAAGCTGCCATGAAGGGTATGCTCGATCCGATCTTCGAAGAACAGGTGCTTGGACACGCGGAAGTACGCCAGACATTCAAGGCTTCCGGAGTCGGAACCATTGCCGGTGCTTACGTTCTGGACGGTATCTTTGAACGTGACTGCTCCGCAAGAATTATCCGCGACGGAATTGTAGTATTTGAAGGAAAACTTGCTTCACTGAAGCGTTTCAAAGATGATGTCAAAGAAGTAAAAGCAGGATACGAATGTGGTTTCGTATTTGAAAAATACAATGACATCAAAGAAGGCGATCAGGTAGAAGCATTCAAGATGGTAGAAAAACCAAGATAGGATGAAAATATGAGAAAAAACAGTATCAAAAACACGAGGGTCAATACAGAAGTGATGCATGAACTGTCCAATATTCTGCGCGGGGGAATCAAAGATCCCCGCGTGGCAGAGTTCACCTCTGTCGTTGCGGTGGAAGTCGCACCGGATCTGAAGACCTGTAAAGCCTATATCAGTGTTCTTGGTGATGAAAAGGCACAGGCAGATACAATCAAAGGGCTTCAGAGCGCAGAAGGGTATATCAGAAGAGAGCTTGCACATTCTCTGAATCTTCGTAACACCCCGGAGATCCGCTTTATTCTGGATCAGTCGATCGAATACGGGGTGGCAATGTCAAAGAAGATCGACGATATCACGAAAGGCAGTAAGAAAGAGGAAGAGTAATATGCTGAAACTGGATGAGATACTGCAAGGAGTAAAGCGGGCCGGCATTGCAGGGCATGTACGGCCTGACGGGGACTGCACCGGTTCCTGCCTGGCGCTTTACCAGTATTTACGTATGTATTATCCGGAAGTCAGAACGGATGTGTATTTGGAAGAGATCCCGAATTCGTTCCATATGCTGACAGGGGCAGACGAGATCCGTCACGAGCTGCCGGAAGATACCGGATATGATGTGTTCTTCGCACTGGACTGCGGGGATACGAAAAGACTCGGATTTGCAGGTACACTGTTTGAACAGGCCAAAAAGACGGTCTGCATCGACCACCACGTGAGCAACCTGGCATTTGCGGATGTAAACCAGATCGTTCCGGACGCAAGCTCCACCTCTGAGCTGATCTATGATCTGCTGGAAAAAGAGAGGATCACAAAGGAGATTGCGGAAGCACTGTATCTGGGAATTGTACACGACACCGGAGTGTTTCAGTATTCCTGCACAAAGCCTTCGACCATGGAGGCAGCTGCGGAGCTTTTAAGAAAAGGAATCGACGGACCGAAAATCATAGAGAAAACATTTTATGAAAAGACCTACGCTCAGAATCAGGTGCTTGGAAAGGCGCTTCTGGAGAGTATCCGTCTGATGGACGGAAAAGTAATCTTTTCCTACATTACAAAGAAAAGCATGAACTTCTTTGGAGTGAAGGCAAAAGATCTGGAAGGCATTGTCAGCCAGCTGAGAGTGACAACCGGCGTGGAGGCTGCGATTTTCCTCTACGAACTGGAAAGCGGAGAATTTAAAGTCAGCCTCCGTTCCAAAGAGAAAGTGGATGTCAGCAAGGTTGCCCAGTACTTTGGCGGCGGCGGACATGTGCGGGCCGCAGGACTTACGTTCCGCGGAACCGTCCATGATGCAGTCAACAACATCGTCGGACAGGTTGCCCTTCAGCTGGAGGAAGAAGCATGATCCACGGAATTCTGAACGTAAGAAAAGAAAAGGGCTTTACTTCCCATGATGTGGTGGCAAAGCTTCGGGGAATGACAAGACAGAAAAAGATCGGACATACCGGGACGCTGGATCCGGATGCGGAAGGCGTCCTTCCGGTCTGCCTTGGAAAAGCAACCAGGCTCTGCGAAATGATGACGGACAAAGAAAAGGCATATGAAGCCGTGATGGTGCTTGGAAAAGAGACCGATACCCAGGATCTTTCCGGTACAGTTCTCGATACTTCCGCGACCGGCCATCTGACCGAAGAGGAAGTGCAGGAAGCCATCCTTTCTTTCGTAGGGATCTATGACCAGATCCCGCCGATGTACTCTGCGGTAAAGGTTGGCGGGAAAAAGCTCTATGAACTTGCAAGAGAAGGTAAGGAAATCGAACGGAAAGCCCGCCGGGTGGAAATCCGTTCCATCCGGATTCTTGAGATGCGGCTTCCGGAAGTCAGGTTTGAAGTAGTCTGCTCCAAAGGAACCTACATCCGCACCCTCTGTCATGATATCGGCAGAAAACTTGGATGCGGGGCATGTATGGGCGACCTGCTCAGAACAAAATCCGGAAACTTTACATTGGATCAAAGCCGGACTCTTTCTGAAATTCAGGAGTATCTGGATGGCGGCAGGATCGGGGAGATTCTTGTTCCGATCGATGCCATGTTTCCGGATGCGCCGAAAGTATCGGTGAAGCAGGGAAAGGAAAAGACCGTTTACAACGGGAATGCCCTGTCGCCGGATCAGATCGAGGACCACATCCCGGAAAAGGACGGGGAGACCATCCGGGTCTACGGTCCGGACGGAAGATTCCTCGCACTCTACCGCTATGCCGGGAGAGAAAAGAAATATCAGGTGGAAAAAATGTTTTACAGTCCGGAATAAGAGGAAAGAACATGCAATATATTACAGGATTTGAACATTACCAGGAAGAAGCCGGAACTGCCGTAACGCTGGGAAAATTTGATGGTCTGCACAGAGGACACCGTAAACTGGTGGAGCGGATTATGGAACATGTGGAGCAGGAGCCGGATTTAAAAAGTGTTGTTTGTTTTTTCGAGATGACCGAATTCAAAAAAATGTGTCACCTTGACCAGAAAAAACTGATGATGAATGAAGAGCGTGCCATCCGTCTGGACGGAAGAGTGGATTATCTGATTGAATGTCCGTTTCTGTCCGTAAAAGAGATGGAGGCGGAAGTATTTATCGAGAAAATTCTCTCGGATCTGTTTCATGCAAAATACATTGTGGTTGGCGAAAACTTCCGGTTCGGGCACGAGAGGCGTGGAGACGTCGGGATGCTCGCAAAGTACCAGGAAACGTACGGATACCGTCTCGAAGTGATACCAAATGAGTATTACGGAGAACGCATCGTAAGCAGTACTTATGTAAAGGAAGTCATGAAAACAGGAGATATTGATCTTGTGAACCGGCTGCTCAGTTATCCTTATACAATTGCGGGTACAGTGAGGAAAGGAGAGGGCATGGGACGCCGGATCGGATATCCGACGATGGATATCTTCCCGTGTCAGGAAAAAATCCTGCCTCCTGCCGGAGCCTACGTCTGTAAGCTGGAGGTGGACGGACAATGGTATCAGGGTGTGTGCAACATCGGAAAGAAGCCTACTGTATCAAGCGGGGAAGATACCATTCTTTCGGTTCATCTCTTCTGCTATGAGGAGAAGGAAGAAGCAGACGGAAAGCAGGTTGTACTGCAGCTTTATCATTATCTGAGACCGGAAGAAAAGTTTGACGATATAGATGAACTTAAAAGGCAGATTCAGACAGATATACGGGAAGGAAAGAGACACTTTCTTCTCACAATGGAAAGCAGACGCATGCTTCTGGAAATCAAAAACAAAAGTGAAGAAAAGAATTGACATCCGGCAGGGTGCCATGATATACTCAAAAAGTATGAGTGAGCCGATATCCAGTGGACGGAAGACTCCGACCGCCGCCTGATATCCGGCGTTTCAAAAATAAGGAGGATAAAAACATGATCGACAGAGAAAAGAAAGCAGCTATTATTGCTGAGTATGGAAGAAGCGAAGGAGACACAGGATCTCCGGAAGTTCAGGTAGCAATCCTGACAGCAAGAATCAATGAATTAACAGAGCATTTCAAAGCAAATCCAAAGGATCATCATTCCAGAAGAGGTCTTTTGAAGATGGTAGGTCAGAGACGTGGTCTTCTTGCATATTTAAAGAAAAAAGATATCGAAAGATACCGTTCTTTGATTGAAAGATTAGGACTCAGAAAATAGTCAGGCTATTCAGAGAGGACGGGCACTTATCCGTCCTCTTTTATACTGCCGGGATATTTTTCCGGTTTTCAATATTTGTCAAAATCATGCGAAATGTATGCGGGGAGAGACACCGGGACCACTGAAAAGCAAGCCAGTATATGACTTGTTTTTCAGTAGTTTCGGGATTCTCCGCACGACGAAAAAGAAAAGAAAAATGAGGAGGATCTTATGTACAAGACATTTGAGATGGAACTTGCCGGACGTCCTCTGCGTGTTGATGTAGGCAGAGTGGCAAAGCAGGCAAACGGTGCAGCACTGATGCACTATGGAGAAACAACAGTACTTTCCACAGCAACAGCTTCTGAGAAGCCAAGAGAAGGAATCGATTTCTTCCCGCTGAACGTAGAGTACAATGAAAAGATGTATGCAGTTGGAAAGATTCCGGGAGGATTCAACAAAAGAGAAGGAAAGGCATCTGAAAATGCGATTCTGACAGACCGTGTCATCGACCGCCCGATGCGTCCGCTCTTCCCGAAGGATTACAGAAACGATGTTACCCTGGAAAACCTTGTCCTTTCTGTAGATCAGGACTGCAGCCCGGAACTGACAGCAATGATCGGATCCGCAATCGCAGTTGCGATCTCCGATATTCCGTTTGACGGACCGACAGCTTCTACACAGGTAGGACTTGTAAACGGTGAGTTCGTATTCAACCCGACTGCAGAAGAAAAAGCAGTATCCGATATGCAGCTGACTGTTGCATCTACAAAAGAAAAAGTCATCATGATCGAAGCCGGAGCCAACGAAGTACCGGAAGATGTGATGATCAAGGCGATTTTCGCGGCACACGAAGTAAACCAGACGGTAATCGCATTCATCGACCAGATCGTAGCAGAGTGCGGGAAACCGAAACATGAATATGAAAGCTTCGCAGTACCGGCAGACCTGATGGAAGAGATCCAGAAGCTCGTTCCGGCTGAGGAGATGGAAGAAGCAGTATTTACCGATGACAAGCAGACAAGAGAGGCGAACATCCGCGTGATTCAGGATCGTCTCGAAGAGGCATTTGCTGAAAACGAAGAGTGGCTGCCACGCATCGGAGAAGCGCTGTACCAGTATCAGAAGAAGACTGTCCGCAAGATGATCCTCAAAGATCACAAACGTCCGGACGGAAGAGCGATCGACCAGATCCGTCCGCTTGCAGCGGAAGTAGACCTGATCCCGAGAGTACACGGTTCCGCAATGTTTACAAGAGGACAGACACAGATCTGCAACATCACAACACTTGCTCCGCTTTCTGACGCACAGAAACTTGACGGACTTGATGAGGCAGAGACTTCAAAACGCTATATGCACCACTACAATTTCCCGTCCTACTCTGTAGGTGAGACAAAGCCGTCCAGAGGACCGGGACGCCGTGAGATCGGACATGGAGCACTGGCTGAGCGTGCCCTCGTGCCGGTACTTCCGTCTGAGGAAGAATTCCCGTACGCAATCCGTACGGTATCCGAGACATTCGAGTCCAACGGATCCACATCTCAGGCAAGTGTCTGCGCATCCAGCATGTCCCTGATGGCAGCCGGTGTGCCGATCAAGAGCGCAGTAGCAGGTATCTCCTGCGGACTTGTAACAGGAGAGACAGACGACGATTACATCGTCCTGACAGATATCCAGGGTCTGGAAGACTTCTTCGGAGACATGGATTTCAAAGTGGCAGGTACACATAAAGGTATCACAGCAATCCAGATGGATATCAAGATCCACGGACTGACAAGACCGATCATCGAAGAAGCCATTGCCCGTACAAGACAGGCAAGACTTTACATCATCGATGAAGTGATGAACAAAGCAATCGCAGAGCCGAGAGCAGAAGTCGGCAAATATGCTCCGAAGATCATTCAGATGAGCATTGACCCGCAGAAGATTGGCGATGTGGTAGGACAGAGAGGAAAGACGATCAACGCTATCATCGAAAGAACCGGCGTGAAGATCGACATTTCCGACGAAGGAAGCGTATCCATCTGCGGTACAGACAAAGAGATGATGGAAGAGGCAAAACGCCTGATCACAATCATCGTAACAGACTTCGAAGCCGGACAGGTTCTCGAAGGAACAGTAGTCAGCATCAAAGATTTCGGCGCATTCCTCGAGTTTGCTCCGGGCAAAGAGGGAATGGTTCACATTTCCAAGATCTGCAAACAGCGCATCGACCACGTAGAAGATGTTCTGACACTGGGAGACAAGGTCAAGGCAGTCTGCCTTGGAAAAGACAAGATGGGAAGAATCAGCTTCAGCATCAAAGACGTCGCTCCGGAAAACAGATAATCCAAACGGAAAAGTTCAAGCATCCATGCCATAGACGGTGTGGATGCTTTTTTTTGTGGGAAAAGTGTGATATGATGGGAAAAGAGAAGACGGAAAAAGGACTGGGAGGAACGAAAAAATGGAAGAAAAAAAGATCAGAAGATCCTGCGTAGACTGTGCAGTGACAGCATGTGAGAAAAAGGACGGGAACTACCCGGATTTCTGCCTGACTGCGTCACTGGACGAAGAACTGTTGGAGGAGGCGCTTGCCTGCTATGAAGATCCGGAGAATCATAAGCTTGCCATTGCCGCGGCGGAGGTCGAGTATGAAGGATATCTGAAACTGACAAGAGTGGAGGAGATCATTCAGTTCGCCGGAAAAATCGGAGCGAAAAAGATCGGAATCGCGACCTGTGTCGGACTGATCCGGGAGAGCAGGACACTGGCGAAGATCCTGAGATCCCACGGTCTGGAAGTCATCGGAGTAGCCTGCAAAACAGGAGCGGTGGACAAAAGCAGAATCGGTATCCCGGAAGAATGTCAGGAAATCGGCTGCCACATGTGCAATCCGATCTTACAGGCAAAATATCTGAACAAAGAAAAGACCGACCTCAATGTCGTAGTCGGCCTCTGCGTAGGACACGACAGCCTGTTCTACAAACATTCGGATGCACCGGTTACCACAGCCGTGACCAAAGACCGGGTACTGGGACACAATCCGGTTGCCGCACTTTATACGGCAGAGTCTTACTATAAGAAACTTTTATAAAAATACAGAACCGCATTGTATCTGTATAAATCGAAACCGAGTAAAAGAAGCATATCAGGGCAGAAGCATGCTGCCGGATGTGCTTCTTTTTTTATTGCCCGGATGTAAAAAAGAAAAAATTGTAAAAATTTCCCGTTTTTCTGACCCTTTTTGCTGTTTTATTCCATCTTTATATTATAGAAGGATAAAAACAGGGAAAAGTAAGCGTGAGGAGGAATCATCATGACAGAGAAAGTATATTTTACGGTGAAGGAAACAGATGTTAAGGATTTTAAAACCTATCTGTATGAAAGGGAAAACGCGGAGACGACTATTAGCAAATACAGTACAGACCTGCGTTGCTTTTTGAAGTTTCTTGGAAACAGCCGGGAAGTGGACAAGGCAAGGCTTCTTGCATATAAAGAATGGCTGATAGAGCGTTACGCTGTAAGCAGCGTAAATTCCATGCTGGCTGCATTGAATCAGTTCCTGGAATTCTGCGGATACGCCCAGTTGAAGGTACCTGTGAAAAAAATCAGACAATAATAGATGTATACACAAAACCCGCCTGCCCGATCTAAAAGTTACAAAAGTATGAAATTCAGAAACTACAGAAAATCCGAGACTGCGACAGGGAAATATCTGATGCGCCACATAACAAAAAGACAAAAAGTCGAAAAAGATCGGTAAAAACAACTTAAAGACAACTTCATATTTTTTTCATGGGGGACGTGTTCCGATGCATCAGAACACGTCCCCCTGCATATATTGTGATGTAAAAGGTGGTGGACAATCATGAGTAAGCGGGAGGAGATTTTTCGGATTCTTCCGGAAAGGTTGAAGAGTGTAATAGGAAAGAGAAATCTGGATTTTGATCAGGTTACGGAAATTTGTATCCGGGTCGGGAGGCCGGTCTGTGTTTATGAGGGCGGCCGGGAGGTACGTCTGGATTATTTTCCGGGAAGAGAGGAGTTGAAGGAGATTGTGAATTTTATGAGCAGATATTCGCCGTATGCGTTTGAGGAGGAGATGCGGAAGGGTTTTTTGACGATTGAGGGTGGTCATCGCGTGGGGATGGCGGGAAAGGCGATTACGGAGAGGGACCGTGTGAAGAATCTTCGGTATGTGTCTTCGGTACATATTCGTGCGGCCCATGAGGTGAAAGGGTGTGCGGACCGGGTGTTTCCGTATATTACGAATCAGAAGGAGTTGTACCATACGATGATTATTTCGCCTCCGGGCTGCGGAAAGACGACGCTGCTTCGGGATATCATCCGTCAGGTATCTGACGGCAATTCCTATGTGAAGGGCTGTACAGTGGGAATTGTGGACGAGCGTTCGGAGATTGCCGGTTGTTATCTTGGGGCGGCGCAGAATGATATCGGCCTTCGCAGTGATGTGCTGGATGCATGCCCGAAGGCGGAGGGGATGCTGATGCTGATTCGTTCGATGACGCCGAAAGTGGTGGCGGCGGATGAGATCGGGACAAAGGAGGATGTGGAAGCGATTGAGTATGCCATGCACTGTGGGTGCAGGATACTTGTGACGGCCCATGGAAATTCGGTGCAGGAGCTGAAGAAAAAGCCGGTTCTTGGGAGATTGATCCAGGAGGAGCGGTTTGAGCGGTACATTGTACTGAAGCAGGGGGACAGGCCGGGCATGATCGAGGGAATTTATGACAGGAGGGGACAGCCGTGCTGTTGAAAATCGCGGGAGCGGTTCTTGTAGTTTCTGCCTGTTCGGCCCTTGGCTTCGGTTACGGGCGGTCGCTGAACCAGCATCTGGAAGAACTGCGTTTCTTGAGAGAATTGTATCAGATGATCCGGGGCGAGATTGAATATACCAGGGAGCCGTTCCCGGAGGTGATGCTGGAGATCTCTTCCAGAATCAAGGAGCCGTATGCATCGTTGTTTGTGCAGGCGCACCGGGTGTTTGAGGAGCAGGGAAGCCTTAAGTTTCCGGAGTGGTTCCGTGAATATACCTCCCGGACTTTGGAGGCATATCGAAAGGAAAAGCATCTGTCCGCAGAGGAGTGGGAAATATTTCTTTCCCTTGGGAGCCAGACCGGATATCTGGATCTTAAGATGCAGACGGGGATGCTGAAACTCTCGGGAGAACGATGGGAAAAATGGATCCGGGAGGCGGAAGCGGAGATTGGTCCCAGGCGGAGGATCGGGAACTGTCTTGGAGTGCTTGGCGGGGTTTTTCTTACGATTCTGTTTTTGTAAAAAACGATGGATGAAATGCTGGGAGAAAAAAGAAGGGAAGGAAGTGCGTATGAGTGTCAGTCTGATCTTTAAAATTGCCGCAGTGGGAATTCTGGTCTCGGTTTTAAGCCAGGTGTTAAAGCACAGCGGGAGGGAGGAGCAGGCGTTTTTGACCAGTCTTGCCGGGCTGATTCTGGTCCTGATCTGGATTGTGCCGTATATCTACGATCTGTTTGAAACCATGAGGCGTCTGTTTGCCCTGTAGCTGTAAATAAAATGACGAGGCGAAGGAGGGAGTAGATGTCCATACAAAAAGCAGCGGCCATCAGTGTATGTGCGGCACTGATTGCGTTGCAGTTTAAGGGAGGAAAAACAGAATACGGAATTTATGTCAGTATTGCGGCGGGAATTCTGCTTGGTACGGGGATTATTGGAAAGCTCAGCACAGTGCTGGATACGGTAAAGGAGATCGGCTCGTTCCTCCAGATTGAAGGCTCTTATCTTGGAGTTCTCCTGAAGATGCTTGGTATTACTTATGTGGCGGAATTTGCCTCCAATATCTGCAAAGATTCCGGCTGCCAGACCATCGCCGCCCAGATTCAGCTCTTCGGGAAGATCACAGTGCTGGCGCTTGGAATGCCGGTACTCCTGACGCTGCTTCGGACGATTGAGGCGTTTTTATCATGAGAAGAAAGGAAAGCAGAATCGTTCTGGCAGTCCTTCTTGGAATTCTCCTGTTTTGGGGCGGCCTGAGTGTGACGGCAGAAGCAGCAAACGGGGAGGAGGAAACACCGGAGGCGGCCCGGGAGATGATGGAGGATCTGGATTTCACGGATGTGGATAAGATGATGCGGGAAATCCTTCCGGATGAGAGAATCCGGTTTGCCGATGTTCTGGAGACGTTTATGGAAGGGGATGTGTCCGGTGCCTTGCAGCTTGCGGGAAAAGGACTTCTTGGCACCTTGTTTTCGGTCCTTTCCGAAAACAGACAGGCGATGCTCCACATCCTGGTGATCGCGCTGATTGCGGCAGTCTTTGCCAACTTCAGCCATGTGTTTGCGGCAGGACAGGCTGCGGATGCGGGATTTTTTATTTTGTATCTGCTTTTGATTACGTTGCTTTTGCAGACCTTTGAGATGATGATGGATGCGGTTACATCTGGGCTGCAGCTTTTGACGGATTTTATGCAGGTGCTCTGTCCGGTCTACCTGATGGCCGCGGCTGTGGTCACGGGGAGCGCGACTTCTGTTGTGTTTTATAATCTGATGCTGTTCCTTATTTTTCTCGTCCAGAATGTGGTCTGCTATCTGATTCTACCGCTGATCCATGTATATCTGATGATCCGTCTGATGGATGAACTCTCCCCGGAACCATTTCTGGGACGGTTTGCGGAACTGGTGGAAACGGTGATCAGCTGGATCTTAAAGACGATGCTGGTAGGAATTGTGGGGATGAATCTGATCCAGGGGCTCATCAGTCCGGTACTTGACCAGGTCAGGCGAAGCGGACTGCAAAAAGGGCTGGAATCCATTCCTGGAATTGGAAATACCATTGGAGGAATGACGGAGATTATCGTTTCGGCGCTGACGCTGATCCGGAATGGAATCGGAGTGGCCGGCGCGGTTATCTGTGTGGTGATCTGTCTCATTCCGGTTATTCAGATTGCAGTGATGGCGCTTCTATATAAATTGACCGCGGCGCTCCTGGAGCCGGTTTCGGATAAACGGGTGGTCGGATGCATTGCAGGTGCAGGAGACGGAGCGGTGCTTCTGTTAAAAACCGTCTATACCAGTGCAGTGCTGTTTTTGATTACCATCGTGATTGTGGCGGCCGTTCGGTCATAGGAGGAGACATGTTTACATATATATATGACTGGATAAAGAATCTTGTTTTTTATCTGATCTTGATGACAATGCTGATGCAGATCATTCCGGATTCCGATTACAAAAAGTATATCCGCTTTTTTACGGGACTGGTATTGATTCTGCTTCTGGCAAGGCCGGTGCTTGGGGTATTCCAGCTGGAGGGAGAATTTGAAAACCTGTATCACAGTATGGAATACCGCCAGAACGTAAAGGAAATGGAACGGGCGAGGGAACAATTTGAGTCTGCGGAGGAGGGATATTTTGAATGGCAGCAGGACATGGCTTCAGAATCTTCTGAAGGGCGGGAAAATGCCGATGAAAAATAAGTGGCTGCTTCTGCTGCTTGCCGGGTTTTTGCTTCTGGTGATAGCACTTCCTGTTTCTGAACCTGAAAACAGGAAGACAAAAGAGGCTGAAACCGACACCGTGAAAGAAGAGGATTACGCTTCCATGGCTGAGGCTAAGCTGGAAAAGATTCTGGCGCAGATGGAAGGGGCAGGGAAGGTGAAGGTGATGATTACTCTTTCTTCCTCTTCAGAAAAGATAGTGGAAAAAGACAAGGAGACATCCAAAGATGAAACCCAAAGTACAAGCAGCGAGACAACGGTTTATGAAGAAACGACAGACAGGGGACAGACGCCTTATGTGGCAAAAGAACTGACTCCGGCAGTGGAAGGGGTGGTAGTGCTCTGTGAGGGAGGAGACGAACCGGTTGTGGTACAACAGATTACAGAGGCGGTTGAGGCATTATTTCCCGTAGAGTCACATAAGATTAAGGTAGTAAAGATGAAATAGGAAAAGCAGGAGGAATGACGGTGAAACGATTGATTAAGAAAAATCAGGTGATTGTGGCGGCACTGGCATTGATGATCGCGGCGGCAGGGTATCTGAATTATTCAGGAAAACTTTTTGAAAGTACAGATGACAGCGGAGTTTCCCAGCAGGCAAACAGTGAACTACTTGATATTTCCGAGGAAGATATCGAGACCGGGTCCGGGGATATTGAAAGCCAGGATCAGGACGCGTCCGAGGAAACGGACGGGGATGTGGAAGGCACCCCGGGAGAGGCTGTGCTGACAAGCGGAGAGGTGAAAAATACGGTGGCTCAGGCCAAGGTATCCAGAGAACAGGTACGGGCGAAAAACAAGGAGACGTTGCAGGGGATTATCGACAGCGCTTCTGTGACAGAGGAACAGAAAGAAGAGGCGGTAAATCAGATGATCGAGCTGACCAGGGTGGCTGAGCAGGAGTCTGCGGCAGAAACGCTGCTTGCCTCAAAAGGATTTACCGAGACGGTTGTGACAGTCAGTGAAGGGGAAGCGGATGTGGTCGTCGGAAATGTGGAAATGACGGAGGCAAACCGTGCCCAGATCGAGGATATTGTCACAAGAAAAACCGGAGTGGCGCCGGAAAATATCGTCATCACTCCGATGAATAAAAAGGCGGACCAGAATACCGCTGCTGCAGAGGGCACGTCTTCGGATTCGGAAACCAACACGGAAGGCACAGAGAATACGGAAACAGCAGAATAAAAAGCGGACATCACGCGTAAAAGGTCCGAAAAATGCGGTCTGGACGGGAAAACCTGTTGCGAAATTCAGGATGGATGTGCTACAATATTTACCTGTGTGGAATCATATGGAAGATTCCGGGTAGAATAAAAGAAAATACAGGAGAGTATCATGTCAAAGATTACAGATGAAATAAAAAAGCGGAGAACGTTCGCAATTATTTCCCACCCGGATGCCGGGAAGACGACATTGACTGAAAAATTTTTATTATATGGCGGAGCCATCAATCAGGCAGGTTCTGTAAAAGGAAAAGCGACTGCAAAGCATGCGGTGTCAGACTGGATGGAGATCGAAAAGGAGAGAGGAATCTCGGTCACCTCTTCGGTACTGCAGTTTAATTATGGGGGATATTGCATCAATATCCTTGATACTCCGGGACATCAGGATTTCTCGGAGGACACATACCGGACCCTGATGGCGGCGGATTCCGCCGTGATGGTGATCGACGCATCCAAAGGTGTGGAGGCGCAGACAAGAAAGCTGTTCAAAGTCTGCGTCATGCGTCATATCCCGATCTTTACCTTTATTAACAAGATGGACCGGGAAGCGATGGATACCTTCGAGCTTCTGGATGATATCGAAAAGGAGCTTGGCATCGCAACCTGTCCGGTCAACTGGCCGATCGGATCGGGAAAGGCATTCCGCGGGGTATATGACAGAAATGAAGAGGAGATCGAGCTGTTCTTCGATACGAAAAAGGGAACGACTACAGGGGAAGTAAAGAAGATCCGTCTGGATGACCCGGATGTGGACAGTTACATGGATCCGGACCAGAAAGAGCAGCTGTTAGGAGAAATCGAGCTTTTGGACGGGGCAAGTGCAGAGTTTGACCAGGATCTGGTGGATAAAGGAGAGCTTTCTCCGGTCTTCTTCGGATCTGCGCTTACCAACTTCGGAGTAGAGACCTTCCTGCAGCATTTCCTCAAAATGACGACGTCTCCGCTTCCGAGACATTCGGACAAAGGCGACATCGATCCGATGACGGAGAAAGATTTTTCCGCCTTTGTATTTAAAATTCAGGCAAATATGAATAAGGCACACCGGGACCGGATCGCATTTATGCGCATCTGTTCCGGAGAGTTTGACGCAGGGATGGACGCCTTCCATATTCAGGGAGGAAAGAAAGTCCGTCTCTCCCAGCCGCAGCAGATGATGGCAAGTGAGAGAAAAATGATCGAGAAAGCATACGGCGGAGATATCATCGGAATTTTTGATCCGGGCATTTTCTCAATCGGAGATACGATCACCACATCCCCGGAAAAATTTGCCTATGAGGGGATTCCGACCTTTGCGCCGGAGCACTTTGCACGGGTGCGCCAGGTAGATACGATGAAGAGAAAGCAGTTCATCAAAGGGATCAATCAGATTGCCCAGGAGGGTGCGATCCAGATTTTCCAGGAGTTTAACACCGGAATGGAGGAGATTATCGTCGGTGTAGTCGGCGTTCTGCAGTTCGATGTGTTGAAATACCGTCTGAAAAATGAGTACGGTGTGGATATCATTCTGGAAACGCTGCCGTATGAGCATATCCGCTGGATCGAAAATGAGGAAATCGATATGGATCGTCTGACCGGTACATCCGATATGAAGAAGATCAAAGATCTGAAAGAAAGACCACTGCTCTTGTTTGTACACGAATGGAGCATCCGGATGACACTGGAGAGAAATGAAGGACTGAAGCTTTCCGAGTTTGGCCGGTCTTAACCGAAGGGATACAGGTTTGTCAATACCATAGCATTGATGATGAAATTGTTCAGGGGTCGTTGCAGCTTCTTTTATTAAGCTGCAACGGCCCCTCTTTCAATCTCTGACTTTCGATCCTTCTGTTTAAACGAGCTGCTTTTGAAAATCGACTGGGGACATTCCGCATGCAGACGCTGCCTGTTCCAGATTCAGGACCCCTTCCTGATATAATTCCATCACGGCATCCTTCCGTCCCTGCTCATGCGCAGCATCTTTCTGCGCACGAACTGTTTCCAACAGCCTTTGAGTTTCAGAAAGTTTTCCCTGAGTATTTTCAGACCGTTGTTCCGCCTCAATCGTTTTTTGTTCCGCCTCAACCGTTTTTCGTTCAGCCTCGGCAGTTTTTCGTTCAGCCTCGGCAGTTTTTTGTTCAGCCACGGCAGCCTTTTGTTCTGCTTCGACTGCTTTCTGTTCAGCCACGGCAGCCTTTTGTTCTGCTTCGACTGCTTTCTGTTCAGCCACGGCAGCCTTTTGTTCTGCTTCAACCACTTTTCGTTCCGCCTCGACTATTTTCCGCGCTGCCTTTTCCAGTTTTTCCTGTGCGTCTGTCAACTGCTGAAAAGTACGTTCGGCCTGTCGCTGCAGGGACAGCTGATCTCGAATTGCACGTTCTCTTGCCTCATATGCACGGCGTTTTTCTTCATCCTGGCTCATTTCCATCAGATCTTCATAGGCTTCTTCAAGATAAGAATTTCCTTTTGACATCTCCTTTAAGTCCTCCTTTTTACCGCCGCGGAAGAATTTCATCCATGCAATGATACCGTCCGGATGATGATACTCCTTGGGAATCTTGGGGAGTTCCAGAACCTGAATTTCCAGCTTGTCACTGTACAGGCTTCCGGTTTCTTCATCGTAAATCCGGGCCTTGCGATAACAGATATCATCATTTTTATAGTAGGTAAAATTCAAAACGCCGACATGCACGCATTTTTGAAGCTGATCATAGTCCTCGCCTTTGTGGAGTTGACTGGAAAACATCTTGCACAGATAAAACAGACTTCGGTCGTCCCAGTAGTGCATGTAGACGACCTGCATCTCGATGTCCAGCTGAGTGCCGTTTTCCAGAAGAACGTGAACATCCAGTACTCCCTTCTTTTCCTCCTCCGACCGTTTGGAAAGTTCATTTTCCAGGATGGTCGTATTCCCGATCTGATCAGGGGAAAGCTTCAGCAATTCGGCGATGAACCCTCTTCTTGTATTCGGATTCCGCATCAGCTCTTTGAAGCACCAGTCGATGTAAGGCTTCATAATAAAATCTTCTTCCGAAGTGGCCGCGGTGGTTTGATTTGTCATGTTGTTTTGCTGCATAAACAGTCTCCTTTCTGCGATGGCAATGCCTCTGACATAAGAAAACTGTTTCCGTTTCTTGTAGTCTACCATACTTTCCGGTATCAGAAAAGAGACACCCCGAAGGAAACGGATTTTCCAGATATATTTTCTAAACACATTTTCCAGACAGGAAGCTGCCAGCCATGTTTCTTTTGTCAAACAGTTGGGTAAATCGGCGAATGCCGTGAACGATGAAAAAGCAGAATGCTTTTTCTGATGGCCAAAGGATAACACGAAAAACCGGAGCGGACAAGATGGAGAAAGATAAAATTTTTATGAAATGGCAAATCGCCTTGTAAGCATCCGGGGAATTTGGTATAATGAACACAGTAATTGTGTATTCTATACACAGGAAATGTGCATTAAGACCGAGATGAGGAGGTTTCAGATATGGGGAAAGAAGAAAGAAATACCTATACGATCCAGGAAGAGGAGATCGGACAGGTACAGATTGCTGATGAGGTGGTAGCGATTATTGCAGGCCTTGCGGCAATGGAAGTGGACGGCGTATCTTCCATGGCTGGCACATCCACGAGAGATCTCATCAGTAAACTGGGAAAGAAGAATCTCTCAAAGGGAGTCAAGGTAGATGTTCTGGACGGCGTAGTGACAGTATCCTTATCACTGAATTTACGGTTTGGAAAGAATATTATGGAAGTATCTTCCAAGGTACAGGAAAAAGTCAAGACAGCAATTGAAAATATGACAGGACTGACTGTCGCTGATGTCAATATCCGTGTTGTAGGCGTTGATGATGACACAGAAGCATAAAACCCGCACATTGTAAAGAATAAATATACGAGAAAATGCATTTTTATGCACAATAGATTGCCGCATAGCGGAAAGTACGGTATAATGAGGGGTGTCGGGATGATGCCCCTTTTTTATTCCACAGAAAAGTTCTGCCGGTAAAAGGCAGGAAAGCCATGCGGGAAGAGCAGAGAAAGGAAGTAATATGGGAAGATCAGAAATCAGAGAACACATTTTCAGAATTTTATTTGGAAAGGAATTCCACACACCGGAAGAGCTTCCGGAGCAGGCGGATCTCTATATGGACCTTCTGAAGACGGAACGGGAAGTAAGAGAAGAGGATGAGGCGTATATTGAGGAAAAAAGCAGGAAAATTGAAGCGCTGATCCCGGAGATTGACGTGCTGATCAATGAACATACGACCGGATGGAAGACCGGAAGAATGAATAAAGTGGACCTGACAATTTTGCGGCTTGCAGTCTACGAGATCAAATGGGACGATGACATCCCGGTCAAGGTGGCGATCAATGAAGCGGTAGAACTTGCGAAGCGGTACAGCAGTGACGAGGGTCCGGCTTTTATCAACGGAGTTCTCGCAAAGCTGGCAGATTAACAGATGATGAAAAATATATATACCGTCAGTCAGGTTAATCAATACATCAAAAATATGTTTACCCAGGACTTTATGCTGAGCCGCATCTATGTCCGGGGCGAAGTGTCAAATTGTAAATACCATCCGAAAGGACACATTTATTTTTCTCTGAAAGATGAGTCAGGATCGATTTCCTGCATTCTGTTTGCGGGAAACCGGAAAGGACTGCCGTTTCGGATGCAGGACGGGCAGCAGGTTGCTGTGTTTGGCTCCATTTCTGTGTATGAGCGGGACGGGACCTATCAGTTGTATGCCAGGGAGATTGTCCTTGACGGTGCAGGGATTCTGGCGCAGAGATTTCAGGAGCTCAAAGAAGAGCTGGAAGAGATGGGCATGTTTGCACCGGAATATAAGCAGCCGATTCCGGCTTTTGCGAAAAAGATTGGCATTGTGACCGCGCCGTCCGGAGCAGCCGTCCGGGATATCATTCACATCGCAAAACGGAGGAATCCATACATAGAACTGATTCTCTCCCCGGCACTTGTTCAGGGAGCGGAGGCAGCGCCAAGTATTGTAAAGGCGCTTGAACGGATTCAGAAAGAGGATGTGGATGTTATTATCGTCGGAAGAGGCGGCGGATCCATGGAGGATCTGTGGGCATTTAACGAGGAAGAAGTGGCAAGAGCCATTTTTGACTGTCCGATTCCGGTGATTTCCGCGGTCGGACATGAGACAGATACGACGATTGCGGACTATGTGGCGGATTTACGCGCGCCTACGCCGTCGGCGGCCGCCGAACTGGCAGTATATGACTGCCGGGCGGTGAAAGACGAAATGGAAACGAGACGCCAGAGACTGAAGCGGGAAATCAACAGACAGACAGCCATCCGGAAGATGCGTCTTTCCCAGGAATACGAAGTGTTCCGGAGACTGCATCCGGGCACCCGGATTGCGGAAAAAAGGAAGCGTCTTGCGGATCTCGAAATGAGGATCAGAGAAGGAATGGATATAAAAATCCAGAGGCAGCGCCAGCGTCTTGCAGTGCAGATCGAGACTTTTTCCGGTCTGTCTCCAGTGAGCCGGCTCAATCAGGGCTATGCGTTTGTGCAGGATGAAACACGCCATGCGGTAAGGACGACCGGTCAGGTTCGGCAGGGAGACCGGCTGACTTTGTATGTGACAGACGGAACGATTCATACGATCGTGGAAAGGATAAAGAAGAACGACGATGGAGATCAACGAAATCTTTGAAAAACTGGATGAGATCCAGGAGAAGATGCAGTCGGAGGAAATCTCTCTGGAAGATTCCTTCCGGTATTATGCGGAAGCGATGGAGCTTTTAAAACAGTGCGATGAGCAGATCGGCACCGTGGAGAAACAGGTGCAGATGCTGGACGAGAATGGAGAAAAGCATGAGTTTGAATAGTTGGGAAAAAGAAAGAGAAAATAAAGTAAAAGAGCTGGAAGAGATCATCGTCTCCTATCTTCCGAAACAGGAAGGGTTTCAGAAGGTAATCATGGAGGCTATGGAATACAGTCTGATGGCAGGTGGAAAGCGGCTTCGTCCAATGCTGATGATGGAGACCTACCGGATGTTCGGAGGTACTTCCGACATCATCCGGCCGTTTCTTGCGGCCCAGGAGATGATTCACACCTACTCTTTGGTGCACGATGATCTCCCGGCGATGGACAATGACGAATATCGAAGAGGGCGGAAGACTACTCACATCGTCTATGGAGAGGATATGGGAATTCTGGCCGGAGATGCCCTGTTAAATTATGCCTTTGAGACAGCTTCAAAAGCTTTTGATATGAAGCCGGAGGCGTCCCGGATGATCGGGAAGGCACTGCAGGTGCTTGCAGGGAAAGCGGGAATCTACGGCATGATCGGAGGCCAGGTTGTGGATGTTGCTTCCACGGGAAGCCGGATCGGGAAAGATAAACTGGACTTTATCTATGAGCTGAAAACAGGTGCCCTGATCGAGAGCTCCATGATGATCGGAGCGATTCTTGCCGGAGCGTCCGAAGCGGAAATCCGGACGATGGAACGTATTGCGTCCAATGTGGGGATTGCGTTTCAGATTCAGGATGATATCCTGGATGTGACAAGCACGACGGATGAGCTTGGGAAACCGGTCCACAGTGACGAAAAGAACGAAAAGACAACCTATGTGACGCTGCGCGGACTTGAGAAAGCAAAAGAAGATGTGGAGCGGATTTCCCAAGAGGCGCTGACGCTTCTTTCAGGACTATCTGTGGAGAATCCATATCTGACATGGCTGATAAAGGAATTGATACATAGAAAGAAATAGTGAGGGATTTCTATGGTACTTGAGAGGATACAAAAAGAAAATGATATTCAGAACATAGCAAAAGACGAACTGCCGGTTCTCGCGCAGGAGATCCGGGAATTTCTTGTGGAGAAAATCAGCCGTACCGGCGGACATCTTGCGTCCAACCTTGGTGTGGTGGAACTGACAATCGCGATGCATCTGTGTTTCCATCTCCCGGAGGATAAGATGATCTGGGATGTGGGACACCAGTCCTACACGCACAAGATTCTGACAGGACGCCAGGAAGGTTTTGACGAGCTGAGAAAATACGGCGGAATGAGCGGATTCCCGAAACGGAATGAAAGTAAGTGTGACGCATTTAATACAGGACACAGTTCCACATCGATTTCCGCAGGACTCGGCTATGTGGAGGCACGGGATATCCGTGGAGAGGACTATTATGTGATCTCCGTCATCGGGGACGGTGCCCTGACAGGCGGAATGGCATTCGAGGCACTGAACAATGCTTCGAATCTGAAGACAAATTTTATCATTGTGCTCAACGATAATCAGATGTCGATCTCTCAGAACGTGGGCGGGATGTCCTGGTATCTGGATGAAATCCGGACGGCGGATGCCTATACGAACCTGAAGAAAAGTCTCGAAAAGGCGATTCGCAAAATTCCGTCAGGCGGCGATCAGATCATGAATCATCTGAGAAAGACAAAGAGCAGTATCAAGCAGCTGTTTGTCCCGGGAATGTTTTTTGAAGATATGGGGATCACCTATCTGGGACCGGTGGACGGGCACAATATCAAAGAACTTGTCCGTGCCTTTCATGAGGCGAAGAAGGTCCAGGGACCGGTGCTGTTACATGTTCTGACGAAAAAGGGAAAAGGATATCTTCCTGCTGAGGAGGAGCCGTCCCGGTTCCACGGTACGGAGCCCTTTGATATCCGCACAGGAAAACCTTTAAAAAAGAAAGAGAAAGACACCTATACTGATGTGTTTGCAAAAGTCATGTATGAGATGGGTGCAAAGGAGCCATCTCTTGTGGCCCTCACGGCTGCAATGGAAGACGGAACCGGCCTTGCCCCGTTCCACCGGAAATACAAGGAACGGTTTTTTGACGTGGGAATCGCAGAAGGACATGCAGTGACCTTTGCAGCAGGGCTTGCCGCAGGTGGACTCAAACCGGTGTTTGCGGTGTACTCTTCTTTCCTGCAAAGGGGCTTTGACCAGATCATTCACGATGTGGCCCTTCAGAATCTTCCGGTTGTGTTTGCCGTGGACAGAGGCGGACTGGTCGGAAGTGACGGCGAGACTCATCAGGGGATTTTTGATTTGTCCTATCTGTCCATGATTCCGAACATGACAGTGATGTCCCCGAAGAATAAATGGGAGTTTGCGGATATGATCAGGTTTGCTATCGGATTTACCAAAGGACCGGTTGCCATCCGCTATCCAAGAGGAACGGCATATGACGGATACCGGGAGTTCCGGCCGGCGATAGAATATGGAAAATCAGAAGCAGTCTTTGAGGAGGAGGACATTGCCCTGATCAGTGTCGGTCATATGTTTGAAACGGCTGCAAAAGTCCGGGAAAAGCTAAAAGAGGCGGGTCTCAATGCAAGCCTGATCAATGCCAGATTTGTAAAGCCTCTGGATGAAGAGCGGATTGCAAAGCTGGCGGAAGATCACAGACTTCTGGTAACAATTGAAGAAAATGTAGAAAGCGGCGGTTTTGGAGAACGGGTGCTGGAGTTTGCCAATCGAATGGCTCTGGATGTCCGGATCTTAAACATCACTCTTCCGGATGATTATATTGAACACGGCAGTGTGGATATGCTGAGAAAAGAGGTCATGCTGGACGAAGAATCGATTCTGAAAAAGGTTCTGACCGTCTATGCGGGTATGCAGCATGAGATAGCAATGAAAAAAGGAGACCAGTAAAAAATGAAAGAACGTCTGGACGTATTACTTGTAAAACGAAATCTGGCTGAATCCAGAGAAAAGGCAAAAGCAGTCATCATGTCCGGCAATGTTTTTGTGGACGGACAAAGGGAGGACAAGGCCGGGACAACGTTTCCGGAGGATGTCGCCATTGAGGTGCGGGGCCATGCGCTTCCCTATGTCAGCAGAGGCGGACTGAAACTGGAAAAAGCCATGAAAGAATTTGACGTGGAGCTGCAGGATAAAGTATGCACGGACGTGGGATCCTCCACCGGAGGGTTTACAGACTGTATGCTTCAGAACGGGGCAAAAAAAGTATTTGCCATTGATGTGGGGAGAGGACAGCTTGCCTGGAAACTGAGGCAGGACGAGCGGGTGGTATGCATGGAAAAGACCAATATCCGCTATGTGACGCCGGAGGATCTGGGAGAGCCGATTGACTTTTCTTCCATCGATGTATCCTTTATTTCCCTGACCAAGGTTCTTCTTCCGATTTATCAGTATCTGACGAAGGACGGAGAGATTGTGGCGCTGATCAAGCCGCAGTTTGAGGCCGGCAGGGAAAAAGTCGGCAAGAAAGGGGTCGTGCGGGAAAGAAGCACACATGAAGAAGTGATCCGGATGGTGACGGACTATGCAGCTTCCATCGGATTTACGGTGAAGGATCTGACCTTCTCCCCGATCA
The DNA here is from genome assembly GCF_016900655.1 of Drancourtella massiliensis. GTDB lineage: Bacteria > Bacillota > Clostridia > Lachnospirales > Lachnospiraceae > Sellimonas > Sellimonas catena. Next base: position 129,980 of record NZ_JACJKH010000001.1, read on the forward strand.
AAGGACCGGAGGGAAATATCGAATATCTGGTCCACTTAAAGAAAACAAATGGGGAGGAGGATCGGGATGTGCCGTCAGATGAGGCGATCAAACGTGTCGTGACAGAGGCCTTTGAGACACTGGCAAAATAGAAAGATGAAACAGATTTACATTATCACAAACAGTGGAAAAGACGAACATCATAGAGTGACAAAGCAGGCGGTGTCTTATCTGGAAAGTCATGGTGTGCGCTGCATTCTGAACCGGGAAGAGGCGGAACAGGAAACAATCGACTGCGCCCTTGTCATCGGAGGTGACGGGACATTGATTCTTGCGGCCAGAGAGCTCCTGGGACGGGATGTTCCGATTCTCGGAGTGAATATGGGAACACTTGGATATCTGACAGAAGCGGAGGTGCAGAATCTGATTCCGGCACTGGACCGGCTGCTGGCGGGAGAATATTCTGTGGAAAACAGGATGATGCTTTCGGGAACGCTTAAAGATCTGAGGACAGATACGGCACTCAACGATATAGTTGTAACAAGAAGTGAATCGCTTCATATTGTCAGGCTGAATCTATATGTGAACGGAGAGTATCTGACTTCCTATCAGGCGGATGGCCTGATTATCTCTACGCCGACCGGATCTACTGCCTACAATCTGTCGGCAGGCGGTCCGATTGTGGAGCCGACGGCATCGCTGATTTTGATTACGCCGATTTGTTCACACTCCCTGAATAACAGCAGCATTGTCGTATCGGATGCTGATCTGATTGAAGTGGAGATCGGATCCAGAAGAAACAAAGAAGAGGAAGAAGCGGTCGTGACCTTTGATGGAACCGACATTATGAGGCTGAAAACAGGAGAACGGGTGCGTATCCGAAAAGCCAAAGAAGTGACGAAACTGATCCGGTTAAGCAGGATCAGTTTCCTGGAGACACTGCGGGAAAAAATGAAAGGAAATTAGCCGAATGAAAGTAAACAGACATGCAAAGATTGTGGAATTGATCCGGAAATATGATATCGAGACACAGGAAGAGCTGGCAGAGCGCTTAAATGAGGCGGGATTCAAGGTGACACAGGCAACCGTCTCCAGAGATATCAGGGATCTGAAACTGACGAAGGTGCCGTCAGAGAACGGGAGACAGAAATATGCCCTTCTCAGGCATGATGGAAAAGAAATGAGCGAGAAGTACATCCGTATTTTACGGGATGGCTTTGCGTCAATGGATATGGCAGAAAATATTCTGGTTATCAAAACCGTGCCGGGAATGGCCATGGCTGTTGCGGCAGCCATTGACGCCATGCAGTGGCATGAGATTGCCGGATGTATTGCAGGGGATGACACGATCATGTGTGCCATCCGAAGCAGGGAAGAAACAGTGGAAGTGATGGACCGGCTCAGAGGAATGGTCATGTAACTGCAGCCGGACGGATGTGCATAGAAAATGGAGGAGACATGTTACAAAGTCTGCACGTAAAAAATCTGGCGCTGATCGAAGAGGCAGAAGTCGAATGGAAGGACGGGCTGAATATCCTGACCGGGGAGACCGGAGCGGGAAAGTCCCTTCTTCTTGGTTCAGTACATCTGGCTCTCGGAGGAAAATACAGCGCCTCCATGCTCCGGGAAGGGGCGGATTACGGACTGGTGGAAATGGTCTTTTATATCCGGGATCCGAGACAGAAAGAAAAGCTTGTAGCACTCGAAATTGAACCGGAGGACGGGATTGTGGTTCTGAGCAGAAAACTCATGGACGGAAGGAGTATCAGCAGGATCAACGGAGAGATGGTTCCCATCGGGCGGCTGAAAGCAGCAGCGGAGATCCTGATTGATATTCACGGACAGCATGAGCACCAGTCCCTGCTGTACAAGAAAAAGCATCTGGAAATTCTGGATGCCTACGCAAAGGAAGAGGCAGACCCGGTAAAGAAAAAAGTCCGGGATGCATACCGTGTATACCGGGAGGCGGTAAAGACGTTGGAAGAGGCGGACAAAGCAGAGACCGAGCGCAGGAAAGAGGCCGATTTTCTTTCCTTTGAGGCATCGGAAATCCGGGAAGCATCCCTTGTAACCGGAGAGGATGAGGAACTGGAACAGCGCTATAAAAAGATGCTCAATGCAAAGAAAATCACAGACAGCATTCAGGAAGCCTACCAGTGCACAGGGGAACTCTCCGATGTATCGGCATCCAGTCTGTTAAGCAGAGCCATCCACGCCATGTCGGAAGCATCGGCGTATGATGAACATATTAAAGAGCTTTACGGAGAACTGCTGGAGATCGACAGCCTGTTGAATGATTTCAACCGGGAACTCTCCGACTGTCAGGAAGAATTCCGCTTCTCCGAAGAAGAGTTTTATGAGACCGAAAACCGGCTCAATACGATCAATCATCTCAAAACAAAATACGGAAAGACCATTGAGGACATTCTGGCATACGCGGAAGAGACCGAAAAAAAACTCGCTGTATTGGCAGACTATGACGCATATCTGGAACAGCTTAGAAAACAGAAAGAAGAGGCACGAGAAGAGCTTCAGATCTGGACGGATCAGCTGACCCGGATCCGGAAATCCTATGCAAAAGGACTTTCCGAAGAAATCCGTCAGGGAATTCTCGACCTGAATTTCCTGAACGTTGAATTTGAGACAGAGATCCGGCCTCTTTCCGATTTCACCGAATACGGAAAAGACGAGGCGGAATTCATGATTTCCCTCAATCCGGGAGAAAAGAAAAAGCCCCTCGGCATGGTAGCATCCGGAGGAGAACTCTCCAGAATCATGCTGGCCGTCAAATCTGTACTGGCTGACAAAGATGAAGTTGAGACACTGATCTTTGACGAAATCGATACCGGAATCAGCGGCAGAACCGCACAGAAAGTATCCGAGAAAATGGCACTCCTCGGAAAACGCCATCAGGTTCTCTGCATCACCCACCTGGCCCAGATCGCAGCCATGGCAGACGCACATTACCTGATCGAAAAACAGACCGATGATCAGAAAACAACAACCGGAATCCGGCTTCTGAATGAAGACGAAGAAATCCAGGAACTCGCAAGGATTCTGGGAGGAGCCGAAATCACGCATGCAGTTCTTGCAACAGCCCGGGAAATGAAAAAGCTTGCCGGAAACATGAAAAAAACAGAATAGAATACATGGTTTTGAAAATACTAATTGGGGACGTGTTCCGATGCAAAGGAACCCGTCCCCAATGATCATTTTCAGAATATTCAGTTTTTTAGGAGGCGGCGTTATGTGGGTGAAATGGTATCGAAGGGGCGTGCTGATCGTGCTTGTGGCGTTTATGCTCCTGGGTGGGAGCTATTGTTTTCTGGAGTGGAAGCAGGGACAGTTTGAACAGGAGGTCAGTACATCGGAAATTGACGAAAATCTTGTCATTCCCGGAGGTATGCCGGTGGGGCTTTATCTGGAGACAGACGGTGTGATAGTTCTTGGGACAGAGGCTGTGGAGGATGCGGACGGGATCGCAAAGGAGCCTGCCAGACATCTGGTAAAACCGGGAGATTACATTGTAGGAGTTGATGAAAAAGAGATTGGTACGAAAAAAGAGCTTCAGGCGGCGGTGGCCCGGGAAGAAGCAAGTGAAGTTGTCCTTCATCTGCGCAGGGAGGAAGAATACCTGGATGTGAAGACCGAACTGGTTGACAGTGAAGAGGGAAAGAAACTTGGTATCTGGGTAAAGGACAATGAACAGGGGCTGGGAACGATTACCTTTCTGGACAGTCAGAGTCATTTTGGCGCGCTTGGACATGGAATCCGTGATACGGATACGAACGAACTTCTGGAAATCGGGGACGGACGCCTTTACACGACCAGCATTCAGGATATCCAGAAAGGAAAGGCGGGGGATCCGGGAGGAATGGAAGGCGTGATTGTCTACAATAATTACAATATCCTTGGATCCATCGACCAAAATACCGAGGAAGGAATTTACGGAACCGTTGACCGGATTGACGCACTGTTTTCGGATCAGGAGCCGGTTCCGGCGGCTGCAAAAAAAGAGGTTCACACCGGAGATGCCGTGATCCGGTGTGCAGTCAGCGGAGAGGTGGAAGACTACCGGATTCGTATTACAAAAATCGACTGGAATGCCAGGGAAGCAAATAAGGCATTCGTAATCGAGGTGACGGACGAAAAGCTCCTCGGCCTGACCGGCGGAATTGTGCAGGGAATGAGCGGAAGCCCGATTCTTCAGGATGGGAAACTGGTGGGGGCAGTAACCCATGTTTTTGTCCAGAACGCGGCCAGGGGGTACGGGATCTACATCGGGAATATGTTGAACCATGTCAGATAAGGAAAAAGAATGCAGGGAGATGTCGAATTGTTACGACAGCAATTTCTTGATTTGGCAAAATGTGAAATTTATAATAGTGATCGTAGCGTTTTTTAGGAAAGAATGGGAGAAAGCGGAGGTTGAAAGGAAAATGGATCAAGTAAATGTAGCGATCGCAGACGACAATGAACGAATGCTGGAACTTTTGGGAAATATTATCACATCGGACAAAGATCTTTCCCTCGTCGGCAAGGCGAACAATGGGGAAGACGTTTATCAGATTATAAAAACAAAAGAACCTGATGTCGTATTGCTGGATCTGATCATGCCGAAAGTCGACGGGTTAAGTGTGATGGACATGGTCAATAAAGACAGGACAATCCAGAAACGGCCAGATTTTATCATTGTTACAGCGGTTGGACAGGAGAAGATTACAGAAGATGCATTCCGCAAAGGTGCGGCCTACTACATTATGAAGCCATTTCGGAACGAAGTACTGATTGAGAAAATCAAAAGCACAAGATGCAAAAGACATATGGAAGCCCCTATGCAGGCGATGGAGGTACGAAAGAGAGAAGAAGACGCAAAGCCTCTGGAGACGAGGGTGACTGATATGATCCATGAGATCGGGATTCCGGCACATATCAAAGGATATCACTATCTGAGAGATGCGATTATCATGGCGGTGGAAGATATGGATGTTCTGAATGCCATTACGAAAATCCTCTATCCGACGGTAGCTAAAAAGCACCAGACAACGGCAAGCAGAGTGGAGCGGGCCATCCGCCACGCCATTGAAGTGGCATGGAGCAGGGGAAAGCTTGATGTTCTGGATGATCTGTTTGGCTATACAGTAAGCAATGGGAAAGGGAAACCGACCAATTCGGAGTTTATCGCCCTGGTAGCGGATACGATCCGATTAGAATACAAACATCGATAAATTCTTTGCAAATGCCGGAAAATGCGGTATAATAAGTCCATAGTTTATGTTTTTATTCAGGAGGAAGACTTATGAAGAAAATATTATTTGTAGCATCTGAGTCGGTTCCATTTATCAAAACAGGAGGACTGGCAGACGTTGTAGGTTCCTTACCAAAATATTTTGACAAAGAAGAGTACGATGTCAGAGTAATGCTTCCGAAATACATGTGTATGAAAGAAGAGTGGAAAGAAAAACTGACATATAAAATACATTTTTATATGGACTTAAACTGGAGAGAGCAGTATGTCGGAATTCTGGAGCTTGTTCATGAGGGCATTACTTTCTATTTCATCGATAATGAATACTATTTCAACGGATTTACTCCGTACGGCGATACGAAATGGGATATTGAGAAGTTCGCGTTCTTCTCAAAGGCAGCATTAAGCGCCCTTCCGCTGATTGATTTCCGTCCGGATATCATTCACTGCCATGACTGGCAGACAGGACTTGTTCCGGTTTATCTGGACAATTTCCGGTACGGCAACGAATTCTTCCGCGGCATCAAGACGGTGATGACGATTCACAACCTCAAGTTCCAGGGAATCTGGGATACGAAGACGGTGAAGGACATCACAGGACTTCCGGCATATTATTTCGCGCCGGACAAGCTGGAAGCATACAAAGATGCCAACCTGTTAAAAGGCGGTATCGTTTATGCGGACAAGGTGACGACCGTCAGCAATTCCTATGCAGAAGAGATCAAGCAGCCGTTCTACGGAGAGCGCCTGGACGGACTGATGAATGCAAGATCCAACTGTCTGTCCGGTATCGTAAATGGTCTTGATTATAATGAGTGGAATCCGGCGACGGACCCGATGATCGAGTACCACTACGATGTGACGAATTTCCGCAAGGAAAAGGTAAAGAATAAACTTGCGCTTCAGGAGGCACTTGGACTGAATCAGGATAAGAAAACCATGATGATCGGTATCGTATCCCGTCTGACTGACCAGAAGGGATTTGATCTGATTGCGTATGTGATGGATGAGCTCTGTCAGGATGCGGTTCAGATCGTGGCTCTTGGAACAGGAGAAGAGCGTTACGAAAATATGTTCCGCCACTTTGCATGGAAATATCAGGGTAAAGTATCGGCAAATATTTATTATTCTGAGCCGATTTCCCATAAGATTTATGCATCCTGTGATGCCTTTTTGATGCCGTCTCTCTTCGAGCCGTGCGGACTGAGCCAGCTGATGAGTCTGCGCTACGGTACCGTACCGATTGTCAGAGAGACCGGAGGATTGAAAGATACGGTAGAGCCGTACAATGAATTTGAAAAGACAGGGACCGGTTTCAGCTTTGCAAACTACAATGCCCATGAGATGCTTGCAACCATCCGGTACGCGGAGAAGATTTATTATGACAAACGCCGTGACTGGAACAAGATCGTAGAGCAGGGCATGAAGAAAGACTTCTCCTGGAAGAATTCCGCAAGGCAGTACGAAGAACTTTATGAGAGCCTGTAAAGAATAAAACATAGACAGCTTAGGAGTACAACATGAAAATAAGAGAAAAATTACAATCAGGAAAAGTACATATTTCCTTTGAGGTGTTTCCACCGAAGACGGATGACAAATATGAGAGCGTCCTGAAGGCGGTGGACGAGATTGCGACAGTCAAGCCGTCCTTCATCAGCGTCACCTACGGCGCCGGCGGCGGCACAAGCAAGAATACGGTGGGTATCGCATCCCACATTCAGAACGATCTGAAGGTGCCAAGCCTTGCGCACCTGACCTGCGTCTCTTCTACGAAAGCAGAAGTGCGGGAAGTGATCAAAAAATTAAAAGAAGAAGGCATTGAAAATGTGCTGGCTCTTCGGGGCGACATTCCGGAGGGAATGGAGTACCCGGCGGAGGACAAGTTCCAGCATGCCATCGGGCTGATCGAGCTTCTGAAAGAGAGCGGGGATTTCTGCCTTGGCGGAGCCTGCTATCCGGAAGGTCATGTGGAGAGCGCGACTCAGAAGGAGGATATCCGCCACCTGAAAGAAAAGGTGGACTGCGGGCTGGATTTCCTGACGACCCAGATGTTTTTTGACAATCATATCTTATACAACTTCCTGTATAAGATCCGGGAGGCAGGAATCACGGTTCCGGTGCTTCCGGGCATCATGCCGGTCACAAACAAAAGCCAGATCAAGAGGATCTGTTCACTGTCCGGAACTTATCTGCCGGAACGGTTCAAAGCAGTGGTAGACCGGTTCGGGGACAACCCGAAAGCAATGCGTCAGGCAGGCGTTGCATACGCGACGGATCAGGTGATCGATCTGATTGCAAACGGAATCAATAATATCCACATTTATTCCATGAACAAGCCGGAGGTTGCAAGGGCGATCATGGAGAATCTATCGGAGATTGTAGATGAATAGAAAGATAAGGGAGGCTGTCCGTTATCTGGGATATGGAAGACATGCGATAGATGAACAGACACTTGCTTTGGTGGAAAGCTCCATGGAGGAGCTTTCTTCCGGGGTAAGAGAGCGATTCATCTATCGCATTTTTGAATTATCTCAGGAGGGGGAGACCTTGAAAATCGGAGATTGGGAAATCAAAAGCAGAAGCCTTTCTAAAAACATGAAAGGATGCAGACAGGCAGCAGTGTTTGCGGCGACTCTTGGGCCGGAAGCTGACCAGATGATCCGCAGGGCTTCTGTGACGGAGATGGCAAAAGCAGTTGTCCTGCAGGCCTGTGCAGCAGCGCTTCTGGAGGAGTACTGTGACAGCTGTCAGGATCGGATCGCGCAGGAAATGGCAGAAGAAGGAAAATACCTCCGTCCAAGATTCAGCCCTGGATATGGAGATTTTGATATCTGCCATCAGGAGATGCTTTTGAAGATTCTGCAGGCGGACAAGACCATCGGTCTTACGATGACAAAAAGTTTCATGCTGACGCCCACCAAATCGGTGACAGCACTGATCGGAATCAGTATGGAGCAGACGCCCTGTCACAGGCAGGGGTGCGAGGTCTGTGAAAAGACAGACTGCGCATACAGAAGAGACAGCAAGTAAGAAGGAGTGACCAGATATGAGAGAGCGGCTTGGAAAAGAGCTCCTGTTTTTAGACGGTGGAATGGGGACACTTTTGCAGGAGAGAGGTTTAAAGCCCGGAGAGCTTCCGGAGACATGGAATCTGAAGAGAAAGGAAGAGATTATCGAGATCCACAGACAGTATTATGAGGCCGGGAGCGACATCGTGCTGTCCAATACTTTTGGGGCCAATGCGCTGAAATTTCATGACGAGGACTGTTCTCTGCGGGAGATTATCTTTGCTGCGGTAGACAATGTCAAGACCGCCAGAGCTTTGGCCGGAAAGGATGACGGCAGACATTACGCGGCGCTGGATATCGGGCCGACGGGAAAGCTGCTTGAGCCAATGGGAGATTTGTCCTTTGACGAGGCTTACGAAGCCTTTGCTCAGGCGGCCCGTTATGGAGCTGAGGCAGGGGCGGATCTGATTCACATCGAAACCATGAGCGATACGTACGAAGTCAAGGCTGCAGTTCTTGCGGCAAAAGAGCAGACCGGTATTCCGGTGTTTGCGACATTGATTTTTGATGAAAGAGGAAAACTGCTGACCGGGGGCGATGTGACGGGGACAGTGGCCATGCTGGAAGGACTCGGCGTGGATGCTCTTGGAATCAACTGCGGACTGGGACCGGAGCAGATGCTTCCGATTTTAAAGGAGATCTGCCGACATGCCAGTGTTCCGGTGATTGTAAAGCCGAATGCGGGTCTTCCAAAGCAGAGAGACGGAAAGACATGCTACGATGTGACGCCGGAGATTTTTGCGGGATGGATGAAGCAGCTTGTGGAGACCGGAGCCTGCATCATTGGTGGATGCTGTGGTACGACCCCGGCTCATATCCGGGCCATGACAAAGGCATGCAGGGGTATGCAGATCCAGGTTCCAACGGAAAAAACGGAGACGATTGTTTCCTCCTACGGACAGGCTGTGGTACTTGGCGACTGCCCGGTGATTATTGGAGAGCGGATCAATCCGACCGGAAAGAAACGCTTCAAACAGGCGTTAAAAGAGCATGATATTGATTATATTTTAAAGGAAGGCATCTGCCAGCAGGAGCAGGGAGCCCATATTCTGGACGTCAATGTGGGCCTGCCGGATATTGATGAGCCGGCCATGATGGAGGAAGTTGTAAAGGAGCTTCAGGGCATTACGAGCCTGCCGCTGCAGATTGATACGGTGGATCAAAGAGCCATGGAGCGCGCCATGCGGATTTATAATGGAAAGCCGATGGTCAATTCCGTCAGCGGAAAACAGGAATCCATGGCCATGGTCTTCCCGCTTGTGAAAAAATACGGCGGTGTGGTGATCGGCCTTGCACTGGATGAAAACGGAATTCCAAAGACCGCCGAAGGACGTGTGGAAGTAGCCGGAAAGATTATCCGGGAGGCTGCAAAGTACGGAATCAGGCCGAAAGACATTGTCATTGATGTGCTGACCATGACTATCAGTTCCGAGCCGGAAGGAGCCATCACGGTGCTTCAGGCACTGGAGATGGTACGGAAGAAATACCATGTCCGCACGGTGCTTGGCGTGTCCAATATTTCCTTCGGGCTTCCGTACCGCCCGGCAGTAAACTCCGTCTTTTATGCCCTTGCCATGCAGAAAGGCCTGACCGCGGGCATCATCAATCCGGGATCCGAAGAGATGATGAAGGCCTACCGTTCCTATCTAGCGTTGATGAACTTTGATAAAAACTGTGAAGCGTATATTGCGGCGTATGCAGATTATAAACCGGCCGGACCGGCCCGGACAGGCAGTCCGGCATCCGGGAAGACAGACAGTGCCGGCGGTGCTTCCGGAACTGGAAACGACCGGAAAACCGGGGAGATGGATCTGCGTTACACCATTGAGCGGGGGCTGAAAGAGGAATCAGGCCGTCTGGCAAAAGCCCTTGCAGAGACGGAGGAGCCTCTTTCCATTATCAATCAGCATCTGATTCCGGCCCTTGACACGGTGGGAAAACGGTTTGAGCAGGGAACGCTGTTCCTTCCGCAGCTTTTGATGAGTGCGGATGCGGCGAAAGAGGCCTTTGCGGTACTCAAGGATACGATGGAACAAAGCGGCATTGTACAGGAGAAAAACGGAAAAATCATTCTTGCCACGGTCAAGGGCGACATCCACGATATTGGGAAAAATATCGTCAAAGTGCTGCTGGAAAATTACGGATTTGATGTGATTGACCTGGGAAAAGACGTGGATCCGGAGCGGATCGTGGAAACAGCGGTCAAAGAGGACATCCGCCTGGTGGGATTAAGCGCTCTGATGACAACGACCGTGGTCAATATGGAGGAAACCATCCGGCTGCTCCGAAAAGAAAAGCCGGACTGCCAGGTTATGGTGGGCGGAGCGGTGCTCAATCAGGAGTATGCAGACATGATCGGAGCGGATTTTTACGGGAAAGACGCCATGCAGTCCGTCCATTTTGCGCAGAAAGTCCTGCATTCCGGGGAGAAGGAATCTTGACACCTTCCGTGCAATCCAGTATGATTAATAAGATAAGCAAAAGAAGAGAGAACGCTTGAAATATACAATGAGGAGGCAGACAGCGTCATGCAGACTTATGGAGTCAATGAGTTAAGAAAGATGTTCCTGGACTTTTTCGAGAGCAAAGAACATCTCGTTCACAAAAGTTTTTCCCTGGTGCCGCACAACGATAAGAGTTTGTTGCTCATCAATTCCGGGATGGCACCATTAAAACCATACTTTACCGGACAGGAGATTCCGCCGAGAAGACGGATGGCTACATGCCAGAAATGTATCCGTACCGGTGATATCGAAAACGTAGGAAAGACCGCAAGACACGGTACCTTTTTCGAGATGCTCGGAAACTTTTCCTTCGGAGATTATTTTAAAAGAGAGGCGATCCACTGGTCCTGGGAATTCCTGACCGAAGTGGTAGGACTTGATCCAAACCGCCTGTATCCGTCCGTTTACGTGGATGATCAGGAAGCCTTTGATATCTGGAACAAGGAGATGGGCATCCCGGCAGACCGGATTTACAAGTTTGGAAAAGAAGACAATTTCTGGGAGCACGGTTCCGGACCTTGCGGACCATGTTCCGAGATCTACTATGACCGCGGTGAAAAATACGGCTGCGGCAAACCGGACTGTACAGTAGGCTGTGAGTGCGACCGTTACATGGAAATCTGGAACAACGTATTCACCCAGTTTGATAACGACGGACACGGCAATTACAGCGAACTGGAACAGAAGAATATCGATACCGGAATGGGACTGGAGCGTCTGGCAAGTGTTGTACAGGACGTGGATTCCATTTTTGATATTGATACAATGAAAGCGCTCCGTGACCATGTATGCCGGATTGCGGGCGTGACTTACAAAGAGGATGAGAAGACGGATATTTCCATCCGTGTCATCACAGACCATATCCGTTCCGTGACATTTATGATTTCCGACGGAATCATGCCGTCCAACGAGGGAAGAGGCTACGTGCTTCGACGTCTCCTGCGCCGCGCATGCCGTCACGGAAGAATTCTGAATATCGAAGGAAAATTCTTGTCCGGTCTTTGCGAGACGGTAATCGCCGGATCCAAAGACGGGTATCCGGAACTGGAAGAAAAGAGAGATTTCATTCTCAATGTCATCAGTAAAGAGGAAGACCAGTTTAATAAAACCATCGACCAGGGTCTCGGCATCCTTGCAGAGATGGAAGCAGAGATGAACGAAAAAGGAGAGAAGATTCTTTCCGGAGACAATGCGTTCAAGCTCTACGACACATATGGATTCCCGCTGGATCTGACAAAAGAGATCCTGGAAGAAAAGGGAATTTCCGTAGATGAGGAAGGATTCCAGAAAGCCATGCAGGTACAGCGGGAGACCGCACGTGCAGCAAGAGGCGTAACAAACTATATGGGAGCAGACGTGACTGTTTATGAGTCCATCGACCCGTCTGTGACATCGACTTTTGTTGGATATGAGACACTGACACACAGCTCCAGGGTAACGGTGCTGACGACAGAGAACGAACTGACTGAGGCGCTGACCGAAGGCGTGGAAGGTACGATTTTCGTAGAAGAGACTCCGTTTTATGCAACAAGCGGTGGACAGAATGCAGACAAAGGTGTGATTACTTCCGAAGATGGAAGCTTTGAATTCGTAGTAAAAGATGTGAAGAAACTTCTGGGCGGAAAGATCGCGCATATTGGATATACAGTAAAAGGCATGATCCGTACCGGAGAGACGGTTGTGCTGAAAGTCGATGAGGAGAACAGAAGACTCTCCGCAAGAAACCACAGTGCGACTCATCTGCTTCAGAAAGCACTGCGTACCGTACTTGGAACGCACGTAGAGCAGGCTGGTTCCTACGTGGATGCGGCAAGACTTCGTTTTGACTTTACCCATTTCTCCGCACTGACGCCGGAAGAAATCAAAAACGTAGAAGATATCGTAAACAAGGCCATTGCTGATGCACTTCCGGTGAAGGTAGAAAACCTTCCGATCGAAGAGGCCAAAAAGACAGGGGCGCAGGCTTTGTTTGGTGAAAAGTACGGCGATATCGTCCGCGTTGTCAGCATGGGAGAATTCTCCAAGGAATTTTGCGGTGGAACACACGTGGACAATACTGCATCCATCGGATCCTTCAAGATTGTTTCCGAAGCAGGTGTGGCAGCAGGTGTGCGCCGTATCGAGGCACTGACTTCCAAAGGACTGATGGAATACTATGCAAATCTGGAAATGATTCTTCATGAGGCTTCCAGGGCTTTGAAGACGACACCGGATCATCTGGAAGAGAAGATCAGCCATCTGCAGGCAGAGAACAAAGAGCTTAGAAGCGAAGTGGAAAGCCTGAAGAGCAAACTGGCAAAGGATGCCATGGGAGATGTCACAGATCAGGCAGAAGTGATCGATGGAATTTCCGTGATCGCAACAAAAGTCGAAGGTGTAGACATGAACGGACTGCGTGATCTCGGCGATCAGTTAAAGGAAAAAGTCGGTGAAGGCGTCATCGTGATCGCATCTGTGACAGACGGAAAAGTCAGCCTGATGGCGACGGCGACAGACGGCGCGGTGAAGAAAGGCGCCCATGCAGGAAACCTGATCAAAGCCATCGCAGGACTGGTCGGCGGAGGCGGCGGCGGACGCCCGAACATGGCACAGGCCGGCGGCAAGAATCCGGATGGCGTGGATGCTGCACTGGAAAAAGCAAGAGAAACCGCAAAGGAACAGCTGGCATAATCCCGCAAAAGCGCGCACAAAGATGCGAAAAACTCCTTGACGGATAAAGAAAATATGGTATAATACTTGTAGTGCAATAAAATACCCGAACAGTCGTATGATGCACAATACAGGACTGGAGGGGAGGTTAGGTGTGAGACTATGTCAAATGTAATCGTTAAAGAAAACGAAAGTTTAGACAGCGCTTTACGCAGATTCAAACGTAACTGCGCAAAAGCTGGTATCCAGCAGGAGATTCGTAAGAGAGAACATTACGAAAAACCAAGCGTAAGACGTAAAAAGAAATCTGAGGCTGCTAGAAAACGTAAATATAACTAAGATGTGCAGAGACAGGATGCCGGAAGGCATCCTGTTTTTTTCTATGTTTACAGAAAACTTCGGACGTGCTACGATAGGAAAAGATGAGCCAAAAGGAAGGAAGACAGGATGAATATGATTTTGATTGTGGAAGATGATGTCAATATCAATGAGATGCTGAAAGAAGCGCTGGAAAAGGAAGGATACCGCTGCGTACAGGCATTTTCCGGGACAGAAGGGAGATTTGTGCTTTCGCAGGAACGGCCGGATCTGGTCCTTCTGGATCTGATGCTGCCGGGCATGTCCGGGGAGGCGCTTCTGAAAGAGATCCGTGCAAAAGGGGCCATTCCGGTTATTGTTCTTTCTGCAAAAGATGAGATGGACGATAAGGTGGATGTTCTCCTTGGCGGCGCGGATGATTATGTGGTCAAACCTTTTGAGATCCGGGAAGTGCTGGCAAGAGTCCAGGTACAGCTCAGAAAAAGTTCCGGGGCCAAAGAAACGAAAGTGCTGGAGCACAATGGACTTCTCCTTGACCGTGAGGAGCACCAGATCTACGTAGACGGGGTGCGTCTGGAAGGAGTGACCAGGCAGGAGTTTTTGATTCTGGAACTGTTTCTTAGCTGGCCCAAAAAAGTATTCAGCAAGGAAGAGATTTTTGAGGCGGCGTGGGAGGAGCCGTTTATGGGTGAAACGAAGGCCATTGATGTGCATATCAGCAATATCAGGAAGAAACTAAAAACAGTATCGGACCGGTCGTTTATCGATACAGTATGGGGAATCGGCTATACACTTTCCAGATGAGATCTTTACGAAGTCTTTACTTTTTATTTGCGAAGGATTTGGAAAGAGAGTGTAAGATGAAAGCAAATAAAAAAAGGAGATGAATAAAAGTGAATCAGACGATAGTCAGAACCCAGGGACTTACAAAACAATACGGGCATCACAGGGCGGTCAGCCGGATCAGCATGCATGTCCGGAAAGGGGCGGTATACGGACTGATCGGACGAAACGGCGCCGGGAAGACAACGTTTTTAAAAATGCTTGCCGGACTTGCATCGCCAAGCAGCGGTGAGATCGAGATATTCGGGCTGAGGGGAAAAGAACTTGCAAATGTACGGTCCCGGATCGGGTGCCTGATCGAGGCACCGGGGATTTACGGAAATTTAAGCGCCTATGATAATCTGGACCTGAAATGCCGTTTTTTCGGAATTCATAAAAAAGGATACATTGAGGAGATTCTGAAAATTGTAGGCCTTTCAGACACGGGAAAGAAAAAAACGAAGCACTTTTCCCTCGGGATGAAACAGAGACTTGGAATCGGCCTTGCTCTGGTAGGCGAGCCGGACCTGCTGCTGCTCGACGAACCGATTAACGGACTGGACCCGCAGGGAATTGTGGAGATCAGAGATACCATCCTGAAACTGAATAAAGAGAAAAATATGACGATTGTGATTTCCAGCCATATTCTGGAGGAACTCTCAAAGATTGCGACGGATTATGGCATTATCCATCACGGGGAACTGATCGAGGAGATTACAAGGGAAGAACTGATGGAGCGCTGCGGCGAGCGGATTGAGATTGCTACGGGAGTGCCGGAACAGATTGTGCCGATACTGGACCGGCTTGGAATTCAGCAGTATCAGATCGTGGATTCCGGCCATGTGTGGGTCTTTGAGAAGATGGACCGGAGCGCATGGTTAAACAGGGAGCTGATTCGTGCCGGGGCGGATATCCGGGAATTGAAGGTGTGCAGCGAGAAGCTGGAGAATTATTATCTGAATCTGACAGGAGGTGCCGGTCATGCTGAATATCATTAAAATGGACTTTTACCGGATGCTGAAATCAAAAAGCCAGTACATTCTCTGGATCTTACTTACCGTGATGCTGGTTCTCACCACTGCATCCATGCGGGAAGAATATAAGGATCCACAGGCAAGTGCCAATAACTGGGAGACGATGCAGGAAGGAGTAGAAGATACGGCGGAAAATCTTGGCATGTATGTGACAGTGCCGACAGAACCGGGGCAGAAAGCAACGCTTTATGACATGTTTTATGCCAACACGCAGGGGAAAGTGGAAGCGATTTTTATCGTCATTTTTGCCGTTCTCTTTGCAACGGCAGATATTCGGAGCGGATACATTAAAAACATTGGAGGACAGTGCAGGAGGCGGTCGGATCTGGTGATTTCCAAGGCAGTGATTTTATTTTTCTATACGGTACTGACCTTTTTGCTTACTTTGGCAGTTCAGGATTTCTGTAATGCAGTATTTTACGGATATCTGGAGATCGGTCCGGTATCGGAGTTCCTCGGATATATCGGAACCCAGCTGCTGCTGCACTATGCACTGGCTCTGATTGTGATGGGAATTTCGATCCTTATTCTCAATAATATTATCAGCATGACGCTGGCGATCATGCTCTGCATGAATATGACGGTCCTGCTCTGGGGAATGGTCGGAAGAGGACTTCAATCAGTCTTTGACAGGACAGTGGACGTTCTTTCTTACACGGTAACGGGATCGATCAGTATACTGCAGCTTCACGGAGATCCGGATCTCCTGATTAAGGCAGCCCTGGTGGCGATTGTCTACGGTACAGTCTTCACTGTAGTCAGTGCCATTGTATTTCAAAGAAGGGACATCAGATAAATGGAATGGATCATTGGAATTCTTGCGGCCCTGGTGGCTGTACTTCTTATCATACTGGCAGTATACAAGCGGCAGATACGGGATATCTGCCGCCAGCTGGCGTTTCTGAAAGAATATGACAGCAATCTTCTGATTACAAGGCAGATGGATGCTTTCAGCATCCGGGAACTGACAGATGAACTGAATGAAATGCTGGAACTGCAGAGAGAGCAGCGGCGGAGATATCTGAAAAAAGAGCAGGATATTTCCGATGCTTATACGAATCTTTCCCACGATATCCGGACCCCTTTGACTTCGCTTGATGGATATTTCCAGCTGTTAAGAGACAGCAAAGAGCAGAAAGAACGGGAACGGTATCTAAAAGTGATTCAGGAGCGGATTGTAAGCCTGAAAGAAATGCTGGAAGAGTTGTTCACCTATACAAAACTGAAAAATGAGACCTATGAGCTGAAACTGGAGCCCCTTTATCTGAACCGGATTTTGACCGAGACGGCGTTTTCTTATTATGATGTCTGGGTGGAAAGAGGCATGGAACCGGAGATTGATCTTACCGAGGAGCAGCTGCAGATCGAAGGAAACGAAGCGGGGCTTCGCCGGACGCTCCAGAATATTATCAAAAATGGTCTCGATCATGGAGAGGGGAAGATGAAATTCTCCATGTTCAGGAAAGAGGGTTGGGCTGTGGTGGAGTGTGCCAACTATACGGCCAGGCCGGATGAAATTGATGTAGAAAAAGTATTTGAACGGTTTTATAAGGCGGACGAGGCAAGAAGCAGGACCGCTTCCTCCGGCCTTGGACTTTCCATTGCAAAGGAATTTACTGTACGGATGCACGGAGAGATCCGGGCCTGGCTGAAGGGGAACTGGTTTACGATTCAGCTTCGATTTCCGCTCCTTTCTTGATGGGACAGACATATTTTGGCAGGCAGAATCCTACAATGTAATAAATGCCAGATGAAGAGGTAAGAAGTGAAAAAGTGGATAGCAATGCTGATGGCGTCGGTCCTGTTCTGCATTTCAGGGAGTATGGCCGTCATGGCAGAAGAAGAGACAGGAGGAGAAAGTGCGGGAAGTGTGACCGTCACGGCTCCTTCTGTTTTTTTGATGGAGGCGTCAACGGGAAAAGTATTGTATGAAAAAGACGCGGATACCAGAAGACCGCCGGCCAGTGTGACCAAAGTCATGACGATTCTTTTGATTTACGACGCCCTTTCGGCAGGGAAAATTCACAAAGAAGATGTGGTGACCACCTCGGAGTATGCCGCTTCCATGGGAGGCAGCCAGGTGTTTCTGGAAGCCGGAGAAGAACAGACGGTGGATACCTTGCTGAAATGTATCGTTGTATCCAGTGCCAATGATGCCTGTGTCGCCATGGCAGAATACATTTCCGGCACAGAGGAGGCGTTTGTGCAGCAGATGAATGAACGGGCCAAAGGTCTCGGGATGGAGAATACAGTGTTTAAAAACTGCAACGGCCTGGATACGGACGGTCATGTGACGACAGCCAGAGATATTGCACTGATGTCACGGGAACTGATTACAAAATATCCGGATGTGTACGAGTATACGAAAATCTGGATGGATACCATCGTACATAAAACGAAAAAGGGCGAGGAAGAGTTTGGCCTTTCCAATACGAATAAGCTCATCCGACAGTACTCCTATGCCACCGGGCTGAAGACAGGATCCACAGGAGAGGCAAAATTCTGTTTGAGTGCCACCGCACAGAAAGACGGAATTGATCTGATTGCCGTTATTATGGCGGCGCCGGACGTAAAGACACGGTTTGCAGATGCTCAGACACTGCTGAATTATGGATTCTCCATCTGCCGGAAGTACGAGGATCCGGACTGGGAGTCCGTGCAAAAAACGGTAAAAGTGGAACGTGGAGAAGAGGATCAGGTAAAGGTCGTGCAGAAGAGCGGTTTCTCTTATCTCGACGTCAGCGGAGCGGATTTAAGAGGAGTAGAAAAGAAAGTGGTGCCAAAGGTCTCTTTAAAAGCTCCGGTGAAGAAAGGACAGAAGGCTGGAACGGTACAGTATCTGCTGAACGGGGAGAAGATCGGAGAAGTGGAGCTGGCTGCGGCGGACGATGTGCCGGCCATGTCGCTAAAACACGCAATCGAAGATGTTTTGGACAGCTTTTCGTTGTAAAAGGAAGAGAAAAATTATATAATGTCTAGGAAAAGGAGCCAAAAGCATGTTAAAAGAAAAAAAGTATTTTTTATTTGATATTGACGGAACGCTGGCTGTCGGAGAGACATTATATGACGGAACCAAAGAGTTGCTGGAATGGATTGAAAGAAAAGGCGGCCGGAGTTTCTATATCACAAACAATTCTACAAAGAGCAGGAAAGACTATGTTGACAAATTTGCAAGATGGGGCATCGAAGCTTCGGAGGAGCAGTTTATGACTGCTTCCTACGCGGCATGCCTTTATATGAAAGAACACTATGCGGGGAAGAAGGTGTTTGTACTTGGGACACCTTCTTTCGTGGAAGAACTGAAAGGATTCGGAGTGCAGGTGACGGAAGAGGCAGAGCAGGATGTGACCTGTGTTCTTGCCGGGTTTGACGATACACTTCGGTATGAAAAACTGGAAAAAGCGTGTAAACTGCTGTTCCGGGAGGAAGTGGATTTCCTCGGAACCAATCCGGATCTGCGGTGCCCTGCACCTTTCGGATTCATTCCGGACTGTGGTGCTATCTGCGGGATGATCCGTGATACCGTCGGTCGTGAGCCGCACTTTATCGGTAAACCAAACCGGGTAATTGCGGATCTGTGTGCAAAGCAGTGCCGGGGATCTTCGGAAGAGTTCCTTGTTGTAGGGGACCGGCTTTACACCGATATCGCCTGCGGCATCAATGCCGGAATGGAGACGGCGGTTGTCTACACCGGAGAAGCCGATGAGGAGGAAGTGCGGACAAGCATCTGGAAGCCGGACTATTGTTTTGACACGATCCGTGACCTGTACGAGGCAGTTAAAGAAGCGGCAGAAACGGGGGAAAAGGCAGAATGATAACCGTTATCGTGTGTCTTTTCTTTCTTGCGCTTCTGGTGCTTTTGAGAATTTTTTATGAAAACCATACCTTTGTAGTAACACGCTATGATGTGGATTCCGGGACCAATGGCACAGGAGATGACTGGAAGATTGTTTTTTTAAGTGACCTTCACAATCAGGAATACGGAGAAGGCAATGAAAAACTGCTCCGCACAGTACGTGACGAGAAGCCGGATCTGATCCTTGTTGGAGGGGACATGCTGATCCGAAGTACCGGTGAAAAATCGGAGAAGGCGGCACGCTTTATGGAACAGCTTCCGTCCATCGCTCCGGTTTACTGTGCCAATGGAAACCATGAGCAGAAGATGAAAGAGTGCGAGGAAGAATATGGAAAGGCCTATCAGAATTATAAAAAAAGGCTGGTCGACGCCGGAATTCATATGCTCGAAAATGAAGCCTGCACCCTGAAGCTTGGAGGACAGAATGTACAGATCGGAGGACTGGAAATTCCGGTTTCCTTTTTTGCCAAGCAGGTTCCATGGAAACACTATGATTCTTTTTGTGATGAGAGTCCGGAACAGTTGATGCCGGAACAGTTTGACATGCGTCCGGTCAAAGACGGAGGTCCGTATAAGATTCTGCTGGCACATCAGGCGTTGTATGCTGAGACCTATGCGGACTGGGGAATGGATCTTGTCCTGTGCGGACACCTTCACGGCGGAGTCGTACGCCTTCCCGGGATCGGCGGAATCATTTCACCGCAGCTGACATTATTTCCGAAATATTCGGGAGAACATTCCAGACTCGGCGAGAGTGATATCATTGTCAGCAAAGGACTGGGAGGACACAGCATCCCGATCCGCTTGTTTGACCGGGCGGAAGTGGTTGTAATCTGCGGACGGCAGGAAAAATAGCAGTGTGTGGGAAACTGCGGGAAGGGAGCGGAATCTCTTGAGAAAAGAAGCAGGATCATGTATAATAAAACGGTTAGACGAAGCGTAGAGAAAGAAGGAACCAAATGGGCATACCGGTAAAGCTTCCGGTGTTTGAGGGGCCGCTGGACCTGCTCCTGCACCTGATTGATAAAAATAAAATAGATATTTATGATATCCCGATTGTAGAGATTACCAACCAGTACATGGAATATATCCGGCAGATGGAACGGGAGGATCTGAATGTCATGAGCGAGTTTCTCGTGATGGCGGCGACTCTTCTGGATATCAAATGCAGAATGCTTCTTCCAAAAGAAGTCAACGAAGAAGGAGAGGAAGAAGATCCAAGACAGGAGCTGGTAGAACAGCTTTTGCAGTATAAGATGTACAAGTATATGTCATATGAACTGCGGGACCGGGAAGTATTAGGCGAAAGGCGGATGTACCGGGAAGCGGATCTTCCGAAAGAGGTGGCCGAGTACACACCACCGGTAAATCTGGACGAGCTGATCGGGGATCTGACCCTGACCCGGTTAAACGAGATTTTTCAGGAAGTCATGCGCCGTCAGAACGATAAGATTGACCCGGTCAGAAGCCGGTTTGGCAAGATTGAAAAAGAAGAAGTAACACTCCCGGAGAAGATGGAATACATTTCAGAATATACAAGGACACACCGGTCATTTAAGTTCCGTGATCTGCTGATGAAACAGTCATCGAAAGTACAGGTTATCGTGACCTTTCTTGCAGTACTGGAGATGATGAAAGCCGGGAAGATCACTGCAAGTCAGGAAGAAACATTCGGGGACATTTTGATTCTGTCCACAGATGAGGAGGAAGAGGACAATGGAGATACGGAAACTGGAAGGAATCATTGAGGCCATCCTCTTTACCATGGGAGGAGCAGTGGAATTCTCACGCATTGCAAAAGCGGTAGAAGAGCCGGAAGAGCGGATTAAAGAGGCGGTTTCATCCATGCAGAAACGATACGAAGAAGAAGACAGAGGAATCAGCATTATTGAACTGGAAGATTCCTGCCAGATGTGCACAAAACCCGAGGCTTATGAGTATTTGATCCGCATTGCAAAACAGCCGAAAAAGCAGGTGCTCAGCGATGTTCTTCTGGAGACACTTTCCATCATTGCATATAAACAGCCGGTTACCAAAATTGAAATTGAAAAGATCCGCGGCGTCAAGTCCGATCACGCAGTCAACAAATTGGTAGAATATAACCTCGTCTGTGAAGTTGGAAGACTGGACGCGCCGGGAAGGCCGCTTCTTTTCGGAACGACAGAAGAATTTTTAAGAAGATTCAGCGTACAGAAACTGGAGGATCTGCCGGGCATCGATCCGGATCAGATGGAACAGTTTAAAGAAGAGGCAGAGGATGAAGCGGAGATCAAGCTGCATGTATGATAATTGCAAACGGGCAATTTGATTGAAACTGTACAGAGCAAACAGAGATCAGGCAAATTTAAAGAAGACAGCAAAAGATAGAAAAAAAGAAAGAGGACAAGATTATGGCAATGAAGATACAGGCCAGACTTCCGGAGCCGGAAGAGCTGAAACAAAAATATCCTATGTCTGCGGACATGAAAAAAATCAAAGAAGAACGGGATGGAGAGATTCAGAATGTATTCACCGGGTATTCCGATAAATTTCTCGTTATCATCGGACCATGCTCCGCAGATAACGAAGATGCAGTCTGCGAATATGTAGAACGGCTCGCCCGACTCAACGAAGAAGTCAAAGACAAACTGATTCTGATCCCGAGGATCTATACGAACAAACCAAGAACAACAGGAGAAGGATACAAAGGCATGCTGCATCAGCCGGAACCGGACAAAGAGCCAAACCTTCTGGAAGGGTTGATCGCTATCCGGAAACTTCATCTGCATTCCATCGAAGTCAGTGGACTCACCGGAGCCGACGAAATGCTTTATCCGGAAAACAGAAGCTACCTCGATGACATTCTCTCCTATGAGGCTGTAGGAGCAAGATCTGTTGAAAATCAGCAGCACCGATTGACGGCAAGCGGCATGGATATCCCGGTAGGAATGAAAAATCCGACCAGCGGCGATCTTTCTGTCATGCTCAACTCTATCAAAGCAGCACAAGGCGCCCACCAGTTTATCTACCGGACACTCGATGTCACCACCAGCGGCAATCCACTCGCACACGCCATTCTCCGCGGCGGCGTAGACAAATACGGAACCTGCATACCAAACTACCACTATGAAGACCTTTACCGGCTCAGCGCAATGTACAAAACATCCAGACTCAAAAACCCGGCAGTCATCGTAGACGCAAACCACTCTAACTCAAACAAACAATACAAAGAACAGATCCGTATTGTCAGCGAAGTCCTGCATAGCAGAAATTATAACACCGATCTCAAAAAACTCATCAAAGGAGTCATGATCGAAAGCTATCTCATCGAAGGCCGCCAGGAAATCACCGACAACCGCACCTACGGACAGTCCATTACCGATCCATGCATCGGATGGGACGATACCGAAAAACTCGTCAAAAAAATCGCAGAAGAATGTTAAAATTTTTATTTTTCAACGTTTCAACGGGGACGTGTTCCGATGCACCGGAACACGTCCCCGTTGAAAAAATTATGAACAAAATGAGTAGCAAACCTTACATGAATATTACGGTAAAAGAACATTTTTGGAATAAAGGTGTCTGAATTTTCATAGAGTTGTCTTAGAAAGTTTGATCTGGGAGTGGTCTGTTGAAAATGAGGAGTTGTAGACGGTTGAAGTGGAAGGCCGGAGTAATTTTTATGATAGGTGTACTTTGTATTAGTGTTGGTTTTCCGGTGTTGCAGGTACAGGCGGAAGAAGAAGCTCAGGTGGATAATTTGCAATTATATGCACAGTCAGCTGTTCTCATGGATGGTGAAAGTGGACGGATACTGTTTGAAAAAGACGGTGGGGAAGAGCGTCCAATGGCAAGTACAACGAAGATTATGACCTGTATTCTTGCATTGGAAACAGCAAATCTTAACGATATTGTAACAGTTTCGAAAGAAGCAGCAAGACAGCCGGAAGTGCATCTTGGGATGAAGGAAGGCGATCAATTTTATATGGAAGATCTCCTGTACTCAATTATGCTGGAGTCTCACAATGACAGTGCGTGGGCAGTGGCGGAGCATATTTCAGGAACTGTGGATGAGTTTACAAGTCTGATGGATCAGAAAGCAAAAAAACTGGGGTGCAACCACACGAATTTTGTGACACCAAACGGGCTGGATGGAAAAGACGAAGACGGAATTCATCATACAACGGCGAAAGATTTGGCGAGAATTATGAGGTATTGCATTATGGAATCGCCACAAAAGGAAGCGTTTTTGCGGATCACACAGACAAAGACAAAAACATTTCAGGATACCACAGGGAAGAAACAATTCACATGCAGCAATCATAATGCATTTCTGGATATGATGGAAGGCGCACTGACCGGGAAAACCGGATTTACCGGAGAAGCAGGATACTGTTATGCGGGAGCGGTAAGACAGGGAGACAAAACACTGATCGTAACACTTCTTGCCTGCGGATGGCCGAATAACAAAAATTATAAATGGGATGATATGAAGAAACTGGTGCAGTACGGGCTCGATCAGTACGAATATCGTCAATACTGGGAGGAAGCACTACAAAATGATGAAATACGGATTCTGGAGGCAGGAAAAGAAAAAGAAGTGAAGGATTCAGTACCACAAGATGGAAACCTATACGAAGAGGGAACGGTGAATGCATTTTTGAATATTTCTACAACAGATAAGGAAAAACGGATCCTGATGAAGAAGACAGAAACGATTGATATCCAGATTCAGGAGAAAGACACGATCCAGGCTCCGGTAGAAAAAAAGCAAAAACTAGGAGAAGTAACCCTTCTGTTAAACGGGGAAGTTCTGGATCAAAAAAATATCATCAGCGGAGAACAAATTTCTAGAAAAGACCTACTATGGACCTACCGACAGATCTGGAAAACCTATGCACTGTAAACACACATAAGCAGTCGTCGAAATATACATAAAAAGAATAAGAAACAGTGGCGCACTTCTATAAAAAAGAGTATAATATTTTTGGGGACGTGTTCCGGCGTATCGGAACCTGTCCCCAATGAAAAAAATCTGAAATCATATCTTTTAGTTTCTTTTTTCTAAATTGTATCTTATTTATTTTCAATTTTTAATTTGAAATTTACAGAACGGAGTGATGAATTGCCAAGAAATGGTAGAAGAAAATCTTCTTCGGATTTTTATCATGTAATCATCCGGGGAATCAATCGAGAACGCATTTTTGAAACAAATCGACATAAAGAAAAGTTGACAAAGTATTTAAAAGAGAAGGAAGTAGAGACGGTGGAAATCTATGCGTACTGTATTATGTCGAATCATTTACACCTTCTCCTGCACGGACCACTGAAAGAGATTTCTGAGTACATGAAAGCTGTGCAGACGGCTTATGCATTGTATTACAACCGAAAGATGGAAAGAAATGGACATGTATTTCAAAACAGATTTAAAAGTTTCCCAATTGAAAGTGAAGAATATCTCTGGCAGTGTTTCTATTATATCCACTTAAATCCAGTCAAAGCAAAGATTACAGGAAAAATGAACCGATATCAATACAGCAGCGCCCAAGAATACATTTATGAAAAAAAGGGGCTTATTCGCGAAAACGCTCGTCAGTTTATTAAAAGTGGACAGATGACTTATTCAGCAGAAAGAGTGATTCCTCAACTTGAAGAAGTTTATATAGAAGATTTGCCGGAAGATACCAAAGAACAGAAAGAAAGGATATTTCGGAAATGGATAGAAATCTATTTGGAAGAACATCCAGATTTACAGTTCTGGGATTTGCAAAAATTACCTGAGAATCGAAAAGATTTTGCAGAAACGATGCTGGATCCCAGAGTTATGTCGAGAAAAGAATTGCTTAGAAGACTCGATAAATTCAGACAATAGCATCGAGAGGTGTTTTTTAACACATTGGGGACGTGCTCCGATGCGTCGGAACACGTCCCCCGATTTCAAATTAGATCTCTCTTGTATATGTTTTGAGCCATTCTTTTTCTTCGTCTGTTAAGTGTGGAGAAATTTTTTCATATACTTGTTTGTGGTAGTTATTGAGCCATTCTCTTTCTGTTTTGGACAGGTATTCCGGATCGATTCCATCGAGGTCGATTGGTGCGAAAGTAATGGTTTCAAAGTACATGAACTGTCCGTATTTGTTTTTGGTTCCTTTTCTGACGATGAATTCGTTTTCGGTACGGATTCCGAATTTGCCGTCTTCGTAGATTCCCGGTTCGTCAGTGATAACCATGCCTTCTTCGAGCTGGTGGTGTTCGTTCTTGCTCGGTACGACATACCAGCGGAAGCCTGTCGGTGGTTCGTGAATATTTGCAAGGTATCCTACGCCATGGCCGGTGCCGCACTGAAAATCAAGATCCAGTTCCCAGATTGGTCCTCTTGCAAGGACGTCAAGATTGTATCCGTAACATCCGTAGAGGAATTTTGCTCTCGCAAGATTCATCATGGCACGTACAACAGCGGTATAGTATTTTTTCATTTCATCGCTGACAGAACCGAGTACAAAAGTACGGGTGATGTCTGTAGATCCTTCATAGTAACCGCCGCCTGTATCATTGAGGAAAAATCCGCCTTCCTTGAGTTGTACATCACTTTCTTCAGATGGTGAATAATGCATCATGGCTGCGTGGTCGCCGAATGCGCAAAGAGGTTCGAAACTGTCACGGATGTAGCCTTCCTGTTCAGCGCGCAGGGATGTAAGTTTTGCAGCGGAACTTAATTCTGTGATAACCTCTTTATCGTAGCGTGTTTTGATCCAGTGCATGAATTTTGTGATTGCCACACCGTCCTTGATATGAGCTTCTTTGATATTTTCAAGTTCAACCGGGTTTTTCATGGCTTTCATGAGGATAGTCGGGTTTGCGCATTCTACAATTTTGCAAGGAATGTTTTTGTAAAGTGCATAATTCATTTTCATTGGATCGATCATAGCGACTTCATCTGCAGAAAGTGTTTTGATATCTTCGTAAATGTTATTGTATGGATGAATATTTACATTGTTCTTTGCAAATTCTGCATGGATCTGTTCGTTTAATTTACTGTCGTCCACATAGAGTTCTACACTGTCCATTTTTACAATGGCGTAGGAGAGCAGAAGCGGGAAGAAATCGATATCATCCCCACGGACATTTAACAGCCAGCAGATATCATCGAGCGATGCAATCACATGTGCGGTAGCACCCTGTTCGGACATTGCTTTTCTCACGCGCTCCAGTTTGGAAGAGGTACTTTCTCCGGAATATTTTTCTTCAAGGAAAAATGCCGGTTTGTCTGAAAGAGGCGGGCGATCTTCCCAGATCGAGTCGATCAGATCTTCCATATAATCGATACGAATTCCTTTGGAAGCAAGTGCTTCTTCATACTCCTGACCTTCTCCCATGGAAAGTACACGTCCGTCAAATGCGACAGTGCCTCCCTCCGGAACATAGGAAGCAAGCCATTCTGTAACAGAAGGTGTATCGCCTACAAACATCTTCATCAGGCGGATACCGCTTCCTTTCATTTCGTTTTCAGCCTGGAAGAAATATCTTCCGTCTGTCCAGAGTCCGGCATCGTCCTTTCCGATGACAGCAGTACCGTAGGAACCACTGAATCCTGTAATAAATTTTCTTGCTTTGAAGTGCTCGCCTACATATTCGCTTTGGTGAAAATCAGCAGTCGGAACAACATATGCGTCAATTCCTTTTTCTGCCATCAGTGCACGAAGTCTGGCGATTCTGTCTGCTACAACAGTCATGAGAAAAACCTCCTTTTTATCTGAAATAATTTTAGCTATAAATATTTTATCACTATTGGTGCTTAAGTTCAAATCTTATATGGAAGAAATTGTAAAAAATGTACAAAAAACATAGAAAATGATATAACAAAACCGGCATGACAAAAGTCATGCCGGTCTGTGGAAAACAGATTGTTTTCTAAGGAATCACACACAATCAATATGTGGAAATCCTTTGGTTTTCAATTATTTTTCATCAGCCAGTTTATCCAGCTTGCCGCTGAATGCGTACAGCAGAACACCACAGATGATAACAACTGCAGCAATGATGCTGTAGTACAGGTTGAAGTTACCAGCTCTTGAACCAGCATCGAGAGCACCGTACAGGTTCGGGTAAATCAGTGTAGCGATAAATACAGCGATTGGCCAGAATCCTAACAGGAATCCCATCAGTTTTGCCGGTGCGAACATGGAAATAAAGGAGTTTCCAAGTGGTGAGAAAATCATTTCACCAACGGACATTAATAATGCGATCAAGATTACCCAGAACCATGAGCACTGTCCGTCGCCACGAATTACGTTAGCTACAACCATAGCTACGTAGGAAAGACCTACTAAGAAGATACCGATAGCTGTCTTCTTGAACATGGACATATCGCCCTGCGGTCTTGCTGCCATTTTAGCCCATACAACAGCGAATACAGGTCCCAGAACGATACATGTCAAAGCGTTCAGAGAGTCAAAGTAGGATGTCTGCGGAATCTGCCATCCGAACAGGCTCCAGTCAGCCCAGTTCAGGAATTCGGAGCTGTCGCCGAATCCGAAGTAGTAGTATACTACGTTGTAGGACATATACCATGCAATCCAGAAAATAGCAGAGAAAAGTGTAACGATTACGATAGCAACAATACGTTTTTTGTCGCCGGATGTAAGCGGTTTGGTTTCTTCTGCGGATTTCTTCTCTTTGTCAACGAAAGATCTCTGGTCTTTCTTGAATGGCTGTTTACCCTTGTCACCAAGAGATTTACCATTAGCAAGGAACCAAACTGCATCGATGAGCAGAAGAGCACCAGCGATAAGCAGCAGGAACTGATATCCCTGAGAATCTGCAAGCAGTACTACGAATGTCGTTCCAATGAAAGAACCGATATTAACGAAAGAGTACTGTACAGAGAATGCTGAGTTCAGTTCATCCTGATCATCAAACATCAAACTGTTGACACCGGATAAGTTACCTTTGAATAAACCTGTACCAACAGATACAAAGATAATCATTACCCATACAAGTGTCATGTTGCTTGCCTGCCATCCGATAAGGTAGCCGACACCCATAAGAATCATACCAAGAACTACGCAAAGTCTCGGGCTTACCCAGTAGTCAGCGAGGTAACCGCCGATCATAGGAGTAATGTAAGTAAATGCTACGAAATAAGCGGAAACCTGACCTGCTTCTACAGAAGAAAGTCCCATACCACCCATTGAACTTGTTGTTTCCGTAGCCAGCCAAATAGCAAGAAGCCATTTAACTGTGTAGAATGCACATCTTTCAAATGTGAATCCCAGAGCACAAGCGTAGAAACCAAAAGGATAACCTTTCTTGGATTTAGTAGCTGTGTTTCCCATAGTCAAAACCCTCCAATTTAATTTTTGATTTCTCATACGTAAATCATCCAAGTCATTTTCTTCCCTATATCAATTAAGAAAGAAAACTTACTCAACATACCAAAGTGTGATGAGCTGTCTAATTGAAACAGACACTTTCTGATGCAGCAGATCATGCCGGACTCAGTCAGACAAAAGCGGCCTTTCGGCCAGGTGTCTTTTACAGATTATGAAATCCATTTCCATAATATACCGGCTGGAAAAGACTATGTAAAGGAATATAGTTCGCAAAAGAACAACATCTAAGACAGAATGAACAACTGCCGGAAGCAGAAGTCAGGGAATGGTCTGCCTTGTAGTCTCTGCCCTCATGAAAAGAAGACAATCTGGCAAAAACGGAAGAGGAATTCTCCCTTTTCTTGTTCCGGATGGTGAGCTTTCCTGATTTTATCTGCGGAGACAGACAAAAATATGTCAAAGACTGGATATTCCGCAAAAATAAAATCCGGTCATTTCAGGCATCTGGAACAATATCCGCTATCTGACAGAGAACGGTACTGCACTAGCCGCACACTGAAAGATGCTCCCTTTCGGGAAAGTAAGACAGAAGCGGGAAAGTGCCCCGGCCGGCACCGGAAAAACGCATCTTTTCTGACTTGGAAGAAAACATGACGCTTCCGGGTTTTCCTGAATCTGTATTACTGCTTATGCCATAAAAAAGACAAAAGATGTCATTTCCCTTGGTATTCCTTTATAACATTATGACATCCCTGTAATGGCTATTTTAGCACAGTTTCCGTGTCGACACAATGAATTTTTTGTAACACAGTCCAAAATTATTAAATTTTCATAAAAAAAAGACAGATAAAGAAAGAAACTAAAAATTATATTGGGCCAAGTGTAGAAAAAGCTTGAAATATGCTGAAAAAAACATTAATACGTTAATATGATAACACGATATACGAGTGAAAAAATATGTCAAAAATTTCACATAAACTCTTGAAAAAGGATATTAGAAAAAGTATAATATAATTGGCTAAAATTTGGTTTAACTTTTAGGAATATATCACAAATGGAGGGCTAGGTTTATGAGTAATGAAGCAGCAAAAACGCCGGCAGTTTTCAGGATTTCAGAATTACTGGATGCCGGTAGCTTTGTTGAGATCGGTGGCGCTGTCACAGCCAGGAACACGGATTTCAACATGCAGGAAAGCAAGGTTCCGGGAGATGGCGTGATCACCGGATATGGAGTCATTGACGGCAGTCTGGTCTATGTGTACAGCCAGGATGCATCGGTACTCGGCGGAGCAGTCGGAGAGATGCACGCAAAGAAGATTACAGGCCTTTATGACATGGCGATGAAAATGGGGGCACCGGTGATCGGCCTGATTGACTGTGCAGGACTCAGGCTTCAGGAAGGAACAGACGCATTGCAGGCGTTTGGCAGTATTTATGCGAAACAGGCACTCGCTTCAGGAGTGATCCCGCAGATTACTGCTGTATTTGGTACATGCGGCGGTGGAGCTGCAATCCTTTCCGGACTTTCCGATTTCACATTCATGGAAGAAAAAGGAAAGCTTTTTGTTAATTCCCCGAATGCGATCCCGGGCAATCACATTGAAAAATGCGACACGTCCGGTGCGGCGTTTCAGACAGAGGAGGCCGGTAATGTAGATTTCCTTGGAACAGAAAGTGAAATCCTGTCCGGTATCCGGGAGTTGATCTGTATGCTTCCTGCAAACAATGAGGACAACGATTCTTATGAAGAATGCACCGACGACCTGAACCGGTTATGCGCGGGAATTGAAAATGGAGCCGATGACGCTGCCCTCGTGTTATCGATGATCGCTGATGATCAGAAATTTATAGAAGTAAAGGCAGGGTACGCAAAAGAAATGGTGACCGGTTTTGTCCGGATGAACGGACTGACGGTCGGAGCTGTTGCGAACCGTTCCAAAGTATACGATGAAGAAGGCAAAGTACAGCAGGAGTTTGACGGCTCTCTTTCTGCAAAAGGATGCCGGAAAGCAGCTGATTTTGTGACATTCTGCGATGCATTTGAGATTCCGGTTCTGACACTGACAGATGTCAATGGATTCAAGGCATCAAAATGCAGTGAGAAAACACTTGCAAGAGAAGCGGCAAAACTGGTCTACGCATTTGCGAATGCAACGGTGCCGAAGGTGAATGTTATGACAGGTAAAGCGATTGGAAGCGGTTACCTTGTAATGAACAGCAAGGCACTTGGAGCTGACATGGTTTATGCATGGCCGGATGCCGAAATCGGAGCAATGGAAGCAGGTCTTGCGGCAAAGATCATGTATCCTGACGTGTCTGCGGATGAGAGAAAGGAAAAAGAAGATCAGTACCGCAGTATGCAGGAAAGCGCGGCATCTGCGGCGGCAAGAGGATATGTGGATACAGTGATCCGTCCGGAAGATACAAGAAAGTATGTGATCGGAGCTCTGGAGATGCTGTTCACAAAAAGAGAGGACCGTCCGTCCAAAAAGCACGGAACGGTATAGAGAGGTGAGACGAGTTGAAGAAAAGAATTAGTTTATTTGCAGTCATCCTTGCCCTCGTATTTACTCTTTCCGGATGCAGCAGCAGTTCTGATGCAAATTATGATGAAGATACAATGATCGAGCAGGCGGATGCGCTGATCTCAAGTTTCAGCCAGATGTCTACGGAAGAACTGGATGCATTTAAGGATGTAAGTGAACTGCAGTTGAATCTGACACTGCTTCAGTCAGGATTTAATGTGCAGGCGTCCAATTTTACCACGATGATTGATGCGTGGGAAGCTGGAATTGAAGAGTGTGGTGATTATATCAGCCACGGAGATTTCACTGTGGAGCAGAGCTCGGACAGCATCATGCTGACAACAGATGCCGAGTACGAAGACAGAGATGCTGAGATTACGATTGAGTTTAACGAAAAATCGGAGATGGAGAGTTTTACGGCGGCAGCCAAATATTCAACCGGAGAAATTCTTCAGAAGGCCGGCCTGAATACAGTCCTTGGAATGGGAACTGTGTTTGTCGTACTGATTTTCATTTCCTTTATCATTTCCCTGTTCGGCCTGATCGGGAAAACACAGCAGAAAAAGACAGAGCCGAAACAGACAGAAGCAGCACCTGCTGCTGTTGAAGAAGAGACTGTCCAGGAAGAGGATCTGACGGATGATCTGGAGCTGGTTGCAGTCATCAGTGCGGCAATCGCGGCAAGTGAGGGGACTTCTACAGACGGATTTGTAGTACGTTCCATTAAAAAAAGAAGAAAGAACAGTCAGTGGAAATAGGAGGAAGCAATCATGAAAAGTTATACAATTACAGTAAATGGAAACGTATATGACGTTACAGTAGAAGAGAAGAATGAAGCAGGAGCGGCATCTGCGCCGGCAGCGGCACCAAAGGCAGCACCGAAAGCACCAAAGGCACCGGCTCCGAAAAAAACGCAGGGTGCAGGCAGCATCCGTGTGGAAGCAGGGGCGGCCGGAAAAGTATTCAAAATCGAAGCTTCTGTAGGTCAGAAAGTAAAAAGAGGAGAGCCGGTTGTCATCATTGAGGCGATGAAGATGGAGATCCCTGTTGTTGCTCCGGAAGACGGAACAGTGGCAAGTATCGAACTTGCAGTAGGAGATGCATGTGAAGCGGGAACCTTGCTTGCAACATTAAATTAATGACAACTGACAATTGGAGGTTAGAACATGAGCTATATAGTTGAGACGTTAGGGCGTCTTGTAGAGCAGACGGCATTTCTGAACCTGACGGTTGGCAACCTGATCATGATTGCAGTTGCATGCTTGTTTCTGTATCTTGCGATCAACAGAGGGTTTGAACCGCTTCTTCTCGTCCCGATTGCTTTTGGGATGCTCCTTGTAAATATCTATCCGGACATTATGCTGTCTTTTGAAGATTCGGATAATGGAACCGGTGGACTTTTGTATTATTTCTATAAACTGGACGAGTGGTCTATTCTGCCGTCGCTGATTTTCATGGGTGTCGGAGCAATGACAGACTTCCGCCCGCTGATTGCGAACCCGAAAAGCTTCCTTCTGGGAGCAGCTGCACAGTTTGGTATTTTTGCAGCATACCTCGGAGCAATGGCAATGGGATTTTCTGACAAAGCAGCGGCAGCAATCGCCATCATCGGCGGAGCGGACGGACCGACATCGATTTTCCTCTGCGGAAAGCTTCAGCAGACCGCACTTCTTGGACCGATTGCGGTAGCGGCATATTCCTACATGGCACTGGTACCGATTATCCAGCCGCCGATCATGAAGCTTCTGACAACGGAAAAAGAACGTAAGGTCAAGATGGAACAGCTCCGGCCGGTATCCAAGCTGGAAGCGATCCTCTTCCCGATCATCGTTACCATTGTTGTCTGCCTGATTCTTCCGACGACAGCACCGCTTGTCGGAATGCTGATGCTTGGAAACCTCTTCCGTGAATCCGGAGTGGTACGCCAGCTGACAGAAACCGCGTCCAACGCGTTGATGTATATCGTTGTCATCCTGCTTGGTACTTCCGTAGGAGCAACGACAAGCGCGGAAGCGTTTTTGAATCTGGATACGATCAAGATCGTCATCCTGGGACTGATCGCATTCGCGTTCGGTACCGCGGCAGGTGTTCTTCTTGGCAAAGTCATGTGCTATGTAACCGGAGGCAAGGTCAATCCGCTGATCGGGTCCGCAGGAGTATCTGCAGTGCCGATGGCAGCCAGAGTATCACAGAAAGTCGGTGCTGAGGCAGATCCGACAAACTTCCTTCTGATGCATGCAATGGGGCCAAACGTAGCCGGCGTTATCGGAACGGCAGTCGTGGCAGGAACATTTATGGCGATATTCGGAGTGAAATAAGTTCGAGGAGGAGATTGAAATGGCAGAGAAAAAACCAATTAAAATAACAGAGACGATTCTGCGTGATGCACATCAGTCCCTGATCGCAACAAGAATGACGACCGAGCAGATGATGCCGATCGTAGAAAAACTTGACAAAGTCGGATATCATTCCGTGGAATGCTGGGGAGGAGCAACCTTTGACGCTTCTTTACGTTTCCTGAAAGAAGATCCATGGGACAGACTCCGTAAATTCCGTGACGGTTTTAAAAACACAAAGCTGCAGATGCTGTTCCGCGGACAGAACATCCTCGGATACCGTCCTTACGGCGATGATGTAGTAGAGTACTTTGTGCAGAAATCCGTTGCAAACGGAATTGATATCATCCGCATTTTCGACTGTCTGAACGACCTTCGGAATCTTCAGACCGCAGTCATGGCGGCAAACAAAGAAAAAGCCCATGCACAGGTGGCCCTCTCCTACACAATCGGAGACGCCTACACTCTGGAATACTGGGTACAGAAAGCAAAAGAAATCGAGGAGATGGGTGCGGATTCCATCTGCATCAAAGATATGGCAGGCCTCCTGCTTCCTTATAAAGCAACCGAACTTGTAACCGCTTTAAAAGAAACAACAAACCTTCCGATCCAGCTCCACACCCACTATACATCCGGAGTCGCATCCATGACCTACTTAAAAGCAGTGGAAGCAGGTGTAGATGTGATCGATACGGCAATGTCACCATTTGCGCTCGGAACATCCCAGCCGGCAACCGAAGTCATGGTAGAAACATTCAAAGGCACACCGTACGACACCGGATTTGACCAGCAGCTGTTGTCCGAGATCGCAGATTACTTCCGCCCGATCCGTGATGAAGCACTGGAAAGCGGACTCTTAAATCCGAAGAATCTGGGAGTTAATATCAAAACACTCCTCTATCAGGTACCGGGAGGCATGCTCTCCAACCTGACCTCCCAGTTGAAAGAACAGGGAGCGGAGGACAAATATTATGAAGTGCTTGAAGAAGTACCAAGAGTCAGAAAGGACCTCGGAGAACCGCCGCTTGTCACACCGTCCTCCCAGATCGTAGGAACACAGGCTGTCTTCAACGTTTTGATGGGAGAACGCTACAAAATGGCAACCAAAGAAACAAAAGATATCCTGAAAGGCAAATACGGCGCAACCGTCTGCCCGTTCAACGAAGACGTCAAGAAAAAATGCCTCGGCGACGAAATCGATGACTGCATCACCTGCCGCCCGGCAGATCTTATCCCGGACGAACTGGAAACACTCGAAAACGAGATGAAACAGTGGAAACAGCAGGACGAAGATGTACTGACCTATGCCCTCTTCCCGCAGGTTGCAATCGACTTTTTCAAATACCGTCAGGCACAGCAGACAAAAGTAGACGAGACAATTGCAGACACAAAAAACGGAAGTTATCCTGTTTAAACGTACAACTTCTAAATAAAAAGCAATACAGATTTTTCTATTGGGGACGTGTTCCGATTCATCGGAACACGTCCCCAAAATTTAATAAATGCTTAAATCTTTGTCCTCTTTCTTGTCGACTCTTGTGAAATGCTTGTAATTAAGGTGAAAAAGGAGTATACTTAATTAGCTATTATGGACTTTTGGAGGAGTTAGTCATGACCGGCAAAAATGAGTTGCTTGAAAGAATTGAGGAGCGGTATGACGGGATGAGCAAGAGCCAGAAGAAACTGGCGGACTATATACGGTCTTCTTATGAGAAGGCTGTTTTCATGACTGCGGCCAGACTGGGTGATGTGGTCGGTGTCAGTGAGTCTACAGTTGTACGTTTTGCGTCCGGTCTTGGGTACAAGGGCTATCCGCAGTTTCAGAAAGCGCTTGAGGAGCTTGTGAGCAACCGTCTGAATTTTATTCAGAGGATGGAGGTTACTTACGGACGGATCAGCCAGTCTGAGATTCTGATGAGTGTGCTCCAGTCGGATATAGAGAAGATTAAGCTGACGATGGAGCATATTGATCAGAATGCCTTTGAGACGGCGGTCGATACGATTTTAAATGCCAGGAAAATCTACAT
Source organism: Drancourtella massiliensis (assembly GCF_016900655.1). GTDB lineage: Bacteria > Bacillota > Clostridia > Lachnospirales > Lachnospiraceae > Sellimonas > Sellimonas catena. The sequence goes on from NZ_JACJKH010000001.1 coordinate 165,657, forward strand.
TGTGGGCATACGAAGCTGTGCCACACTTGCAAATTTTCTTGGCTTTTATCTGAATCTGATCCGGGACAATGTGGTCAGTGTGGACACGAACAGTTCCAGTGAGATTTTTGAGCAGATTATCCGGATTACGGAGGAGGATGTGATCATCGGTATCAGCTTTCCGAGATACTCCATGAGAACGTTAAAGGCTCTGGAATTTGCGAACAACCGGGGAGCAAAGATCATCACACTGACGGACAGCGTTCACTCACCGATGAATCTTTATTCGTCCTGCAGTCTGATCGCGCGCAGCGATATGGCTTCGATTGTGGATTCGCTTGTGGCGCCGCTGAGTGTGATTAATGCGCTTGTGGTTGCACTCTGCATGAAAAAGCAGGACGAGGTTGTGGACACGCTGGGGACACTGGAACAGATCTGGGATGAGTATCAGGTTTACTCAAGCGATGAACTGCATCCGGTCAGGGATAAAATACCACTTCATTTTCCGGACCAGAAGAAAGTGAATGATCAGAGGAGAACGGAATGGGAAAAACAGTAGTAATCGGAGGAGGCGCGGCAGGAATGATGGCCGCCATCTTCGCAGCAAGAAATGGAAACCAGGTAGAATTATTTGAGAAAAATGAAAAACTGGGTAAAAAGATCTATATTACCGGAAAGGGAAGGTGCAATCTGACAAATTCCTGTGATATGGAAGAACTTCTGGATTCTGTGGTTACAAATAAAAAGTTCCTTTACAGCAGTTTTTACGGATTTACAAACGAAGAGACCATGGAGTTTTTCAGCGAAATCGGACTGAAGATGAAAACAGAGCGGGGAAACAGGGTGTTTCCGGAGTCCGATCATTCTTCTGATGTCATCCGTGTACTGGGAGATGAATTGAAACGCCAGGGAGTTCAGGTACACTTAAACACGAAAGTACAGCAGATCGGAACAAAAGACGGGGCGTTTGCCTGCCTGTACCTTGCGGACGGGACGGAAGTACAGGCAGATACATGTATTATCGCCACAGGAGGAAACTCCTACCAGACGACAGGGTCAACAGGAGACGGTTACCGGTTTGCAAAAACCCTTGGACATACCGTAACCAGCATCCGTCCGGCGCTGGTGCCGATGGAGACGAAGGAAGCTTTTGTAAAAGATCTTCAGGGCCTTTCTCTTAAGAATACGGCAATTACCATCTTGGACGGGTCGAAAGTCCTTTACGAAGATTTTGGTGAAATGCTTTTTACGCACTATGGAGTGAGCGGGCCGATGATATTAAGCGCCAGCTCTTTTGTCGGAAAAATTCTGGAGGAAAGACCGCTGAGACTCCGGATTGATTTGAAGCCGGCGCTTTCCTTTGAACAGCTGGATGCGAGACTTCTGCGGGATTTCGAGGAGAATAAGAACAAGCAGTTTAAAAACGCACTTGCCAGGCTTCTCCCGGCCAAGATGATTCCGGTGGCTGTTGAGCAGAGCCGGATTCATCCGGAAAAGAAGATCCACGAAATCACCAGAGAAGAGAGGCTTGCTTTCGCGGCATTGCTAAAAGGTCTGGAGCTGACCATTACCGGGCTTCGGGATTTCAATGAAGCCATTATTACACAGGGAGGCGTCAATGTCAGGGAGATCAACCCGGCGACGATGGAATCCAGACTGGTAAAACATGTCCATTTTGCGGGAGAGGTTCTGGATCTGGATGCTGTGACAGGCGGATTCAATCTTCAGATTGCATGGTCTACCGGAAATGCGGCGGGTTCCTGTGCTTCTGAGGAATAAGGCACAGTCAGACTGAGAATAAATACAGTATCGGAGGATGAAAATAATGGGTTATCAGATAGCGATTGACGGACCGGCCGGCGCCGGGAAAAGCACCATAGCAAAACTTCTGGCAGAAAGAAAAGGCTTTATTTATGTAGACACCGGAGCAATGTACCGGGGGCTTGCCTGGTATTTTCTGACAAAAGGAATCCGGCCGGACGATGAAGAGGCGGTCACAAAAGCATGTGAAGAGGTGAAAATTGACATTGCCTACGAAAATGGAAAGCAGCAGATTTATGTAAATGATAAAAATATTACAGACCATCTCCGGGAGGAAGCAGTCGGAAATATGGCATCAAAAAGCTCGGCCGTTCCGGCGGTACGCGCCAGACTGCTGGAACTGCAGCGGGATCTGGCAAGGAGAGAAGATGTTGTAATGGACGGCAGAGATATCGGAACAAGTGTTTTGCCGGATGCAGATGTCAAGATATTCCTGACGGCAAGTGTTGACACGAGAGCCGGACGAAGGTACAATGAATTGTTGGGAAAAGGGGAATCCTGCGATTATGCTCAGATCGCAGCAGATATAGAAGAACGTGACAGAAGAGATATGACCAGAGAGATTTCCCCGCTGTGCCGCGCAGAAGACGCAGAGCTGATTGACAGCTCAGAGATGACGATTGAAGAAGTTGTAGAAAAAATAGAATCTTTCTGCCGCGAATCAAGATAAAAAGGAATGAGAACTGACCGGAGAGGAGGAATTACTGTAATAAATTGTAATAACGACGTAAAAAAATAGAAAGGATTGTAACTATTGCTTGAAAATTGCGGAGTGGCTAACGTATAATAGTTGACAAAGCAATAGTATGGAAAGATTGGAGTAGGATAGATGAACCAGTTTGTAGATATTCATTGTCACATTCTGCCGGGGGTGGATGATGGATCCCAGTCTCCGGAAGAAACAAAGGCCATGCTGGAGAAAGCATGGGATGAGGGGATACAGATCATGGTGGCGACCCCTCACTATCACAAGCAGAGAGGGAAAAATGATATCGATCTGATCAAGAAACAGTTGCTCCTGACTCGAAAGCTTGCAAAGGAAGTTCACCCGAAGATGCAGATCTGTCTTGGGATGGAGATTTATTACGGGGAGGATGTCCCGGAGCTTTTAAAGACCGGGAAAGCAGTGAGCATCAGAAAATCCAGATATATCCTGGTGGAGTTTTCGCCGGGAGACGATTTCCAGTATATCCTGAATGCTGTGAGAAAGCTTCAAATGAGCGGCCACACCGTTATTATTGCGCACATTGAGCGTTACAACTGCCTGAGAGAAGATATCTCAAACGTAGAATATCTCAGGGAGATGGGGGCGTATCTCCAGGTGAACGCGGGAAGCATTACAGGAAGTTACGGCAGAAGCGTAAAGAAGTTTCTGCGGGAGGTATTAAAAGCGCATCTTGTCCAGCTGGTAGGGACAGATGCACATGGTCCGGAGAAGCGGTCACCGAAGATGCAGGAGGCATACAAAGAAGTTGTCAAACGCTGCGGTGAAGAGTATGCGGACCAGATCTTCGGGCAAAATGCCAAGAAAGTTCTTCGCAATGAAGAGATTGACGAGTACTAAATGAGAATGAATTAGGAAGGTATAGTGTTTATGGAAGGGACAAACCAGAATGTGAAAGAAAATGATGAGATTACAATAGATCTCACCGAATTGTTTATGACGTTATGGAGCAAGGCACATATTATTATTCTGTCAGGAATCCTGCTGGGACTTCTGGCATTTGTTGGAACCAAACTTTTTATTACGCCAATGTATACTTCAACAACCCGGTTCTATGTGCTGACCAGAACAACGGACACCGGAAACGTGACATACAATGATCTGCAGACAGGATCACAGCTGACGAAAGACTATGCGGAACTGGTAAAGAGCCGTCCGGTTCTGGAAGAAGTTATTTCTGTTCTGAATCTTGATATGGATACAGAAGAGCTGGCGGATAAGATTACGGTTACCACACCGACAGATACCCGTGTCATGTCCATTAATGTAAGAGACGCCGAACCGAAACAGGCAAGAGATATTGCAGATGCGGTACGCCAGGCGGTAGGAATTCAGATTCAGGATATCATGGATGTTGACTCTGTCAAGACGGTAGAGGAAGCGAACCTGCCGGACAGCCCGAGCAGCCCGAGCGTGATGCGTAATACGCTGATCGGCGCAATTCTCGGAATTCTGATTTCTGCCGGTATTATCATTCTGGTATTTATGCTGGACGATACAGTAAAGACACCGGAAGATGTAGAGACATATCTTGGACTGAATGTTCTTGCGTCCATTCCGGTTTATGACGGGGCAAATGCAAAGAATAAAAAACGTGTAAAAGGGCTCTCGGCCCGGAATTTCCAGAAAAAAACTGCGAAAAAGTAAGGTTTGGGAGGTCTGAAGATGAAAGAAATATCATTAAATTTAAAGAGTATGCAGGATTACAGAATTAATGAATCCTACAAACAGCTTCGTACAAATATTGAATTCTCCGGAGAGGAAAACAAGATCATTGCAATTACAAGCTGTACTCCAAGTGAAGGAAAGAGTACGGTATCATTATCAACGGCATACTCTCTTGCAGAAGCAGGGAAAAAAGTTCTTTTTATTGACGCGGATCTTAGAAAGTCTGTTCTTGCCGGAAGATATAAGGTGACAGGAGAGATGAAAGGTCTGACCCATTTTCTTTCCGGTCAGGGAGATCTTTCTGAAATTCTCTGCAAAACAAACGAAAAAGGCCTGTTTGTCATTTTTGCAGGTCCGGTTCCGCCAAATCCGGCAGAACTCCTTGGAAGCAAAAAGTTTGCCGCACTGTTAAAAGAGGCAAGAAATATTTATGACTATATTATTATCGACACACCTCCGCTTGGAAGTGTTATCGACAGCGCAATCGTGTCCGCAGCATGTGACGCGGCGATTCTTGTTATTTCAGCCAATACGATCAGCTACAAGTTCGCGCGTTCCGTAAAGGATCAGCTTACCAAGACAGGATGTAATATTCTGGGAGTTGTTCTCAACAAGGTATCCATGAAGCAGAATAAATATTACGGTAAGTATTACGGGAAATATTACGGACATTACGGAAGTGACAATTAATCGATTAGGAGAACGTTAAGATGAGACAAAGGCTATTAACCCTGTGTCTGATAGCAGGCTGTGCGGTGCTGGTAGCCGGTGCGGCCGTTATCACTGCTTCACAGGATAAAACAGCACCGGTCATCACGATCGAAGACAAAGAGAAAGAAATCACCTACAAAGACGGAGACAATTATGAAGAACTCCTCGCTGACGTAACTGCCGAAGACAACCGGGACGGCGATGTAACAGACAAGATCTTTATTGACAAAATTACAGTAGTAAGCGACGGAAGCCGGGCGATTGTTCAGTATGCGGTGATTGATGAGCACAATAACGTCGGAACCGAAACGCGAATGGTCAACTACGAGGGAACTGGTCAGACGGAGCAAAACGTCGGCCAACCGGAAGCAGAGGAACCGTCCCAGGAAGAGGAAGCGCAGACAGAGGAAGATACTTCAGAGGAAACTTCAGAGGATGAACAGGCAGCACAGGAACAGGCTTCCGCTGAGGAAACACAGGAGGAAAATACCGGAGAACTGACACCGGACGGGGCAAATCCGGCAATCCGTCTCACGGAGACGTCCAGATCAATCCGTGCAGGAGAATCATTTGACGTCCTTTCCGTGATTGACCAGGTGGTGGATGACCAGGACGATGCGGCGACATTATCCAGAAGAATTCACGCGGACGGAGAGTACAATACATCCGTTCCGGGTACATATACAATTCGCTACTATGTGATGGATACGAACAATAATACATCAAATATTGAAGAGTTTACATTGACTGTACAGTAGGTAAAAGGAGTGATAAAAATGCCGCAGAGAAGAGAGCAGAGGGAACGCAGGAGACATCATGGCCGCCGCGGTTCCCGGCATTACGACGAGAAAAAAGGGAGAAATACTCTCGGAAAAGTGATTGCAGTAATTCAGCTTCTGATTTCTGTGATTTTTGTCGGTATCTTATTTAACAGTGGAATGATTCCGATGAAGTATCTGGCAGCAGGAGCTGTTGTGCTTCTGCTGTTGTTCGCCCTCACATTTGGAATGCAGTATATCAGGAACAAAATTCATATTGTGGGGATTGTACTGAGTATTCTGATCAGTGCCGCACTTGCTTTCGGAACCTATTACTTTATGAATATGCATCAGGCAATCAGTAATATCGGAGGAGCTGAGTATAAAACCGACAATATGATCGTTGTGGTCAAAAAGGAAGACAGCGCGGAGTCGATTCTGGATGCGCAGAATTATATTTTCGGAGTTCAGACGGCCGCTGATCAGACAAACAACGAAAAAATGATTACCAAGCTTTCCACACTGATCGGACAGGAGCCGAATGTGTCGGAGTTCAATACTGTTCAGGAGGAAGCACAGGCCCTTCTGGATGGTAGAATTGAGGCGGCTATCTATAATGAGGCATTCAACAGCCTGATTACAGACGAGATTGAAGGATATGAAGATCAGGTTCGTATTCTGTATCAGTATGGAATTGATACAAAACTGGAAAAGGTAGACCAGAGCGTGACAGAACCGTTCAATGTCTATATCAGCGGAATCGACGTATACGGTCCGATTTCCACAAACAGCCGAAGTGATGTGAATATCATCGCAACAGTGAATCCGGAAACACGCCAGGTGCTTCTGACAACAACGCCGCGTGACTACTACGTGACACTTCCGGGAGTTTCCGGAAACCAGCGGGACAAACTGACTCATGCCGGAATTTATGGAGTGGATGTTTCCATGGCAACACTGGAACAGCTTTACAATACCGACATCAATTACTACGCGAGAGTGAACTTTACCTCACTGATTGAAATTGTCGATACACTTGGCGGAGTCGACGTCAATTCCGAGTATGCTTTTGAAGCGGGAGGATATTCTTTCCAGCAGGGTGTGAACCATTTAAACGGGAAACAGGCACTTGCCTTTTCAAGGGAGCGTCACAGCTTTGCTTCCGGTGATAACCAGCGGGGAAAGAATCAGGAAGCCGTGATCACAGCAATTATCAACAAGATGCTGACACCATCCATGCTTACGAAAGCTATGGATATTGTAAAAGAGCTTGACGACTGTGTAGAAACGAACGTATCTATGGATCAGCTTTCAAAATTGATCCAGATGCAGCTCAATTCAGGCGGCAGCTGGAGTATCCTGACCGACAATGCGATCGGAACAGGAGACAGCAATACTTGTTATTCATCCGGAAGCCAGATGCTGTATGTCATGAATCCGAATGAGGTTTCTGTAAACAGTATTTCAAGCAAGATTAACCGGATTTTAGGCGGGGAAAAAATTACACAGTAGAAAGCTGTGGAAATAAAAAAATGAGGAGTAAAGTGTTATGAGGAAATGGATGGCAGATAAGCTGTTTCTGTATCATTGGGTACGTATCTCAATCTTACTGTTTATCTATGATGTAATTGTAATGAATGTGTCTTACGGGCTGGCGTTATGGCTGAGATTTGATTTCCGCTTCTCGGATATTCCGCCGGAATACCTGTTCACCTGGATCAGGTATATTCCGATTCATACTGTATGCACATTGATTCTGATGTTTGCATTTAAACTGTACCGGAGCATGTGGCGGTTCGCAAGCTTTGATGAACTGTCGAGGACCACAATTGTATGCGCGATTTCCATGGCACTTCATATTGTGGGGACTACCGTGATTTTTCAGAGAATGCCGATTTCGTATTATGTAATGGGGGGAATTCTTCAGTATTTTCTGATTACAGGCATCCGTTTCTCTTACCGGATTTACCGGATGTTTGTCACAAGGACTTCAGCAGCGGCTGTAGAAGCCAGAGATGTGAAAAATACGATGATCATCGGTGCCGGAGAGGCCGGCAGGGCAATCATCAGTGAATTTAATAAAAGCGGAGACAAGATGCACACAAGAATCCGCTGTATTATTGACGATAACAAAAACAAAAAGAACCGTTATATCGACGGAATTCCGATTGTCGGAACAAGAGAAGATATTCCTGAGATGGTAAAAAAATATCAGATTCAGAAAATTATCTTTGCAATTCCTGCGATTTCGGCTTCTGAAAAGAAAAATATTCTCGAGATCTGCAAGGAGACGGGATGTGAAATGCAGATCGTTCCGGCTGTCTATCAGCTGGTTAACGGCGAAGTAAAAGTAAGTTCGATCCGTCCGGTAGAGATCGAAGAGCTTCTCGGACGGGAAAGCATCCGGATGGACCTTGCAGAGATTTCCGGATATGTAAAAGACAAAGTCGTACTTGTCACAGGAGGCGGCGGTTCCATCGGAAGCGAGCTCTGCCGGCAGATTGCGGCATACGGTGCAAAACAGCTGATTATATTTGACATTTACGAAAATAATGCCTATGATATTGAACAGGAGCTGAGAAGGAAATATCCGTCATTAAATCTGGTCGCATTGATCGGATCTGTGCGGGATACCGGATGTCTGGAAAAGGTATTCTCCACGTATCATCCACAGCTCGTTTTCCATGCGGCAGCACACAAACATGTACCGCTGATGGAGACAAGCCCGAATGAGGCAATCAAAAATAATGTATTCGGAACCTACAATACTGCAAAACTCGCCAACGAGTACGGTGTAGAAAGATTTGTCCTGATTTCGACGGACAAGGCGGTCAATCCGACCAATATCATGGGTGCCAGCAAGAGAATGTGCGAGATGGTCATTCAGATGATGTCACGCCATTCCAAAGGAACCACCTTTGCGGCAGTACGTTTCGGAAACGTACTGGGAAGCAACGGAAGCGTAATTCCGCTGTTTAAAAAGCAGATCGCAGAGGGCGGACCGGTTACCGTCACACATCCGGATATCATCCGGTACTTCATGACGATTCCGGAGGCAGTATCCCTTGTGCTGACTGCAGGTTCCTACGCAGAAGGCGGCGAGATCTTCGTTCTCGATATGGGAGAACCGGTCAAGATCCTCGACCTTGCCACCAACCTGATTAAACTTTCCGGACTGAAACCGGGAGTGGATATCGAAATTAAATTTACTGGCCTCCGACCTGGAGAAAAGCTTTACGAAGAGCTTTTAATGGCAGAGGAAGGTCTGCACAAAACAGATAACAATCTGATTTTCATTGGAGAACCGATCGATATGGATGATGATAAATTCCTGATGGAGCTTGCAGAACTGAAAGATGCATGCTACAAGGAAGTATCGGATGTCAAAGAACGGGTATCCAGAATCGTACCTACTTATCAGTATAAGAAAAAAGAAAAATAACAAAGTCGTTTTGGACTTGAAAATATCTTAACCAAATCAAATCGTCGCTTTGTCGCGTTTGAATGGGAAAGTGGTCATTATGGAATATCGTGATTCACCCGGAAAAGCGTCCGGGTGAAATGGCGAAGCATACCCTTTTTACTTTCATGATTTGGAAGTGAAAAGAGTATGCTTTTTTCATGCAGAATATTTCAAAAAAGCGACTTCCCTCACAATTTAATGAAATGAAATACGACAAGGCCTCATTTGAAGAAAGAGGACTTCTATGTGGTATGTAGTACAGGTACGCACAGGTACCGAGGAAGAGATCATCACACAATGTGAAAAAACGATCGATCACGGGATTTTAAAGCGCTGCTTTATCCCTTACTATGAATCAATGAAGAAGTACAAAGGAGAATGGCATCTGGAGCAGAAAATTCTGTTTCCAGGATACGTTTTCATGATTACAGACGAAATGGAACAACTGTATCTTGGCCTGAAAAATGTGATCGGCCTTACAAAGCTGATCGGGACAGGACGGGAAATCATTCCGCTAAAACAGGAGGAAGTAGACTTCCTGACCGAATTTGGAAAAGAAAAACAGGTTGTTGAGATGTCAACCGGGATCATTGAAAACGGCCGGATCCGGATCACCGATGGCCCATTGAAAGGACGCGAAGCCATGATCCGCAAAATCGACCGGCATAAGCGAAAAGCAAGCCTTGAGATCCCGATGTTCGGGAGAATCCTGGAGACCCAGGCAGGTCTGGAAATTATAGAAAAAATTGAAAAATAAAGGAAAAACAGTCTGGAAAAACTTCCGGGCTTTTTTTAGTGGAAAAAAAGAGGAGTGAGGGAAGATGAGTAAGAAGATGGAACCATTTTCATCAAAGGTATGGCTTTCCAGTCCGACCATGCACGGCCCGGAACTGGAGTATGTAAAAGAAGCATATGAAACCAACTGGATGTCAACCGTTGGGGAAAATATTAATGAGACAGAACGGCTTGCCTGTGAAAAAGTCGGCTGTAAGTATGCGGTGGCATTATCAGCCGGAACAGCAGCACTTCATATGGCGGTGAAGCTGGCAGGAGTAAAGCCGGGAGATAAGGTGTTATGCTCAGATATGACATTTGATGCCACGGTGAATCCGGTTGTTTATGAAGGCGGTGTTCCGGTATTTATCGATACAGAGTACGACACCTGGAATATGGATCCGGTGTCCTTGGAAAAAGCGTTTGAACTCTATCCGGAAGTAAAAGTTGTTGTTGTAGCACATCTTTATGGAACACCGGGAAAAATCGATGAAATCCGGGAAATTTGTGACCGACATGGCGCAGTTATTATTGAAGATGCCGCAGAATCTCTCGGAGCAACCTATAAAGGTGTCCAGACTGGAACTTTTGGAACGTATAACTGCATTTCCTTTAATGGAAACAAGATTATCACAGGATCATCCGGAGGAATGCTTCTGACAGATGATGAAGAAGCAGCAAAGAAAGTGCGGAAATGGTCTACTCAGTCCAGAGAAAACGCACCGTGGTACCAGCATGAGGAACTGGGATACAACTACCGGATGAGTAACGTGATTGCAGGAGTGGTCAGAGGACAGTTCCCATACCTGGAGGAACATATCGCACAGAAGAAAGCAATTTATGAGAGATATAAAGAAGGCTTCAAAGACCTTCCAGTGAAAATGAATCCATATGATGAAGAAAACAGTGAGCCGAACTTCTGGCTGAGCTGTATAGTAATCGATCCGGAAGCTATGTGCAAGCAGGTACGGGGAGAACAGGAAGCACTGTATATCAGTGAGCCGGGAAAGAGCTGTCCGACAGAGATCCTGGAAACACTGGCATCCTATAACGCAGAAGGACGTCCGGTATGGAAACCGATGCACATGCAGCCGATTTACAGGATGAACGGATTTGTCACAAGAGAAGGAAATGGACGGGCAAAGACCAATGCCTATATTGCAGGGGGAACCGTAGGACAGGATGGAAGACCGCTGGATGTGGGAATGGATATCTTTCAGAGGGGACTGTGTCTGCCGAGTGATAATAAAATGACGGTGGAAGAGCAGGAGAAAGTGATCGAGATTGTGAAGGGATGTTTTGAGTAGGTGTCTGATATGAGAAGAAGAAAAGGATTTTATGAGGCGTGCATAAAAAGACCACTGGATTTTGTATGTGCGTTAGGTGGAATTATTGTATTAAGTCCGGTGTTGTTGATCACAGCAGGACTTGTAAAAATCAAGCTTGGAAGTCCGGTGATTTTCAAGCAGGAACGGCCTGGAAAAGGAGAAAAAATTTTTGAACTTTACAAGTTTCGCACCATGACAGATGAAAGAGATATAAATGGCGATTTACTTTCCAATGAAGAAAGAATGACAGTATTTGGAGAGAAATTAAGGCGTACAAGTTTAGATGAACTTCCGGAGTTGTTTAATATATTGAAAGGTGATATGAGTATTATCGGGCCGCGTCCATTACTTACAAAATATTTGCCCTTATATAATAGTGAACAAAGGAAACGTCATTTAGTTAGACCTGGTTTAACAGGTCTTGCCCAAGTAAATGGCAGAAATCATTTGTCCTGGGAAGAAAAATTTAAATTAGATACATTATATGTAAAAAAGTTATCTTTTAGAATGGATGTTCAAATTTTTCTAAAAACAATTGCAACTGTTTTAAAAAGAGAAGGAATTACTAGTGAAACGTCTGTGACAATGGAACCATTTGAAGGAAACAACAATCAGTAGTTAATGTGATCCTTTGGATGGCATTTACTATATATTTTCACAAAAAGGAAAGGAAGTAAAGAAATGAGTAATTTAGAAAAGTATCAGAAAATTTTTATGGATTTATTTCAGGTAGAAAAAGAGGAATTAAATGAGTCCTTTTCATTTGCAGGAGAGGAAAGATGGGATTCAGTGACACACTTATCATTAATTGCAGAATTAGAAGATACATTTGGAATTATGTTTGAGACAGATGACATTCTGAATTATGGGTCGTATTTAAATGGAATCAATATCTTAAAAAAATATGGAGTTGAGTTTTAAGGAGAAAATAAATGAAAACATTATTAGAAGGAAAAGTGGGAATTGTTACTGGATCAGCAAGAGGTATCGGGGCGATGATTTCCCAATTTTTTGTTGAATGTGGAGCAACTGTTTATGCAAATGATCGAAATATCGAAAAAATGCATGAGTGGATCGAAACATTAGATAAAGATCTTCAGAAAAATGTAAAACCGATTGAATTTGATATTACAAATTCAGATGAGGTACGGAAAGAAATAATGAAGATAAAACAAGAAAGTGGGAAAATAGACTTCTTGGTTAATAACGCAGGGATTGAGTTTAATGAATTAATAGGAATGATTTCAAAATCAAATATGGAAAAAATGTTTCAAGTTAATGTATTTGGAACAATAGAAATGTTGCAGACCGTAAGCAGAATTATGGGACGTCAGGAAAATGGTGGTAGCATTGTAAATATTTCTTCTATGGTTGGGCTTAGAGGGAATAAAGGTCAACTGGTATATTCTGCTACCAAGGGAGCAGTTATTGCCTTGACTAAATCAGCAGCGAAAGAATTGGCACCTAAAAAAATCCGTGTAAATTCTATTGCTCCAGGTTTAACCAAGACTGACATGATGGATGCTGCGGATTTGGAAAAACTGCAAAATAGAATTAATAATATTTGTATGGGAAGAATTGCAGTTCCAAAAGATATTGCAAAAGCCTGTGCTTTTTTTGTTTCCGATTTGTCAGAATATGTATCGGGTCAGGTATTGGCAGTCGATGGCTGTACAATTATGTAGGAGGGAAATAAGATGTTTTTAGATATTGATAAAAAAGATCCGAAAAGAATTGCAGCAGTAGAAGATACAGGGAAGCAAATTACATATGGAGAGCTATGTGATTTAAGTAATGAAATAGTCGAAGCCATTCCGGAACGAAGTATTATATTCTGTTTATGTGAAAACACAATTGGAGCTTTGTCAGGATATATTGGTTGTTTGTCTCATAAAATTGTTCCTCTTTTACTTGCAGCAAATACAGATCAAGAATTACTTGTTAAATTAATCGAGACATATGAACCCCAGTTTTTTTGGTGCCCAGAAGAGAAAGAATTACCATTACAAACTGAGATGATAATTCAGAAAGCGGGATATAAGCTTGTAAAAACAGAATATAAACAGTATGAAATTAATGAAAAACTTTCTCTTCTATTAACGACTTCTGGATCTACAGGAAGTCCAAAGTTGGTTCGATATAAATATGGAAATCTGGAAGCAAATGCAAAAAATGTTGCGAAAGTATTTGGATGGACAGAAATGGAAAGACCAGTCATCGATCTTCCTATGCAGTATACGATGGGGCTTAATGTTATCAATACCCATTTATATGTTGGAGCCACATTGATTATGACAACTCAGAATTTGGTTAGTAGAGATTTTTGGAACTATATTGAAGAGCAGAAAGCAACAAATTTTACAGGTGTACCTTTTAGCTATGAAGTATTTTTCAAGTTGAGATTTAATAAGAAGGAATTTCCAACCTTAACTACGTTAGCAGAAGGGGGAGGAAAGCTTACAGATACTATGTTTATGGATCTGGTTGAATATTCCCAAAAATATAACAAGAGATTTTGTGCGACATTCGGAACTACAGAAACATCAGCGCGACTTGCTTATCTTGATCCAGATAGAGCAAAAGAAAAATGTGGAAGTATTGGTAAAGCCATTCCGGAAGGTGAACTTTTTCTAATAGATAAGAACGGACAGGAAATCCAAGAGATGGAAGCGGAAGGAGAAATGGGATATCGAGGACCTAACGTAACAATGGGGTATGGTATTTGTAAAGAAGATCTAAAGTTAGGAGATGTTTGGAAAGGGGAGTATAGAACAGGAGATATTGCAAGAAGAGACTCTGAAGGATTTTATTACATTATAGGAAGAATTTCTAGATTTTTAAAAATTTATGGTCATAGAATTAGTCTTGACCAGTGTGAAAAATTGATCAAGACGAAATTTGCAATTGACTGTGCATGTACAGGTAATGATAAATGCTTGAAAATTTTTATTACAGAAGAGCAGTATTCTAAAGATATATTAAAATATTTAAGTGAAAAACTTCATCTCATGCAGAATGTAATGAAGATATCTGTAATAGAAGCAATTCCTAGAAATGAGTCTGGAAAGATTAAATACGCGGTTTTGAACAAAATGGAGTTATAATGGCAAATCAAGATACAACAAAGAAAAAGGTGATTTCCTCTTTAATATGGAAATTTTTTGAAAGAATAGGATATCAGGGAGTTAATTTTATTGTTCAAATTGTTCTGGCTAGGCTTCTTTTGCCGGAAGACTATGGCATTATTTCGTTACTGATTGTTTTTGTAAATATTGCAAATGCAATGATACAAAATGGATTTAATACAGCACTGATTCAAAAAAAAGAAGTAGATGAGATCGACATTTCATCTGCTTTTTTTGTAACATTAGTTTTATCTATTTTTTTGTATGTTGTACTGTATTTATCAGCACCAGCTATTAGTGATTTTTATAGAATGCCTAAGATGATTCCGGTGTTAAGAGTATTGGCTTTGTTACTTCCGCTTGGAGCAGTAAACTCGATTCAGATTGCTATTTTGTCTAGAAATCTTCAGTTTTATAAACTTTTGATCAGCAATATGAGTGCAGTTATTTGTTCAGGAACGAGTGGAATCATTTTAGCCTATATGGGGGCAGGCGTCTGGGCATTAGTTGTACAGCAGCTCTTTTTCAATCTAATCAGTTGTATTGTACTCTGGTTTGTTGTCAAATGGAGACCAAGTTTACGATTTTCTATCCAGAGTATTAAAACTTTATTTTCATTTGGATGGAAAATGTTAGTATCAAGATTAATTAATTTGATCTACGGAGATATATACAGTCTGGTAATTGGAAGAGTATTTAGTGCGAATGCGCTTGGATATTATAACCGTGGCAAACAGTTCTCATACACAATTATTATGAGTATTGATGGTGCCATTCAATCGGTAATGCTTCCTGCTTATTCCAGGGAACAAGAGAATAAAAAAATTTTAAAAAGTATGACCAGAAGATCTATTGTAACAAGTTCGTATGTTGTATTTCCGGTAATGATGGGACTTGGTGTAGTTGCAGGACCACTTGTATCGTTGCTTTTGACGGATAAATGGTTAGGATGTGTTCCGTTTTTGCAGATTAACTGTTTTATTTATGCATTATACCCTATTCATTCGGCAAATTTGCAGGTGATCTGTGCTATGGGGAAAAGCGAAGTTTATTTAAAACTGGAAGTTATAAAAAAGATACTTGGGGTTGCAATTATGATTTGTACACTTCCTTTTGGAATATATTGGTTTACTTTTGGTGGTGTGATTACTGGGCTTCTTTCAACAGTTATCAATGCGTTCCCTAATATAGAATATTTAGATTATTCTATAGCAGAACAATGGAAAGATATATTTCCATCCTTCATTCTTTCAATTGTAATGGGAGCGATTGTATATCCGATTCAATTTCTTCCTATTAATAATCTATTTATTTTATTTATCCAGATTATAGTAGGGGTCATTATTTATGTAGGAGCATCAGCCGTATTTCGATTTGAATGTTTTTATTATTTAAAAAATACAATATTAGACATGATAAGAGGTAAAAAGAAAATATGAAAGATATTATAATAGTTGGAGCCGGAAGTGCTGCAAGAGATGTGCTTCAGGTTTTAAAAGAGATTAATAAAGTAGAAAAAAAATGGAATATCAAGGGATTTATAGCGGATTACGGAGTAGATATAAAAGCACTGACCAGTGATGAATACGAGATTATCGGAACAATAGAAGATTGGCAGCCGAATGAAAATGAAGAATTTGTATGTGCAGTAGCGGATCCTGATATTAAAAGAAAATTGATAGGAAAGTTAGAAACGAAGGGAGCCAAGTTTGCCCAAGTTATTCATCCGAATGTAGAGATAAATGATTACTGCAAAATAGGAAAAGGGGTGATTTTATATCACGATGCTATTTTAGGACCTAACTGTGAGGTCGGAGACTATGTACATACGAACTCTAAAATAGGGCATGACTGCAAGATTGGAGATTATAGTACTGTAAGTATTATGTGTGCGGTTATGGGACATGTCACTATGGGACAGGGAGTTTTTGTAGGAGGAGGCGCGACGATTATTCCTGGCGTAACAATAGGGGATCATGTTTACGTAGGTGCAGGAAGCGTAGTTATCAAAGATATTGAGGAAAACAAAAGAGTTTTTGGAAATCCAGCAAGAGAAATGAGATAGTGAGGTAAAGGAAAATGATTAATGTTACAAGATCTTCAATGCCTGAATTTGAAGAATATACGGAAGAAATTAAGAAATTATGGGATACTAAATGGTTAACAAACAGAGGAGCGATTCACAGAGAATTAGAAGAAAAGTTAAAAAATTATCTTGGTGTTGAAAATATTTCTTTGTTTACCAATGGCCACTTGGCTTTAGAGACAATTTTAGATGGTTTAGATTTGAAAGGAGAGGTGATTACCACTCCTTTTACTTTTGCATCAACAACGCAGGCTATTGTACGCTGTGGATTAACACCAGTGTTCTGTGACATCAATGAAGACGATTTTACAATAGATATTAATAAAATTGAGTCATTGATTACAGATAAAACCTGTGCAATACTTCCTGTTCATGTGTATGGAAATATCTGTAATATTGAGGAGATTCAAAAAATTGCAGATAAATATGGTTTAAAAGTAGTATATGATGCAGCACATGCATTTGGAATAAAATATCGTGGAAAAGGTATTGGGAATTTTGGAGAGGCATCTATGTTCAGCTTTCATGCGACAAAAGTTTTCAATACAATTGAAGGCGGCGCAGTATGCTATCACGATAAGAATTTGGGAATAAAAATGGAAAGATTAAAAAATTTCGGAATTGTTGATGAAGATCATATTGACGAAATTGGTGGCAATGCAAAAATGAATGAATTTCAGGCAGCAATGGGTGTGTGTAATTTGCGACATGTGGATAATGAGATTGAGAAGAGGAAGCATGTCGTACAAAGATATAGAGAACGTCTGGAGAACCAAAAAGGAATTAAATTATCTCCAGTACAGGCGGATGTGATTCCAAATTATTCATATTTCCCAGTATTATTTGATGAAGAAGTTTTGGGATATACTAGGGATAATATCAGAGATGCTTTAAAAGAACAGGGAATTAATGCAAGAAAGTATTTTTATCCATTAACAAATGAAATTCCAAATTATAGCGAACATTTTAAAATTCAAGATACTCCTATTGCTTATAAAATTTCACGTCAGGTATTAACATTACCACTATATGCGGATCTTTCATTGAAAGATGTTGATAGAATATGTGATATTATTCTTTCCTATCACAATTAAGGGAGTGAAAAATTGGGAAAAAAATTAAAAATAAAAAAGCAGAATATAAGAAATTACTGTTTGATTTTATTTCTATGTATTGATGTAGTTTACTGGGTGATTCAGAAAATACTTAGTGTTCTTCAACTTCAAGATTTTTATTGGATCATTACAATAGCAGTAATTTATATTCCGTTGATTATTTATTTTTGTATAACTTCAGTCAAAGAGTTTCCGGTGGATTTTCTAATAATTGTTTTAGGAATTATCTTACTTTATGCAGTAACAGCTTTTTTTCATCCTGAATATCAGGAATGGTTTCATCATCCAGTTTATGGAGTATGGAAAAGAATCCTGCGTCCGGATAGAGGTCTTTTTTTATATCTTTTTTTGAGAATTCAAGATGATCCGGATGAAATCCTGAATTGTATGAAGATAGCTGGATATATTATGTTTTTTTATTGCGCCAGAACTTTTGTAATCTCTACAATTCGAGGTTACTGGTTAGTTTATTCTGCACAAACGCTGACGAATGTAGAAGCGTCCTATAGTATGGACTTTGGTTATGACCTTCTGCTTACAATTATGATCTTTAGTTATCTGGCGTTGTATGAAAAGAAGATTCGGTATTATCTTGTAGCAGGTATTAGTTTTGCTATGTGCCTGATAGCAGGATCCAGAGGACCGCTTCTTTGCATTGGTATTTTTGGAATTTTGATTTTGATTGAGTTTATGAGAAACAATATAAAGCGACTGATGATAGTTTTAGGAAGTATCAGTATAGCATTTGCTTTGATTTGGTTTAATTTTTCACGAATTATAGAAATAATTCAGTCAGTACTTTCCTCGTTTGGTATATCTTCCAGAAGTATCCAAATGATCTTAGAAGGGAATGTTACTGATAATAATGGAAGAACACAAATATATGAGATGGCATGGAGTTTGATTCAAGAAAATCCGATAACTGGATGGGGATTATATGGGGATAGATATGTAATTGGAAGAAGGTTTGCATGGGGATATTCTCATAATATTTTTCTGGAACTTATGGTCACTTTTGGAGTTGTTATTGCGGTAATATTATCGTTGATTTTCTTCATAAATGCCACTAGACTGATTATTTTTTCCAAAAACAGGAGTGTCAGAATACTATTTATTATTTGTTTGTCTATTTCTGCAAAATTATTAATTTCTATGTCATTTTGGTATGAACCATATTTCTGGGGAGCAATTGCGATTTTTGTGAACTGGGAAAAAAGGAAAGGGAAATTTCGTGTGAATCGCGGAGGACTTATTGGAAAGAGAGTAGGTAAATAAAATGATTGTTCATATTATGAATGCATCTCCAATTGTCAATGAATATGTGACATTAGTGAATAAATATTGTAATAAAAAAGAGCATGTTTTTGTGATAGGACCAAATGGGAAAACTTGTAAAAAAGTAATAGAAGCAGAAAATATTATAAGAGTCAGAAAATGGTATAGTGTTAAAGGCATTGTGGATATGATCCGCTATATGAATAAAGCGGATCATATTATTGCACATGGACTGTTTTCAGGGAAAACAGTTGCATTTTTCTATTTTCAGCCATGGCTTTTAAGAAAAACGAACTGGCTGATCTGGGGAGGAGACGTCTATGGAAGAAGAGATAAAAAACAGACATTCTATACTAGATTAGTTGATTCCATGAAAAAAGCAATTGCATCACAGTTTCCATTTATTACAACACTGGTAGATGGAGACTATGAGATGGCTAAAAAGGCCTACAATATTAGGGGGCAACATTTAAGAGTAGTATATCCTTCTCCGCTTCTTATGAGAGCACCGAAGAATATAGAAAATGATGCTGTAGAGTCTTTACATGGTACAATTAAGATCTTGCTTGGAAATTCTGCTACAGAATCAAATCAGCATAAAGAAGCATTTAAATTGTTGGAAAAGTATAAAGACAAAAATATAAAAATATATGTACCTTTATCATATGGGCCAGAGAAATATGCGGACGAAATCGAGCAGATGGGAGCGCATATTTTTGGAAAAAAATTCATACCTATGCGGTCATTTATGAATAAAGATCAATATACAGAATTCTTAAAAACGATTCATGTAGGAATTTTTAATAATAATCGACAACAGGCAATGGGAAACATTAATCAATTGCTATTATTAATGAAAAAGGTGTATATAAGAGATGATACTACCATGTGGGAGTATTATGTCAAAGACCTAAAATGCAAGATGCATAGAGTGAATGAAATTTGTCAAGAGTCCTTTGAAACCTTTATCACGGTTAATAAGGAAGAAGCACTTTGGAACAAGAAGTGCATTAAAGAGAGTCGTGATGAAGATCATGTTTTAGAATTGTGGAAAGAAGTGTTTTACCAGATGACAAAAGGAGATAATAAATGAGAAGGGCAGTAAAGCCAGTCTTGGCGTTTTTGTTTTTAAATTGTCTTGTGACTGGAATTCATGCGAATGCTTTGGCAAATGATACTAAAATAGATTCAACTATTCAGGCAGAGATTACCCAAGGATTCATTAATAAAAATGGAAATGTTTATTACCAGTATGAAGACGGCACGTTCGCAAAGGGGCTAAAGGAAATAAGTGGTCATACATACTATTTTAATTCTGCTGGAGTAATGCAAACGGGAATCACTATTATTGATGGAAAGCGTTACTATTTTAATTTAGATAATGGACAGCAGGAATGGGGATTGATCGACGCAGATAATGGTTATACATATTATTTTTTGCAGGATGGAGATGTGCTAAAAGGGCTAGTTCGACTTCAGGGAGAAATTTACTTTTTTAATGAGACAAGTGGAGCAGCTTATTCAGGATGGAAAATTATTGATAATCAAAAATATTTTTTTGATTCAGTGACAAAGAAAGCGTACATTGGACGACATGAGGTTGACGGAAAATGGTATTACTTTAATCAGGATGGAATTGCTCAAAAAAATACATTTATTGAAATCGATGGGAAAAAGTATTACTATCAATCGGACGGTAGTGAAGCAAGAGGACTAAAAATTCTTGATAATAAAAGATATTATTTTGACCCAGAATCGGGAGAAATGAAATCCGGTTTAATTAATCCGGGAAATGGATACATATACTATTTTCTTCCAGAAGGAGATGTCTTAAAGGGATTGCAAAAAATTGAGGGAGAAGTATATTTTTTCAATACGGATACTGGATCAGCTATGTCTGATTGGAGAGTAGTAGATGGAAAGAAGTACTATTTTGATCCTGTTACAAAAAGAGCTCTCACGGGGAAAAGCGAAGTAGACGGAGACATTTACTTGTTTGATCACGAAGGTGTTCTGCAATCGTATACGTTTTATGATGAGAACGGCAGTAGTTATTATTTTGGATGGGATGGAAAACTTGTAAAGGGATTAAAAACTATCTCTGGTAAAAAATATTATTTTAATTTAGAAACGGGAGCTGCAGAAACAGGATTAATTAGTCCAGGTAACAGAGAAACCTACTACTTTGAAGGAAAAGATGGGGCATATAGTGGATGGAAAATCATTAATGATAAAGAATACTATTTTTACCCAGAAAGTTCAGAAATGGCAAGAGGTCTGACAAATATTTCAGGAAAAAGATATTATTTTTCCATGGACACGGGAGAAAAGATTAATGGATTAATACAACTTGGATCAGGGTACTACATTTATATCTTGGAAAATGGCGGATTTAAAACTGGACTTCAGAGGATAAATGAAGAAGTATATTTTTTTAACGCACTGACTGGTGTGTCGATGACTGGATGGCAAGAGATAAATGGACAAAAATACTATTTTTCTCCAGAAACAAAAAAAGCCGTGACGGGAGAACAACAAATTAATAATAAGTTGTATTTTTTTAATTCATTAGGGATTATGCAGACAGGCCTTCAAGATATAGAAGGAAAGAAAAAAGCGTTTGATCAGGATGGAAGTATGGTCACTGGATTTTGGAGTGATTCGGAAAACACCTATTATTTCGAGGATAATACAGGAGAAGCATATGTTGGATTTTTAGAAAAGAATGGTAATAAGTATTATTTTGATCAAGACGGAAAAATGGTGGTAGGGTTGCAAGAAATAGAAGGGAATCTTTATTTGTTTGATAGTAAAGGAATTATGAAAACAGGAATATATAAACAAGGAGATACAACTTACTATTTTGATACTGCAACTGGAGAAGCAATTACGGGATTTGTGACATCAGAATTT
The DNA here is from genome assembly GCF_016900655.1 of Drancourtella massiliensis. GTDB lineage: Bacteria > Bacillota > Clostridia > Lachnospirales > Lachnospiraceae > Sellimonas > Sellimonas catena. The sequence goes on from NZ_JACJKH010000001.1 coordinate 187,397, forward strand.
GGATTTACGTATTATTTTGATGGAACGGATGGAGCAAGAAAAGGGTACCAGATAATTGACGACAAATTGTATTATTTTAATACAAACGGAGTTATGTTTACTGGATTTAAACGAGATAATCCAAATCGGGCTTACTATTTTGATCCGGTTGATGGGGCAGCAGTTACTGGATTTGTACCGATTAATAATTTGACATACTACTTTTATGGAAAAGATGGGACAAAATCAGGTTTGCAGACAATCGAAGGAGATAAATATTATTTGAGTAGCAGTGGTACATTGATGTCGGGATTTAAAAGAGTAAACAATATTGCTTACTATTTTGATGAAAAAAACAAAAAAGCATCGGTTGGTTTCATCTCGCCAGGAAATGGATATACATACTATTTTGATGGGAATAATGGTGCTTTAAAAGGACTGCAAAAAATAGGGGAAAATTGGTATGCATTTGATGAAACATCAGGTACTTTACAAAAAGGTGTTTGGAGACAAATATCCAGTGGTAAATTGTATTATCTTGATCCCGATTCTGGAATTGCGGTCAGAAACTTTGTTGATTATAAAGGATTTCGATTTTTCTTTGATGGTGAAAACGGAGCTTTGTCAGGATGGCAAGAAATTGGAGGGAAAAAATATAATTTCCGAGAAACAGGTTCAATGAGACTTGGTTTTTATCCAGAAGGAACGAAAAGATTTTATTTAGATCCTATTACGGGAGAAGTACTTGAAGGAATATATTCATCTGGAGAATATGAATACTATTTTAAGTTAGATGGTAATGTGCTAAAGGGCTTAAGAACAGTAAATGGAACAACATATTATTTCCATGAGAAATCTGGAACAATCCAATATGGTTATGCAATTATCAATGGAAAAAGATATTATTTTGATAAATCCACCGGAGAAATGGTTAAAGGCTTAAAAGACATTAATGGAAATAAATTTTATTTCCTTCCTAAAGGAGGTACAGCAGAAAATAGAGCCGAACTGGAGAAGGCCTTGGAAGAGGCACTCACTTCTCAAAATGGATTTTTTCGTTTAGAAGGGTGCACATATTATATCAAAAACAACGCTTTATTAAAAGGAATTCAAAAAATAGGAGAAAGTTACTATTATTTTGACTTTGATAATGGAGTTATGCTGACTGGATTAAGAAAAGTAGGGGATCATCTGTACTATTTTGATAAGTCAAGTGGAAAGAGACTTTACGGTAAACTGGAAATTGAAGATCAAAGATGGTATTTTAATCCTCAAACAGGAATAAATGAATATGGCTTGATTCAGAAACTAGAAGGTATCTATTATTATGAGCCAAATGGTGGAAATCATAAGGGATGGCTTTTTGAAAATGGATCCGTTTACTATTTTGATCAGAATGGTCGAGCTTTAACTGGAATACAAATGATAGATGGTAGTAATTATGTATTTGATGTATCTGGAAAGCTTTGTAAGGGATTTGTTTCTATAAATGGAGTAAATCATGGCTTTAATATGCAGACTGGAAAAGAGATGAAAGGACTTCAATATATTAATGGAGAACTTTTTTATTTTGATCCAGAATCTGGGATTATGCAGACCGGATTAAAAGAGATTGGAGATAAATTATATTTCTTTAATCTAGAGACAGGAGCTGCATATAATGGATTTTTAAATATAAATGGGAATATTTATTATTTTGGAGAAACAAAAATAGCAATAGGTGGCTTTACGATTATTGATAATAAGTCTTATTATTTTGATGAACAAAGTATGGTTATGAAACAAGGCTTTTTTTCTGTCAACGGAAAAACTTATTTTGGTGATCTGAAAGGAGTGCGAAAAGGCTTACAGAAAATAGGGACAGAGTACTATTTGTTTGATGAAAAGACTGGCATAATGTTAAAAGGTATTCGGCAGATAGATGGAAAAGAGTACTTTTTTAATGAAGCTTCAGGAAAACGTGAAACTGGTTTTCAGACTATCGATGGGAAACTGTACTATTTTAGTCCTCAGACTGGAGAACGATTAGAGGGACTTCAGGATATTGAGGGAAAAACCTACTATTTCCAGGCATCTACAGGTGCCGCATATAAAGGGTTTATTGAAATCGGAGATCGTGAGTATTATTTCGATCCTGAAAATTTTGAAAGAAGACTGGGATTTGTAGACACAGAGTTATATACGTACTATCTCACTGAGTGGGGAAGAGCCGAAGGATTACAAGAAATTAATGGTAAAAAATATTATTTTTATCCATCTAATGGGATTATGCATAAGGGTTATATTTCCATTGATAATAATAAATTTTATTTCGATGATTCTTCTGGAGAGAATATGATAGGGGTATTTCAGGTACAAACAGGACAAACTTTCTTTTTTAATGGAGATGGAGATATTCTATATGGATTACAAAAATATAATGGGAAACAGCTATATTTTGATGAAACTACAGGAAATTTGTATAGAGGTTTAAGATCCTTTGGAAAGAAATTGTATTACTTTGATGGCATAGAAGGAATGGTTGTTAATGGAACTAGATTAATTGAAGGTGTGCAGTATACTTTTGATGAAACTGGAGAAGGAAAAGTTGTAGTAAAAAGTGATAACCTAACTTCTGTCATGATTAATGAAGCAATGAAATATTTGGGAGAACCTTACGCATATGATCCAACACAGGGAATGGATTGCAGTCAATTAATTTCCAACATACTCAATTCTGTAGGAATAGAATTGGAGGCATGGGCGGAAAAGCAAGCTGAATACTTTAGACAAACGGGAGAATTTCCTGTTTATACAGATATTTCCAATCTTCAAGCAGGCGATCTTTTATATTATACGCAACCATTATGTGGTGATGACAACTGTGAGTTTACAAATGAAATACATCACGTTGCTTTTTATATGGGGGATGGAATTGTTGTAGAAGCATCCATAAAAGAAGGAATTGTTGTACATCAAATGGAATTATCCGATATGAAAATTATTAATATGGTCGTACGAATTGCTGATTCTTTTGAGTGATTAACTAGAAATAGAGAGCAAGGCTTCTAAATAGGAGATTCCAAAAGTTTGACCTGAAAATATAGATCCCGTAACATTTCACATATCCTGCAATACGTGAAATGTACGGGATCATTTTTTGGGCATCTTTCTGCCACTCCAAAACTTCTTGGCAATATGGTGATAGTGTCAAGATTGCCACCAATTCCACATCATTTTTCTTTATACTCATCCACAAGTTCTTCTGCCAGATACTCATCACTCATACAGTGCAGGTCAGATACTCCTTCGCTGATTAATCGGTAAATCTTTGAGTGGTAAAACAAGCATAGGGCATCATCTAAAGAAAGTTTTTCTTTTTCATCAAAACACTCGATAATTCTTGTGTATTTTTTTTGTAGTAAAACAGGATTTGCCGTCAAATTTGTTCACTCCCTTCAAAGCGCAAATAAGATTCCAAGGCTTTCTGGGTCCGGAAACAAAGCTGCAAGTTAGGTTTTTCGAAACGTAATCTTCGTATCGCTTCTTCTTTATCAATCAGACGATCGAAGTAAAGCTCAATGGTATTGAAGTTTGAATTTCTCACACCATTTTACGGCCTGTTCGTAAATAGGAGTCAGATAAAAACCGCATCCAAAATCAACATTCTTTCTGGAATGCTCTAAATCCGGAGATTTAATTTCCAGATAGGAACCGTGATATAAAATCATACTTTAATACCCCTTTCCCGCATTAAGCTGATAATATCATCAACAATGTAGTCTTTGCTCTGTGTATGCAGTATTTCATATTCTGGTATGATGTAGCTGGACAGGATATTGCTTTCTTCGGTTAGCATTTTATATATTTCTTCAGCGTTTTTTCAAGCCTGATTGCAATGTTTTCAATACAAAATACAGCAAATTCCAGCTGGTTTGTATTCGTGATTTTCGCCTCTTCTAACATGGTGCTGCCCCTCCATTATTCATATTAAAAATGGGAACTGTCATCGTCTGATCCCGATGTCTATCTTCCCTTCAAAAATTTCTCGACAAATTCATCCACCGATTCCACCTTGGCTGCACCTTTATTCCAGATTTTCAGGGTGTCCAGATTCTTTTCAGATAGAATCTGTTCCCTAATCTCAGAAGAGACCGGGCCCAGATCTTCCAGCACATCTAAAATGGACTCCGATCTTCCGGCCAGTAATCCAGCCGCCCGCCCTTCGGCCAATCCAGTAGCACGTCCCTCAGCATGTCCTTCAGCACGTCCTTCAGCCCGTCCTTCGGCTAATCCAGTAGCCCGTCCTTCAGCAAGGCCTTCCGCCATTCCGAGCTCACGTGCTTTCTTTCGTTCAGCCTGTACGTCATATGCTTCAAAATTTTCAAACAACATCGTAAAATCCCTCCGCTCAATCTGATCCGTGAACTCGCCAATTTCATCCTGCGGAACATTCAGGCGATGTAGAAACGCCGCAATAATTTTGGAAATCAGCTTTAAGAGTGATTCTGGAGAATTCTGGCTTATGTTGTCCAGATATTCTTCAGGAATTTCTTTCAGCTTATGAAATTCGGCAGAGCTGCGCAGTTTATCAATCAGCATGATCAAAGACAGTTCGTCCTGCTTGTCAATGAGCTCCTGATTTGAGAACTCGGAAAGAGGAACAACAATGTACTGAAAGCTTGGAATATGCATTCCAAGGAGATCGGAGAGAGCGGTCCGATCCTTAAAATCAAGAGAAGCCGTCCAGCGTTCAGTTCCATCATAAAATACAATGGGCAGTACAGGCGGATATCGGAACGCTTTGGTGGATGTGATGCCCTCATGGATCTTTTCCATTTCAGACGCATAATCCGTCAAAATGTAGACGATATAGCGCAGAATGCGAAAAGACATATCAAAATCTACTTTCGTTTGATGTTCAATCAGGGCAATCACATACAGCGTATCGATATCGGAATTGCCTTTCAGATGAATTTTTTTGACGGAATCAGAGTCCCGCGCCTCCTGCAGGAGGGGAAGGAACTGCTCTGTGATATCTTCAATATCTTCCGGCTGTACATCTTTCAGCAATTCAATATCCGTGTAACCTCGTAGAAACTGAGCGCAGAGGACAGGATCTCTGAATATCAGTTTTGCTCCGCTGTCCTTGATCTTGGTGTTTTTTACTGCGTCACGTGAAGTCGTATTTTTAGTAGTCTCTGTTCTGTCTGTTTTTTGCATAAAAGCACTCCTTTCGACTGGAAGGAGACCTGAAAAACAGACAGGAATCTTAAGAATATTGTAGCAATGAGCTGGGAGAAATTCAACATTTTCCGAACAGTTCTTCAGAATCTCCTGTGAAAAATAAACAATGAAAACGGTTGGCCGAACGGCCGGATTATTCCATCTAGGCAGAAGAGAAAACTTCCGCGAATAAATGTGAGGATAGTATAGGACATTTGAGTGTAAAATGCAAGAGAGGGAGGACAGTTTATCTAAAATCCCTTGAAAAATTCTCTGTTGTTTATAAAAAATGCTTTTGACGAATCGTTGTAATGTGTTAGACTTACATAAAACAGATGTCTTGCATATGGATATCAGATAACCAAAGAAACGAGGCGATTTTACAGATGGAAGAAATAGAATATGACTTGGAAGAATATGAAAAACAATACGAAAGAATCAGGAAAGACAATGAAGAACTTCTGGCTGTCTTTCGAGAGGATTTATCGAATTTAAAACCAGCAACCATTCGACGGCATCTTAGCAACGTGGACTTTTATATTAATGAATATCTGTTATACGAAGAACCGTTGTCATTTGATGAGGGAATTTATAGAATAGATGATTTTCTTGGCTGGTTCTTTATCCGCAAATGCATGTGGTCTACACCTGCGTCAATCAAAAGTACAGCTGCAAGTATTAAGAAATTTTACAAGAGTATGAAAGATCATGGGAAAATCGCTTCAGAAGCCTACGACTTTCTGTGCGATGAAATCAAAAATCATATGCCGGAATGGCAGGCGCTCTGTGAACAGTATAATGATTCGGAAGCAGAGAATCCGTTTTTCCTTTTTTAATCAAAAGAATGTACGGTAGGAGAAGAAATATGAATTGGAAAGAATTGTTCAGCTCCCGGATTTTGGACAGGGGCTTTGATTACTATCTGTGTAATGCGGTAAGTCATCTGGAGGTTTCAGAGGACTGTGTGACTGCCAAGGTGGCAGGCACAGAAAATTATCAGGTGGAAATCTATTTTGACTATGATGAGATCGTAGATATGTATTGTTCCTGTCCATATGCGGAAGATGGAAATTACTGTAAACATATGGCGGCCGTTTTGTACGAGTGGACGGAAGGGGAGAATCAGGGGTTATATCCGGACCACACAAAGCAGGCTGGAAAGAAATCCGAAGAAAAGGAAGCGGTCCGGACATTGATCCGGGAAACAGATCCGGAGATCGTAACGGATTTTCTGGCAGATATTCTGATGAAGGACGAACATCTGCTTCTAAGTTTTCGGCGGACTGCAGGAGAGAACATATCGGAAACGGATATGCAGAGGTATTTGAGACAGGTTGATGAGATTGCGTACCGCTATTCGGGAAGAGGAGGCTTCATCAGCTACTATGATGCGGACGGATTTATTTCAGAGCTGGAGCGGATGCTTGCGGATGATGTCAATGACATGCTGGATCAGAACAATTATATGTGTGCGTTCCGTCTGATGAACCATATTTTCGAAACCCTTGGTGAAGTTGATATGGACGATTCCGCCGGTGGAACGGCCATGCTGGCAGAAGAGATTCATGATAACTGGATGAGACTTTTGGACCATGTCAGCAAACAGGAAAAGAAAGAGATGTTTGACTGGTTTGCTGCTCACTTAAACGGCTCTATGATCGACTATCTGGAAGAGTATATTTATCAGATCTTCGTGAATGAATTTAAAGAGAAGGAATATCAGCATCTGAAAATTGAGTTTATGGAACAGAAAATTCAAAAAGCTTCTTCTCAGGAGAAATCATGGGACAGAGATTATGAATTGGGACGCTGGGTGATTCCTTATCTGAATCTGCTAAAGAATCAAAAAGGTGGAAAAGAGAAGAGAGAATCCTTCTTCCGGCAATATTGGGACAATTCTTCGGTGAGACGTTATTATATTGATCAGTGCATGAGAAAAAGAAAGTATGAAGAGGCACTTAAGGCGCTGGATGACAGTATTCGTTTAGATCAGAATTATCGGGGGCTGGTCAGCGATTACGAATATATGAAGAAAAATATTTATCGTATTCAGGGGAGGAAGCAGGAGTATGAAGCGCAGCTTTGGAAACTGGCGACAGAGATTTCGCCGGGGAATCTGGAACTGTTTAAAGAGGTAAAAAAGCTGTATTCGGAAGAAGAATGGATTTCAAAACGGGAAGAATTATTCAAAAAACTTCCTTCTTACGCACACATAGAACGGCTCTACAAGGAAGAAAAGCTCTACGACAGGCTTTTGAATTATGTGAAGAAGAGTGAGGGAATGTATGCGCTGCAGGAATATGGCAGAATTCTTCAGAAAGAATATCCCGAAGAGATTTTGCAAAAGTATCGTACAGAAGTAGAGAAAATGGCAGTACGGACGAGTGACAGGAAAACATATCAATATCTTGTAAGTCTGCTCCGTTCGATGAAAAAAATAAAAGGCGGTTCGAAGATGGTGGAAGAGATCGTTGATGACTGGCGCAGACGTTACGGAAAAAGGCCGGCGATGATGGACGAGTTGCGGAAGCTTTGAAATAGAAAACGATACTAGATGGCGGGAGTCAGCTCTAGGCAAACAACCTCCAACGGTCAAAAGCAGTCTGCTTTCTGGCCATTGGAGGCTGTCTTTTTAATTCATCATATCATTTCCGTACTCTTAATTACTTCAGCGTCATTGTGCGGTCTTTTGTTTCCGCTGTGACCGGAACAATTGCATTGACAGAAGTATTATCGATTTCAATCGAATATGTCTTGTGGATCAGGCAGTTGACCGGATCTTCGGTTGCGATGACAAGGGCAAGGCTGTGTCCCGGCTGTATGGTATATCTTGTTGCGCAAAGATATACATGATAGTCGTGATATTCGCCTTTTTTCAGCTCAATGCTGTTGGCAGCGGTTTCCGGTTCATAACCTGCTTCCGGATTGCAAAGATCTGCGAAGGCACGTGTGATGACACGGTATTTCTTATGTACAGTCGAGAATTCGGCTTCGTTAAATGCCGGAAGATCGCCGCCGTTGATAATTCCGCCTTCTTTTACAGTTTCTACCGGGATAATGTTTCTTTCCGGATCTACAGTCTGAATACTGTCGAATTCTTCATCGCAGACATCACAGAGAAGAACGGCAATTTCCACGTCATCCATTCTGCCGGAAACTTTGGAAGAACCAAGTTTCATCGTAAGTGTATCGGCGTCGTTTGGATTTTCCGGATGGAAGTCTGCATCGGCGTCTCCGTCTTTTAAAGAAGCGCGCAGATTCAGGCGGACCGTGCCCTGGATCGTGACAGCCTCCTCGAACGGATCTGTCACATAGCGCTGACCCATATTGGTGGATTTTACTCCCATCACATCGTCGAAGTTTTCAGCGCTGATTCCTGCAGCTTTCCAGTCTGTATCGATGACAGATGTGCCGGTTCCGGCGCTTTCCAGTTTCATGCTGTAATCGGTATCCCAGGAATCGGATGTTTCCCATTTTTTCTGATCGTAGTTTGTCTGTACGAGAACTTCCGGCCTTGACTCGGCGCCGTTTTCCACGCCGTACAGATAATGGGAAATCCATTCATTTACAATGTCATCATAGAATTTTCCGTCAATCAGGATTCCGTAGTTTTTGTTCGGCATGGTAGGTGTGATGTGAGGACCCTGATGAAGGATTGTCTTAAAGGTCTGTCCGGATTTCTGGAAGGCTTTTACCATCATGTCAAATTGTTTGGTGGAGACGTTTTCATCGTTTAATCCCTGGACAATCAGTGCGCTGCACTTGATCCTGTCAGCATGCAGACGGTAGTTTCCGCTTCCCCAGAATTCCTCATCATAATCAAATCCGCACTTCAGCTGCTGCAGACTCAGCTCATGGTGGAATGCTGCAATGTCATCTTTTTGTTTTTCAGACAGTGTTTCATCATGATAACGGCTTGAGCAGTAGTAGGCAAGGAAGCTGTTTAACATCTCTTTTGGCCAGTAACGCTGTGCGCCCTGCATGTTCTGCTGGCTGTACCAGTCGGAAATTCCGGCAACAGGAACGATGGTTTTCAGTCCTTCTACGCCTGTTGTAGCCACTGCGAACGGCATGGTTCCGGCGTAGGATCTTCCTGTCATGGCAACGTTTCCGTTGGACCAGTCGGCTTTTGTAATGATAGTGCCGGTGCGGTCTGCGTAGGCAACACGGTCGCCGTGCAGCCATTCTACCACGGCTTTAAATGCGTCCCGTTCGTAATCAGATCCTACATAGTTAAATCCATCGGAGCCAAGCGCTCCGAGTCCCGCACTTGTGATCACCGCAAAGCCGCGGACAAGATAATAATTGAAGTTGTCAAGGTTTTCGTAAACCATACTGTCTGTGCTTCCCTTGTCCTTGTAATACCAGTCGGAGGGGTCTGATTTCAATGCAAGATCCATGGCGCTGATTTCACCTGTAGGAACACGCGGAGCAACTTCCTTTTTCAGATCGTTGAAATCGAATTTGCGGTATTCTTTTTCTGCAACCTCTTTCATATGATCGTAACCGTCTTCCTGAACACCGGCACAGTACGGGCGTGCCTCAAACAAAGAAGCGGCTTTGTAATTGCCTTCTACTGCACTGCGCGGAACCTGCACGAGAGTTTTAATCAGATCCCGCTTTCCATCTCCATCCATATCAAAATCAGATTCTACATACACACAATATCTGACAATATCGGATGTGGCAGGATCATAGTTTTCTCCTGTTTTTCCATCTGTAAACGGGAAAACAGGCTGTGCCAGTCCGTTTTCAAATACCGGCACTTTACTGTAAGAATTGTCTTTCATGATTGTCCTCCTCTTTTGCAGCAACATACCAAACGATGTTGTTATTTTTTCTCTACTAAATAGTATAATTTTTCTGTGAAACTTAGTCAATATTATGTTATGTGATAAATGCGAAAGAAGGGGCAACATTTCCTTCACAAACATTTAAGGAAATTTTCTTTCTTTTGTCCTTGATTCCTTTGGGGGATCGGTATATCATTAGTAAATATCATATGGCGCTGATTTTATATTGAGAAGACAGTGCCGGAGAAAGAGGGGATAAAAGTGTGGGAACTGTTTCAGAGTTTGTTTGAAAAAGCGGTATGGTTTTTAAAGCTGTACGTGATCGAGTACCGCTATCTGGTTGCATTTCTGGCATGCTTTGTATTTTTATATATTTTATTTATGCACTGGCTGAATATCCGGTTTTTCCGGATCCTGCGGGAGCCGGTAGCCATCATCTGTCTGGTGGTGGAGATCGTTGCGATTGCGTATTTTACGATTTTCTTCCGGGAACAGGGAGAGTCGCATACATATGAGCTGGAGCTGTTCTGGTCGTATAAGAAGTGGATTCTCGAAGGAAGTGTGGCCTTCGGCCTTGAGATTTTAAATAATATCGTGCTGTTTTTCCCGTTTGGATTCATTTTGACGGATGCGCTGCGGAGATGTCCGTTCTGGGCGGTTCTGCTGTCCTCCCTGGCGGTGAGCGGCTGTATTGAGATGAGCCAGCTTGTTTTCAGGCTTGGACTCTTTGAGTTTGACGATATTTTCAACAACGTGCTGGGAGCCGTGGCAGGATGGTGTGTATTTCACATCCTGCGGAGCTTCAAGAGGAGAAGAAGGCCGGAAAGCTCTTCGGTTTACTCCGGATAACGACAGCTTTGCTGTCTGATGCCTAGTGATCCCAGCGGAATAGACTGTTCTGATAGCGGGAGAGTGCGCGGTAGAGGATCATGCCAAGAACGCCGCAGCTGACGATTTCTCCTGCCGCGATGGAGATCATTAAAACCGGGATCGGCAGATGGACGCCATATCCATAATATAGAATCAGCGGCACGATCACGGTATTGGACAGGACCGGCGCAATTGGAAGGAGCAGAGGATTACAGTTACGCATCCGGTAGACGAGGACTGCTCCGATCAGCGTGGCGAGGCTTCCGAAAATAATATCCGGCAGGATCGCGCCTGAGAGAATATTTCCGATCAGGCATCCGATAAAAAGGCCCGGCACCGCAGCCGGTGTGAAGGCCGGCAGGATAGTAAGTGCTTCCGAGATGCGGATCTGGACTTCGCCGAATCCGAAAGGGGCAAAGAGCCAGGTCAGTATGACATAAATCGCGGCGATCATGGCCGCGTGGGCAATCAGTCGTGTTTTCTTGTGTCTCATAAGATTCCTCCAGTATTGTGTTGCAGTATCAAATCTGTAGTATAGCATGACCGGTCTGAAAAGACAAGAAAAACCAGGTACACTATCGCAGGAGAGCAGTCCGCTCCCGGTCTGCGGCAGGTGCCTGGTTTTCTAAAAAGCTTCAAATGGACTTAGAACTGGAATGCGTCTTTGATGCCCGGCCAGTTCTGGTCTCTTTCATTAATATTCAGCGGTGTACCATCGGAGAGAGTATATCCCGCGCAGGCTCCGCTTCCCGGATAAGTTCCGGTCACTTCCGGCCATTCAATGCCGATTTCCGGATCGTTCCATGCCAGTCCGCCGTCATCGCCCGGATGATAGAAATCTGTACATTTGTAGCAGAATTCGGCACTGTCGGACAGGACAAGATATCCGTGTGCAAAGCCTTCCGGTACATAAAACTGTTTCTTGTTTTCTTCGGTCAATTCGACTCCGTACCATTTTCCGTATGTTTGGGAGTCTTTTCTTAAATCCACAGCCACATCAAAGACGGAGCCTTTGATGACGCGGACAAGTTTTCCCTGAGGGAACTGTTTCTGGAAGTGCAGGCCGCGCAGAACGCCTTTTGTGGAGCTGGACTGGTTGTCCTGTACAAAATTCAGATGCAGGCCGGCTTCTTCCATATCATTCTGATTATAGGTTTCCATAAAATATCCGCGGTTATCGCCATGTACGGCCGGTGTGATGACACAGAGACCTTCGATTCCGCCGACATTTTTTTCTACTGTGATCTGTCCCATTTCAATCGATCTCCTTTCGCAACGTTTCTGTTATTAAAATTCCAGTTCGGTCAGATAGCGGTGAAGAGCATCTTTCCAGTCCGGCAGCGGTGTAAATCCGTTCTGAACCAGCTTGGATTTATCCAGGCGGCTGTTAAACGGTCTGCTTGCTTTGGATACGCCGTATTCCTCCGTGGTAACAGGAAGTACGGTGAGATGCTCTGCATCGTATTCCGGATGACCAAGTTCAGCTGCCTGGCGGAAGATTTCCACAGCAAAATCATACCAGCTGATATATCCGCCCTCGTTGGTTGCATGATAATAGCCATATTTGTCTGTTTCGATCATGTCTGCCAGAAGTTTCGCAAGATCGTAAGTGTAGGTCGGTGTTCCGATCTGATCGTTGACTACTGTAAGTTTGTCGTGTGATTTGCCGACATTGAGCATTGTCTTGATAAAGTTCTTTCCGTTTTGTCCGAATACCCATGCAATGCGGACAATGAAATATTTTTCCAGCTGTCCGGATACTGCAAGTTCTCCTTCGAGCTTGGTCTTTCCGTAGATATTAAGCGGAGCATAATCTTTACAGTCCGCCTCCCACGGGGTTGTCCCCTGTCCGTCAAAGACATAGTCCGTGGACAGATAAACCATCTTACAGCCTTCCGGTCTGGAGGCATCGAGTTTCTTTACCGCTTTGACAATATTTTCCGTTCCGACGGTATTGACCTGACGCACTTTTTCTTCCATATCTTCCGCAAGGTCCACGGCAGTCCATGCCGCGCAGTGCACGACCACATCCGGAGATTCCTGAAGAAGGACGCGTTCTACCGCCGCTTCATCGGTGATATCCAAAGAGACATACGGTGCTTTTGTGACAGCGGTACCGTCCTGAGCTCCGCTGTACTCCGGGGCAAGGTCAGAACCGGTGCAGGTGTAATTTCCTGCCTGGTTACTGGTACGTTCTGTCAGTTCGTTGATGACATCATGGCCGAGCTGGCCGGCCACACCGGTTACAAATACTTTCATGATGACTGACTCCTTCCTGATGTTTCTGACGGCAGCCTAACGGTTTCCGTACATTTCCTCATAGTAGTTCTGGTATTCACCGGAAACAATCGTTTCCCACCAGTCCTGGTTGTCCAGATACCACTGGATTGTCTTCTGGATTCCATCCTCGAATTTTGTTTCCGGAAGCCATCCAAGCTCTTCGTGAATCTTTGTCGGATCGATCGCGTAGCGCATATCATGGCCCTTGCGGTCTGTCACATGTGTGATCAGGCTTTCCGGTTTGCCAAGTGCTTTACAGATGATTTTTACAATATCGATGTTTTTCATTTCATTGTGTCCGCCGACATTGTAAACTTCTCCGACACGTCCTTTGTGGATGATGAGATCAATGGCTTTGCAGTGATCCTCCACATAGAGCCAGTCGCGGACATTGATTCCTTCTCCGTAAACCGGAAGCGGCTTGTCATGCAGCGCGTTGATAATCATCAGCGGGATAAGCTTCTCCGGGAAATGGTACGGCCCGTAGTTGTTGGAGCAGCGGCTGATCGTCACCGGAAGTCCGTAAGTGCGGTAGTATGCAAGCACGAGAAGGTCGGCAGCTGCCTTGGAGGAGCTGTACGGGCTGCTTGTGTGAATCGGAGTCTCTTCGGTGAAGAACAGATCCGGTCTGTCAAGCGGAAGGTCGCCGTAAACTTCGTCTGTGGATACCTGGTGATATCTCTGAATACCGTATTTGCGGCAGGCGTCCATCAGGACGGAAGTACCGATGATGTTTGTCTCAAGGAAAACCTGCGGATTTTCGATGGAACGGTCTACATGGCTTTCAGCAGCGAAGTTGACCACGATATCCGGGTGCTCTTCCTCGAAGAGACGGTACACTGCTTCACGGTCTGTGATGCTTTCCTTGACGAAGCGGAAATTCGGATTGTCCATGACCGGGGCAAGAGTGGAAAGATTACCCGCATAGGTCAGGCAGTCCAGGCAGATGATCCGGTAGTCCGGGTATTTGTTTAACATGTGAAAAATAAAGTTGGAACCGATGAAACCGGCTCCTCCGGTTACGATAATATTCATTTTCTTTTCCTCCTGAAATCCATTCTAACGCAGTGCGTCCAGATATTTTCCATCCAGTACGTCTTTTAAATACTGGCCGTACTGATTTTTCTTTAATACTTCGTAGACTTTCAGCACATCCTCTTTGGAAATCCAGTTGTTCAGATATGCAATCTCCTCGAGGCAGGCAATTTTACGGTGCTGGTGTGTTTCCATGGTTTTCACAAAGTTGGTAGCATCTACGAGACTTTCGTGGGTTCCGGTATCCAGCCAGGTGAATCCCTGTCCCAGAAGCTCTACATTCAGAGCACCTTTTTCCAGATAGATCCGGTTCAGATCTGTGATTTCCAGCTCTCCTCTGGCACTCGGCTTTAAGTTCTTCGCGTATTCGACAACATGATTGTCGTAGAAGTAAAGTCCTGTCACGCAGTAGTTGCTCTTCGGATGTTCCGGCTTTTCTTCAATAGAAACAGCCTTGCCCTCAGAGTCGAATTCAACGATACCGAAGCGCTCCGGATCATCTACATAGTAACCGAAAACAGTAGCGCCGTTTCCGGATTCTGCATTTTCTACGGCAGCTTTCAGACGTTTCTTCAGTCCGTGTCCTGCGAAAATATTGTCTCCGAGCACCATGGCAACGGAATCGTCACCGATGAAATCCGCTCCGATGATAAATGCCTGGGCAAGTCCGTCCGGGCTTGGCTGTACTGCGTAGGACAGCTGGATTCCGAACTGGCTTCCGTCCTTTAAAAGCTCCTCAAACCGCGGTGTGTCCTGCGGTGTGGAGATGATCAGGATATCCCGGATTCCTGCATTCATCAGAACAGACAACGGATAGTAGATCATCGGCTTGTCGTAAATCGGAAGCAGCTGTTTGGATGTGACCATGGTCAGTGGGTAGAGGCGGGTTCCGGAGCCGCCTGCAAGAATGATTCCTTTCATATGAACCTCCTTTGATCGTTACATGATTTTATCTTTTTTCAGTCTTATTCTTTCCTGTTGTTCCTATCATAACAGGTGCCCCTGGGGCACCTGCAAGCCTTTTTTGAAAAAAACTGAAATTTATTTGACACACAGGAAGCAGCCGGCATCTTTCGTGACATGAAAAGAAGGGTCTGTCTGCTTTTTGACAAAGGCTGAAAATTCCTTATAACGTTCCAGAATGTACTGGTTCTGGTTGCCGTGGCAGGACAGAATATAGGAGATCAAAGGCTCCGGGTCCGGCACGGTCAGAAAGTCCTCGTATTGTTTCCATGTGATCCGGGAAAAATAAGGGGAAAGAATGTCTCTTCCATTTTCTTTTCCGAACCGGTCGTACAGTTTGGTGGAAGAAAGGACGATCCGGTCGTCAAAGGAGGAAACAAGCTGAGAGATTTCCTTCATATGTTCCTGACCATAGGTACTGCACAAAAAGGTGCCGCCGGGTTTCAGCACCCTTGCAATTTCCGCGCATGCGGCGGAGATGTCATCGCAGTAAAAAAGAACATGGTTTGCGATGACCAGATCAAAACTTTCGTCCCCATAGGGAATTGTCTCACAGTCAAAGGTCCGGAAAGAAAAGCGGGAGGAGTCAGCTCCCAGTGTACGCCTTGCGTCACGAAGCATCCCGTTTGAGATATCGGATAAGACGACAACCAGATTATCCGGAAGGGTGTCCAGATTTTCTTTCCAGAATGTGCCGTCCCCGCATCCGACTTCCAGTACCCGGATACCGGCAGAAAACGGTGCCGTCTCACGGATCCAGGAGAACCAGCTCTGTCGGTTGTGCGCGTAACGTGTATGGAGGTGAATCCGGGCGGAAATATTGGAGGCATTCTGGTACTGATTTTTCATGCTGGTTTCCATACCGAGATCATGGATCAGACTCAGCATGTTGCTCCAGTTGACCGTTTTATGGTCTGAGATCAGCTGGGTTGTTTCCTGAATGGTGCGGGCTACGATCTGCAGCTGTTCGATGCGGTCCTCCACAAGCTTTTTCTGCAGATTCAAAGAATCCATCATAAAGTGTGTATCGGAAGCGTTGATCGTCATTTCCATAATATCAGACAGAGAAAATCCCAGAGCCTTTAAAAGCAGAATCTGCTGCAGGCGTGCCAGATCGTCGTCCGTATAGAATCTGGTTCTGGTAGCAGGATCGACATAGGATGGTTTCAATATATTATGTTCATCGTAATACCGGATGGTTTTTTTCGTAATGTGTGCAAGCTTCATCAGCTCACCGGTCGAGTAATAACCTTCTTTTTTCATGAGACGGGCTCCTTTCGTACCTTCATTATAAGGAAAAATGCAGGGCAGAGCAATCGTGAATTTCCAGAACGTTACTGCGGCAGAAAGAAGGAGGAGGAAGAAGGCTTTCTTCCGGAGGAAAGATGTGTTACACTATAAAAGACTAAATGGAAAAGGACGAAAAAAGATGGATATTCAAAAACTTTCAGAAGAGACAGGATGTAATTTACAGGCAGCACTTGGACGGCTGAATGGAATGGAGGCACTGTACGGGCGGCTCCTGAAAAAATTCATAGACGATCCTACCTTTCAGGAACTCAAAGAGGCGGTAAAGGCAGAGGATCTGAAAGCAATCGAGACAAAAGCGCACACACTCAAAGGAACCGCGGCCAATCTGGGACTGGATATTTTAAGTGAAAAGAGCCATGAGATAGTCTGTGCCGTGCGGGAAGGCCGGCCGGAAGAAACGGAAGCACTGTTTGCAGAGTGTGAAGCCAGATATGAGCGGATACTTGCGGCATTGCGCAGAATGGAATAGCGGATCAGAAATGAGAAGAGAGGACTGGTGAGGATATGAACATGCGGGAAGACGGGTTTGACGAGGAAAAGTCAGCGGTGCTCATTGTAGATGATAATGAGATCAACCGCATGATTTTGTGTGAGACATTCAAAGGACGGGATGAAATACTGGAGGCAGAAAACGGAGAAGAAGCGCTTGCGCTGATCCGACGGAATCCCGGAAGTATCTCGGCGGTTCTTCTGGATATTGTCATGCCGAAGATGGATGGACTGGCCCTGCTTGAAATTCTGAACCGCGAAGGACTGACGGAGACGATTCCGGTTTTTCTGATTACAGCGGACACTTCGGAGCAGAACATGCAGCGGGGATATCAGCTGGGAGCAATGGACATTATTGAAAAGCCGATTGTTCCGTACTTTGTAAAAAAGCGCGTGGAAAGCGTTGTGGAACTGTTTCGCGCAAGAAAGCGTCTGAGCAATACGGTTGATCTCCAGCATCAGCAGCTTCTCGCTCAGGAACTTGAGATTTACGAACTGAATAACGCGATCATCGAGACTCTTTCTACGGCTATCGAGTTCAGAAGTGGTGAATCCGGCGCCCACGTAAAGCGGATCAAGGAACTGACGGGTCTCTTTTTACGGGAGTTGTGCCGGATGAATCCGGAAAAATATCAGTTTGAAGAAGAAGAGATTGAAATGATTTCCGCTGCAGCGATCATGCATGATGTCGGGAAGATTGCGATCCCGGATCAGATTTTGAACAAGCCGGGAAAACTGACAAAGGAAGAGTTTGAGGTAATGAAACAGCATACACTCAAAGGCTGTGAAATCTTACAGCAGATTCCAAAATATCATGCGAATCCGCTTTACCGGTACGCTTATGACATCTGCCGGCATCATCATGAGAGATGGGACGGCAGGGGATACCCGGATGGACTGAAAGGAGAAGAGACAGCTGTCTGGTCTCAGGTAGTGGCGATTGCGGATGTCTTTGACGCTTTAACCAACAAACGGGTATACAAGCCGGCATTCTCAGTGGAAAAGGCGTTTTCCATGATAGAAAACGGCGAGTGTGGAGCGTTTAATCCGGATCTGACAGCGTGCCTGAAAGAGATCGTCCGGGATATGGGAGAACTCCCTTCAGGAGGAACGTCATGAAAAAGAAAAAGAAAATATACTGGTCGCTGATTTTATGTATTATCATAGCGGCTGTAGTGTTTCCGTTCAGTGTTACGCAGATGAGGGATACGCTTTTGAAGAGTGGACAGTCGATGGGGGCAGAGGTCGCGTCCAAATACGGGGCGAAAGAGGAAATGTATACAGAGCAGTATGAATATCTGCTGAATCTGCTGGAGTACCAGCTAAGGCCCGGCAATACCATTGTGGATACAGAACAGTTTATGAAAAACTTCCTTAATATGGCAGATGAGACCATGAACCTGACAGGACTTGAAATCTACAGTTACATTGACGGAGAGATTGCAGCGGCAACACCATGGGAAGACGACGTATCCTACCATGTGGAAGAGACGGACTGGTATCAGGGAGCGCTCCGGACAGACGGGATTTATTATACCGATGTGTACGAGGATGTCAGACTCAAGACAGAGGTTGTGACACTTGCAAAACGGATTGAAGGAACAGAAAATGTTGTGGCGGCGGACTTGTATCCGGAGAACATGGCCGACAGTATTCTGGAAGATCTTCCGGATCAGAGCCATTATTTTCTTTCAGACGGGGAAGGAACACTGCTGAACTGGCATGTAACGAGAAAAGATCTTTCTAAGGAAGAAATTCAGAATCGATATCTTGGATTTTTCCATGATATCAAGGCCGGCAAGCATGCCTCCTATGATTCTCCGATTGAAGGGATGGATGGAAAGCAACGGGGAGTTTACTATTTTGAGCTGGACAATGGCTGGTATTCCGTCATTACCATCCCCTTTGATCAGCTCCTGGAGCCGCTGAAGGAATCCTGGGGAATGTTTCTTCTTGTAATGATGTTTTTTATCATTCTTCTCATTGCGTTCCTTCTGCTGGAATACCGGGCGAATAAAAAAGCCAGACTTTACAATGATATTGTACGGGTGCTGGGGAATTCCTATTATGCGCTTTACATGATTGATCTGAACCAAAACCAGTACTTTATGTTGAAAGGGTCGGATTATGTCAGAGAGCGTCTGCCCCAGAAGGGCAGCTATGATGCACTGCTGGATATTCTCAAAGAGATTGTGGAAGATGATACGTACCAGCAGTTCAGGGAGGCGTTTGCACGGGACAATATGTTTGAGCTCACCCGGCAAAGAGTCAGGGATTTCGGCGGAGACTTTAAAAGAATGTTCAATCAGGAGTACCGCTGGGTTCATGTGCAGATGCTGTATGATGAATCGCTGCAGCAGGATTCGGTTGTACTTTGCTTTAAGGATATCGATAATACGAAGAAGCAGGAGCTTTCCCGCATGGAATTCATGCAGGAATCTCTGGATTCGGTGGATCAGATGGCAAAGTCCAAAAACATTTTTTTCTCCAATATGTCCCATGACATGAGAACGCCGCTGAACGGTATCATTGGTCTGACCAATCTTGCCATGTCAAATCTGGAGGATCCGGAACGGACCAAAGATACATTCCGCAAGATTCAGGGACTCAGTAACCAGCTGCTGACATTGATCAACGATATTCTTGAACTGTCGAAGATGGAGCAGGGGAAACTGGAAATCCGCAATCAGAATTTTAATATCCGGGAAAATATGGAAGAGCTTGTTTTTGTCTATCAGACACAGATTACGGACAAACAGAAGCAGTTCGATGTTCTGATTCATGTGGATGACGAATGGGTCAACAGTGACTGGAGCAGGATTCAGCAGATTCTGGACAATCTGCTTTCCAATGCGTTCAAGTTTACGGAGGAAAATGGAAAGATCCGGCTTCAGGTGACAGAGCAGAAAGACTCCAACAGTAAATTTGGAAAATACCAGATTATTGTGGAAGATGACGGCGCAGGCATGAGCCGGGATTTCCTGAAAAAGATTTTCATCCCTTTTGAGCGGGAAACCAAATTCGGGGCAGCAAAGGTTGCGGGAACCGGACTTGGGATGCCGATCGTGCATGACCTGGTCATCAAAATGCAGGGAACGATTGAGGTGACGAGCAGTCTGGGAAACGGAACGACATTTACAGTGATGCTCCCGCTGGAAATCTGTAACACAGATGCATCCGGCAACACGGAACAAAGCGGGGAGGACACAACAGACAGCGTGGAGGAACTGGACGGAAACGGAAGGAAGGTGCTGATTGCCGAGGACAATGAGATCAATATGGAAATCGGTGTTGAGATTCTCCGGATGTTCGGCTTCGAAGTGGAGCAGGCATGGAACGGAAAGGAAGCACTGGATCTGTTCCGGGAGAGCGAAGAAAACGAGTATGCTCTGATCGTTATGGATATGAAGATGCCTGTGATGGACGGATGTGAGGCTGCCAGACAGATCCGGCGTCTGAATCGTCCGGACGCAAAGACGATCCCGATCATCGCTGCGACAGCCAACGCTTTTACGGAAGATATTGCACTGACGCAGAAAGCGGGCATGAACGCGCACATTTCCAAGCCGATCGACTTTGATGTGCTGAAAAAGACCATTGCAAAATTACTGAAATAAGGCAAAAATATAGGGGCGGAAGAGATGATCTTCCGTCCCTTTTTTTTGAACAGGCTTACAGTTTACGTTTTAACATTTCCGGATTGGATGCGTGGGAAAGTGCTTCGGTCTCCGATATCTTCCCGGATTTGTAAAGTGCCAGAATGCTGTTATCCATGGAAAGCATATCTTTTCCGGCGGAAGAGTAGATCAGACCGTCAATCTGATGGATCTTGTTCTCCCGGATCATATTACGGATGGCAGGAGTGGTAGTCATCAGCTCAAAAGCAGGAACCAGTGTCTCGTCCTTTGCCGGAATGAGCTGCTGCGATACAACTGCCTGAAGCACCGAGGAAAGCTGCACCGAGATCTGACGCTGCTGGTTTGGCGGGAAGACATCGATGATCCGGTCGATGGTGTTGGCCGCACCCAGAGTATGCAGGGTGGAAAGGACAAGATGTCCGGTTTCGGCTGCTGTCATGGCAACGGAAATCGTCTCAAAGTCCCGCATTTCTCCAAGCAGGATGACGTCCGGGCTCTGCCGCAGGGAGGCCCGAAGAGCGGTAAGATAGCTTTCCGTATCGGAGCTGATCTCACGCTGACTTACGATGCTTTTCTTATGCCGGTGGAGAAATTCCAGCGGATCCTCCAGAGTGATGATATGCTTTTCCTGCGTCCGGTTGATTTCATCGATGATACAGGCAAGGGTGGTGGATTTTCCGCTTCCTGCCGGTCCGGTCACAAGCACCAGTCCTTTTTTCATATCGGACAGGCGGATGATGGACTCCGGAATTCCGAGAGCATCCGGGTTCGGAAGTTCAAAAGTGATGACCCGGATTACAGCGGACAGAGAACCACGCTGACGGTATGTACTGACACGATACCGGGACAGGCCCTGCACCGCAAAGGAAAAATCATCATCCCCACAGGCGAGAAAACGGGAAATATCCCTGTGTCCGGCGAGATCATAAATTTCCCTCACAAAGGCTTCGCACTGATCAGGCATCATCCGTTCTTCATCCGCCTGAATCAGCTTGCCGTTCTTTTTATAGGAAAGCGGGCGCCCGGCCACGATAAAGAGGTCGGACGCTCCTTCCTGTGTCGTTTTTGTTAAAAATTCAAGTGCATTCATACGCTATTCCTCCGAAAACAACTCATCCATTGTATCACTGTTCAGAACCGGTACTGACGTATCGTTGTTCCATTCGTGTGTATTTTCCACTTTCCATGCTTCAATCTGGTAATAGTCCCCGTTTTCCTGCGGCTCGGCAGACAGTGTCAAAGAGACGAAAAGCTGCTGGTTTTCATTGATGGGAACATGATAGGAGAGGGCATTCTCCTCAGAAAATGTGATCCCGCTATTCCCCTCCAGATCGGACCGGACTTCGGAAAGAAAATCCGGGGAGCCTGCGTGGGAAGCAAGCGAATTTCTGACAGTAAGCAGAATATCATTAGCCTCATTTTCCGCCTCATAGTATTCGGTCGTCCTGTCCGCGCTTTTGGTGCTGAGATTCAGATACGCTCTGGCGCTGACAACAGAAAGCACCGAAAAGGTCAGAAGACACAGCAGGACGAAGATCAGTACAATCGAGGTCGTCCCTGTACTCAAAAAATTCTTTCTTCTAGGATTCATCTTCCGGTGCCTCCTTTCCGTCCGACTGTGGAACGAAGCGGAGCTCCAGTTCGTAGAGCGGATCCGCTCCTGCGCGCTCCATGTAGATATGCGCATGAATCATGCCGGATTCTTCGGACGTTTCTGCATGCAGCGTAAAGACCGCATCCTTCTCTGGGCAGGAAGTTCCCTCTTCATCGTAGAAGACAAGGAAATCATCGCCGCTTTTTGCTGCGTCAGGGAAGTGTTCGCGGATCGAAGCATAAGATCTGTCAGTATATTTCAGTACAGAAGCCATGCTGGAAACCTGGGCAGACGCAAAGCTCAAGTCCTTTGCTTCCGTGCTGAGGGAATGGGCTTTCACAAACGCCCGCACACAGACGGCGCTTCCAATCGAAAAAAACAAGATCGCGATAATCAGCTCGATCAAAAACAGGCTGGATTTGCTGCTGTTTCGTGTACTCATGGAACTCTCCCTTCTTTATTATGATTCGATGCTGGAAGCGGAGCCGCTTCTCAGATGCAAAAGGCAGGACACCGGTGCAGAGCCGGAATCCGCCGCGGTCACCCGGATAAATCCGTCTTCTTCCTCCACGGAGAACGTATCCACTTCCAGAATCTGTTCTCCCTGCTCTTTGGAAAATCCGGTTCCTTCTTTCACGACCAGTTCGCAAAGCCAGCCGTCATAGGGGTAAATATAGGTCAGATAAGTTTCCCCGCCTGCATTGTCGCTCAGAACAAGGATGGTATTTCCGTCGTCATCATCTGTCAGATAGACGCCTCCGGCCGAATCATGCTGGCGGATTTTCTCGGCGGTGTAGGAAAGCGCGGTCCGCGTTGCATAATTTTCCTCCATATTTGCTGCGGTTTTGCGATAAACGTCAGAGCCGATGATCACTACAATCAGGGCCGAGGCGGCAAACAGACAGAATAAAGACAGCGTAAAAAACAGATCGACAATGTGGCCCTGGTTTTTTCGCTTATTCCTCATTGAAATCCACCTCCGTTTCATTCAGCGCAAAGACATCGATGGACGGCATCAGGTTGGAGGCGGTCACCTCATAGGAAACCACATATTTATCATCGTCATAAGTAAGTCCATAATGATCTTCCAGATATTCCAGACTTTCCGGATAAAATCCCTCCAGCGCATAACATTGGACAGAACTTCGGATGACAGCCTGCTTCAGACTCTCCAGCTCCTGTTCGGACGTTGTCTTTGAAATGGAAGAAAGTCCTCCAAGAAACCAGAAGAGAATCACGCAGAAGATCCCGATGGAAATCAGATATTTGACCCCCGTCATGCGCCGGGGCTGTTTCGTGAATCGATTCATAAATTCCTCCCAAGAACGATTAGCCGATATTGGACATGATTCCCATCAGAGGGAGCATGACCGACAACAGAATCAGACCGACAATAATGGAAAGAATGGCTACAAGAGTCGGCTCCAGCTTTGCCACCAGATCACTCATCCGGGAGTCAATCTCTTCGTCATACTGTGCGGAAATCTGTTTCATTACATCATCCATGGCGCCGGTCTTGTATCCGATGGAAACCATGCGCGCATAGATGCCGGAAAACATATTGGTCTGTGACACTGCATCCGCAAAGGAAGTCCCCTCCAGAATCAGTGCCTGGATATTCCGGATCTTTTCCTGAATCACAGGGTGGTCCACAAGCCGGGAAACCATTTCCAGACTCTGATCCGTATCAAGCCCGCTTGAAAGGGAAAGATACATGCCGCTTGCAAAGCGGGAGCAGGCGATCTTTTCCATCAGTTTCCGGGTCGGAAGAAAGGATCTTGCAAAGACACGGATCTGACGGCGCCCCTTTGCGGTAAAGGCAAAATAGAGAAAAAGCCCGGCGATCACTGCAGCAACAAGGACAAATACGAGCGCATAGCGGCTGACTGTGTTTCCAAGAGAAAGAATTGTCCCGGAAATACCGCCAAGGCCGGTGCCGAGCTGCTGGAATACTTCATTAAATACAGGCAGTACCTTTACAATCAGGACAAAGATGACGACAATCATCATGCCCAGCATGACAAGAGGATAGGAGACTGCGCTTTTGATGTTTTTGGCCATCTCGTCCTCTCTGCGGTAATGCTCCGAAAGAGAAGCCATGACGTCATCGAGACGTCCGGACTGTTCCCCGATCTCCACCATGCTGCAAAGATACGGCGGAAACACTTCCGATGCGGTAAGAGCTTCGTAAAGACTTCCGGTTTCCTCCATTGTCCGGATCATCCCGGAAAGGAGCTCCTGTCCTTCTCCTTTCGGGCTATCTTCCTGCATGATCGAAAGCCCCTCAAGCGACGAGATCCCGGAACGCAGGATCAGGGCAAACTGACTGCAGAACGTTGTTAATTCGGTATTGGATAAAGTTTTCATAATACTCCTTTCTGAACTGCGGCTGCAACTAATGCAGGTACTGAAGGTTATAATTGGAACCATCGCCGATATATTTCAGAATCTTTTCATTATTTTCATTGCTGGAGGCGAAGGTCGGATCCATCCTCGTCCACGCATCTCCCGTAAATTCGATTAGTTTATCGATCCACCCGATGTCTTCGATGTAGACGCTGATCCATGCATGATAGATTTTTCCGGAATATCCGATCTCAAGACGGGTCGGGATATTCTGGGAACGGAGCATGGCCGTGGTCAGCGCGGCATAGTCAAAACAGATCCCCTTTCCGGTGGAAAGCGTCTCGTCCACATCCGGCAGATAACCGGCAGGAACTGTCTCGGCCTTTTCCGTGTCGTAAGACACATGCTCGATGACGAAATGGTACACATCCGCCACGGCGTCCAGATCGGAGGAAGCGCTCTTTACCACTTCGGAGGCCTTCTGAACCGCCCGGGACTCCGAAGAGAAATTCACATACTGGTTCGGGTACAGATACGGCAGCAGCTCGTCCGCCAGTGTGACCTCAATCGTTTCCTTATATAAAGATGCATATTGATTGTCTACGATATTCTCATATCCGGCAATCGTATAAGTGCCGCTCCCGGATGTGAGCGGCAACGTCACATACTCTCCGGGAGTTGTGATGAAATATTTATAGGTGATTCCATCCGGGCCGGTGATCTGAATGTTTGCCTTCGATGCGGAACCGTCATAAAGAGCCATCAGATAGCCCTGGTCCGTGTGAGAGATATCCAGAGTCAGAGGCGGTCCGCCAAGAAGACCCGTCCCGGATGCTTCCGGTACATAAACGTGCGGCGTCGAGTCACGTGTCCCGGCCTTGCCATCCCCGGATCCACCGCCGGAAGAAGATTTCCCCCCGGAAGAGCATCCGGAAACAAGAAGGACGAGACAGAAAAGAAGCCCGCACAGAATCACAAGTCTGCGTTTCAGATTCATCAAAAAACTCCTATCTTAGTTTTGAAATGATTTCAGCCTTTCGGCCAGATGCCGTTTGGAAGCGCGCAGGTGCCGCTTGGCAGTACTGAGAGAACAGTCAAGAAACACGGCAATCTCTTCCAGCTTCAGGTCATGCTCGTACCGCAGGAGAAATGCCTGACGCTCTGCAAAAGGGAGCTCATCCAGAGCTTCCCGGTAATGAGCTAAAAACTCCCGGTCAGAGATGTCACGGAAGCAGTCCTCCTCGGAAGCGATACTAAGCACCCTCGGATCACTGGTAAAATCAGTCTGCTCGTTCTGACTGCTGCCTGCTTTCCGGGGAAAATCACAGCAGATATGATAAATAATCTGATTCATCCAGGAGTGGAACAGAGAATCCTCTTTCAAGGCATCTATATTTTTGTAAATGGAAGTGTAGATTTCCTGCACTGCATCCTGAGCCAGATAAGGGTCTTTCAGAAATGCGAAAGCATATTTGTAAACCCTCTGGTATGTATAGTTGTATAATTCTGCGAAAGCCTTCCCATCATGTTTCCGGATAAAACCGGAAAGATAAGAAAGATATTTCGTGTCAAATGATTCATGTGACATCGTTAAACCTCTTGTCGTTTATAAATTAAACCGGACTGTTTTTCTGTTATGTCTTTTAAGTATACCATTTGCGAAACAGGAAAACAAGGCAGGAGAAAGGAATCGATCCTTTTCCTGGCCTTGTTCTGAAAATAGAAATTTATCGACTTTCTTCAGTGCCGGATTCATCAGCCGGCTGCAGGAGGGAAACAAGACGGTTTCCGTTTTTGTCCGGTATCGTGATATACATATCCTCGGATGGATACGGAAAAACGACCAGCCCGTCTGCAGCGTCAAAGGATTCCGGCTTTATCATGCCGGAAGAAGTCGTGGCATAGATACCGTCATAGTCAACGCCGGAATCACCAATATCCCGGACATGAATTTCAATAAGGCTGCCCGTGTGCATATGTGACACGATGACAGGCGCCTGATCGTCAATCGAATCAATTGACAGGCCCTGCTCTGACCGGATACCGGAAATGGAAACCACTTCCAGAAGAAGGTATCCGTTTTCACTGACCTCAATGGAATAGCCGTTGTTTCCAAGAGTGTCTACATTGATCGTTTTCTCGTTCAAAGAAGCGCTGACATCACGGACTGGAAAAAGTGCATCTACCTGAAATGTTACAGTAGCACTTGCCGCATTGGAAGACGGAGCTGCCTTCACACGGGAAATCGCAGGTTTCTGAAGAAACCCGGTTCCGCAAAAAGCAAACAGGCAGGCCGCCGCCAGTACGCAGGTGCCCCGCAAAACATAACGGCCGATAAAACGACGGTGATATGCACAGCCTGAATGACGGGTTAAAGATGGGTTTAATTCAAGCTCTGAAACGATATTCTGAAAAAGCTGGTCTGCGGCTTTTTTGTCGTGAAGAAAATCAGATGTTTCAGAATGCCTGTTAGTACGGTTGTTCTCTTCATGTTTCATGATTCCACAAGTCCTTTCTGCAATAAATGTTAGTAACCGGTTTGTGACAATATAAATGTGAATCTAATTATCTATGGCGAAAACAGAGCCGGTTTCGCCTACAACGGAAGTTTAATGATAAACCGACGTGCTTTGCCAGGTCCTTTGACCAGAACAAAAAGAAGATCGTCCGGATAACTTCCGCAATTAACCTTTCTATATATTTTAGACGGTGAAAAAGTGCAAAACGGTTCACAAAATCGAAAAAAAACTTGAAAAAATTAAAAAAAGCAGCGGAAAAATAAAAAAAATGGAAATGTTTTCCATTTTTTTTAGACCGTAGTACGAAAAACACCGTCAGGACCTGAGAAAAATGAAACGCAAAAATGGCGAAAAAACAGGCTGTTTTCCATGTGCCGTCCATTCAGAAGAAAAAATTTGAAAAATATGAAAAAAAAATGAAGAAAATGTGACCCTTTTTTGAAGTTTGTTCCGTCTTTATATAGTGTAGGGGTAAATTTTTCCCCTATATGTATGAACCATGATGCCGTGAGGCATGGAGGGAATACAAAAATTTTAAAAGGAAAGGAGGGGAAAAGAGATGAGACGAGCAAAAAGGATTACAGCATTGGCAGTAGCGGCTGCAATGGTGTTTTCTAATGTCGCATATGCGGCACCGGGAACAGACACAACTACTACACAGGCAGGTGCCGAAAGTGCCGAATCTCTTAATTCCCAAAGCGATGCATCGGGAGGCATAGAGGGGCAGGCATCTGATCAGACGGGAAATGGCACAGATTCTTCAGCGCAGGCTGAACAGCAGACTGAAACGAAGAAAACTGACACGCAGAATACCACGACAGATGCAGGCAGTCAGACTGAGGCTCAGACGACACAGGAAGAGACAGCAAAAGAAGAAACGACAAAAGACGAAACTTCTTCCCAAACTCCGAGCACGGATACACAGACCCAGGAGACTCCATCTACGGATGCGGAAGCTCAGAAAGCTGAAGAAAAGCAGGAAGATTCCAAGACCGGAGAAGAGAAGGTCCTCTACGATATCACCTTCGAGACGCCGGAAAAACACGGTAAAGTTACCGATATGGACGGCAACGAAGTGGCCGACGGCAAAACTTTAAAGACGGACGAAAATGGAAAAGTCCAGTTTAAGGTAAAAGCCGACGACGGATATCAGGTATCCGCAGTGTACCAGATGCCTGACGAGAAGACACCGCTCAGGCTGGTGAAAGACAGCTACTACGAACTCCAGGTAGATGAGAATACTACTGTCAAAGTCGTATATCAGAAGATACCTGAAGCAAACGAAGATGGCGAGGACGCGGATAGTAAAGCGGAGGAGCCGAAGGAGGATGCCGGGGCTAAGACGGAAGATCAGCAGACGACAGGTGAAGCTGAAAATCAGAAACAGAATTCTGTAGAGAATGATAACTCTTCTGAAAAGAATACAGATTCCCAAGTACCGACAGGCAAGATTAGAGCAATCAACTTATTAGTAGCAGGAACTGTTGAGGTAGATGTCTATAATAGTAATGATGAACGACTTGAAACTATCGATATTCCGCAAGGAAATATTACGGAATCTACATATGCAAAATCAGGATATCAGTTTTTGTATGCTCAAACTTCAGGCGGAACAAGATTAGACTATGTTGGAACTTATAATAACAACATATATTATGCAACTGTTTCAGGGAATGAAGGGTATTATCAACCAGCAACAATTTTAGGAGAAAATGAACGAATACAGTTGATCTATGACGAAATTGGTTATCCGATCGAGCTGGAAATATCTGGAAACGGAGCAGATGTTAAAGGGAATACAGTAAACTGCCCAAACAATTCAACATTAAACAAAGGGTTTAATATTGAAGTCACAACAGCAAGAGGATATGAAACTTCGGTTTTTGTGAATGATGAAGAAATCTCTTCAGATAATACAGTGTATAACATTCCTGCAGAAAAAGCTGTGCCAGGGCGCGATGGTAAAATCAAGGTTGAAGTTAACTTTGAGAAAGTAGAACAATATCATGCCTGGGTAGAAGAAATTGAGCTGGAAAACTATCATGGTGCTACTTGGACAAACATTGGCCGGAGTGAAAACTCGAAAGTTGCCTTCAATGCGGGCGGAGAATATACATTCCAGGTTTCAATAGCATATGGATCAAACGATTGGCGATTTAATTCTTTGCAGATCAATGGAGAATATGTAAATGTTCCGACCAGTTATGCAAAAGGTGCTGTCTCAGAAGATGTATTGTCAACAGGAACTAATGTCAAAATAGAATTAGTTGAAATACCAACTGAGAAACCGTGGTGGGCGGGAGGTGGAAAAACAGGACAATACAGATATAAAGTTACTTTGTCCAATGTTTATGAAGATATTGTCATCACCGGAGGAAATTTCCGTGCGAACTCTTGGAAAGAAATTATGCCAAATAAAATAGAAGGCGTAGATCTTGAGGTTTTTGACAATGATAATGGTGTTCAGAATTGGAAAGCAGCTGAAGAAGCTGTTCCGTTGGGATATGACAGCCAGGGAGATGGAGATAGCATTCGGTTTCGGTATAAGATAAAACCTGGGTATGGTAATATTAATGTTGATGTGGATGCCGGCACATTAGGTCGAATAACATCAAGCAATGGATATTACTATTTTACCATTCAAGAAAGTTCTGAAGGATGTACGGTCTTGAATATTACGGCAAAAGTTTTAATTTATACGGTTCAATATACTGGCGGTTCAGGTAATGATGTGCAGAATCTTCCGACAAATTCTAATAGTTACAGTATTTCTGGAGCATCTGGGACATATTCGGATATCTTTGTAGGGAACGAAACACCAATTTCCTCTGGAAAACAATTTAATGGGTGGAAAATCAAAAACTGCGATCAGACATATTGGCCAGGAGATACAATCCCATTAGAGGATGTTGCGGAGTATGCTACAGAAGACAATAAAATTATTTTCGAGGCCCAGTGGGTTGCAGAAGGAGCAAATCCGGAAAGATATGCTTATAATATTGAAGTGTACAAGCAAAGCCAGACTAATCCGGAATCATATGACGAGGTAGAGTCAGAAGGTGAAACAAAAACAGCTCAGTATGGTCAAAGTATCACGATTATAAATAGACCGCATGAAAAAGAAGGTGTAGGAGATACATATAAAGGATATCACCTTAATGATGAAAAATCCCATCTTACAATAACCGGAGTAAATGGTGACACCACAGTTAAATTCTATTATGACTTAGACACCTATACAATCAGCTATGATAAAGGAGAGGTGGCGAGTGCTTCTGAAGTTCCTGCTACAACAAGTGTACCATGGGGAACCAGTCAGACTGTAAGTGATGCGAAACCTACTTCGTCTGGCTATGTGTTTACTGGATGGAAAATTCAGAATTCTGGCGTAGATGTTGAAGATAATAGATTCACGATGCCGCAAGAGAATGTAAGATTTGTTGCTCAGTGGAAAGAAATTGAAACCAGTGACATCATAGGTGATTATGCCAATGCAGAAGATATTGGAAATAATCAAGAAGTGTATCGTCAAGGTGAGATTTATTTAAATGTTTATGTTGACGGTAAACGGGTACAGGATCAAGATGCTGCTGTAAGATCTGGAGTATTAAAATTTGGCTATTACCAATATGATTGCGTTGACATGAAAATCACTTTACACGGAGATTATATTCTTAACAGCGTATATGCAAAGCAAGTCCAGGGAGAAACAGATCCAAAAGATATTACCCAGAATGGTAAAGAAGTTACTGTTGATAATGTGGCGGATGGAAGTACGGTGTATGTATATCTGACAACAAAATATAACGTTGAATATTCAACAAATCCAGCCGGACTTGTAGAAAATCCTGTTGATAATAATATATATACTATTATCAAAAAAGGAACATGCCCAGACGGATTTAAAGCCTATTTGCCGAAAATCAGTGCTCTTGATAAGATTGAGGTGAAGAATTTACCGGAGAAACAAGGATATACAGCGACTGGATGGACAACTGAAAGTAATGCAACGCAGTCTGCAAGACCATGGAGTGTACAAGATGCTATTGAAGACGGAGCAGCTGGCGAGGACACGATTATTACTTTAAAAGCTGTGTACACAGCACAGGCAAGAAGCCTGAAAGTGAACTATGTAATGGATGATGAAAAGGGAACAGCCCTTAAGGCACCATACACAGAAGCTACCAGCTACGATGCAGCATACGACCTGACAGAGCAGATCCCGGCTGAGATTGTCTATGACGAAGAC
>NZ_JACJKH010000002.1 GCF_016900655.1 Drancourtella massiliensis
AATCACGTTTATTCATGCGGACGAAACTTACCGCCAGATGGCACATAGAGAACTGCTGGAGGGAACCTTCCCGGAAAAGGAAAATGAAATTGCGGCGGACGGATATGTACTCAGCAATCTTGGATTTTCCGGTAATCCTGGGGATTCTCTTCGGATTGGCGAGAAGGATTATGTGGTAACAGGGGTGCTCAAAAGTGAATGGGCGGCAAGCTCCAGTGAGATGGAAGTCTTTGTGAGTGATTCTTTTACGGGCCGGGGAAGTCAGACCTTCTTATATTTGAAATTCGATGAAGACAAGAAGCTGTACAGGCAGCTGGATGCGTTTTTACAGGAACACCGGATTTCCTCCGAGGCTGTTGTCGGGAACGATGAAGTCACACAGTATCTTGGCGGCGAGAAACCCCAGAACGTTTATGATACCGTGAAATTCGGATTGACCAGCGAGGAAGGGAATTTTACCTATATTGTCCTGCAATTACAAAGCGATTACAATCTGGCTTACTATGGAATGATTCTGCTGCTGTGTCTGTTCAGCCTTTTTATTGTATACAGTGTATTTAATATTTCTGTGTCAAAGAGGACTTCCGAATATGCCATGCTGCAGACATTGGGAGTCAGTGAGCAGCAGATCGGTGGCACGTTGCTTCTGGAACTATGGATGCTGTTTCTCGTTGGATATCCCCTTGGATGCCTTTTAGGCAACGGGATGCTAAGCCTTGTGTATCAGAGATTCAGTGGAGTTTTTGGAGAACAGGTGTTATCTGTCGCAGACCAGACGCTGGCAGAAGGAAGCGGAGGAATTCAGTTTTATCTTTCCTGGGACGCCATGGTATTTGGATTTGTGTTCCTGCTGATTTCATTTGCGCTAATTGCGTTCCTTGTAGTCCGGTCCATGCGAAAACAGTCCTTGAAAGAAGGAATGAGCGGCGATCTTTCTTTTACAAAAAGAAGAAAAATCTATGCACTGCGTCATGTGAACATGGCAGGAGTGGTAGTAAGGAAATTTATGTTTGCGAACAGGAGGAAAGTGGTTGGGATTCTGTTGTCCCTGTCCATTGGCGGCTGTATTTTCTTATGTACCACTTATATGGTAGAGAATTTGAAAGTACATGCGGAGCTTTCTCTGAAATCGGACGACGGACTTAGTTCGGAATACCGGATTGGTCTAAAGTCCAATTCACTGGAAGATACGATTCCGGAATCGGTGGCGGATCAAATAAAAAGTATGCCGGAAACAGATCAGGTCTACGCAACGAAGTATACGCTGGGAGAAATACAGCTTACAAAAGGTGAATTTCTGGCGGATGAGAGATGGAAAGACTTTTTTCAATATCAAAATGAGGAACCGTATTTTATTCAGAGGTATGCGGGGATCTGCAATCAGCAGGAGGATGGAACGTACCGGATCAAATATGATGTGTACGGTTATGATGATGCGATGATGGAACAGCTTCGTGACTATGTTTTGGAGGGAGAGATTCTTCCGGAAAGCATAAAAAAGGAAAACCAGGTGATTGTGACGGCCAATATGGATGGCCAGGGGAATTACTATTTTTACGGGAAAAAGCCGGGAGATACGATTACGCTGCGGGTTCCAAAACCAGAGGCGTATACAGATGACCTGCTGAAATTTCAGAGCAAGGAAGAAAATTATATAGAAAAAGAATTTGTCATCGCGGCCATTGTAAGCAGACCGCTGGCTCAGGAACAGGATTTCTTGAATACGGAAGTCTGGGAAAATGCGCAGAGCATCATTACGACAAATGAAAAGATGAAAGAAAACTTCGGAATCACGAATTATAGTTTTATCCATGCGTCACCGGCAGAAGGAGCAGAGACGGCAAGCGTAAGTAATCAGTTACTGCAGACGATTCGTGATGTTCCAAAAGCAGTATTGCAGGATTATACTTCCGCGATTGAGACACAGAGGAATTATCTGAACCAGCAGCAGATTTTCTTCTCCAGCATTGCCGTGATTCTGCTCATCATCAGCCTGTTCCACATTATGAACAGTATGAACCACACCATTCTCGCAAGGAGAAAGGAATACGGAATCATGCGTGCCATGGGGATTACGGACAGTGGCTTTTACAAAATGATTCTGCAGACAGGTATTTTGTATGGATTACTGGCAGATGCATTGATCTTCGTATGTTATCATTACATTTTCCGTAGAGTCATGGATTACTACATGGCACATGTCGTACAGTTTTTACATGTAACCTCCACGGTCCCGAACATGGTTTTGGCCGGAATCATGGTGTTGAATGTGGTGCTTGCCATTGTGGCGGTGATGATTCCGGCACGGAAGATGATACGCGAAAATATTATCAGTGAGATCAGACGGTAAACCGATCTTTTACCATTTCCAGCATCCGTTCTGCAATCGGAGTAAATACCTGATATTTTTTCCAGATCAGGTAGATACTGGTTTCGAGCTTCGGATTCAACGGGCGAAAGACAAGTCCGCTGTCCGGATGGGTGTCAATGAGGTGGTCAAAGGTCAGGAGATACCCCAGTCCTTCCCGGACGAAAATGGAGCCATTGTAAGAAAGGCGGAAAGAGCCTTCCGGTTGCAGCTCATCCATACGACTGCCGCACCATCTGGCAATATCATGGTTCCATCCCTGTTCCGAGCAGAACAGAGGGAGCCCGGCCAGATCATCGACTGTAACAGCGGATTTTCCGGCCAGCGGACATTCGGCAGGCATGACAAGACCCCACACATCCGGTTCGGGAAATTTTAGAAAATGATACCGGGCAGGATCGGGCTCCTGGGCCAGTACGGCAAAGTCAATAATTCCTTTGTCCAGTTTTTCTGTAACCTGCTCGGTATCACCGCTGGTAATATGATAATGCAGAGCGGGATAGGTTGTTTTCATGGCACGGATCACAGCGGCAAGATGCCGGATCTGATAGGATTCTGCAAGGCCCAGATAAATATCGCCGCCCAGAATATCGTCCAGAGTATGAAATTCTTCTGTGATTTTATCTGCCATTTTGACAAGATCTTCCGCACGTTTCCCCAGCAGAATCCCTTCTTCGGTGAGCTGAATGCTGAAACTGTGTCTCGTAAAAAGTTTCTTTCCAAGTTCCTCTTCCAGGGCTTTCAGCTGTTTGGAAAGAGTGGGCTGAGTGACGTGAAGCTGCTCGGCGGCCCGTGTCATATTTTCTTCCCGTGCAACAGCAAGAAAGTAGTTTAATGTTTTTAATTCCATTCCAATCTCTGCCTCCTGATATTCTAAAAAATTATATCACGATATAAATTATAACCATTAGCGACAGGGAAAACAAGAAGATATAATAAAGACAGAATGAAAGGATGGTAATGGACATGACTGATACTCAAAAGCTGAATTTAACGGAAGAATGGGATAAAATATTTCCGAAAAGTGAAAAGGTGAATCACCGGAAGGTGACATTCCACAACCGGTATGGGATTACCCTGGCAGCGGATCTATATGAGCCAAAAGAGAGTGAAGGAAAACTGCCGGCCATTGCGGTGTGCGGACCATTCGGAGCGGTGAAGGAGCAGGCAGCAGGACTCTATGCCCAGACTATGGCAGAGAGAGGGTTTCTTACGATTGCATTTGATCCTTCTTTTACCGGGGAAAGCGGGGGCGAACCGAGGTACATGGCCTCCCCGGATATCAATACGGAAGATTTTCAGGCAGCGGTTGATTTTCTCTCTGTACAGGATAACGTAGACCCGGAGAAAATCGGTATCATCGGCATCTGCGGATGGGGCGGCATGGCGCTGAACACGGCGGCACTGGATACCCGGATCAAAGCGACGGTGACGTCTACCATGTACGATATGTCCCGTGTCAATGCAAACGGATATTTTGACGCAGAGGATTCTGCAGATGCCAGATATGCAAAGAAAGAGGCGCTGAATGCACAACGGATCGTAGACTACAAAAACGGAAGCTACGCACTGGGCGGCGGCGTGGTGGATCCGCTCCCGGAAGATGCGCCGTTCTTCGTGGCAGATTATCACGATTATTATAAGACAGACCGCGGCTATCACAAACGCTCCTTAAATTCCAATGGAGGATGGAATGTCATCGGCTGTATGTCGTTTCTGAATCAGCCGATTCTGAAATACAGCAACGAAATCCGCAGCGCGGTGCTGATGATGCATGGGGAGAAGGCGCATTCCTGTTACTTCAGCCGTGATGCCTATGCTGCGATGGTCAAAGAGAATCCATATGCGGATAATAAGGAATTACTGATTATTCCGGATGCGGTGCATACCGATCTGTACGATGGAGGCGGAAAGGATGCGATTCCATTTGACAAAATGGAACAGTTTTTCCGGACTTATTTAAACTGTAAATAGATGGACAGGAATGCTGACAGAAAAACAAATTTATAAATAAAAACGAAAGCCAGTATGGTAAAGTTGCTTTCTGGAAGACAGAATGTTATACTAAAGAAAACACTTTAATAAAGTATGGGTGATATAACATGGAAAGAAAGCAGACAACAAATATGGAGGTAAAGAAAGCAAACAGAAATCGTGTTTTCAGGTATATCTGTAAGCGTGGAACTGCCTCTAATCCGGAAATCTCGTATGATATGAAGATGAGTCTTCCTACTGTGACGCAGATCACAAAAGAGTTGATTGAGAAGGGCTTCATTGAAGAAACCGGAGAACTGCAGTCTACTGGAGGAAGACGTGCGAAGGCACTCTCAACTGTGATAAATGTAAGGCAGGCTGTAGGATTAGATATTACGAAAAACCATATTAGCTTTGTGCTTACGAATCTTACCGGTGAGATTTTAAAGCATGTGCGTATTTATCTTCCGTATGCCCATGAGCCGACTTATTATCATAAGGTGAAAGAGGAACTGGAATGTTTTCTGGATGAAAGCAATGCTGACCGTAAAAGAATTTTGGGTATAGGAATTTCTTTTCCTGGAATCATTGATTTGGATAGACAGTTAATTACGTATTCGCATATCCTTGGGGTAGAAATGATACCTTTTGATTCCATAAGCAGTTTTTTTGATTATCCCTGTTGTTTTGTGAATGATGCGAATGCGGGAGCTTATGCGGAAGGAATTTGTTCAGATGAACGAGAGCGTTTTTTCTACTTGTCTTTAAGTAATACAGTTGGAGGGGCAATTTTTGATAATAATGGGCTCGTACAGGGCAAGCATTTTCGCTGCGGAGAAGTCGGGCACATGACTGTGATTCCGGATGGAAAGATATGCTATTGCGGGAAAAAAGGATGCCTGGATGCGTATTGCAGTGCGGCAATTTTGTCAGATGCAGCAGGAGGAAAATTAGAAAAGTTCTTTGAGCTATTGGAGAAGAAAGATCCAAAGGTGGCAGATATATGGGATGTCTATACAGGCTATCTTGCTGTGGCATTAAATAATATCCGGATGCTCCTTGATTGTGATATTATTCTGGGAGGATATGTGGGAAGCTATATAGAGCCTTATTTACCGGATCTATGGAATAAAGTATCGGAACGGAATACATTTACAGAGGATCAACAATTTGTAAATAGCTGCAGATATAAGGTTGGGGCAGCGGCGCTAGGAGCAGCACTGGAAGTAATTGAAAATTTTGTAAAACAGATATAAACTGCACGCAGGTGCTTTTACAGGAGACTTCAGAAATGGAGTCTCTTTTTTTGATGCAGTTTTACTAAAACGTAAGATGTCTTTTTGAAGATAATGACGAAATAATACTTGATTGCCAGGAACTATTGACAAAAAGTGGAATAGGATATAAAGTAAAAAACATAATAAAACTATTTAATTAAGTATAAAATAAAGTAACATAAAAAGGAGGAAATAATAATGAAAGGAAAGATGAAAGTTGCTGTCATGCTGGGAATCGGAAAGATGGGATTTGAAGAGCGGGATATTCCAAATCCAAAAGATGACGAGGTATTGGTAAAACTGGAATATGTGGGTATCTGCGGAAGTGACCTGCATTATTATGAAACAGGGGCCATTGGAGACTATGTGGTAAATCCGCCTTTTGTGCTGGGTCATGAACCGGGAGGAACTGTTGTCGAAGTTGGTAAGAATGTAAAGCATTTAAAGGTTGGAGACAGAGTTGCTTTGGAACCAGGAAAAACCTGTGGACACTGTGAATTTTGTAAAACGGGACGTTACAATCTGTGCCCGGATGTGGTGTTCTTTGCAACACCTCCTGTAGACGGCGTATTTCAAGAATATGTTGCTCACGAAGCAGATCTGTGTTTCAAACTTCCAGATAATGTAAGTACGCTGGAAGGTGCTTTGATTGAGCCATTGGCAGTAGGGTTCCATGCAGCGATTCAGGGAGAGGCACACCTTGGACAGCAGGCTGTTGTCATGGGCGCAGGCTGTATCGGTCTTGTTTCAATGATGGCATTGAAAGCAAGAGGAGTGTCGGAAGTGTATGTGGTGGACATTATGGAGAAACGGCTTGAAAAAGCATTGGAACTGGGGGCGACGGAAGTTATTAATGGCGCAAAGGAAAATGTACTGGAACGGGTAAAGCAGCTGACAGATGGAGCTGGTGTAGATCTGGTAATTGAAACAGCGGGTACGGAAATTACAACAAGGCAGGCAATTCATATGGCAAAAAAAGGCTCCAATATTGTTCTTGTGGGATATAGCAAGAGTGGAGAGATGACACTTCCGATGAGTCTTGCACTGGACAAAGAACTGACCTTTAAGACCGTATTCCGTTACCGTCATATTTATCCAATGGCGATTGATGCGGTTGCAGCAGGAAAAGTAAATCTGAAGGGGATTGTAACGGATATATTTGGATTGGACGAAGCACAGAAAGCAATGGATTATAGTGTGAATAATAAAGCGGATATTGTGAAGGCTGTTATCCGTATTACAGAATAAGGAAACAAATTTTTTCAATTACCGGCCCGGATCAGGAAAAAGTAGAGCCAGCCAGTATTTGTAATTGATAAAGGAGAATTGTAATGAATCAGAAAGATACAAACGTAAAAGTACCACTGATCAGTAAGATTGCATACGGTATGGGAGATGTGGGATGCAATTTCAGCTGGATGTTCGTGGGAAATTTCCTGATGATATTCTATACAGATATTTTTGGAATTAGTATGGGAGCGGTGGCAGGTCTGATGTTGTTCTCACGATTTTGGGATGCAATTAATGATCCGATTATTGGCGGATTAAGCGATAAAACCCATACGAAATGGGGAAGATACAGACCATGGCTTTTGGTGGCGGCACCATTGACAGCCGTGATACTGATCTTGACGTTTTGGGCACATCCGGATTGGTCGTCCACTGCAAAGGTCATCTATATGGCAATCACTTATTGTAT
The DNA here is from genome assembly GCF_016900655.1 of Drancourtella massiliensis. Classification (GTDB taxonomy): domain Bacteria; phylum Bacillota; class Clostridia; order Lachnospirales; family Lachnospiraceae; genus Sellimonas; species Sellimonas catena. The sequence goes on from NZ_JACJKH010000002.1 coordinate 7,319, forward strand.
TCTTGTATTAGGTTATACGTGCGTGAATATTCCTTATGGGACACTGTGTGGAGCAATGACACAGAATATAGAAGAACGGGCGAAAATCAATACATTCCGATCTGTCAGTGCAATGATTGCGATTGGCATTATCAATATTGTGACGGTTCCTCTTATTGGAAGGCTTGGTGGTGGAAATGATCAAAAGGGATATTTATTGATTGCTGTTTTATATGGATGTATTTTCGCAGCGTGTCATATTTTCTGCTTCGCAAAAACAAAAGAAGTGGTGGAAGTACCGGAGAAAGAAAAAATTTCTATAAAGGTTCAGTTAGCGACTGTGACAAAAAATCGTCCATATATGATCGCTCTTGCAGGACAATTTCTGTTCGGTGTGACACTCTATGGAAGAAATGCGGATGCATTATACTATTTTACCTATGTGGAGGGAAACGAAGCGTTATTTAGCACCTATTCTTTGTTTATTATTCTTCCATCTATTATTGGTGCTGCCTGCTTTCCACTGGTATTTCGGCTTACCAATAATAAAGGACGTTCTGCATCCATCTTTGCACTGTTGACGGGAATTAGTATGTTCTGTATGTACTTCTTTACAGTTGGAGAAAATCCTGTTCCATTTTATACATTTTCTTGTCTGGCACAATTTTTCTTTTCCGGTTTTAATACTGCGATCTATGCGATTGTTCCGGATTGTGTGGAGTATGGAGAATGGAAGACCGGACTCAGAAATGATGGATTTCAGTATGCATTTATTTCACTGGGAAACAAAATCGGAATGGCGATTGGAACTTCTGTACTTGCAGGTGTTTTGAGCATGTTTGGATATGTTGCAAACCAGCAGCAGAATGCAGCGGTATTATCCATTATTAAACATTCTTTTACAACAGTTCCGGGGATACTCTGGATCGTAACGGCGATAGTTTTGTATTTCTATCGTTTGAATAAGAAAGCATATAACAAAATTGTGAAGGAAATACAGGAAAGAAAGGTTGAGGGCAAGCATGTATGATGTTGTTGCGTTAGGCGAGCTGTTGATTGACTTCATCCAGAATGGGAACAGCTCCAATGGGAATCCGGTATTTGAAGCAAATCCAGGAGGTGCACCATGTAATGTGCTGTCAATGCTGACCGGGTTGGGTTATAAAACTGCCTTTATAGGAAAGGTCGGAGACGACTATTTTGGGAAAATGCTTGGGAATACCATCAAAAGAATTGGCATCTCCGACAAAGGTTTGATTTATGATAAGGAAGTGAATACTACCCTTGCGATAGTACATACGATGGAAGATGGAGACAGGGATTTCCAACGATTGAGAACGTACAGCACGGAGTTGAGGCATTTAAGGTAGCAAAGGCAGACTATATCATTGCGATCGGTGGAGGTTCCTCCATGGATACGGCAAAGGCGATCGGAATTATCATTGCCAATCCGGAATTTGAGGACGTAAGAAGCCTGGAAGGAACAGCGCCTACGAAAAATCCTTGTGTGCCAACGATTGCTGTGCCGACCACAGCAGGAACTGCAGCGGAAGTAACGATCAACTATGTTATTACAGACGTTGAAAGAAAGAGAAAATTCGTTTGTGTAGACCCGCATGACATGCCGGTTGTTGCAGTCGTGGATCCGGATATGATGTCTTCCATGCCGAAAGGACTGACAGCATCAACGGGAATGGATGCTCTGACACATGCCATCGAAGGATATACGACAAAAGCAGCGTGGGAAATGACCGATATGTTCCACCTGAAAGCAATCGAAATCATCAGCAGATCCCTCCGGAGCGCAGTGGCAGGAGAAGCAGAAGGCCGGGAAGGCATGGCTCTTGGCCAGTACATTGCCGGTATGGGATTCTCCAATGTAGGACTTGGAATCGCTCATTCCATGGCACATACATTGGGAGCAGTTTATGATACTCCGCATGGTGTTGCATGCGCAATGATGCTGCCGATCGTAATGGAGTACAACGCTGACTGCACAGGAGAAAAGTACCGTGAAATTGCAAGAGCAATGGGTGTAAAAGGTGTGGACGATATGTCTGTGGAAGAATACCGGAAAGCGGCAATCGATGCCGTTCAGCAGCTGTCTGTAGATGTTGGAATCCCGACAAAACTGGAAGCATTAAAAGAAGAAGATCTGGACTTCCTTGCAGAATCTGCTCACGCAGATGCCTGCGCGCCTGGCAACCCGAAAGACGCAAGCGTGGAAGATCTGAAAGATCTGTTCCGCAGATTGATGTAAAACAGTTAGAAAAAGCAAAAAAATCGCTGGTGCCTTTATATGAGGCATTCAGCGATTTTTTTAGATATTTCATCATACGGCCTGAAGCTCAATGCTGTTCTGTGATCCATTGAATACCTGCTGCTGTTCTTTGATCCGGATGATCAAAATGCCCGCCTTCATTCCACTCAAAGGTTACGTGGATGTTCTGTGACTGAAAACAGGAGACGGCCTTTTCCGTATGATGTGCGACTGTTTTCATGAGCGGATTTCTTGTTTTGTGCTCCTTCTTTCCAAGAGAAAGGTAAATACAGTCCGGCCGGACAGCCAAGGAATGGGATTCCATGTATTCGGAGAAGCCGGGAAACCACAGAGAACCGGATATACTGGCAGCTCTGGAAAACAGATCTGTGTGATAGAGCGTATAGATGGCGAACAGCCCGGCAAGAGAATAGCCAGCGATTCCTCTCCAGACTGGTTCGGATCCGATCCGCCGTTCAGCTTCAGGAAGAATCTGCTCTGTCAGCTGGTGGATGTATGCGTCAGCGCCTCCGGTAAAAGGATCACCTTTTGGAAAGACAGTCGGACAGTCCCAGGGTGCCATATCGTGATTCCAGGAAAGATCACTGATCGAAACAAGTGTAAGATCCGGACAGCCGTATTCCAGCAGATACCGGGAGATGCAGGCACCTTCGTCCTTAACCGAAGGAAGATAAATAACGGGTGCGTCCGGTCGTCTGCCAGGTAAAATGGAAATCTGATTTTGGCCCAATGAAAAAGACTGCATAAAACGTTCTTCCTTTCTTTTCATATCGTTTAATTAAATATAGAAATAGTATAGCAGAAAGAAAACTAACCGGAAAGAGTTTGAAAAGATACATCGGACATTCTGGAAATTCCATATTTGATAATTTTTTATCAGAAATTCTTTGACAACAGAAAAAGGAAGGACTATACTAAAAGTTAGAAATAACTAATTAAAGAAAGAAGGCCTTAAAATTGGGAAGGTATTATCGAGTGGCAAAAAATCTGACAGAGGAAATGGTTTCGGAAATCCTGAAAGAGATGCTGGAAATCCCGGAGGTGGAACGGGCAGAGTTTACGGAAGATAATACGAAAATACTGGTTCTGACACAGGAGGAGCAGTATCCCGAAGTCATGACGAGAATCGTCAATATCTTCAGCCGTGTTGGACACGGATGCGAATTATCGTTTGCCGGATTTGCACATTAGGAAGAGCGTGTGAGGACACAAAAACAGAATAGACAGACAGAAAAAGGCGGGGAGACGACTGGAAAATGTCGTACTCCCCGCCTTTTTTTGCCTGTATGAATGTGGTATACTGAATCTATCTTAAGACTGGAGGGAAATGTCATATGGAGAGAAAGGAAACATTCAGCGAATTTTCTTACAAAAGAATCGATCTCGAGGAAGTGAAAAAGAAGATCAGGGAAATCACAGAAGAGGTAAAACAGGCATCTTCTGCTGAAGAGCAGGCAGCGGCCATTTACCGGATGAATGAAGTGGAAAAGGAGATTTCCACAGCAGATTCTCTCGTATACATCCGTTATACGGTGAATACAAAAGATGAATTTTATGCAAAAGAGCGGGAATATAACGACCGGATTTCTCCGATTCTCGAAGAAGAGATGCAGAAATACAAGGAAGCGCTGCTTCACTCGCCATTCCGGAAAGAACTGGAGGAAAAATTTGGAAAAGTGATCTTTTTGAATCTGGATCTTGCGATGAAAGGATTTTCACCGGAAATTACCGGGCTTCTTCAGGAGGAGAGTACGCTGCAGACCCGGTATCAGTCTCTGCTTGCAGGAGCGCAGATCAAATTTCAGGGCGGACAGTATAATCTTTCCCAGATGGGACTGTTTATGCAGAGCCAGGACCGTGAGATCCGGAAGGAAGCGTACGAAGCCTACGGGAAGTTTTTTGATGATCATCAGGAAGAACTGGATGAAATTTTCGATCAACTGGTGAAAAACCGTACCGAGCAGGCACACCGCCTTGGCATGAAAAATTTCGTGGAGCTTGGCTATGTGCGCCGCCAGAGAAACTGCTATGCACCGGAAGCCATTGCGGACTTCCGTGATCAGGTGGTTCGGGATCTCGTTCCGGTTGTCTGTGAAATCAAGAAGACACAGGCAGAGTGTATCGGTGTAGATCATTTGAAAATATACGATGATTCCTTCCGTTTCCCGGATGGCAATGCGGTTCCGCAGGGGACGCCGGAGGAAATCATGGAGGCAGGACGCCGGATGTATACGGAAATGTCCCCGGAGACTGCGGATTTTATCAAAATGATGTTCGAACGGGAGCTTTTCGATGTGGTAGCTAAACCGGGGAAAGCGACCGGCGGTTACTGCTGTGATATACCGGGCTATGGCTGTCCGTTTATCTTTTCCAATTTTAACGGTACGGCAGGAGATGTGGATGTGCTGACCCACGAAGCGGGACATGCTTTTGCCTCCTACATGGCGGAAAAGCACATCGATCTGCTTTCCATGCATCTGCCGTCCATGGAAGCTGCAGAGACTCACTCCATGTCCATGGAATTTTTTGCGACACCGTGGTATGAGCTGTTCTTCAAACATCAGACAAAGAAATATGAAGTTTCCCACCTTGAGGGAACGCTGAATTTTATTCCATATGGATGTCTGGTGGATCACTTCCAGCAGGTAGTCTATGAGCATCCGGAGATGACGCCCCAGGAGCGCAACGAAGCGTGGCTGAAGCTGGAAAAACGGTACCGCCCGTATCTGGATCTGGAGGGAATTCCTTTTTACGAAAGAGGAGCCGGATGGCAGAGACAGAACCATATTTACGCATCACCGTTTTACTATATTGATTACTGTCTTGCACAGACCGTGGCGCTGCAGTTCTGGCTGGAAATCGAAAAAGACTGGGATCAGGCCTGGGTAAAATACAAAGAGTTTGTAAAACGCGGAGGTACGGATACATTCCTTGGACTGGTAAAGGGAGCAGGACTGACTTCTCCGATGGAGGACGGATGTCTCCGTTCGATCGCGGAGTATTCCGGTAAGTGGCTGGAAACACATAAAATCTGAAGTGTTTAAGAAATAGGATGTTAAAAATAACATCAATGGATGGACTGAGAAAGGGACAAGCTTTCTCAGTCCGTAACTATGTTATGGAGGTGACAGAATGACCTTGCATACCATGCTTTCAGAACTGCATTACCGGGATCAGATTCAGGAAGCGGTTCAAAAGGAAATAAACAGACTGGGTGACACAGTGGAAGTGCTTGCAGACAAAGCGTATCAGGGAGAGGATTTCCAGTTTTCCCTGTGTGATCAGGTTCCGGCTGTCCGTTTAGCTGTCATTACCTGTCTTCTTGTGGAGAAATATGAAGAATACAGGGCACGGGGAATCTCGGACAGTATTATTTTTGATACCTTCCAGGATGTTACGCTGCGGGCAGAGATTTATTTTCAGAAAACCGGCCGGGCCGGGCTTGAAAAAGACGATGTGATCTGGTTTCGCCACATTATGAATGCTGAGATTTTTAAAATTGGCTCTTTGCAGTTTCAGCCATTCCAAATGGTATATCTGGATGATGATTATTTTTATATGATTTATTCCACGAATGCACAAGAACTTCTTCCCTGCGGCTGTCCGGTGTTAAACTGTCATGTTCAAAGAGGGGCAGATCTGCATACAGAGGCGGTGGAGGACTCCTTCCAAAGAGCGAAAAAGTTCTTTGCTCAGATTGATCCTGAAACGAAATATAAGGCTTTTCTGTGTTACAGCTGGCTGCTTTATCCGCCGATGATCCAAGCTCTTTCTCCGTCCTCCCATATCAGGCAGTTTGCGGAAAAGTTTCAGATAATTGGTACAAGCAGAAATTCAGATCAGGCAATGGAAAATCTTTTTAACGGGAAAGAAAAGAGACTTACTCCAGACTCTACGTTCCTTCAAAGGATGGCATTGAAGCAGGAAGAGAGGTTTGGATTTGGCTGTGGTGTTATTTTGCTTTAATTTGAGTGGAAATTGAACGAGAAATTTACGCACTGATAAGAAAATATGATATAATCATTTCATCAGGTAAAGTGATACGGAAAACCTGCGGGCAGTGAGATGATTTGAAGCAGAGAAACGAGGCGGGAATTGGTCAGACCAGTTCCTGTCTGTTTTATAATAATCAAATATAGAGCAGGGATTCTGGCAGGGGAAATACCTGGTTTTCGAAAGGCTTTAAATCCGTTTCGCGCCGCGGTAAGGAGGAGAATATGGAGCAAAATAAATATCTGGAATATCTGGCTGAACTGTATCCGACAATCGAGAAGGCATCCACTGAGATTATCAATCTCCAGTCAATTATCAACCTTCCGAAAGGAACGGAACATTTTCTGTCGGATATTCACGGGGAATACGAGGCCTTTTCCCATGTGCTGAGAAATGGTTCGGGTGCCGTGCGAAAGAAGATTGATGATGTATTCGGACATACCCTTGGTACGGCGGAGAAGAGGTCGGTCGCAACATTAATTTATTATCCGAGAGAAAAGCTGGAACAGCTAAGACAGTCCGGGGAGGACATGCAGAACTGGTATCGAGTGACGCTTTACCGTCTGATCGAACTTTGCAGAGTCGTTTCTTCCAAGTATACCAGATCCAAGGTACGGAAAGCGCTGCCGCCGGATTATGCTTACGTTATTGAAGAGCTGATTACAGAGAAGCCGGAACTTTCGGACAAAGAGGCGTATTATGAGGCCATCATTCAGACGATTCTGGATATCGGGAGGGCAGAGCCTTTCATTATAGCGATGGCAGAATTGATACAGAGGCTTGTGGTAGACCATCTGCATATTATCGGCGATATTTTTGACAGGGGACCTCTGCCGCACCAGATCATGGACTGCCTGATGGACTATCATTCACTGGATATTCAATGGGGAAATCATGACGTCCTCTGGATGGGAGCCGCAGCCGGACAACAGGCATGTATCGCGACGGTGATTCGCCTGTGCCTCCGGTACGGAAATCTGGACATTCTGGAGGATGGATACGGCATCAACATGCTTCCGCTTGTAACCTTTACGCTGGAGACCTATGTGGATGACGAAGCCCGGCAGTTCGGAATCAAAACCCAGCAGGAAAAAGCAGATATTTCGCTGGCGCTTCAGCAGAGAATGCACAAGGCAATTTCAGTGATTCAGTTTAAAATTGAAGGACAGCTTTCCAGCGAAAATCCGGAGTTTGGAATGAATGGACGTTGTCTCCTTGATCAGATTGACTACGAAACAAATCAGATCAGGATTGACAGAAAACAGTATGAGCTTTTGGACGGGCGGTTTCCGACAATCGATCCGGCTGAGCCATATGCCCTGAGCGAACAGGAGAAAAACGTGATGGAGAGGCTGACTCGGGCCTTCAAAAACTGTGAAAAACTGCAGAAGCATGTGAAGTTTCTGTTAAAGAAGGGCAGCCTTTATAAAGTATACAATGGAAATCTCCTTTATCATGGATGTGTGCCGATGAATGAGGACGGAAGCTTTATGGAAGTTCCGGTTTATGGGCAGACTTATCATGGGAACGCACTCTACGATGTCCTGGAACAGTATGTGCGTAAAGCATTCTTCTCAATGGAAGAGGAGGAGAAAGAACGGGGCAGGAATATTCTCTGGTTTTTATGGTCTGCACCGGGATCTCCGCTCTATGGCAGAAGTAAGATGGCGACCTTTGAGCGGTATCTGATTGCAGAAAAAGAAACGCATCAGGAAGTAAAAAATGCGTATTATCAACTTCTGGAAAAGAAAGAGACGGCAGAGAAAATCCTGAAAGAATTCGGACTGGAAGGGGAAGAGGCACGTATTATTAACGGGCATGTTCCGGTGCATCAGAAAGAAGGAGAAAGTCCTGTTAAATGCGAAGGCAAACTTCTGATTATCGATGGCGGATTTTCCAGAGCATATCACAGGGAAACCGGAATCGCCGGATATACGCTGATTTATAATTCCTACGGAATGTCGCTTGCGGCACACGAGCCGTTTGAGACGACAGAAATCGCCATTCAGGAGGAAAAAGATATTGTCTCCCATCAGATTGCGGTGAATTACAGCCACAAGCGCCAGACAGTGGGAGATACGGATAACGGAAAACAGCTTCTGAAAAAGATTGGGGAATTAAAGGAACTGATCGGCGCATACCGGTCAGGAACAATTAAAGAGAGAGGAAATTAAGGAGGAGCAACATGTATCAGGCAGCAGAAACAAGATATCAGGGGATGAGCTATGCAAAATGCGGGAAGAGCGGACTGAAGCTCCCGGCAGCTTCATTCGGACTGTGGCATAATTTTGGCAGCAATGCAGCATATGACAGAATGAAGGAACTGGTATTTACCGCGTTTGATCTGGGAATTACCCACTTTGATCTCGCGAATAACTATGGGCCGGTACCGGGAAGCGCCGAGGAGAATTTCGGACGGATTTTAAAGAATGAGATGGCAGCGTACCGGGACGAGATGATTATCAGCACAAAGGCAGGATACGACATGTGGGACGGCCCTTATGGAACAGGAGGAAGCAGAAAGTATCTGACAGCCAGCCTGGATCAGAGCCTGAAGAGAATGGGACTGGACTATGTGGATATTTTCTACCACCACTGCATGGATCCGGAAACACCGCTGGAAGAGTCGATGGGCGCTCTTGCGTCAATTGTCAAAAGCGGGAAGGCATTGTATGCAGGGATTTCCAACTATGATGGAGAGACGATGGAAAAAGCGGCAGATCTTCTGGAATCTTATCATTGTCCGTTTATCATCAACCAGAACCGTTACTCGATCTTTGACCGTTCGATCGAAGAAAACGGATTGAAGGCAGCGGCAAAACAGCGTGAAAAAGGGATCATTGCATACAGCCCGCTGGCACAGGGAATGCTTACGGACCGTTATCTGAATGGCATACCGGACGACAGCCGGATCCGGACAGACGGAAGATTCCTGAAAGAAAGTGCTCTGACAGACGAGCGGATTCACCAGATCCGTGCCTTGAAAGAACTGGCATCCCAGAGAGGACAGACCCTTTCACAGATGGCCTTGAACTGGGTATTAAAAGACAAAGAAGTGACAAGCGTTCTTGTAGGAGCATCCAGACCGTCTCAGCTTATGGAAAATGTCGGAGCGGTCAGCAGAACGCCGTTTTCTGAGGAAGAACTGGAACAGATCGATAAAATCAGCTTAAAGAAATTTAACTAATATAAAATGAGAGCAGCTCCGGACAGAAAAATCCGGGGCTGTATTTTTCAGCTGCTTAATCTGTTTGGGGGAGTGTCTCCCGGGATGGCTGTCTGTCCGGGCGGAACCGGGCCTGATACTGTCTCGGAGTACAGTTCATATACCGCTTGAACAGTTTCCCGTAATAACACGCATTGGAAAATCCGCAGGACTCGGCTGCCTTGGAGATCGTACAGAGACCTTCCTGCAAAAGCGGAAGACTCTGCTGAATCCGGTAATATAAAAGATAATCAAAGACGGTCATATTCATATGCCGCTTGAAAAAGCGACAGCACTCACTTTTTGACAGATGCACATGATCTGCAATCTCTTCCAGTGTAATCTGCTTTGCATAGGAAGTATGAATGAAAGACAAAATCTCTTTCAGCCGTCCGATGGAATCTGATGAGGACGGCTCTTCAAAGGAGCAACTTGTGAAATGTCCATATAAGTGTCTCCAGATTTCGGATATGAGAATATGAAGACGCAGTTCCTGGTCCGGTGCCGGCTGCAGATAAAGTGCATAGATCTCCCGAAGAAGGGAAAGAATTTCTGATGCCCATTCTTCCGATGAAAGAAATACAGCAGAAGAGAACGCCGGGGCATTCAGGACCGGATCCACATATTTGGTCTGAAGAATGCTGTTTTCAAATCCGTACAGAAACCGGGGATGAAACGTGGTGGAAAAATACTGGCAGTCCTGGTTGTCAATGCGCATTCCTGCATGCATGGCGTTGCTGTTGCAGAACAGCCCGTCGCCGGCCTTCAGATGGTAGGTGCGCTCATTGACCCGGTATTCGATCTGGCCTTTCAGAACTAAAGTCAGTTCTATTTCCGTGTGCCAGTGCCAGAAAAAGGCACCGCCTTCATATCTGGACAACATCTCGCCGCTTAAATTCACCGGAAACGTATAATCTCCATGTTGTTTTAATTCTTTTTTATCTTCGTTAATCTGAATCTGCATAGTTTCAAACTCTACAGTCGAAATACAGCCCTTTCGACTGGGAAGCATAGTAGTTTCGTAGTATCAATAAAACTTGGCTGAAAGGCTGTGATTTCAGTCCTATGTATCATACGCTGTTCCGGGGAAAAAATCAAGCTTTAACACCTCAATATTGTTATGGTTTTGAGCAATATATTTGTTGTACTGATCTCATAAACGCATTATAATTTTATTACAGAGAATAAATCAGGAAAAGAAAGCAGGTATGAAGTATGGAAAAGAAACTGATGGAAACATTTCAGAAACTGTACGGAGGGGAAGGGGAAATCAAAACCTTCTTTTCGCCGGGAAGAGTCAATCTGATCGGAGAACACACAGACTATAACGGCGGACATGTATTCCCATGCGCACTGACCCTTGGTACATATGGAATTGCAAGAAAAAGAGAAGACAGAAAGCTTCGCTTTTATTCTGCAAACTTTGAAAAATTAGGCGTGATTGAGACAAGCCTCGATGATCTGGTGCCGTCAAAGGCAGCACAGTGGACCAATTACCCGAAGGGTGTAATCTGGGCATTTGAAAAGAAAGGCTACTCAATTCCGCAGGGAATGGATGTCCTGATTTACGGAACAATCCCGAATGGATCCGGACTTTCTTCCTCCGCATCACTGGAAGTACTGATCGGAGTTATGCTGAAAGAACTGTTTAACATTGAAATCTCAATGCAGGACATCGCGCTGATCGGCCAGTATTCCGAGAACAATTACAATGGCTGCAACTGCGGTATCATGGATCAGTTCGCTGTAGCAATGGGCAAAAAGGACTGTGCAGTATTCCTCGATACGAATACACTTCAGTATGAATATGCTTCCGTAAAACTGGATGATGCAAAGATTGTCATCACAAACAGTAAAGTAAAACACAGCCTTGTAGATTCCGCTTACAATGACAGAAGACGGGAGAGTGAAGAAGCGCTTCATGATCTCCAGAAAGTCGTAGATATCAAGACACTCGGAGATCTGACAGAAGAAGAATTCGAGGCACACAAGGATGCCATTAAAGATGAAATCTGCAAAAAACGTGCAAAACATGCGGTTTATGAAAACCAGAGAACAATCCGTGCGGTAAAAGCACTGAAAGAAAATGATATTGCAGAGTTCGGACGTCTGATGAATCAGTCTCATATTTCTCTTCGCGATGACTATGAAGTATCCTGCGAAGAAATCGATGTTCTGGTAGATCTGGCATGGAAGATTGACGGAGTGATCGGATCCAGAATCACAGGAGGCGGATTCGGCGGATGTACAGTCAGCATTGTAAAAAATGATGCAGTGGATACCTTTATCGATCAGGTCGGAGCAGGATACAAAGAAAAGACAGGCCGTGAAGCAGAGTTCTATGTAGTAGAGATCGGTGACGGTGCAAGAGTATTATAAGGAAAGAAGGAAAATACGATGTTAAACGAAAGTATCAGCAGGCTGGTGCAGTATGGAATCGAAACCGGACTTCTTCCGGAATGTGAAAAAATCTATGCGACAAACCTCCTTCTGGATCTGTTCCATGAGGACAGCTATGAGGAACCGGAAGAAAAGGCAGAGAACATTGATCTGGAAAGTGTATTAAAAGAGCTTCTTGATGAAGCGGTAAACAGAGGACTGATCGAAGACAGTATCGGATACCGGGATCTTTTTGATACAAAGATGATGAACTGTCTGGTACCGCGTCCGGCACAGGTACAGAAAGAATTCTGGGATGCATACGAAAAATCTCCGGAAGCAGCCACAGAATATTTCTACAAACTGAGCCAGGACAGCGATTATATTCGCCGTTATCGTGTAAAGAAAGATAAAAAATGGACGGTAGAAAGTCCGTATGGTACGATTGACATTACGATCAATCTTTCCAAACCGGAGAAGGATCCGAAAGCCATTGCGGCAGCGAAAAATGCGAAGAACAATGCATATCCGAAATGCCAGCTCTGTATGGAGAACGAAGGATATGCGGGAAGACTGGATCACCCTGCAAGAGAAAACCACCGGATCATTCCGATTACCATCAATGAATCCAAATGGGGATTCCAGTATTCACCGTATGTTTACTATAATGAGCACTGCATCGTGTTCAACGGGGAGCATACGCCGATGAAGATCGACCGTGCTGCATTTACCAAGCTGTTTGACTTTGTAAAGCAGTTCCCGCATTACTTCCTTGGATCCAATGCGGATCTTCCGATCGTAGGCGGTTCCATTTTAAGCCACGACCATTTCCAGGGAGGCCATTATACGTTTGCCATGGCAAAAGCACCGATTGAAATGAAAGTGACAATCCCGGGTTATGAAGATGTAGAGGCCGGAATCGTGAAGTGGCCGCTTTCCGTACTTAGAATTCGTCATCAGGATGAAAAGAGACTGATCGACCTTGCGGATCATGTACTGAAAGCATGGAGAGGATATACAGATGAAGCGGCATTTATCTTTGCCGAGACAGATGGAGAGCCGCATAATACCATCACTCCGATTGCAAGAATGAAAGACGGTATGTACGAACTGGATCTGACGCTTCGGAATAATATTACGACAGAGGAGCATCTGCTCGGCGTTTACCATCCGCACGCACAGTACCACCATATCAAGAAAGAAAACATCGGTCTGATCGAGGTAATGGGACTTGCAGTTCTGCCGGCCCGCCTGAAAGACGAGATCGAACTTCTGAAAAAATACATTCTGGAAGGCAAAGACATCCGCAGCAATGAGAAGATCGAAAAACATGCGGACTGGGTAGAGAAATTCCTTCCAGAATACGAAGAAATCAATGCGGACAACATCGAAGAGATCCTGCAGCAGGAGATCGGTAAGGTGTTTGTTCATGTACTGGAAGACGCAGGTGTCTATAAATGCACCGAAGAGGGAAGAGAAGCGTTCATGCGCTTTATCCAGACTCTGTAGAAACAGACGGAGAAAAAGAGATGTATAGGATTGCCGACGATGTTGAGGCGGTTGTGACCAGCTTCAATCAGGGAGAGATGCTTCGGGATGCGGTACAGTCGCTATGCGGACAGACAGTTCTTCCATCCAGAATAATTATTGTGGACGACGGTTCCACGGATGAAACTTCAATCCTCATATTGGAGCAGATTCAGGAAGATACAAAGCGGCCTGTTCCTGTCAGTGTGATTCGCCGGTCTAACAGTGGGGTATCGGCGGCAAGAAATACCGGACTTTGTGAAGTAAAGACTTCCATGGCTCTTATTCTGGACGGGGATGATAAGCTGGAACCGGAATTTCTGGAAAAGGTCAGCCACATGCTGAGAGAAGATCCATCCATGGTGGCAGCATCCTCATGGATGCGGACCTTTGGCGTACTGGATGCAGTTGTGAAGCCTTCCGGAGGACCGGTGAAAAATTTCCTTTCACGTAATTGCTGTCCGGCATCCCATATCCTTCGGAAAGAGGTATGGGAAGTATGCGGCGGTTATGATGAATCCATGCGTTCCGGATTTGAGGACTGGGATTTCTTTTTGAATCTTCTGGAGACAAGACCGGATGCGTGGATTGGAATTGTTCCGGAACCGCTTCTTGACTATCGGACTGCTCCGGCATCAGCGAATGTAAAGAGTATGTCGAAGAGACTGGAACTGATGCGTTATCTGATTGACAAGCATTTTCGTTCTTATCAGGAGCATCTTGCGGATGCCATTCTGGGAATAGAAGCCATTTCCATGTCAAGGCTTGACGGATGGGAGAGAGAAATGCTTCACATGCTGGAATCCGGGCAAAAACCTGGAAATAATTCGGAAGAGTTTCTAAGACATCCATCCTATGGGGACGGCGGCATGGCAGCTGCAGTTCGGATTGCATCACGCTTTGACGTGAAAGCATCAGATAATGAATAAAAGAATGAAGAAAGGGACCGGCGGGCATTGCCCGACGGTCCCTTCGTTCTTTTAGGATCAGGATTCGGATACTTCTTTTAACATACTGATATCAGTATCCGCAATCAGTGAATAATTGGTATGATAGATAACGAATCCCGGCTTCTGGCCTTTTACCTTTTTTACATGCTTTTTCTCCACATAATCGACTTCGACCTTTTCGCTTCCATTATTTTTGGAATAGAAAGCGGCAAGTTTTCCGGCCTCCTCAAAGACGCGGTCCGGCATGTCTTCTCCCTGGGATTTGACAATGACATGGGAGCCCGGCACTTTTTTTGCGTGGAACCACCAGTCATTTCCCGATGCGAAAGAGAAAGTCAGCTCTTCGTTCTGGAAATTATTTTTTCCTACATACATATCATAGCCGTCGCTGGAAATATAGTGGAGCGGCATACTTTTGAATTTCTCTTTTCTCTTTGTGAATTTCCGGCGGACATAACCGCTCTGTGTCAGCTCTTCTTTGACCTGCGCCAGATCGTCTTCGGTCCGGGCAATGTCCAGTGCGTTGCTGACGGATTCCAGATAGGAGATCTCGTCCCGGGTCTCTACGATCAGATGGGAGAGCGCTTCATAAGTCCGCTTCATCTTATTATATTTTTCAAAATAGCGTTTTGCATTTTCCAGAGGCGTCTTCGTTGGATCCAGTGGAATCCGGATCATTTCATTTGTGTAGTAATTCAGCGCCTCCAGCTCCTTGGCCTCCGGTTCTGCCTGATAGCCGTAAGTCTGCAAAAGTTCTCCATAGACTTTGTAGGTTTCCCTCTTGTCCGTATCTTTCAGCTGGCGGGCCTGCAGGTCGTATTTCTTCCGGTTTCGCTCCAGGGCAGTCTGCACGATGTGCCGGAGATCGGCTGATTTCTGGCGGATCCGGGTGATCCGGTTTTTGACTGCGTAGTAGGAAGAGAGTACCTGAGAAATGGTGTCAAACTCCTGACGGGCACATCCTTCCAGATGCGTCAGCGGAACAGATGCAAACTCCTGAGGCTCGTTGTTCCGGTAATAGATGGCCGGATGAAAATCCTCTTCTCGAACCTGATCAAGAAACAGAGAAAACTGCCGGTACAGATGCGTCATCAGATCATCGGAAAGCTCTGACGGCGGAAGAGCAGAATCCAGTCCGGCGAGAAAGCAGATTTCTTCAGCCACGACAGGACTGATTCCGGTAAGGCTTGTGTAGAGAGCCTTGGAAAGCGCGGACGGCTTCTGTCTGAGAAGCGCTGCAAAATCGGATTCCGATATGGTCAGCGGGTCTGCTTTGTGCATCGTATCCGGTATAAAGTAAGTCCGTCCCGGAAGAACCTCCCGCACGGAACTCATCTGGGCAGGCACGTGCTTGATACTGTCGATGATCCGGTCATCCTCATCACAGAAAATGACGTTGCTGTGTTTGCCCATGATCTCAATGACAAGTTTCTTACGGCAGAGATCTCCAAGCTCATCCAGATGCTCGATTCCAAGCACGATAATCCGCTCAAGAGACGGCTGTGTGATGGACACGATTCGTCCGTTTGCAATATGTTTTCTGAGAAGCATACAGAAATTCGGGGCTGTAAACGGGCTTGGTTTGTTCTCGTCTGTCAGATACACAAGAGGCAGGGAAGCGCTCGCTGAGATATAGAGACGGCGCTGTCCGGAAGGTGCCTTGACAGTAAGAAGAAGCTCGTCAGCCTCCGGCTGGGCGATCTTTGCGATCCGTCCGCCAAGGAGGGCATCCCGCATTTCTTTTACTATATTTGCAATGGTAATTCCATCTAATGCCATAGGTCATTCTCCTTTGCTTTTTAGTCTGTTTTACAGTATAACATAGTTGAACATGGTTGACGATAAAAATCAAATGAATTATAATGAAAAACAGCAAAATAAACTTTATAGAGGAAATGATCATGATAAGAAGTATGACGGGCTTTGGCCGGTGCGAGATTCAAAGCGGAGAAAAGAAATTTACAGTCGAGATGAAGGGTGTAAACCACCGCTACCTGGATGTCAATATCCGTATGCCGAAAAAGCTCTATTTTTTTGAAACCGCAATCCGGAGCTATTTGAAAAAGTATATCCAGAGAGGGAAAGTGGATATCTTTGTAACTTACGAAGACCTCTCAGAAGGACAGATGTCTCTGAAATATAATGAGGCGCTTGCCTCTGAGTATCTGGACTATTTCAGACAGATGGAGGAGAAGTTCGGACTGGAAAATGATGTCCGCATTTCCGCTCTTTCCAGATACCCGGAAGTCTTCACAATGGAAGAGCAGGATGTGGATGAAGAGGAAATGTGGAATGGCCTGAGAGAGGCACTGGATGGAGCTTGTGTCCAGTTTGTATCGGCAAGAGAGACCGAAGGAGAGAAATTAAGAGAAGATCTCATCGGCAAGCTTGACGATATGAAGGCTGTTGTAGAGAAGATTGAGGAGCGCTCCCCGCAGATTCTTTCGGAGTATCGGGAAAAGCTGGAAGAGAAGGTAAAAGAACTTCTGGCAGATACGCAGATCGATGAGAGCCGTATCGCCGCGGAGGTTGTGCTGTTTGCGGACAAGATCTGTACGGATGAAGAAATTGTCCGTCTGAAAAGTCATATCGATCATATGAAATCCACCCTCCAGGCAGGAGAGGGCATCGGACGTAAACTGGACTTTATCGCTCAGGAGATGAACCGGGAGGCCAATACGATTCTGTCAAAGGCCAATGACCTGACCGTTTCCAATTATGGAATCGATCTGAAAACAGAGATCGAGAAAGTCCGGGAACAGATTCAGAACATCGAATAGCAGTTAGATAGGAAAGGGAAGAAACAAACATGCAAAAAGGGATACTGACCGTGCTTTCGGGATTTTCCGGAGCAGGAAAAGGGACGGCCATGAAGCGTCTGATGGAGAAATATGAGGACTATGCTCTGTCCATTTCAGCCACTACGAGAAAACCGAGAGAGGGAGAAGTGGACGGAAGAGAATATTTTTTCAAAGAAACCGAAGAATTTGAAAAAATGATTGCACAAGACGAATTAATAGAGTATGCTAGATATGTTAACCATTATTATGGGACACCACGCTCCTATGTGGAGGAGCAGCTTGAGAAGGGCAAGGATGTGATCCTTGAGATCGAAATACAGGGGGCATTGAAGGTAAAAGAAAAGTTTCCGGATACGCTTCTTGTTTTTGTCACCCCGCCAAGCGCTGAGGAGCTCCGCAGACGTCTGATCGGACGGGGAACCGAGACGATGGAAGTCATCGAAGAGCGGCTTGCCCGCGCCAAAGAAGAGGCCAGAGGCATTGACTGTTACGACTGTCTGATCATCAATGATGATCTGGAGACCTGTGTGGATGAGCTTCACGCAGTGATTCAGAATGAGAAGAAGAAAGTCATGAGAAACGCGGAGTTTATCGCTAAAATAAGAGAAGAACTTGAAGAATTGTAAAGAAGAATAGAAAGGAGAATGAGGCTATGCTGCATCCATCTTACACAGACTTAATGAAAGTGGTGAATCAGGACGTAGAAGAGGGGGATACAAAGATTGTAAACAGCCGTTATTCTATCGTTCTTGCTACAGCAAAGAGAGCAAGGCAGCTGATCGATCATGCGGACCCGCTTGTTTCGGTTAAAGACGGAGAAAAACCGCTTTCTATTGCTATCGACGAGATGAACAATGGAAAGTTAAAAATTCTTGGAGAAGAAACCGAAGAATAAGAGACAAAAAGGCAGGTGCTTTTGAAACAAGTATCTGCCTTATGAACTGTTAGGAGAGAATACATGAATATTTTATTTATCTCACTTGGGTGCGACAAGAATCTTGCCGACTCGGAGACGATGCTGGGGATGCTGGCTTCCAGAGGATATCAGATCGTCGATGAAGAGGAAAAGGCGGATGTGATTATTGTCAATACCTGCTGCTTTATCCATGATGCCATGGAAGAGAGTATTGAGACGATTCTGCAGATGGCGGAGTACAAAAAATCCGGCAGTCTGAAAGCTCTGATCGTGACGGGATGTATGGCAGAACGATACCGTGAGGAGATCACAAAGGAGATCCCGGAAGTGGACGCGGTCCTCGGGACAGCTTCCTACGGACACATCCTTGACGCAGTGGATGAGGCTTTGAAAGGACACTCTTATCTGATGATGGAGCCGCTGGATACACTGCCGCTGATTGAAACGCACCGGCTCGTGACTACCGGCGGCCATTATGCATACCTGAAAATCGCAGAGGGGTGTGACAAACACTGTACGTACTGCATCATCCCGAAACTCAGAGGAAATTTCCGAAGCGTTCCGATGGATCATCTGATCAAAGAGGCGGAACAGCTGGCCGCGGACGGAGTGAAAGAGCTGATCCTGGTGGCTCAGGAGACGACACTTTACGGAAAAGACCTTTACGGGGAAAAGAAACTTCCGGAGCTGCTCCATAAGCTCTGCCAGATCAGCGGGATCCGCTGGATCCGGATTCTTTACTGCTATCCGGAGGAGATTACCGAAGAGCTGATTCAGACGATGAAAGAAGAGCCGAAGATCTGTCATTATCTGGATCTTCCGATTCAGCATGCAAGCGATGGCATTTTAAAGAGAATGGGAAGACGTACATCCAAAGAGGAACTGGTACACATTATCTCAAGACTGAGAGAGGAGATCCCGGACATCACACTTCGTACAACACTGATTACCGGATTCCCGGGAGAGACGCAGGAACAGCATGAAGAGCTGATGGACTTCGTGGACAAGATGGAGTTTGACCGTCTTGGAGTATTCACCTATTCGCCGGAAGAAGGCACTCCTGCGGCATCCATGCCGGATCAGATTGAGGAAAGCATCAAGGAAGACCGGAGAGCCGAACTGATGGAACTTCAGCAGGAAATTGCCTTTGAACAGGCAGAAAACATGATTGGAAAAGAAGTTCTCGTTATGATCGAAGGGAAAGTAGCAGATGAAAATGCCTATGTGGGCAGAACTTATAAAGATGCGCCGAATGTAGACGGACTGATCTTTGTCAATACCGACGCAGAACTCATGTCCGGAGATTTCGCGAAAGTCAAAGTGACCGGTGCATGTGAATATGATTTGATAGGAGAGTTGATGTAAATGAATCTGCCAAACAAACTGACTGTACTGCGTGTCATCATGATTCCGTTTTTTGTTGTATTTATGCTGACGGATCTGGGAGGAACGTACAGCAACTATATCGCACTTGTGATTTTCTGCGTGGCAAGTCTTACAGATATGCTGGATGGAAAAATTGCAAGAAAGTATAATCTGGTAACAAATTTCGGAAAATTTATGGATCCGCTGGCGGACAAGCTGCTTGTAAGCTCCGCAATGATCTGTCTGATTCCGATGGATAAACTTCCGGCCTGGATTGTCATTGTCATTATCAGCCGTGAATTTATTATCAGCGGATTCCGTCTGGTAGCATCGGACAGCGGTATCGTGATTGCCGCAAGCTACTGGGGAAAATTCAAAACCGTTTCCCAGATGTTTATGATTATTTTCCTGATTCTGGATCTTCCGGGGAATATTGCTTCCGTCATTGAGACAGTGTTGATCTATCTTGCGCTGATTCTGACGGTAGTATCCCTGATCGATTACATTGTAAAGAACAAAGAAGTATTGACAAAAGGAGGTATGTAGGATGGTTGCAGAGCTGATTTCCGTCGGTACAGAAATCCTGCTCGGCAATATCGTAAATACCAATGCAGCTTACCTAGCAGAGAAATGCGCTCTGCTAGGTTTGTCTTTATATCACCAAAGTGTGGTAGGGGACAATGAGGCGCGCATGGAGGATACGATCCGCCGGGCGTTGGAACGGTCTGATGTGGTAATTCTGACAGGAGGACTTGGACCGACCAAAGACGACCTGACAAAAGAAGTGACCGCAAAAGTATTTGGAAAGGAATTATATGAGGATGCCCGCACAAAAGAGCGGATTCAGGAATTCTTTAACCGGCTTCATTCAAAGGGGAAAATTACCCGGAATAACTGGAAGCAGGCGCTGGTTCCGGAGGGAGCCATTGTGATTGAGAATCAGAACGGTACGGCTCCGGGGCTGATTGTGACGGGAGAGGAAGGAAGCGAGTATGAAGGCAAGCGTGCAATTCTGATTCCGGGACCGCCGAATGAGTGCATCCCGATGTTTGAAACACAGATTGCACCGTATCTTTCCGGGTTGCAGCCGGAAGGAATCTATTCCTGCATGGTAAAGGTCTGCTCTATCGGTGAAAGCCGGGCGGAGACCATGGTGGCAGATCTGATGGATGCCCAGACCAATCCGACCCTTGCGCCGTATGCAAAGACCGGGGAAGTACACTTCCGGATTACTGCAAAAGCCAAAGACGAGAAGACGGCAGAGCAGCTGATGGCGCCGATGGTGCAGGAATTGAAAAACCGGTTCGGCGATTATATTTATACGACAAAAGAAGAAGTCACACTGGAAGAAGCCGTGGTTCATATGCTGGAGGAACGTCATATGACAGTGACGACAGCAGAGTCCTGTACAGGAGGACTTCTGTCCGGACGGCTGATCAATGTGCCGGGAGCATCCAGCGTGCTGAACGAGGCGCATGTGACGTATTCTAATGAAGCAAAAGAGCGGATTCTGCATGTGCCGCATGAAATTCTGGTGCAATACGGAGCAGTCAGCGAGGAGACAGCACGGGCCATGGCAGAGGGAGCATGCAAAGTCTCCGGGGCAGACGCATCTATTGCCGTGACCGGAATCGCAGGTCCGGACGGCGGAACACCGGAAAAGCCGGTAGGTCTTGTTTACATCGGCTGTACCGTGAAAGGAAAAACAAAAGTCGAACGGTGCTGCTTTACAGGAAATCGCCAGAAGAACCGGGAATATGCTGTGGCAAGAGGCCTCATTCTTTTACGAGAGATGCTTCTGGAAATAAAATAGGATGATCGCCATATGGAACGACCCGAAAAATTCGTCGTTTTGTGCAATCAGCTGATTGACGAACGCGCGTTTTTGTGAGAAAATTAACACGGATAAAGGCTGTCAAAAGGCAGTCTCCCAAGAGAGATTACACATAGTTGAAAGGAGTCCTTAAGATGATTTATTCACACGAAGTAGAAATGATGTGTCCAGTTGCACAGGGTGCGAATCATGGACCAGCTCCAATCCCAGAAGAAGCAAAATGGGTACAGGCAAAAGAAATTAAAGATATTTCCGGTTTAACACACGGTGTAGGCTGGTGTGCTCCTCAGCAGGGAACATGTAAGCTGACACTGAACGTAAAAGACGGAATTATCCAGGAGGCACTGGTTGAAACAATCGGATGCTCCGGCATGACACATTCTGCAGCCATGGCTTCCGAGATCTTACCAGGAAAAACTATCCTCGAAGCTTTAAATACAGACCTTGTCTGCGACGCAATCAACACAGCAATGAGAGAGCTTTTCTTACAGATCGTATACGGACGTACACAGAGCGCATTTTCTGAAGACGGACTTCCGATCGGTGCAGGACTGGAAGACTTAGGAAAAGGTCTTCGTTCCCAGGTTGGTACCATGTACGGAACACTTGCAAAAGGTCCTCGTTATCTGGAAATGGCAGAAGGATATGTAACAGGAATCGCATTAGACGAAAACAATGAGATCATCGGTTACAAATTCGTAAGCCTTGGAAAATTCACCGATTTCATTAAGAAAGGTGACACACCGAACGAAGCATGGGAAAAAGCACAGGGACAGTATGGCCGTGTGGATGATGCAGTGAAGATCATCGACCCAAGACAGGAATAGGCGAGAGGAGGACTTTTAAAATGGCTTTATTTGAATCATATGAAAGACGAATTGATAAAATCAACGCTGTATTAAACAGCTATGGCATCGCTTCTATCGAAGAAGCAGAGAAAATTACAAAAGACGCAGGCCTTGATGTTTACAATCAGGTAAAAGGCATTCAGCCGATCTGCTTTGAAAACGCATGCTGGGCATATATTGTAGGTGCTGCAATCGCAATCAAAAAAGGATGCACAAGAGCAGCAGACGCAGCAGCAGCAATCGGAGAAGGACTTCAGGCTTTCTGTATTCCAGGATCTGTAGCTGACCAGAGAAAAGTAGGTCTTGGACATGGTAACCTTGGAAAAATGCTTCTGGAAGAAGACACAGACTGCTTCGCATTCCTTGCAGGACACGAATCTTTCGCAGCAGCAGAAGGTGCGATCGGTATCGCTGAGAAAGCAAACAAAGTACGTAAAAAACCATTACGTGTTATCTTAAACGGTCTTGGAAAAGATGCTGCAAAGATCATTTCCAGAATCAACGGATTTACATATGTACAGACAGAGTATGACTACTATACAGGAGAACTTAAAGAAGTTTCCCGTACATCCTACTCTGACGGACTTCGTTCCAAAGTAAACTGCTACGGAGCAAACGATGTTCGTGAAGGTGTTGCAATCATGTGGAAAGAGGGCGTAGACGTATCCATCACTGGTAACTCTACAAACCCGACACGTTTCCAGCATCCGGTTGCAGGTACATACAAAAAAGAATGTATCGAAGCAGGAAAGAAATACTTCTCTGTAGCATCCGGCGGTGGTACAGGACGTACACTTCACCCGGACAACATGGCAGCAGGACCGGCTTCCTACGGTATGACAGATACATTAGGACGTATGCACTCTGACGCACAGTTCGCTGGATCCTCTTCCGTACCGGCTCACGTAGAAATGATGGGTCTGATCGGAGCAGGAAACAACCCGATGGTTGGTATGACAGTAGCTGTTGCAGTTGCCATTGAGGAAGCTGCTAAGGCTGGTAAATTCTAAGAAATTTTAATTTTAAGCGGTACTTTGTAAAACAGAGTGCCGCTTATTTTTATTTTTCTGTATCTCCTCTAAGTTTTTCAAGACTTTATGTGTCGATGATCAGGATTTAATTTTAGTATGGAATTAAGAAACGGGAGACTGTGAATAAAAGATAAGAATAATATAATGAAATGAAGGCTAGCACCTTAGGCGCTAGCCTATTACAATGCAAAATACATGCTTGACAGGTAATCATGATTTTATAACAAAAGTGAAAGTGCTAGAGGTAATACCGTATCTCACCAAATTGTGTGTACCATTTGTCTAATATAAGGTCACTGTTTGCTTCGATAATTCGGATCATTCGGCGAAGTTCTTTTTGAGGAATCTTGGAGTTATTATTGCATACTAAAGCTTTTCCAGTGCTGGTTATCCAAATTTTTGTGGCATTTGCTGATGCGCGTCCTTCTGAAATATGCACGTGTACTGGTTCCAGAGGATCGTTTTCATTTGACCAAAAGTAAACAAGATAGGAACCAATTCTAAAGATTTGCGGCATCAGAGAAGCCTCCTTCCTGAGAAAACTCCATGATCAAGTGCGCGTTGTTGCGAATCAGTTTTTTGAAATAGTTCATTTCATTTTCTGAGTAGCCGTGAATATCTGTCCATTCATATTCGGGAAGAAAACAAGTTGCATTATGGAACCCGTCTTTCAGATCGGGTGTTTCAATATAGACTTTGACACGACCATCTGGGAGCATCTCAGAATGTGTGATTTCCGTATCATCATTAAGAGTTAAATATGGATACATCATGCCTTTATACCGTCCTTTCTATATATTATTCCCCAGATTGCTATGGAGACATCTGGTGATTTTCTATTTTTTCTTCTATAAGAAGATGTATGATATTTGTGTCCTGTATTATCATGAGCAAGAGTGACGTTGCTAAAGAATAATGAGATCATACCATCAGCACACCACTTTTCACCTAGATCAAAGAAGCTATTGTAAAGCTTAAATCTCCATATATTCCCACTGTTACAGGCTGATCGAAAGGAATCATGACCGGAGCGGAATCTTCGTCATAATGGTAAACAGTCGTTCGTTCCTTTTCGGGATCGACAATCCAGTATTCGCGGACACCTGCCTCGGCATATTTGCCATTTTTGATGCTGTAGTCCAGCTTACGACTGCCTGGCGAGACAATCTCGATGATGAAGTCGGGAGCACCAACACATCCTTTATCGGTCAGCTTATCTTTTGAGCAGATAACAGAAATATCTGGTTCAACATACACGGTATCATCCGCGTTGAGGTTTACGGCGAATGGTGCGGGATAGATTTTACAGTCACCACGTTTGTCAGAAATGTAGTTACCAATAACGCGGCTTAACTGATGTACCAGTTCCTGATGTAAGCGACTTGGCGGAGCCATCATGTAGAGCTGCCCATTGATTAGTTCTGCACGTTCTCCGTCCGGAAGGTTCCAGTAATCATCTGATGTATAGCGTTTTTCCGGTAATGGCATAGTGTCACGTCCTTTCTCAAAGCTCTTTTTTGTTCAAGCTGTTTAAATATATTATACAAAAGAACACAATGAATATCAAACTTTTTGGAACACCCACTGGTTTGAAATATTTTAGTGTTATTGAATTTTCAACATCGACACAACAGACTTTGCAAATCTGGACATAGAAAAGATTCTGAAATGGATTGACAAAAACCGCGAAGAATGAGAAAAATATAATATACTTACAATAAAAAAGCAAGGAGTGATCAGTATGGAGACTTTTCATGAAGCATCCATGAATGTTTATTTTATCCGGCATGGTCAGACTGATTATTCCCTGAAAGATCAAAAGATTTACCAGGGATTCGGTGTGAATCTGGCGCCGCTTTCCGAAGAAGGGATCCGTCAGATTGAAGAGGCAGCCAAAGATCCGAGACTGAAAGATGCAGAGCTGATTCTGACATCTCCTTATACAAGGGCGGTCCAGACAGCGGCAATTCTTTCCAGGCGGTTGGACCTACCGATTGCCGTAGAGACCGACCTGCATGAATGGGTGGCAAACAAGCATTACATATATGAAGAAAATGAAACGGCTCACAAAGCATTTCATGAGTTCATGGAACGTAACGGAGAAGCGACGGAAGGAGCCCTCTGGGAGTCATCGGAGGATATCCGGCAGAGGGTGGAAGCGGTTCTGAAAAAATACAGACAGTATCATAAAATCATAGTTGCCGGACATGGATATATGATTCAGGCGATGACAGGGGTACCGCATCCTGACAATGGAGAGATCTGCTTTTGCCAAATGGACAGATAAATGATGAAGAGTTCTGCTTTAACGTAGGACTTTTTTTGTGGACAATGGATACATTTATTTGTCAAACAAATAAATGAAGTGTTCTAGTGGAAATTTCAATTTGTGTAGGAAAGGAATAAAATGTATACTTAATTCACATTATTATTTCGCAAAGGAGGACACTACTAATGAAAAAGAAAACGCTCCTGTCACTGTTAGTTGTGGCAGCGATGACAGCAGGGCTGTTAGTTGGATGCGGGGGGTCATCGGACAGCGATGGCGGATCCGGAGGCGGTTCAGCTTCAACAGAAAGCACGGAAGCAGGCGCATTTACGATGGCAATTAGCTATATGCCGGATTCTCTGCAGCCAGATACAGCAAGTGATGACTATACTTCCATGGTGAGACCGATTTACGACCCGCTGTTTTTGGATACAAAAGATGGAATTGTGTATTATCTCGCAGACAGTCTGGAGATCTCTGATGATGGTCTTACATACAAAATTCATCTGAACGAGAATGCAAACTGGAGTGACGGAGAACCCGTAACGGTACAAGATATCCTGTTCTCATTTGATTATGCAGGACTTTCGTCAGGAGGAAGTTCTTCCTATAATACGATTAATGGACAACCGGTACAGTTTAATGCAGTGGATGACAAGACATTGGAAATTACATTGCCGGAACCGTATGCAACCTATGTGACAACTCTGTCTAACCGTGTTCTGATCATGCCGTCCCATGCGTTCGATAATGATCCGACGAAAGTAGATGACAGTGGATACTTCAATTCTACGGATATGGCAACATCTGGAGCGTACACTGTATCAGAAATTAACGATGATAGTATCGTGTACAAAGCAAGGGATGATTATTATAGGGGAAATCCGGAAGTAGAAACAATCGTTCTTAGAAACACGGGATCCGGAAGTTCCAGACAGGTCGCATTTGAAAATGGAGAAATCTCCTATATGCGTGTTACTACAAAAGAAGAGCTGGATAAGTACAGCAATTCAGATGAGTACAATACATACTCCATTACAGAATCCAGACTCAATTACCTGCAGGTTAATCCAAATGGGCCAAACAAATCTGTACTTACGGATGAAGGAAGACAGGCGATTTTCCTGGCTTTAAACGGGCAGGAGATTGTAGATGCAGCATATGGAAGCGATGAGCTTGCTACACCAGCAAACAGCCTTTTGACACCGGATCAGGTTGATTATAATCCAGACTGCGCAGGCTACACACAGGATGTTGAAAAAGCAAAAGAACTGGCGGAATCCTCCGGACTGTCAGGGACGACACTTACTTATATTTATAACGCAGACCGTGCCAATATGGAAGCTGTAGCAACGGTGATTCAGCAGCAGCTCGCTGAAATCGGAGTGAACTTAAGCATTGAGGGGCTGGATTCTACTTCTTTCTTCCAGAGATTTTTTGCACTCACTTATGGAAGTGGACAGGAAAATACCTGGGATCTTGGCACGAATGGATGGGACTCCGAGAGAGGAACCAGCGGCGGACAGGCAGCAAGCTATCTGAAGAACAGTGAAGCATGGGGATTCAGCCAGGAAACGGTAGATCTTGCCATCCAGGCTAATGCGACAACAGATGCAGAGCAATCAAAAACTCTTTGGTATCAGCTTCAGGATCAGGCACTGGGTGAGTACTGGGAGTACCCACTGACGTACACCAATTACGTTATGGTTTCACAGAAAAATGTGACAGGACTTGACGCTTCACCGATTGTTCCGGAATTTGCCGACTGGCTTTCCATTAAAGTAGAATAAGAGTAAACGGGGGCTGTGTTAACTGTTGGGATGTTAATACATTCCCCGTTTCTATATGCAGAAAGGAAAAACTATGTGGAAATACTGTTTGAAAAAAATTGTTGAACTGGCGGTGGTCCTGCTTCTGATTTCCTTCTTTTCTTTTGCTGTTATCTATATTGCTCCGGGTGACGTTTCCAGCATGTATATTTCTCAGGAAATGACAGAGGAGCAGAAAGCAGCAGTTCTGGAACATCTTGGAATGGATAAAAGTATGCCGGAACAGTATCTTGGATGGCTTAAACAGGCAATCCATGGAGATTTTGGAATCTCACTTGCCAATCGTACTTCAGTTACACCGCAGATTTTAAGCCGCTTGCCGGCAACGCTCCTATTGATGGGAACGGCGCTACTGCTATCAATTGTGCTGGCAATTCCACTTGGATTGTGGTCTGGGTACAAAAAGAACAGTCTGGTTGATAATGCGATCAGTTCCCTTTCCTATATCGGGATGTCGATTCCGTCTTTCTGGCTTGGAATGTTACTTGTTATTGTATTTACAGCGAAACTTCATTTGTTGCCTTCCAGTGGAATGAATACAGTTGGGGTGAACACACCGTGGGATACTTTTATTCATATGATTATGCCATGTATTACGCTGAGTCTTGGTAATCTAGCGACCTTTATCCGGTATATTAGATCCAGTACGATCGGGGAACTAGGAGAAGAGTATGTACTGACAGCTCAGGCAAAGGGAACAAGCGGAGCAAAAATCCTGTTCCGTCATGTACTGAAAAATACACTGCTTCCGATTATTACACTGATTGGAATGAATCTTGCGACGCTGGTCTGTGGTTCGTTCATCATTGAAAGTGTATTTGGGTGGCCGGGAATCGGAACTTTTGCCATGGAGGCAATCGGTAAGCGAGATTACCCGATCATCATGGCGTACGTGATGCTTTCGGGATTTATACTGGTTATCGGAAACTTTATTGCGGATATGTTGTATGCGTTTGCAGATCCAAGGATAAAACGGGGGATAGACAGTGCAAATGGAAGATAAGAAAATAATAACAGAGATATCCTTCCAGAGATTGGAAGAAAAAGAAACAGAACAGGTAGCGGACTACAGGCATAGTATATGGAAAGATATCCGGAAAGAAGTCCTCTCCAACAAGGCAGCGTTATTCAGTATCATTTTTCTGACAGTGATTATTATTGCTGTCCTGTTGGCACCACTGAGTCCTTATGATCCGTATGAAATTGATATTTCACAGAAAATGCAGGGAATGTCAGCAAAACATATTTTTGGAACCGATGATTATGGAAGAGACTACCTTACCAGAGCACTATACGGAGGCAGAGTTTCCCTTCTGGTTGGATTCTGTTCTATGTTTATTACAGTAATTATTGGAACACTGATCGGTGTTTTTTCAGGATATATCGGCGGAAAGGTCGATATGATACTGATGAGGTTTACAGACATTTTTCTGGCACTTCCAAGTATGCTCTTAATGATCGTGTTAAATGCCATCTTACAGCCAGGACTTGTGACACTGATTTTTGTTTTGAGTCTGTTTTCATGGGCACAGGTGGCCAGAATCACACGGGCGGAGACCATGTCGGTCAAAGAGAGGGATTATGTCATCGCAACGAAAAATCTGGGGGCTGGAAGTTTTCGGATTGCGGTGAAACATATCATACCGAATATTTTAGGACCTGTAGTTGTGGCAGCAAGTCTTGGGGTTGCCAATGCAATTCTGATGGAATCTTCTTTAAGCTTCCTGGGGCTTGGTGTACAGATTCCTGTGGCCTCCTGGGGCAGTATGCTGCAAAGCGCACAGACACATATTCTGGATACACCGAGACTTGCGATTTTGCCGGGAGTACTGATTATGCTGACAGTACTGAGTTTCAATCTGCTCGGTGATGTGCTGAGAACAGCTTTTGAACCGAAGATAGTGAAATAGGAGGAGAACATATGAAAACATTATTGCAGGTAAAGGAGCTGGCAGTATCCTATTTTACATATGCTGGTGAAGTACAGGCAGTCAGAGGTGTCTCCTTTGATGTGGAAAAGAATCAGACCGTAGCGATCGTAGGAGAGTCAGGATGTGGAAAAACCGTAACTGCAAAGTCGATCATGGGTCTGATCAAAAAACCGGGAATAGTAGATGAAAACAGTCAGATTCTCTTTCAGGGAGAAAATCTTGTCAGATATACAAAAAAGCAATGGAATAATTTCTGTGGAAAAGAGTGCGGAATGATCTTTCAGGATGCGCTTGTTTCCTTGAATCCAACCATGAAGGTGGGAAAACAGATTATTGAAAATCTGGACAACCACGAGCCGTCTCTTTCCAAAGAAGAGAAAAAGGCCCGTGCGGTGGAGATTTTAAAACTTGCGGGAATTGCAGATGCTGAACAGTGTCTGGAAAAGTACCCACATGAGTTATCAGGAGGAATGAGACAGAGGGTGATGATCGGGATGGCTCTGGTGACAAATCCGAAGCTTCTTATCGCAGATGAGCCGACAACTGCGCTGGATGTGACCATTCAGGCACAGATCATGGAACTGTTGAAAGATCTGCAGAATAAACTGCACATGTCCATTATTCTGATCACACACGATCTTGGTGTTGTGGCAGATATTGCAGATTTTATTGTTGTGATGTATGCAGGGAAAATTGTGGAGAGAGGGTCGTGCAGGGAAATTTTTTATCATGCGTCACATCCGTATACCTGGGCGCTGTTGAAGTCGGTTCCAAGAATCGATTATAACGGACAGACATTGGTGACGATTGAAGGGAGCATCCCGGATATGACGAATCCTCCGAAAGGATGCGCATTTTGCAAGCGCTGTCCATATGCAATGCATATCTGTAAGGAACATGAGCCTTCGAAGTGGGATCTTGGAGATGGACATGAAGTTTCCTGCTGGCTGATGGATGAAAGAGCTGACCGGGAAGGAGTCCCATTTGAAACAGGCAGGAGGGTTGGAAATGAGTGACACTATAAGGAAACAGGCAGAACTCGAAGTCAAAAATCTGAAGAAATATTATAAAATTGCCAAAGGAAAATCCTTAAAGGCAGTGGATGATGTATCCTTTACGATCTATCAGGGAGAAACCATGGGGATTGTAGGAGAATCCGGATGCGGTAAGACGACTTGCGGGAAAACCTGTATCGGAATCCTGCCGAAAAGCGGTGGTGAGGTGTATTTCCGTGGAAAGGATGTGCACGCCATGTCACGAAAAGAAAAATTTATATTTACAAAAGATGTACAAATGATTTTTCAGGATCCTTATGCATCTCTTGACCCGCACCAGAAGGTTTATGATATAATAGCAGAAGGAATCCAGATTCATAAGCTGGCCAAAGACAAAAATGAGGAACAGAAAAGAGTCTTTGAGCTTTTGGAGATGGTAGGACTGACTGCGGAACATGCTTCCAGAAATGTGCATGAATTTTCAGGGGGACAAAGACAGAGGATCGGGATTGCAAGAGCATTGTCGGTTAATCCCAAATTTCTCTTTTGTGATGAGCCGATATCGGCTCTGGATGTATCAATCCAGGCGCAGATTGTCAACCTGCTGATGAAATTACAGAAAGAACAGGGGCTTACGATGCTTTTCATCGCCCATGATCTTTCTGTAGTGAAGCACATTTCAGATAAAATCGGAGTAATGTATCTTGGAAAGATGGTCGAATTATCCGATTCGTCACAGCTTTACAGCAATCCTCTGCATCCATATACGAAGGCACTTCTGACTGCTGTGCCGATAGCAGATCCGGATATATCAAGAAAGCGCCAGAGGATTATTCTGGAAGGCGATGTGCCAAGTCCGGTAAATCCGCCGGCGGGATGTAGATTTTCCGGACGTTGTAAAAACTGTATGGAAATCTGTAAAAAAGAAGAGCCGAAGATGCGGGAGGTTGCAGAGGGGCATTGGACCGCATGCCATTTATACGACAGCAAAAATGAGGAGGTTTACCAACATGAAGTATGATTTTACATCCATTATGGACCGGCGCGGTAAGGACGCCATTGCAGTGGATCTTCCGGGCAATGTTCCGGCAGGGGGATTTGCGCCGGGAGGACCGAAGGAAGGGTTTGATCTGATCCCGATGTGGGTGGCAGACATGAATTTCCCGACAGCGCCGTCAATCATTGAGGCCATCCAGAAGAGACTTTCGCACCCGGCATTTGGCTACTTTGCCACTTCGGACGAGTACTTCGACGCCATTATCAACTGGCATAAGGAACGTAAAGGCGTGGAAGGACTTACAAAGGAAGATATCGGTTATGAGAACGGAGTGCTTGGGGGACTGGTATCTGCACTGAATGCGTTTGCATCTCATGGGGATCCGATCCTTGTTCACAGTCCGACTTATATCGGTTTTACAAACAGTATCGAAGGAGCAGGGTATAAGATAGTACACAGTCTGTTAAAGCAGGATGAAGAAGGAGTCTGGCGGATGGACTATGAAGATATGGATGCCAAAATCAAGGCAAACAAGATCCATGTCGCAGTGTTCTGTAATCCACACAACCCGACCGGAAGAGTCTGGGAGCCGGAAGAAATCGAAAAGGCCATGGAAGTCTATAAGGCAAACGACTGTATTGTTATTTCCGACGAGATCTGGTCTGATCTGATTCTGGAAGGATATCACCACACACCGACCCAGTCTGTAAGTGAGGACGCAAAGAACCGGACCATCGCACTGTATGCACCAAGCAAGACATTCAATCTGGCCGGTCTGATTGGAAGTTATCACGTGATCTATAATTTCTATCTTCGTGACCGAGTTGTGGCAAGCAGCAGCAAATGCCATTATAATTCCATGAATGTGCTTTCCATGCATGCGCTTGTGGGAGCATACAGGAAAGAAGGAGCTGAGTGGGTAGATGAGCTCCGTCAGGTACTGTCCGGAAATGTGGACTATGCATATGATTACATCAAAGAGCATTTTGAAGGTGTAAACCTCTCAAAACCGCAGGGAACCTACATGTTGTTCCTGGATTGTGAAGAGTGGTGCAAAAAGCATGGAAAAACAGTGGACGAGCTTTTGAAGGCAGGATGGGATGTCGGTGTTGCATGGCAGGACGGACGTCCGTTCCATGGAGAATACTGTATCCGTATGAACCTTGCGCTGCCGCTTTCCAGAGTGCAGGAAGCATTCCGGCGGCTTGATGAATATGTATTTTAAAGGATAAAGGCTGATTACAAAAGAGATGTGCCAGGATAGAAGTGTAACATATATCCGGGGCGCATCTCTTTTTACTGCCTTTTTATGTCGAATATGGTATAATCAGCACAGGACGAAATGTCTGAAGGAATGAAAACAGTTACAAAAGAGAAAAGAGGGTGGAAAGCTATGACCGAAGAGGAAAAAAGACGGGAATTAGCCAGGCGCAAGAGAATCCGAAGAGAAAAGCGCCGGAAGAAGCTGATCTGGAAGCGGAGAATTCTGATCGGCTGTATGGTACTGATTCTTGTGCTGATTGTTGGCTTGATTTCATCGATCCGCTCCTGCCATCAGAAGGCAGTAGAGACTGATGCGAAGATTCAGGCGGAGAAAGAGGCCAAAGAGAAGAAAAAACGGGAAGAAGCGGAGAAAAAAGAAAAAGAGGAGCACACACTGCGCATAGTGGCTGTTGGAGACAACTTTTTCCATGACACCGTACTGGCCGACGGACAGCAGGAAAGCGGAGTGTGGAGCTATGATTACATTTATGAAAATGTAAAAGAAGAGATTGAAGGGGCGGATCTTGCCGTTGTCAATCAGGAGACGCCGATTGTGAGCAGCCACGACAATACGAGCGGCTACCCGACCTTTGGAATGCCGCAGGAAGGCGGCCAGGCCCTTGCAAATCTGGGATTCGATGTGATTACCATGGCAACGAATCATTCCTATGATAAAGGAAAAGAAGGAGTGACAGATTCCCTTGCTTTCTGGGAATCCCAGGAGACGCCTCCGGCAGTGCTTGGAATTCATGAAAGCGCCGAAGACCAGCAGGCGGACCGGGTGAAGATCATCGAGAAGAAGGCGTTTAAGATTGCAATGATGAATTACACAACCCTGATCAATATCGGAGCTCCGGTTCCGGAAAATGAATCTTATGCGGTTGATGTCTATGATGAAGAGACGGTAAAAGCGGATGTGGAACGAGCCAAAGAAGAGGCGGATATCGTGATGGTCTTTCTGCATACCGGGGTGGAATATCAAAATGAACCGGATGAAGCGACGAAAGAGCGGGTGGAGTATCTGGCCGATCTTGGAGTAGATGTAGTGATTGGCACGCATCCGCATGTGATCCGTCCGTACGGCATGATGGAACGTCCGGATGGAAAGCAGATGCTTGTGTACTATTCTCTTGGGAATTTTGTTTCCGGACAGCAGGGAATTTCCCAGCTTCTGGAGGGAATGGCAGATATGACGTTTGTCAAAGATCCGGATACAGGCGAGATCAGTATTGAAACGTACTCCATGGAGCCTCTCGTGATGCATTATGAACCGGGATATTCAGGATATGCGGTATATCCGCTGGAAAAATATACCGAGGAGCTGGCAGCGGCCAGCGGTGTCCATCAGGAGACGAATGAGGATTTTTCACCGGAGAGTATTCAGGCTTACTTTGAACCATATCTGAAGCCGCAGGTATTTGAGCGGTCAGAATAATCCGGTCAGTCAGACAGCCTGCAACAGGGGCGAGATGAAAAAGGAGGTAAAAAAGAGCTATGGAACAATTATCGTTATTTGATGACAGAGAACGGTTGGCGCCTCTTGCCTCCCGGCTTCGTCCTTCCTCTTTGGAGGAGTTTGCAGGGCAGGAGCATCTGGTCGGGAAAGGGAGGATTTTAAGGCAGCTGATTGAGAAAGATCAGATCTCCTCCATGATTTTCTGGGGGCCGCCTGGTGTCGGAAAGACAACCCTTGCAAGTATCATTGCGGGGAAAACGAAGGCGGAGTTTGTCAATTTCAGTGCCGTGACAAGCGGGATTAAAGAGATTAAGGAAGTCATGAATACGGCGGAGATGCAGCGTCAGATGGGAAAACGGACCGTGCTCTTCGTGGACGAGATCCACCGGTTCAACAAGGCGCAGCAGGATGCCTTCCTTCCGTTTGTGGAAAAAGGAAGTATTATTCTGATCGGGGCGACTACGGAGAATCCGTCTTTTGAGGTAAATTCCGCGCTCCTTTCCAGATGCAAGGTCTTTGTACTGAAAGCACTGGAGACGAAAGATCTGGTGAAACTGCTCGAGCATGCGTTGAAAAGTCCGGCGGGATTCGGAAATCAGAATATTCAGATTACCGGGCAGCAGATAGAGGCGATCGCCGCCTTTGCAAACGGGGATGCCAGGACTGCGCTGAATACGCTGGAGATGGCGGTGCTGAACGGGGAAATGAGCGCAGAGGGAATCCGGATCACCAATGAAGGACTGGAGCAGTGTATCAGCCGGAAGTCTCTGCTCTATGATAAGACCGGGGAGGAACATTACAATCTGATTTCCGCCCTTCACAAGTCCATGAGAAACAGCGATCCTGATGCAGCAGTCTACTGGATGTGCCGGATGCTGGAAGGCGGAGAAAATCCACTTTATATTGCCCGGAGACTGATCCGGTTTGCAAGCGAGGATGTGGGGATGGCAGACAGCCGGGCGCTGCAGGTGGCGGTTGCGGCATATCAGGCGTGCCATTTTCTTGGAATGCCGGAGTGCGATGTACATCTGACCCATGCAGTTGTATATCTGGCAATGGCGCCAAAATCCAATGCCCTGTACCGGGCGTGTGAGTCCTGCAAGCGGGATGTGAAAGAAAAACGCGCAGAGCCGGTGCCGCTGGTATTGAGAAATGCGCCAACAGGACTGATGAAAGAGTTAAATTACGGAAAAGGGTATGAATATGCTCATAATACTGAAGAAAAACTGACCCGTATGCAGTGTATGCCGGACAGTTTAAAGGGAAGAATCTATTATGAGCCGACGGAACAGGGAGAAGAGCGCAAAGTAAAAGAGCGCCTTCAGAAGATAAAGGAATGGAAAAACGGAGATCGAAATGATGTGGAGTAGAAAAAAGCTGAAGAAACAGGGAAAGCAGGCTTTGCGTAAGAACTGGTGGCGGATTATCGGAATCAGTTTGATGCTGGCATTTATTGCAGGAGGTATGAGGATTTCCTACCGGATTGACGATGCGGCAGTCAGACTTACCGGAGAGGAAATCGGAATACCGACGAATGCGCAGATTTTGAACGACTGGTATTTGAGTATAGAGAGAAGCTCTGATACGGAGAGCGGACAGATTCTGGCCTTTCTGGGGGAGCACTATACCCCGAAAAAAGGGGTGCTGGCCGGAGTCTATAATCATATGACCAAGGAAAGATCTGCTTTTTTTGGATTTTTAAATGCGATGAATGATTTTTTGTTCAAAGATAAAATTGCAGAAGGCTTTGTTATTCTGATCGGTGTCATTTTGCTGATTCTGTTTCTGATTTTTGTAAGTAACGTCCTGAGCGTAGGGCAGTGCAGATTTCTTCTGGAAAACAGAACATACCGCCAGGTAAAAATGGGCCGGCTTGCCTTTGTCTGGAGAGCAAGACGCTGGAAAAATGTAATGTTTATCATGCTGAAAAAATCAGTTTTTCTGTTTCTGTGGGATATGACGATTATCGGCGGTATCATCAAAAGGTATTCTTATCGGATGATTCCGTTTATTCTGGCGGAAAATCCGGATATTCCGCACCGTGAAGCCTTTCTTTTGTCCAGACAGATGATGAATGGAAATAAAATGCGGGCTTTTATCCTGGATCTTTCTTTTCTGGGATGGCATATCCTGAATATATTTACCATGGATATTTTAAGGTATGCCTTTATTACCCCGTATACGGAGACCACATCTGCCGAGCTTTATGTGGCGCTGAGAGAGGAAGCGTTTGAAAAAGGACTTGATGGAGTCCGTTTCCTCGATGACGAGAGGTTGTATGAAGAATCAGATCTGGAAGAGTATCCGGTAGAATCCCATAGACTTTATAATCCGCAGATGAAAAAATGGATCCGCATTGAGTATGAGCGGACCTATTCTTTGAGATCCCTTATTCTTATATTTTTTACCTTTTCATTCGTCGGATGGCTGTGGGAAGTGTCTCTTCATTTGTTTGGGGACGGTGTGTTTGTAAACAGGGGATTTTTTCATGGACCGTGGCTGCCGATTTACGGAACGGGAGGCATTCTGGTAGTCGTGCTTTTGAAACGGTTTGTGCATAAGCCGCTTGTGACTTTTTTGATGGCGGTGGTTGTGTGTGGTGCTGTAGAATATCTGTCCGCATGGCTTTTGTGGGAAATTAAAGGTATGTACTGGTGGAATTATACCGGATACTTTTTGAATCTTCACGGGCGCATCTGCGCGGAAGGGTTGATCGTATTCGGGCTTGGAGGCTGTGCCTTTATCTATATCGCGGCGCCGTTTTTTGATGAAATTTACAGGCGGATTCCACAGAAGATTGCAAGAATTATCTGTGTAGTCCTGCTGCTTCTGTTTGCTGTTGATATCGTTTATTCACTGATCCATCCGAACAGCGGGGCAGGGATTACCGACTATCATGTACATGCTGGCGAAGTATTGTCGCTGCTTTGTCTTTGAATAAATACACGGTGCACACTTTCCTTTTTTCCATGATTAATTTATAATAGAATCAGCGCATTAATGAAAGAGTAAGAAAAAAGGAGACAGGAGAGAAACATGTACGCTGATGAAAATGTAATCACAATCAAACATAAGGTACTGAATGAAGTGGCGAGGCTGGCTTTTGAAGGAAAACTGGAAGAAGAGCGGGATCACATTGCAGGCAGACTGATTCCGGGACCTCTTCCGCAGTTTCGATGCTGTATTTACAAAGAAAGAGAAATCATACGTCAGAGAGTTCGTCTGGCAGAAGGAAAGGCGCCGGGTGAAGAGGATGATGGAAATATTATTCAGGT
Source organism: Drancourtella massiliensis (assembly GCF_016900655.1). GTDB lineage: Bacteria > Bacillota > Clostridia > Lachnospirales > Lachnospiraceae > Sellimonas > Sellimonas catena. The sequence goes on from NZ_JACJKH010000002.1 coordinate 44,443, forward strand.
CATTAATTCGGCGTGTGAGGACTGTCCGATTTCCAGTTATACAGTAACTGAAAACTGTCAGAACTGTCTTGGAAAAGCATGTATCAACGCATGTAAATTCGGAGCAATCGAATCAGGAAGACACCGGTCCCATATTGATGCATCCAAGTGTAAAGAGTGCGGACAGTGTGCAAAGGCATGTCCGTATAATGCGATTGCACATTTGAAGCGGCCGTGTAAGTTCAGCTGTCCGGTTGACGCAATTACTTACAATGAATACGGTCTTTCCGTGATCAATAAGGACAAATGTATCCGCTGCGGAAAATGTATCCACAGCTGCCCGTTTGGAGCAATCGGAACAAAGAGCTTCATGGTACCGGTTATTGAAGCGTTGAAGTCCGGAAAACATGTTTATGCAATGGCAGCCCCTGCCACAGAAGGACAGTTTGGTCCGGATATCACGATGGCAAGCTGGAGAAAGGCCATGAAGGAAATCGGCTTTGTGGACTTTTACGACGTAGGACTTGGCGGGGACATGACTGCGGCATACGAGGCGGAAGAATGGACGGAAGCCTACAAGGAAGGAAAGAAGAAAGTGACATCCTGCTGTCCGGCATTTGTCAATATGGTGCGGATGCATTTTCCACAGCTTGCAGACTGTGTTTCTACAACGGTATCACCGATGTGTGCAGTATCCAGGCTGATCAAGGCACAGGATCCTGAGGCAGTTACGGTATTCATCGGACCATGTGTGGCGAAGAAATCAGAAGTTGTGGATCAGCAGATTGAAGGAAATGCAGACTTTGTACTTACATACAGTGAGATCCGCGCGATTATGAGAGCCAAAAATGTGAAACTGGAACCATGTGAGAATAACGATCAGATTGCATCTACATTTGGAAAACGCTTTGCAAATTCCGGTGGAGTGACGGCGGCAGTACTGCAGAGTATGAAGGAGGCCGACGCCGATATCGATGTGAAAGTACAGAAGGCGAACGGGGCCGCAGAATGCAAGAAAGCTCTTCTTCTTTTAAGAGCAGGAAAACTTCCGTTTGACTTTATCGAAGGAATGGCATGCGAAGGCGGCTGCGTGGGAGGACCAAGCGCATATAACGACCAGTTCTCATCCAAAAAGAACAGAGATGCACTGATCAGCCAGGCAGACGACAGAGGAATTCACGAAAACCTGAGCAGATATCAGATGGACAGCTTCTCCATGCACAGAGAGTAGGAAATATCTGATTTCCTGTATATAGAAACGAATATAGAAAAAGGAAAGTTCATTGGAACTTTCCTTTTTTGTTGTTTATCTATGATTTCTTTTTTTCTTCTTTCGGAAGAATGGTATTCAGAATAATCGCCGTCAGTGTTGCAAGGACAACCGGAGAACTTCCAAAGATTGTTGTAACCCAGGATGGAAATGACGCCAGTGAAGCAGGTGCCTGTGTAACACCCATGCCAAGGGCAACTGACAGCCCGACAATAGCGGTATTCCGGTAATTCATCTCCTGGAGCATGATCAGCTTGATTCCGGTCATTGCGATGGATGCGAAAACGGAAATCGTTGCGCCTCCAAGTACACATTGAGGAATCGTAGTCAGAAGCGCTGAAAATTTCGGGACAAATCCGGCAACCAGCATGATGACCGCTGCAAGACCAAGTACACAGCGGTTGATGACTTTTGTTGTCGTAACAATGCCGACATTCTGACTGTAAGTTGCTGTCGGAAGTCCGCCGATCAGGGAGCACAGAATATTTGTGACTCCATACATGACGATACCGCCCTGCAGTTCTTTATCTTTTGGTTCCCGTTCCATACTTCCTACTGTTGTAGCAGAAAGATCTCCGATCGCCTGAATGGAGTTGATGGCAAACAACACACCGATCGCAATGCAGGCGGATGGATCGAAAGAAAGTCCGAAATGCAGTGGCTGCGGGAGCTGGAAGTAGCCCGCGGACTGGATTCCGGAAAAATCGACGAGTCCCAGACACGATGCAAAGATATACCCTGCGATGATTCCTACGAGGATGGACGCAAGCTTTAAAAATCCTTTCGCAAAGTGATTCAGACCGACTACTACGGCAAGAGTGAAAAAGGCCGCAAGCCAGTTTTTCCAGGAACCGTAATCAGGATTCGAAGTACCTCCTGCCATATAGTTGACCGCGGTAGGATACAGGGAGAGTCCGATTGTAAATACGACGGTTCCGGTAATGATCGGCGGGAACAGAACACGGATCTTCTGTATGGCAAGACCGACTATAATTGCGACAAATCCGCCGATGAGCTGCGCGCCGAGAATCGTTCCGACATCAGAATTTGAGGCGATGGCCTGCATGCTTGGCACGTAGGCAAAGCTGATTCCCATAATGACCGGAAGAGCCGAACCGAGCTGAAAATTTTTAAACCGGATAAAAGGAAACAGCTGAAGCAGAGTGCTGATTGCGGAAGTGAAAAGGGCAGCCTGCACTAAAATGACCTGATCACGTTCGTTGAGTCCGGCCACACCGGATACGATGATTGCAGGGGTGACACATCCAACAATCATGGCAACGACGTGTTGAAGCGCAAGAGGAAGTGCCTGGCCAAACTTCGGTACTCCGTTCAGCTCAAAAACTGAGGCATACTGCCTGCTTTGAGACGAGTGGTTTGAATTTGACATAATGTCCTCCTTAGTATAAATCTATAAAACATGATAATACTATACCAGTCACAGCCTGCCTGCAAGTGGTTTTGCCAAAAATCTTAAATTTTCTTAAAGATTTCTCCGCCTTTCTGCCTGTTACGGTGTATAATAAAGGCAGGAAAGGTGCAGGTGATGGTATGAATTACGAAGGACAGATTTGCAGGGGACCGATGGAACGTTCCTCTTTTATGCTTCCTGTGGAAGTGGGGTGCGCGTATAACGGCTGTAAATTCTGCACCCTGTTCAAGCATCTGAAATACAGGGAGCTCCCAATGGAACAGATCGAAGAAGAATTAAAACGGGTCAGTACGGTGGGCGGAAATCCCAGGACCGTATTTCTGGGAGATGGAAATGCATTCGGACTTCCAACGGAAAAACTTTTGGCGATTATTGAAAGGGTACATGTTCATTTTCCGAGATGCGAGGGGATTCACATGGATGCGACTGTGACCGATATCAGCCGGAAAAGCGATGAGGATCTGCGAAGGCTCTACGAAGCGGGAGTCCGGCATCTATATCTTGGTATTGAGAGCGGACTGGATGATGTCCTTGCTTTTATGAATAAGGATCATACATTAGAGCAGGCATACCGGCAGATTGACCGGATGAGAGAAGCCGGGCTGATTTACGATGCACATTTTATGACCGGTATAGCCGGAAAGGGCAGAGGTATAGAAAATGCGGAGTATACCGCAGAGTTTTTTAACCGGACCAGGCCGTCCAGAATGATTAATTTTTCCATGTTTCTTCATGAACGGGCAGCATTGTACGAAGAAATTCAAAAAGGTACATTCCGGCCTGCGGATGAGCTGGAAAATCTGATCGAAGAGAGAAGACTTCTGGAGCTTCTTAAGCCTTGGGGGCAGGAAGTGCTTTACGACGGATTTCATGACATGATTGAGTTCCGGGTCAGAGGAAAACTCCCGAAAGATAAGGAGAGTATGCTTGCAAGGCTTGACGAAAGAATTGCCGTAGAAAAGCCGGGACTTACAGCCTTTGTGAAATAAGAGAAAAGAAAAATGAAGGAGTGTCTGATTAGAAATCAGACACTCCGTTTTTTGACAACAAAGAGAATGACGGAACGTTCACCTAAAAGGACGGTATGTTCTGCCGGAGGCATTTCCGCATCCTGAAAGATCGTCCGGGACGGATCACCGGTATTGACGGCAATGTGCCAGTTCCATTCAAAAGGAAGATCGGGCAGAAAAAGGGTAACGGGTTCCCAATGTGTATTGATGGCAAGGTAGATGGTATCCTGAATCTGCTGTTCCTTGTCAAAACCGGAAAACAGCACACAGAGAACGTGCGATTCCAGGTCAGATACAGGTTCCCATGGATGGATACCGTGAAAACTCATCGACGGGAAAGAAAATCTTCCGGCAGGAAGATCTGTACGGATGGCAGGATGTCTCTTACGGAATGCAATCATATACTTGACGAAGGAAAACAGATTCTGGTTTTTCTCAATCAGCGACCAGTCCAGCCAGGAAACCGGATTATCCTGACAGTACGGGTTGTTATTCCCGTACCGGGTGTCTCCGAATTCGTCTCCCGAAAGAAACATCGGGGTTCCGCGGCTGCATAAGAGTACGGCAAATGCGTTCTCCATCATACGTAGACGAAGGGAAAGAACATCCGGATCATCCGTTTCCCCCTCGACCCCGCAGTTCCAGCTGTAATTATCGTTGGTGCCGTCCGCATTGCTCCACCCGTTTCCCTCATTGTGCTTCGTGTTATAGGAATACAGGTCATTCAGGCAGAAGCCGTCATGGCAGGTCAGGAAATTGACGGAAGCATTGCTTCCGCGCCCTTCCGGAGGATAAAGGTCCGGTGATCCCATAATTCTCTGCGCTGCGGCATGAAGCATGAAAGTATCTCCCTTTAGAAACCGCCGCATATCATCCCGGTATTTACCGTTCCATTCTGCCCAGCGGTTCCAGGATGGAAAGGAACCGACCTGATAAAGTCCTCCTGCATCCCACGCCTCGGCAATCAGCTTGACATTGCCGAGGATGGAGTCGAAAGCAAGTGACTGCAGAAGGGGAGGCTGGTTCATAGGGGATCCGTTCTCGTTCCTTCCAAGGATAGAAGCAAGATCGAAACGGAAGCCGTCCACCCGGTATTCTGTTACCCAGTATCTGAGGCAGTTCATAATCAGATTTTGCACGACCGGATGATTGCAGTTTAGCGTATTTCCACATCCGCTGAAATTATAATAATGTCCGTCCGGGGTCAGCATATAATAAATCTGATTGTCGAATCCTTTGAAAGAAATATAAGGACCGCGCTCGTCACCTTCGGCTGTGTGATTAAATACCACGTCAAAGATCACCTCGATGCCGTTTGCGTGACATGTACGGATCAGTTGCTTCAACTCGGTCCCTTCCCGGTTATATTCGGAGTTAGAGGCATAACTTGTATTTGGAGCAAAAAAGCTGACCGGATTATAGCCCCAGTAATCCAGAAGCTGATTTTCGTCGAGGAGACGGCAGTCCCGCATTTCATCGAACTCAAATACCGGCATAAGCTCAATGGTAGTCACACCAAGCTCAAGAAGGTAGGGAATCTTCTCGATCAATCCGGCAAAGGTGCCGGGATGTGTGACGCCGGAAGAAGGATCTTTTGTAAATCCCCGGACATGGAGCTCATAGATGATCGTGTCCGACATGGAAATCATCGGTTGTTTATGATCGCCCCAGTCAAAATTGCTTCTGACAACACGGGCACGATATCCATGTTTCTGGTCGTTTTTACATCCCCAGCGGCTCTGCCCGGTGACAGCTTTTGCGTAAGGATCAAGAAGAATTCTTGTCTTGTCAAAACAAAGTCCTTTTTCTGGTTCGTACGGGCCGTCCAGCCGGTAGGCGTATTCAAACTCTTCGATGTCAAGCCCGAATACGATCATGGAGTAGACAAAACCGATCCGGTAGGTTTCCGGAAATTTCAGAACTGCAAAGGGTTCTTCAGCCTCCCGGTGATAGAGAAGCAACTCACAGGAGGTAGCAGCCTGTGAGTGAATCGTAAAGTTGACACCTCCGGGAATAACGGTGGTTCCAGGAGAAAGAAAAAATCCGGGACGTACCTGAAATCCGGAGATGACATCCAGTGGTTTTAGATGGCTGCTGGGAACAAGAGTTAAATCGGAGCAGGTCAAAATAATATACCTCCTTTCAAAAAGAAAGAGCTGCTCTGTCTTGCAGAGCAGCATTGATTTCCATGGATATTATGCTTCCGTGTTGTCTTTTTCGTCTTCTTCAGGCTCTTCATCGTCGGACGCGGCTTCTTCAGAAGAGGCCTCCTCTTCAGATGATTCCTCCTGCTCTTCTTCAGAAGAACCGTTGTTCAGAGGTACATATTCTCGTCCGGATGTATCGCTTAAATCATCATCCAGATCGAAGTCAAGATCTTCAAAATCATCAGCAAATTCGTCTTCCAGCTCTTCATTATCTTTTTTATTCTTCATATAAAGAATGCCGGCCGCTGCTGCACCGATCGCCGCGAGTCCGACGATACCTTTTGTCCATTTTTTCGCCATAAAGGGCAACTCCTTTCTGTTCAATCATATACTATCCTTATTGTAATACTTTTTGAGTGAAAAAGAAAGAAAAGATTCATAATTTTATATTTTCTTAATAGAAGTTTAGAATAGTTAATGAATGATTGAATCGTTTGGAGTTGAGGTGTAAAATGAAATGTGTTAGAATAAACCGTATTTAGTAAGGAACCGAGGTATTGAATTTGGAATCAAGCAAAAAGCGAAAAGTACAAAAGAAACTCTTCAGTGTGATCTACGGCAGAACTGCTGTCATTCTTCTTCTGATTCTGATCCAGATTCTTGTCATGGTTTTTGGTATTTATTTTCTGACGGATAGCTGGACCTATCTATATGGAGTCTTCAGTATTATCGGTACGATTGCGGTGATTTATATCATTAATTCGGAAGATAATCCGGCGTTTAAGCTGACATGGGTCCTGTGTATCATGGCTCTTCCGATTTTCGGAACGTTTTTCTACATCTATGTCAAATCCGAAATCGGTACGCGGTATATTGGAAAGAGGCTTGAAACCCTCCGGCAAGAGACCGAAGAGTACATGTGTCAGGATATGGAGATCATTGATGCCATGAAGGAGAGTAAACTGGCGAATAAGAATCTGTCCTTTTATCTTGGAAAACATATGGGATTCCCGACTTATGGCAACACCAGACTGGAATATTACTCTCTTGGAGAGGACAAGTTTGATGCGCTTAAAAGAGAGCTGAGAAAGGCGGAGCATTTCATTTTTATGGAATACTTTATCGTGGAAGGCGGAGAAATGTGGGATGAAGTCCGTCACATTCTGGAAGAAAAAGTAGCCGAAGGCGTGGAAGTCCGGTTTATGTATGACGGTATGTGCAGTATTTCCAAGCTTCCGTCAGATTATCCGTGGTATCTTAGAAGAAGAGGAATCCGGTGTAAGGTATTCAATCCGATCAATCCGATTGTATCCACAATTCAGAATAACCGTGATCACCGAAAGATCTGTGTGATTGACGGCAAGGTAGGATTTACAGGCGGGGTTAATCTGGCGGATGAATATATTAACAGGAGAGAGCGTTTCGGACACTGGAAGGATACGGCGATCATGCTGGAAGGAGATGCCGTACAGAGTCTTACGATCATGTTTCTTCAGATGTGGAATATCGATGAGAAGAAGAGTGATGCCTACGAAAAGTATTTGTATCCTTCCCGTAAACCGTTTGATCCGAAAGACGGATACGTTCTTCCGTACGGGGATACCCCGTACGACAATGAGACTGTCGGTGAGGAAGTATACTTCCATATCCTGAATCATGCAAAAGAGTATGTCCACATTATGACACCGTATCTGATTCTGGATAATGAAATGATAAAAACACTCGCCCGTGTGGCAAAAAGCGGGATGGAAGTGATCATCATCATGCCGCACATTCCGGATAAGCCGTATGCGTTTGCGGTGGCAAAGACATATTATAAAGAACTGATTGAAGCAGGGGTCCGGATTTATGAGTATACTCCGGGATTTGTTCACGCCAAGATCTTCGTATCTGATGATGACACCGCGACAGTAGGAACAATTAATCTGGATTACAGAAGTCTGTATCTTCATTTTGAAGATGGAGTCTTTATTTATAACAATCCGGTTGTCGCGGATATTGAGAGGGACTTTCAGGAGACATTGAAGAAGTGTCACTTTGTGACGATGAAAGAGGTTCAGGAGCGAAGTGTTAAGGAAAAAATCGAAGGACAGGTGCTGAGGCTGTTTGCACCTCTGATGTAGACCTGGATATGTCCCGGAAAGCATCCTGCCGGGCGGAAAGGCTGCGAAATCTTTGGAAAACTTCCGAAAAACGGAAAATCAAATGTACATTTGCCTAAAAATATAGTATAATGCTTAGGTGGTTAAAAAACGATTCACATACAGGAGGATATGTTATGGTAAAAGCAGTAGTAGGTGCTAACTGGGGAGATGAGGGGAAAGGTAAGATTACGGATATGCTCGCAAAGCAGGCCGATATCATCGTCCGCTTTCAGGGAGGAGCAAATGCCGGTCATACGATTATCAACGACTATGGAAAGTTTGCACTTCATACACTACCATCCGGTGTGTTCTATAATCATACAACAAGTGTAATCGGAAACGGAGTTGCACTGGACGTTCCGGTTTTAATAAATGAAATTCAGTCTATCGTGGACAGAAATGTGCCGACTCCGAAGATCAAAGTGTCAAACCGTGCACAGATGGTAATGTCTTACCACAAGCTCTTTGACCAGTATGAAGAGGAGCGTCTTGGAAAGAAATCTTTCGGATCTACCAAGTCCGGAATCGCCCCGTTCTATTCAGACAAGTATGCAAAGATCGGCTTCCAGGTAAGCGAACTGTTTGATGAAGAACTGTTAAAGGAAAAGGTTGTGCGTGTTGCAGAGCAGAAAAATGTTCTTCTGGAGCACTTATATCATAAACCGCTGATTCAGCCGGACGAGCTGTTCGACGAGCTGATGGGTTACAAGAAGATGATCGAGCCGTATGTCTGCGATGTATCTTTATTCCTTCACGAAGCATTAAAAGAAGGAAAAGAGATCCTTCTGGAAGGACAGCTTGGAACATTAAAAGATCCTGATCACGGAATCTATCCGATGGTTACATCTTCTTCCACTCTGGCTGCATACGGTGCAATCGGCGCAGGAATTCCGCCATATGAGATCAACAAGATCGTGACAGTATGTAAGGCATATTCCAGTGCGGTAGGAGCAGGTGCGTTTGTCAGCGAGATCTTCGGAGAAGAGGCAGACGAGCTGAGACGCCGTGGTGGTGACGGCGGAGAGTACGGCGCAACGACAGGCCGTCCGAGAAGAATGGGATGGTTTGATGTGGTTGCATCCAAATACGGATGCCGTATGCAGGGAACAACTGATGTGGCGTTCACAGTACTGGATGTACTTGGCTACCTGGATGAAATTCCGGTATGCGTTGCTTACGATATCGACGGAGAAATCACAACAGAGTTCCCGCCGACTTACCTTCTGGAGAAGGCAAAACCGGTGATCGAAAAGCTTCCGGGATGGAAATGCGATATCCGCGGCATCAGGAAATACGAAGATCTTCCGGAAAACTGCCGGAAATACATCGAGTTCGTAGAAGAGAAGATCGGTTACCCGATCACACTTGTTTCCAACGGACCGGGACGTGAGGATATCATTTACAGATAAAGAAAAACAAGAAAGAGCGGCTGCATGATGATTCATCATGCAGCCGTTTTGGATGTCCGGAATAAGTGGTTCAGAGCGGTTTTGAAATCTATAAAAGCGGAATTCCGTTTACCGCAGCTTCTTCAACCACTTCGTTCGGCCAGATGGAAGACTGAACTTCACCGATATGAGCCTTGCGCAGGTAGAACATACAGATACGGGACTGTCCGATCCCTCCTCCAACTGTATACGGGAGTTCCCCGCCGAGGAGAGATTTCTGGAAATCCAGTTCGGCACGTTCCTCGCAGCCGGCAAGAGCAAGCTGGCGTTTCAGCGCAGCTTCATCGACACGGATTCCCATGGAGGAAAGCTCGAGAGCTGTATCAAGAACAGGGTAGTAGACGATAATATCGCCGTTTAATTCCCAGTCATCGTAGTCAGGAGCACGTCCGTCATGGCGTTCGCCGGACGCTAATGTTTTTCCGATCTGTTTGATGAAGATGGCTTTTTTCTGCTTCGCATAGCGGTATTCCCGCTCCTTCGGCGTACATTCAGGATAGAGATCTTCCAGTTCCTGGGAAGTGATAAATGTAATGTCATCCGGCAGAATTTCTCCGATGTAGTTATAGCGCCGTGCCATAAAGTGTTCGGTTTCCTTCAGTGCCGCATAGACTTTCCGTACCGTGTATTCCAGCGTTTCATCATTGCGCTCTTCTCTGGAGATCACCTTTTCCCAGTCCCACTGATCCACATAGATGGAATGAAGATTGTCGGTATCCTCATCTCTGCGGATCGCACTCATATCTGTATAGAGACCTTCTCCGGAGTGAAAACCATAACGCTTCAGCGCATAGCGTTTCCACTTCGCGAGAGAGTGTACAATCTCCACCTCTTTATCATTCTGTTCTTTTATTCCAAAAGAAACCGGGCGTTCCACACCGTTCAGGTTGTCATTCAGTCCGGATTCCGGACGAACAAAAAGAGGGGCAGATACACGTGTCAGATGAAGGTTCTTTGCAAGAGACCTTTCAAAGTGATCTTTCACCTCTTTGATGGCAACTTCCGTTTCACGGATGGAAAGCGGCGGGCGGTAGCCCTCTGGTATCATTAAGTTTTCCATGTTCGAGTCCTCCTTTAAAAATTATTACTAGTGTAAAATAAAACTTTTATACTGTCAAGAGATAAAGTGATAACAGATAAGAGAGGTTTTGTTTATTTTTTAAGAAAGAAGTTAGATAAATTTTAGAACAGTGCCACAAAACAGACACATTTCGATGGTAAAGTGAAAGATGTAAAGGGGGAGTCATAAAGTTTTTTTCCGTTTCATATAATAGTGATACCGGGAAACAGAAAAAGGAGGTTTTTATATGCAGCAGAGTAGTATACCGGGACGCATGGAAGCAATTTCAATGGAAGAATACTTAAACAGAAGAAAAGAGATGAAAGAAAAAGAAAAAAGAAGCCAGAGAGAAGACGCAGGGGCGGATTTCAACCCGATTCTTTTTTTTAGTCTGGCATGAAATAAAATAGAATAACGCCCGGCCGGAAGTCAGGTTCCGGGCAGATAATAAAACAGTGTGTCCATGGAGAAAATGATTTGCTCCGGGCACACTGTTTTATTCTACAGGAAAATGTTTACTGAAATCTGATATTCTGGTAAAGAGATTACATATCTTCATCGTTTCGGTGAAGAAGACGGTAAAACAAAGTGTAGGCATAAAGCAGAACAGGAACGAAAATTGTACAGGCGATGGATGCTTTTAACAATCCCAGGGATGCGGAATGATCAATCAATGCAAAAATGAGTGTACTGGCATACATGGTGATCAGAAGAATGATTCCAAGGACAGCCAGAATTCGTTTTGTCTTTTTCATGGTTAAACCTCCTGATGGATTATTTTCATGACAATTATATAAAAGATACGTTAAAAAAGCAATGGAAGAGGGCAGGGTGGTTTTTCTTGCAATATAAAATATCCTGTTATATAATGAAGTCTGCGAAGATTATTTTAAATCAAAGGAGAATTTGATATGAGTACGTTATTGGAACAGTGGAGAGAGACTGCGTATTCCAGAGAGATGACAAAGCAGCAGCTTGAGACTTTCTGGGGCGCATATTTTCAGACTGAAAAAGAAATTTACGAAAAATTACTTTCCAACCCGGATGAGAAAGTGAAAGGCACAGTGAAAGAACTGGCCGAAAAATATGGTGTGGAAGTTATGACAATGGTAGGATTCCTTGACGGAATCAACGAAAGCCTTATAAACGAGAATCCGATCGAGACCATGGAAGAAGATACAGAGGTCAATCTGATCTATGATAAAGAAAAACTTTACAAAAACATGGTAGATGCGAAGGCTGAGTGGCTTTACCAGCTTCCACAGTGGAACATCCTGCTTTCCGAAGAACAGCAGAAAGAGCTGTATAAGGAAGCGAAAAAGATGCATACTTTTGTAAGAGAAGGAAAGAAGATCGGAAGAAACGACCCGTGTCCGTGCGGAAGCGGCAAGAAGTACAAACATTGCTGCGGCAAAAATAAATAATGTCTTTTGTGACAGGAATGTTCTGTCTTCTTTATTATCTGGCTGTATGCCGGTATGTCGGAAGATGGAATTCAACCTTTTCCCGCTTCTGGCTTCTTTGCGGTGTGCTTTGCATCGGGTATGGATTGTTGCAGGAGAGACTTCCGTGGCAGGCTGAACGGGCGGCACTTGTGCTTTGGACACTGCTTTGGACGGCAGTGGCGGCTGTCTGGATCCGGATGCTGTTTTTTGGCAGGCAGAAAGAAGCGAAAGACCTGGAGTATCTGATTGTTCTTGGGGCAAAGGTAGACCGTACCCGGATCACAAGCTCGCTAAAGCTCCGACTTGACAGGGCATACACTTATGCAGTCAGACACAGGGCTGTGAAAATTGTGGTTTCCGGAGGGCAGGGAAGAGGCGAGGATATCCCGGAAGCAGAGGCCATGAAAGAGTATCTGGCCGAAAGAGGGATCGAAAGAGAGCGGATTTTTCCGGAGGACCGGTCTTCCACAACGGAGGAAAATCTAAGGTTTACGGTGCGGCTCATTCCGGAGATCAGGGAAAAGAAAGCCGGCGTGGTGACGAACAGCTTCCACATTTACCGGGCATGGCTTCTTGGAAAGAGGGAAGGGTACCAAAGACTTTTCCCTGTTCCGGCAAAGTCAGAGCCGGTTCTTTATCTGAATTATATGGTGCGCGAAGCACTGGCTGTGCTGCTTTTGCCTGTAAAAGGATGGAGAAACAGGCATTGACAAATAAAATCGGAATGATTATAATTACTCTATATTTGAGAAACGAAAACGTGGTGACGAGACGAGTAGGGTGTGAAACCGGATCCAGAGAGAGAGGCCATTGGCTGGAAGCCTTTTATCACGGACCATCTGAAGACTACCTCTGAGCGGCGGCAAAACCGTCCGGTTTAATACCGTTATCATTATCAGCAAGAGATGTCTTTCATCTTTCGGGGTGGACGGCATAAGCGGGGTGGAACCGCGGGTGAGAACTCGTCCCCTGCAGCGATAGCTGCAGGGGACTTTTTATTTCACAGGGATCTGATTTTACAGTTAAGAAAAGGAGGAACTTGAAATGAACAGTATTAAAGAATGCAGGACGTTGAACAATGGTGTACAGATTCCGTGTCTGGGATTCGGCACTTACAAGGCAGCGGAAGGAAGTACATCAAAGATTATCAAAACAGCTGTCCGGTGCGGATACCGGTATCTGGATACAGCCTCCTTTTATCAGACAGAGACCTATGTGGGAGAGGCTGTGAAAGAAAGCAAAATTCCAAGGGAAGAGTTTTTTCTTGTTTCCAAGGTCTGGAAAGATGAGATGGGATATGATAATACTTTGCGGGCTTTTGAGCAGACATTAAAAAATCTTCAGACAGACTACCTGGATCTGTATCTGATCCACTGGCCGAAGCCATCGCCGGACTGTGAGAACTGGAAGAAACTGGATATAGAAACATGGAAAGCACTGGAGAAGCTCTATCACGAGAAGCGGGTACGCGCTATCGGTGTCAGCAATTTCCTTCCGCACCACATTGAGAATCTTCTGGAATCCTGTGAGGTTGTACCTGCGGTTGACCAGTTGGAGTTTCATCCGGGATATACTCAGGAAGCGGCAGTGCGCTACTGCCAGGAACATGATATTCTTGTACAGGCATGGAGCCCGCTTGGAAGAAGGCGGGTGATGGATGATGAACTGATCCGTGCTCTTGCAGAAAGGCACCATGTGACCCAGGCACAGATCTGCCTGCGGTATGCCTTCCAGAAAGGAATCATTCCAATTCCGAAGGCATCGAGTGAGGAACGGATGAAGAATAATCAGGATATTTTCGGTTTTGAGTTGACGAAAACAGAAATGCAAAAGCTCGATACCATGCCTCCGGTCGGATGGTCAGGTGAACATCCGGACCGTGAGAGGGTTTCCATAGAATAAACAGAATAGAAAGGGGAAGAACAAGATGAAAATTACATTAAAAGACGGGTCTGTGAGAGAGTACGACAAGAGCATGTCTGTATTCGAGATTGCATCCGATATCAGCGAAGGCCTTGCAAGAGTGGCAATGGCAGGAGAAGTCAACGGGGAAGTGGTGGATTTGAGAACGGTGCTTTCCGATGACTGCGAACTCAGCATCCTGACATTCCAGGACGAAGGAGGAAAGGAAACATTCCGGCATACTTCCTCCCATATTCTGGCACAGGCGGTAAAACGTCTGTATCCGGAGACAAAACTTGCCATCGGACCGGCAATTGCTGATGGATTTTACTATGATCTGGACAGAGAGACTCCGTTTACAACAGAGGATCTGGAAAAGATCGAAAAAGAGATGAAAAAGATTGTAAAAGAGGCGCTGCCGATTGAAAGCTTTACACTTCCAAGAGAAGAAGCCATCGCTCTGATGAAAGAAAAAGAGGAGCCGTACAAGGTGGAACTGATCGAGGATCTTCCGGAAGATTCTATTATCAGTTTCTACAAACAGGGAGAGTTTACGGATCTTTGTGCAGGACCGCACCTGATGAATACAAAAGCGGTAAAAGCATTCAAGCTGACAAGTCTTGCAGGTGCCTACTGGAGAGGCAATGAGAAGAACAAGATGCTGACAAGAATCTATGGTACTTCCTTTACAAAAAAAGCAGATCTGGATGAGTATCTGACAATGATGGAAGAGGCGAAGAAAAGAGACCACAGAAAGCTTGGAAAAGAACTGGGGCTGTTCATGCTCAGAGAAGAAGGCCCGGGATTCCCGTTCTTCCTTCCGAAAGGAATGGCGCTGAAAAACGCGCTTCTGGAGTACTGGAGAGAGATCCATACAAAGAACGGCTATGTGGAGATTTCCACTCCGATCATGCTCAGCCGTCATCTCTGGGAGACAAGCGGACACTGGGATCATTACAAAGAAAATATGTATACAACAGTAATCGACGATCAGGATTTTGCCGTGAAGCCGATGAACTGCCCGGGCGGCATCCTCGTTTATGAGTCAGAACCGCGTTCCTACCGTGACCTTCCGCTTCGTATGGGAGAACTTGGTATTGTACACCGCCACGAGAAATCCGGACAGATGCACGGACTGATGAGAGTGCGCTGCTTCACACAGGACGATGCCCATATCTTTATGACACCGGAACAGGTGAAAGATGAGATCAAGGGTGTTGCGCTTCTGATTGACGAAGTATACAAGCTGTTTGGCTTCAAATATCATGTAGAACTTTCTACAAGACCGGAAGACAGCATGGGAAGCGATGAAGACTGGAATCTGGCTACAGAAGCGCTCAGAGAAGCACTGGATGCACTGGGAATGGACTATGTAGTCAATGAGGGTGACGGTGCTTTTTACGGACCGAAGATCGACTTCCATCTGGAAGACTCCATCGGACGTACATGGCAGTGCGGAACAATCCAGCTTGACTTCCAGCTTCCGCTGCGTTTCAATCTGGAATATACAGGGGCAGACGGAGAGAAACATCGTCCGATCATGATCCACCGTGTAGCATTCGGCTCCATCGAGCGGTTTATCGGAATTCTGATTGAACACTTTGCAGGGGCATTCCCGACCTGGCTTGCACCGGTACAGGTGAAAGTGCTTCCGATTTCCGACAAACATCTGGAATACGGAGAGAAAGTATTCGAGGCATTAAAAGAGGCAGGAATCCGCGCCGAGATTGACACAAGAGCAGAGAAAATCGGCTACAAGATCCGTGAGGCTCAGATGCAGAAGATCCCGTATATGCTGGTAGTAGGAGCAAAAGAGGAAGAAGAGAGCCTTGTTTCCGTAAGAAGCAGATTTGCAGGAGATGAAGGACAGAAAGCTCTGGAAGACTTCCTGTGCGATATCAAAAAGGAAATCTCTGGAAGAGTGAGAAGAGAAATCGAAACAAAGGAATAGATTATCTGAAAGCTGGACATACTACCTCCTGAGAAATAGAAGGAGGATGAAAAGATGCCAGAATTAAAATGTACGGTGCAGAATTGTATGCACAATCAGAACTATTATTGTAATCTTGACAGTATTCGCGTAGGAGGCGATCAGGCAAAAAATGCATCCGACACATGCTGTGACAGCTTTGAGGAGAGAAAATCCGGAACATTTACAAATGCGTCCATGGAGGCTTCTCCTCTCAGCACGATTGACTGTAAGGCTCAGGAATGCTGTTACAATGAAAACTGCAAATGTAATGCAGGGAAGATCAGTGTAGAAGGCGGCGGGGCATGCAGCTGCGAAGAGACAGAGTGCGCAACTTTCCAGTGTCGGTAAGAAAGAAGTAAGAGAGCAGACGGAATGATTTCCGTCTGTTCTTTTGTTGACGCGTTTCAAAGCTTTCGCTATAATAAATTTATATGTGTTTCAACCGGGAGGGAAGAATTTGAAGCGAAAAGATACCAGTCATTCGGGAATCGGAAACAAAAAGGAAAAAGAGCCGGATAAACTGCCTGCTTTTGGAAGAAAAGGCCCGTCCAGAATTCGCCAGTCCTTTGGGAGAGGTCTGACATTTTTCCTTGTAATCGCGGCATGTATCGTTCTTTATTTTGCGTTTCTCAGGGTAGACACGATCTTCGGCGTGATCCGGACGATCATGGGAATTCTGAAGCCGATTATTTACGGATTTGCCATCGCCTATCTGCTGAATCCAATTGTAAAAGCAGTAGACAGATACCTTTGCCCGCTGCTGGAGAAGAAGCTGAAAAAGAAGAGGACGGCAGACAGACTTTCCAGAGGAATTGGAATCTGCCTGGCTCTGCTTGTTTTATTCGCAATTATTATTACTCTGTTGAATATGCTGATTCCTGAACTCATAACAAGCGTTCACAATTTAATGGAGACATTGCCGGGGCAGTTGAACGCAGTGATGGACTCTTTTGATCATATTCAAAAAGAACAGTCGCCGGTCGGTGCTATAGTGGAAAATATTTTGAATCATGCGTCGGAGAATATTCAGAATTGGATTCAAACGGATCTGCTCAGACAAATGAATGTGCTGATGACCAATATAACGACAGGTGCTATTAATGTATTAAGCGAAGTGTTTAATTTTCTTGTCGGATGTATTGTTTCTGTCTACATGCTGTTCGGAAAGGAAACTTTTGCGGCACAGATTAAAAAAATGCTGTATGCGGGCATGCAGGTAGAGCGCGCCAATATGGTGCTGCATATTACAAGAAAAAGCAATGAAATTTTTGGCGGATTTATTATCGGAAAAATCATTGACTCCGCCATTATCGGCGTACTTTGTTTTATCGGGATCACCATTCTGGACATGCCGTACATCCTGCTTGTCAGCGTGATCGTCGGAGTGACCAACGTGATTCCGTTCTTCGGACCTTATATTGGTGCTATTCCAAGTACGATCCTGATTGCCCTTGCAGATCCGCTTAAGGGACTTTATTTTCTGATCTTTATCATTGCCCTACAGCAGCTGGACGGCAATGTGATCGGACCGAAGATTCTTGGAAATTCCACAGGACTATCCGCGTTCTGGGTGGTGTTTTCCATTCTGCTCGGAGGCGGACTGTTCGGATTTATCGGAATGATCATCGGGGTTCCGACGTTTGCTGTGATTTACTATATCGTGAAGATGGTAGTGGAAGAGAAACTGAAGAAGAAAAAACTGCCTCCGGACACGGAACACTACGGAGATGTAGAGTATCTGGAAGAAGATGGAGAATTTACATATTTAGAAGAAACAAAGGAGAGAAGAGAAGATGCCGATTCGAGTACAAAATGATCTTCCAGCAAAAGAAATACTGGAGTGTGAAAATATTTTTGTGATGGATGAGCACCGTGCGGTGCACCAGGACATCCGTCCCCTGAAAATAGGACTGCTGAATCTGATGCCGCTCAAAGAGGATACGGAGCTTCAGCTTCTGCGTTCGTTTTCCAATACCCCGCTTCAGGTGGATGTGACCTTTGTGATGGTGTCCAATCATCAGTCCAAGAACACATCAGCAAACCATCTGAATAAATTCTATGTCCGGTTTCAGGACGTAAAAGATCAGAAGTTTGACGGATTTATCATCACGGGGGCTCCAATCGAGCAGATGCCGTTTGAGGAAGTAGACTACTGGGATGAGATGAAGGAGATCATGGAATGGACAAAAACCAATGTCACCTCCACGATTCATCTGTGCTGGGGAGCCCAGGCGGCTTACTATTATCATTTTGGAATTGACAAATACCCGCTTGATAAGAAGCTGTTCGGCGTATTCCGCCACCGCGTCATGAACAGAAGAATCCCTCTGGTCAGAGGATTCGATGATGTATTTTACGCGCCGCATTCCCGCCATACCCAGGTGGATCCGGAGCAGATCAAGGCGTGTGAGGATCTGATGGTGCTTGCAGAGTCTGACGAAGCGGGGATCTTCCTTGCCATGACCAGGGACGGGAAGCAGATCTTTGTCATGGGACATCCGGAATACGACCGTATGACACTGGATCAGGAATATAAGAGAGATAAGTCAAAAGGACTTCCGATTGAACTTCCGGTCAACTATTATCCGGATGACAATCCGGAGAACCGGCCACTTCTTACATGGAGATCCAATGCCAATAACCTGTATACGAACTGGCTGAACTACTATGTATATCAGGTGACACCGTACGATATGGTAGGAACACCGTTTTAGAACCGGGTTCTGATAAAGAAAATGTTGAAAAAGTAAATGGGTAATAAAAAAAGAGCAGATCCCATGCAAAATGCCTGGATCTGCTCTTGTGCGTATTCTGGAAGCGTCAGATTGTTTCTACGCCCCACGCCTTTTTGACATCCTCAATCGGAAGTTCTTCCCCGGTATACAGGCGGAATGCCGCCGCACCCTGATAGAGGAGCATACCAAGGCCGTTGCAGCATGGCAGACCTTTCGCTTTGGCATACCGAAGAAGCGTGGTCTCTTCCGGAGAGTAGATAATATCCATGACAAAGAGCCGTTCATTCAGAAACTCCGGCCCCGGAACCGGGCAGGCGTTTGTATCCGGTTCCATGCCGATGCTGGTGGCATTGATCAGAATGTCGGCCCGGGTAAGCTCCTGCTTTAAGGCATCAGGATCTCCGATGTCCAGAAGTGAGATCTGACATCCGGTTTCTTTCTGGATTTTCTCAAGAAATGCTTCGGATTTCCAGAAGCTTGATTTCCGGACAAAGACAGAAATTTCTGAGACGCCGTCCAGTGCCGCCTGAGTGATAATGGCAGTGCCGGCACCTCCGGCACCGAGGATAACAAGATGCTTTCCTGAAACAGAAACGCCCGCCTCGGAAAGGGCCAGCATGGCGCCGCTTCCGTCAGTGTTATAACCGGTCAGATGCCCGTCATCGTTTACAATGGTATTGACTGCTCCGCAGAGACGTGCTTCTGTGGAAATTTCGTCCAGATACTGCATGACTGCAGTCTTGTTCGGCATGGAAACATTCGCTCCGCGCATCCGGAAGGTGCGCATGGACTGAATGGCATCCGGAAGTGTCGTCCGGTCGATCTGAAATGCAAGGTACACGTAATCCATCCCCAGTTTCTCAAAAGCTGTGTTGTACATAAGTGGGGATCTGGAATGGGATGCCGGATCGGCAAAGAAGCCTAAGAGTCCGGTGTGTCCGCTGATTTGTAATGACATAGGGATTCCCTCTTTCTATCTGGTTTTGATTATGGTAAGATTATAAAGAATGAGAAAAAGAAAGTCAATCTATCACGGAAGGCGGAAAACAGGATGAAGCACATATTTTTAACCGGATTTATGGGGACAGGCAAGACAACGATTTCAGGAAGTCTGAAAGAACTCCTGCATATGGATGTGATCGATATGGATCAGGCAATCGAAGATATGGAACAGATGCCGATTCCGGAGATCTTTGCACAGAAGGGAGAGGAGTATTTCCGGCAGTGCGAGACCGGGTTTCTGAGAAAGCTGAAAGAAAGAGAAGGAGCCATCATCTCCTGCGGCGGCGGCGTGCCTCTGAGAGATGAGAACGTGGAGGCCATGAAAGCGTGCGGCCTTGTGGTCCTTTTGACCGCCAGTCCTGAGACGATCTATGAAAGAGTAAAGGACAGCCATGACAGGCCGCTTCTGGAACAGAACAAAACGCCGGAATATATCCGGGAACTGCTGGATAAAAGAGAGCCGTATTATCAGAGGGCGGCGGATCTGGAAGTTTCCACAGACGGAAAGAGTGCAGGGCAGATCGCAGAAGAAATAAAAAAATTTCTTGACAGCAGTAAAGCAGTGTGATAAAGTATACCCAAGATTTATATTTTAAACCGATGAGAAAGAGGAGTAGATCATCAGGCGAAATCACAGAGAGCGGCAGATGGTGGAACTGCTGTATGGAGCAGATGATTGAATGGACTTTCGAGGGCAGCCTGAAAGCCGCATGGCAAGTATGGTTTGTCGGGAACCGAACCCGTTATCAATCAGGAGTGTATGTTAGTACATGAGAAAGTGGGCATCAGATGCCAATTTGAGTGGTACCGCGATAATAAGATGATTATTACCGTCTCAAGCAGAAGCTTGGGGCGGATTTTTATTTGAAGAAAAGATTTACAGACTTCTTTGAAGGGTTCCACTTCCTTTCTTACTGACAAGGGCCGGATGTTTGGCATACAACATCCGGAAGAATCATCATATTTTATGTAGTAGAAAAGGAGAAAACAATATGAAAAAGAAAATGGTAACCGTATTATTAAGTGCAGTGATGGCAATGGGACTGATGGCAGGATGTGGAAGCAGTGATGGAAGCGGCTCGGGAGATGCGGAATATACGATCGGAATTTCCCAGTTTGCGGAGCATGGATCTCTGGATAACTGCCGGGAGGGATTTATAGAAGGACTGAAAGAAGAAGGAATCGAAGAAGGTAAAAACCTGGAAATCGAATATAAAAACGCGGCGGCAGACCAGGGAACGACAAAACAGATCAGTGATGCATTTGTATCGGATCAGGTAGATCTGATTTGCGGAATTGCGACACCAAGTGCACAGGCAGCATTTAATTCCGCGATGAACGCAAACATTCCGGTGATTTATACAGCTGTGACAGATCCGGTAGCTGCAAAGCTGGCTGATGAGGATGGTACTCCGGTTGGAGAAGTGACAGGAACAAGTGACGAGCTTCCGATTAAGGAGCAGCTGGAAATGATCCGTCAGATTCTTCCGGACGCGAAAAAGATCGGAATTCTCTATACAACAAGTGAAGCAAATTCCGTATCTGCGCTGGAAACATACAAAGAGCTGGCAGGAGATTATGACTTTGAGATTGTAGAAAAAGGCGTGACCCAGACAGCGGATATCTCTCTTGCAACTGAGGAGCTTTTAAGCGAAGTGGACTGTCTGACAAACTTGACGGACAATACTGTCGTCAATTCCCTTGCGACGATTCTTGACAAGGCGAACGCACAGAACATACCGGTATTTGGAAGTGAAATTGAGCAGGTAAAACTTGGATGTGTAGCAGCAGAGGGACTGGATTATATCGAACTTGGAAAGCAGACCGGAAAGATGGCGGCGCAGGTATTAAAGGGAGAAAAGAAAGCGTCCGAAATGAATTACGAGACAATTTCAGAACCTGGACTTTATGTCAATACAAAAGCAGCGGAAAATCTTGGAATTACGTTGGATGAAAGCCTGGTAAGCCAGGCGGTGGAAAGTTTCGATGAAATTTCCGCATCATAAAGGAAGAAAACGGGAGGCAGACAGATGAACCTTATTGTAACAACAGTAGAGCAGGGCCTGATTTACGGGATCCTGGCACTTGGAGTCTATATCACTTACAAGATTCTGGATTTTCCGGATCTGACCGTGGACGGCAGTTTCCCTCTGGGTTCTGCCGTGACGGCGGCTTTAATTGTCAAAGGAGTCAATCCGTATCTGACTCTGGTGATTTCCTTTGGGGCAGGAGTACTGGCAGGAGTCTGTACGGGATTGATTCATGTAAAATTCAAGGTACGGGATCTGCTGTCCGGAATTATCATGATGACCGCGCTCTGGACGATCAATCTTCGACTTGCCGGAACAGCAAACGTGCCGATTTTTGGAGAAAAGAGTATTTTTGATAACGAGTTGATGGATGGAATTTTTACGGGATCTCTTTCTTCTTATAAAGTGTGTGTGATTTCCCTGGTGATTGCGTTGATTGCCAAAATCATTCTTGATCTGTATATGAAGACAAAATCGGGATTTCTGCTCCGGGCGGTGGGCGATAACGCAAATCTTGTGACGTCCCTTGCCAAGGATCAGGGAAATGTCAAGATCCTCGGTCTTGCTATTGCGAATGGACTTGTATGTCTCTCGGGCAGTATTTTCTGTCAGGAACAAAGAGTGTTTGAGATTTCCAGCGGTACCGGTGCGATTGTTATCGGGCTTGCAAGCGTGATTATCGGAACCAGCCTGTTCAAGAGCCTGACGTTCATGAAAGCAACCACGGCGGTTCTGATTGGTTCCGTCATCTATAAGGCCTGTGTTGCGGCAGCGCTGAAGTTCTTTGAACCGCAGGATATGAAGCTGATCACGGCAGTATTGTTCCTGATCATACTGATCATCGGAATGGAAAGAAAGAAGAAGGTAAAAGGAAATGCTTGAATTAAGAGGAATTACGAAATATTATAATCCGGGCACTATCAATGAAATGTGTCTGTTTCAGGATTTCAACCTGACTGTCCGGGAAGGAGAGTTTGTCTCTGTTGTGGGAAGCAACGGGTCCGGAAAGACTTCCATGCTGAATATTCTCTGCGGAAGTATCCCGGTGGAGTCGGGGCAGATCCTGATGGACGGTGAAGATATCACAAAAATGAAAGAATATAAAAGGAACCGTAGAATCGGAAGAGTGTATCAGAACACTGCCATGGGAACATGCCCGTCCATGACGATTCTGGAAAACATGTCTCTTGCGGACAATAAAGGAAAGTTTTATGGACTTGGAAGAGGGATCAACAAAGGACGGAAAGAGCATTACAGGGAACTGCTCCGGCAGCTCAACCTGGGACTGGAAGATAAGATGGACGTCAAAGTCGGAAGCCTTTCCGGCGGCCAGCGCCAGGCCATGGCTCTTCTGATGTCCACGATGACCCCGATAGATTTTCTGATTCTGGATGAGCATACGGCGGCGCTGGATCCGAAGACGGCGGAGACCATTATGGAACTGACCGATAAGATTGTAAAAGAAAAGCAGCTTACGACCATCATGGTCACACATAATCTCCGGTATGCGGTAGAATACGGCAACAGGATGCTGATGATGCATCAGGGACGCTGTATTCTTGACAGATCAGGGAAAGAAAAAGAGGAGACAACAGTCGATACGATTCTGGAACTCTTTAATGAGATCAGTATTGAATGTGGAAATTAGAATAAACCAGGAAAAAGGATCAGAAGCAGAAGATTTGTTTTTGATCTTTTTTTTATTGTAGAATATTCAAAGGAGCACCCGGAATTCAGAATTGAATTTGACTTTCTGCGTTCAGAATAGTATGATGAAATTAATGCAAAACTTGTAAAATAAGGCAGAAAAAGGAGAACACGATGAAAAGAATCGCGAAATTTCAGAAAGTAAGTAAAGAACAGTTCCTGGAGGGGACAGAGGGGATTCTGACCGCAGAGGAGGCAGAGAAGGTGTATGAAGAGATCAGGCTTCCGAGAAGGGCAACAAAAGGCTCTGCGGGATATGACTTCTTCGCCCCGTATCCGGTCACGCTTGCACCGGGAGAGACGGTGAAAATCCCGACCGGCATCCGTGTCTGGATGGAGGAGGAATGGGTGCTGAAATGTTATCCGAGAAGCGGCCTTGGGTTCAAGTACCGCCTTCAGCTCAACAATACGGTCGGTATCATTGACAGTGATTATTACTACTCAGACAATGAAGGGCATATTTTCGCAAAACTGACCAATGATACCAATGAGGGAAAAACTGTGGAGCTGAAAGCTGGAGAAGGATTTATGCAGGGAATCTTTGTGGAATATGGCATCACCCTCGATGACGATGCTGACGGCATCAGAAATGGAGGTTTGGGCAGTACAACAAAATAAGAAGGAGGATGTGTAATGAATCTGGTACAGGAAGTCATGGATTATATCAGTCAGTATGATCCGGAAGTGGGAAAGGGACTGGAAGCGGAGCTGGCACGTCAGAGGAGAAATCTGGAGCTGATTGCGTCGGAGAATATTGTAAGTCCGGCGGTCATGCTTGCGATGGGAACAGTGCCGACCAATAAGTACGCGGAAGGATATCCGGGAAGACGCTATTATGGCGGATGTGAACATGTAGACGAGATTGAGACACTGGCAATCGAACGGGCCAGGAAGCTGTTTGGGGCGGAACATGCCTGTGTACAGCCTCATTCCGGTGCACAGGCCAATATGGCGGTTTATCAGGCATTTATTCAGCCGGGGGATACGGTGATGGGGATGAACCTGAATCATGGCGGGCATCTGACCCATGGTTCTCCGGTCAACCAGTCCGGAAAGCTTTATCATTTTGTACCATACAATGTCGGTGAGGATGGTTTTCTTGATTACGATGAGATCCGCAAAATTGCAAAAGAATGTAAACCGAAGATGATTGTAGCAGGTGCGTCCGCCTATCCAAGAGAGATTCGTTTTGATCTGTTTGCGGACATTGCAAAAGAAGTGGGCGCATACCTCTTTGTCGATATGGCGCACATTGCAGGGCTTGTTGCAGCGGGACTTCACCAGAGCCCGGTTCCATATGCGGATGTGGTGTCCACCACGACTCATAAGACATTAAGAGGCCCGAGGGGAGGTCTGATCCTCTGCAAGGAAGAATATGCAAAGCAGGTGGACAAGGCTGTATTCCCGGGCACACAGGGCGGACCTCTGGAACATGTGATTGCGGCAAAGGCCATCTGCTTTGGTGAGGCGCTGAAGCCGGAGTTCAGGAACTATCAGGAACAGATCGTGAAGAATGCCCATGCTCTTGCGGAGGCCATGCTGGAAGAGGGATTTGACCTCGTAAGCGGCGGCACGGACAATCATCTGATGCTGGTGGATTTAAGAAAGATGAATCTGACCGGAAAAGAGATGCAGAACCGGCTGGATGAAGTGTATATTACAGTCAATAAGAACGGAATTCCGAACGACCCTCAGAAACCGGGCATCACAAGCGGTATCCGGATCGGTACGCCGGCAGTGACAACACGGGGATTGAAAGAACCGGAGATGAAAGAGATCGCAGGGCTGATTCGTCTTGCAGCAGTTGATTTTGAAAAGAACGCGGATCAGATCCGCAGGGCGGTGACCGACATCTGCGGCAGATATCCGATCTATCAATAACAGATGAATCCGCAAATCATATCAGGCGGACAGCATACCGTTAACGGGTATGCTGTCCGTTTTAAATATGTGGTTGATTACAGCTTCCAACTCTGACTGATGTCCTGCAGTCCTGCCATATGAGGGTAGATAGTGCCGGACTGAAGAAGTTCTTTTGGAGTTCCCTGTTCCGCAACAGTTCCTTCGGAAAGAACCACGACCTTGTCGGCACCGCTTACTGTCCGCATACG
Organism: Drancourtella massiliensis; assembly: GCF_016900655.1. Classification (GTDB taxonomy): domain Bacteria; phylum Bacillota; class Clostridia; order Lachnospirales; family Lachnospiraceae; genus Sellimonas; species Sellimonas catena. The sequence goes on from NZ_JACJKH010000002.1 coordinate 69,837, forward strand.
GTGTGCAATGACGAGAACAGTTTTCTCTTTGATCAGACGGGAAAGAGCGCTTTGAATCAGCGTTTCGTTCTCGACGTCCAGACTTGCGGTGGCCTCGTCCAGAAGAATGATCGGGGCGTCTTTCAGAAAGGCCCGTGCGATGGAGATACGCTGCCGTTCACCGCCGGAAAGTTCGCATCCATTTTCTCCGATCATGCTGTTGTAACCGTCCGGAAGCCGGAGAGCAAACTCTTCACAGTTTGCCAGTCTTGCGGCAGCCAGGACTTCAGCGTCTGTGGCGTCTTTTCGTCCGATCCGGATATTCTCCATGATTGTATTATTAAACAGGGTCACGTCCTGAAAGACGATGGAGTAAAAGGAAAGCAGTGTTTCCGGATCCACTTTGGAGATGTCCATACCTCCCACGGTGATGGTTCCACGCTGAATATCCCAGAAACGGGCAGCCAGACGGGAGACGGTTGTCTTGCCGCCGCCGGACGGGCCGACCAGGGCAGTAACTTCCCCCTGCTTTGCAGTGAAGGATACGTCTTTTAAAATGGTTTCTCCGGTATTGTAGGAGAAGCCTACATGATCGAAGCGGATATCATATCCTTTGTTGGTCAGGTCTTTGCTTCCGGTCTGTACCGGGTGATCGAGAATCTCGTTCATACGGCTGATATTTGTCCTGCTGGAAATGACGGCGGCCAGATTCTGGAGTGCGCCTTCCAGCGGAGAGTAAATACGGGATACTACAAGCAGAAACATAAAAAACAGAGGAATATCGATCTCCCCGCGGATCAGAAGCACGGATCCGGTCAGAGCGGTGGTGGCGATTCCAAATTTCAGAATCAGGGTGGAAGATACGACAAAAAGGGCGGTGCCAAGCTCCGTTACAATATGACGTTTTTCCGACTCGTCGATTTTCCGGTACAGACCGGTAAGATAGCGGTGCTCTGCGTTATATGCTTTCAGATCCTGCATACTTTCGATACATTCCTGGACGCCCTTCTCCAGTGCAACGTTGGCAGCCACCGCTTTCCGGTTGAAATATTCCTGAATCCGGGCAGAAAAGAGAGTAATGGCAAAGGCAACAGGAAGGACCCAGATCGCGGCAAGGGCCATTTTTACATTGAAAAACAGCAGGCAGACCGCAACGAGGGTGGTTGAAATCAAGGATCCGAACAGGGCGGGCACATAGTGGGAAAACGTAGTCTCCAAGGTGGCACAGTCTCCCATGATGGAATTGGTCAGATCGGCGAGATCTTTTTTTCCGAAGAAGGAGAGGGGGATCTTCCGGAGCTGTTCGGCCAGCGAGATCCGCCGCACACCGCTTTCCACATAGGTTGCCAGATAAGTGGCATTATACTGAAACCAGGTGACGACAAAAATCAGAACCAGGCATGCGGCACATCCTGCCAGATAAAAGAGGATCCGGCTGCCGTTTACGCCTCCGGCCATCATGTCAAGCACAAACTGGTATAAAAGTCCGACCGGAAACATAAAGGAAAGATCCTGCAGGACACAGGCCAGACAACCTTTGATCAGGTCAATGGCTCCCTGACGGGATAATGCAAATCGTCTTTGTAATTTCTGAATCATACGTTCTCCTCCTTTTCGATTTTCCATTCCGCCGCTTCGGAATAGTTCCGCCACATATGGGCAAACAGTCCGTTTTTTTGAAGCAGTTCTGCGTGAGTGCCGCTTTCCGTGATTTTCCCATCCTGCATGACATAAATACAGTCTGCTCCGGTGATGGAAGAAAGCCGATGGGCAATCATGAGCACGGTCTTGCCTCTGGAGAGTGTGGAAAGTGCCTGCTGTACACGGACTTCGTTATCGGGATCCGCAAATGCGGTAGCCTCATCCAGGATCAGGACAGGCGCGTTTTTCAAAATCGCCCGGGCAATGGCGATCCGCTGCTGTTCACCGCCGGACAGGTAGATGCCGTCCGCACCGATGACCGTGTCAATGCCGTCCGGAAGCTTTTCGATGATATCCATACACTGGGCGGCTTCCAGTGCCTGAAATACCTCCTGCCGGGAAGCATCAGGCCTTGCCATCCGGACATTTTCCAGAATGGAGGCCTTGATCAGCCGACTGTTCTGAAAGACAAAGGATACCTGATTCATCAGATCTTCTTTTGAAATCTGCCGGATATCCACATCTCCGATCAGCACCCGGCCTTTCTGAGGATCAAAGAATCTGGCAGCGATGCCGGCAAGCGTTGTTTTGCCGCCGCCGGAAGGACCAACCAGGGCGGCGACCTGCCCGGATGGAATGGACAGGGAAAGGTCGCTGAGAGCATCTTTCTGGCCGTCGTAACTGAATGTCACATGTTCCAGAGTGATAGAATGGCTGGAAGGGATTGTATGGGCAGCACTTTCGGCAAGGGGCTTTTCATCCAGGATGGTATCGATGCGGGAGAGGGCGTCCGTGACAATCATTGCATCTTCACTCATGAACATGATTTTGGTCAGGGTCGTTCCGATTACCGGTGTAATAATAATATAGAAAATCAGATTCAGAAGAAGGTCGTTTGAGACGCCGTTTCTGGACAGAAAGATTCCGCCTGCAATCAAAAAGGCAAAGACGCCGTTGATGGCTGTGGTATAAAACATCATTGGAAGCCGCAGCGTCTTCGTATAGGCGATCACCCATTTCTCATAGTTGTCAATGGAAGCTTTGAACCGTTTGAAGGAATAGACACTCTGGCCAAAGGTCTTGACAACAGGAATACCGCGGACGTACTCTACCGCTTCATTGGACATGTCTGAGAGGGCGTTTTGGTACTCTTTCATTTTTGCCTCCATATCCGGCCCTGTCATTTTCATCATAATCAGAAAGCCGAGTATGACAGGGATGAGACTTAAAAGCCCGAGACGCCAGTCAAATACGAGAAGCAGAAAGAGAAGACCAACGGGAGTTGCAATGGCTCCGGCCTTGTCCGGAAGACGGTGAGCAAGATATGTCTCCGCGGCGGCGCTGGATGTGTTGACAATTCGGCGGAGTTTTCCGCTGCCGTATTTTTCGATGGTGCCAAGCGGGAGAGAAGCAATATGGCGCAGGAGCTCTTTCCGGATGTTGGAAGCAATCCGGAATGCGCTAAGATGAGAACACATCAGCGCAGCAATGTAGACCAGAACAGAAAGTACTGCAAAAAGCACAGCACTCCAGCCATAGGACGCTGTCTGGTCTGCCCTGAAAAAATCAGGGGCTGCTTCCAGAAGATCATGGATGATACGCCAGATGTACCAGAAAGGGACAAGTGCCAGAAGCGCACTGACCACTGACAAAATCCATGAAAGCCATGTCAGGATTTTGTGACCGCCGGCATAGGACAAAAGCCGCGATAAATTTGACTGTTTTTTCATGATAAACCTCCTTATAAAAAGTGTCGGATGCTGTCCGAATACCTGCCAAGCCCGGCCGGAACATACAGGAACGGAGAAGCAGCCGGAGTCCGCTATAAAAAAGTTAGCACAAACTAACCTCTGGATAAAAATTACAGGGCTTACTGCCCCATAATCTTCAGCCATCCTGCAGTATAAAATTCCCGCATCTCTTCGAGATAGTTTTCCGCTTTTGGAAGCGGCATTTCATGGATAATAAGCTCAAAAAAAGCATTAAACATTCCGGTCACAAGGATGTGTTCCAGATGCTCATCAATCGGCGGTGCGGGTCTTCCAAGTGACTTCAGCACATTCAGATAGTCATGAGTCGCCTGAAGCTCGATTCTTACCATTTCATCAATCATACCGGCAAAGCGTGTGCCTGTGGAATGACAGAGAATCAATTTGAACTCCTTCAGATGAGAATAGGCATACAAAAGCATCCCGCGCATACATGAGCCGGACGTGATGCCTACCTGATCAGGCTGAGCTTCCGCCGGAAGAGAAGCGAATTCCTGTTGAGCGCTGCAGAAGCAGTTCATGAAATACTCATACTGTTCTCCGACGAGAGCTTCGAACAGAGCTTCCTTACTGGAAAAATATCCGTAAAAGGCTCCGGTGGTTACACCAGCCTGTTTTACGATATTCCTAAGAGAAGCTGATTGAAATCCCTTTTCCAGGAATTCGTCCATTGCTGCTGTCAGGATAGCCTGCAATGTGTCTGGTTTTGTTTCATTCATGCGGATCCCCTTCTATATAACACTGATATATATCACTGTTATATTACAAAAGAAATGGAAAGATGTCAATAGAAGAAGGGGATTTTCCTGAGAATAAACAAAAGGCAGATTCCGAAATGTGTCTGAAAAAGGACTCTGCATTCATGCAGAGTCCCGTAAAAATGTTATCTTTTATTTCCCATGCAGAACGTGGCAACAACGCCAGGACCGGTATGGCTTCCGATGACAGTTCCGATCACATTGATCAGAATGTTATCGATTCCGTATTTTTCCCGGATCAGACCGGCGACATATTGGGCATCTTCCTCGCAATCCCCATGTGTGATCATGACAATTTCATTGTCCCAGCCCTTCATCTGCTCCTCCATGATATCGACGATCTTGTGCAGGGAGCGCTTGCGTCCCCGTTCTTTTCCGATGACACTGAGTTTTCCTTCATTGTCCATGTGGATCATAGGCTTGATCTTTACCATGGTTCCAAGGACGGCGGTAGCTTTGGAAACACGGCCTCCCCGGTGCAGATGGTTCAGATCATCCACTGTAACATTGTGGCAGACGTGAAGCTTGTTCTCCTCTGCCCAGGTCACGATCTCATCGTAAGTTTTCCCTTCTTTTTTAAGCTTCAGAACATAGTAGAGAAGCAGTGCTTCGCCAAGACATGCACAAAGAGAATCGATCACGGTGATCCGTGCTTCAGGATAGTCTTCCATCAGATCCTGCGCGGCCATCCGTTCACTGTTCAGGCTTCCGCTTAATCCGGAAGAAAATCCGATGTGGATAATATCTTTGCCTTCTTTTATGATAGGTTCAAACAGTTCCCTTGCCTGACCTGGTGTCACCTGGGACGTAGTCGGAAGAGAACCTCTTCTGATGCGGTCAAAAAATTCTTTTTTTGAAATCCCCTCCATATCCGGATAGGTTTCGCCGTCAATGGTATATGATAATTTCAGCGTCGGAATATTACGCTCTTCCAGCCATTCTTTTGGAAGATCGACGGTGCTGTCCGTAGTAATAACAAACTCTCTCATTGCTGTAACCTCCTCATCCTGCTTTTTACTTATCATACCATTTTTCAAGGCATGAAGCAAAAGATTTTATGCTGGAGGCTGTAATTTAATTCCTGCGGATATTCAGATAGCTTCGTCCGGAAACCGTACGGTTAAAACAGATGGAACACACGATAATGATGCACCCCGCCGCAAAACCGATCCAGTCAAATAAGGCCGTGAGCGTGAGAAGAAGAAGGCGCATGAATTTTAATGCATACCCCAGTTCAAAATTGGGCTGGGTATAGTTTGCCACAGCAACAAAGGCCATGTAAAGCATGATTTCGGAATTAAACCATCCGGATTGAACGGAAAATTCCCCCATCACAATACCGGCGATAACACTGAGAGGAGTACTGAGCATGCTGGGGGTGTTGAGAGCTGCCAGCCGCAGTCCGTCAATGGAAAGCTCCAGCAGGAGAAGCTGAAAGTACAAGGGGATATTTACAGTAGACCTTACAAGCACAAAATCGAAAATTTCCGGTATCCACTGTGGATTCTGCATAAAAAGCAGGAAAAGTGGCGTGAGAAAAATGGTCATCAGAGTAATCAGACCGCGGGAAATCTTCAGATAAATCCCGGTCAGTGTTGGAAAATAATAATCGTTTGCCTCCTCGATCATATCAAAGATAGATGTCGGCAGAATCATCGCGGAAGGAGAGGTATCTACGAGCAGAATGATTTTTCCCTCCAGAAGACAGGCGGCAGCAGTATCCGGACGCTCTGTATACTTGAACTTCGGAAATGGATTATACCACTTTCTTTTAAAGAGAAGCTCGGCAAGACTCTGCTGATTCATTTTCAGATCTTCTTCCTGCATTGCTTCCAGTTTTTGTGTCAGAAGTGAAAGCAGGTTCTGATCTACCCGGTCAGACATATAGCAAAGAGCGACATCTGTCCGGGAAGACTTCCCGATTTCCGTCATTTTCATAGTCAGATGCGGATCGCGAATCCTTCTTCTCATTAATGCGGTGTTAAAGACAATTGTTTCTACAAATCCATCTCTGGATCCCCGGAGTGATTTGTCCTGTGCTGGTTCGTCCACACTTCTGGAAGGGTAGGTTCTGCAGTCAATGGCAATGCAGGATTCAAAGCCGTCTACAAAAAGACAGGAGACTCCGGATAAAATATTCTTTATAATTTCATCATATTCTGAAAAAGTATCGATTTCTACATACGAGATCATTGTTCTGGAAAGCTCGGTCGCCGTTTTCGGCATTTCTTCCGGTGTGAGTTTAAAGAGCGTATCCATAACTTTGGACATGACTTCATCTTTCATAAATCCATCGATAAAGAAAAAGCAGCTTTCACGTCCGCCGATGATCATATCGCGTTCTATAATGTCAAAGCTTTCTTTTACCGGAAGGATTTCATTAATATAAGAAATATTTTCCTGTATCATCTTGGAAATCTTCATTAGACTGTTCCTCCGTTTTTCCTGTTTCAGTATGGAGTTTTTCCGAAATGGAGAAAAAGTATGCAAAAAAGCGGGCACAGTATCGAATAATACTGTGCCCGCCAAAGAACTCTTTTTAAACTATACCCAGTGAAATACGGAGCTTAGCAGGATTGCGACAAGGAAAAGCGGAGCGATCCATTTAATCATGACAGAGAAAAGCTGTTCGCTTTTGAATGCTCTGCTGCTCAGACGTACTTCTTCGCCGATAGCCTCCGGTTTGATAAAGAAACCTACAAAAATGCAGGTGAAAAAGGCTACAACAGGCATCATCACGCTGTTGCTGATAAAATCCATGAAGTCCAGAATCGAAAGATTCAGAATTTTGACGAAGCTTAACGGCCCAAATCCCATAGAAGAAGGAGCGCCGAGAATCAGTGCGCATACGGCTACGGTAAGCGCTGAACGTTTCCGGGTCCAGTGCAGTCTGTCGCAGATAATCGAGACAATCGTTTCCATCAGGGAGATGGAAGAAGTCAGTGCGGCAAACAATACAAGGAGGAAAAATACAGCTCCGATCAACTCTCCGAAAGGCATGTTTGCAAATACTTTTGGAAGTGTGACAAACATCAGGCCGGGACCTGTCTGAAGAGCGTCCTTGCCGGAAAAGACGAATACAGCAGGGATAATCATGAGACCGGCAAGAAACGCAAAGCCGGTGTCAAAAATTTCGATCTGCCGTACGGAAGATTCCAGGTTATTGTCTTTCTGCATGTAGGAGCCATATGTTACCATGATTCCCATGGCAAGGGACATAGAGTAAAACAGCTGTCCCATGGCAGCGAGGACGGTTTTGGTTGAAAAATCTTTCAGGTTCGGTTTCAGATAGTAGGCGACACCTTCACCGGCTCCTGGCAGTGTGATGCAGTATACCGCAATTCCGACTGTCAGGATTACGAGTACAGGCATCATAAACTTGCTGACCTTTTCGATTCCTTTTTCCACGCCCAGAAGGACAATAACAGCTGTGGCGGCGAGAAAAAGAAAAAACCAGCCCAGCGGCTCGACAGGAGAAGCGATAAAATCAGTATAATAGGTATCGGCTGCAGCTGACTTTCCTCCTCCTGTCAAAAAGACTGCAAGATATTTTGTAACCCATCCGCCGATTACGGAATAATAAGGAAAGATGATGATCGGCACAAGGGATGCCAGAATTCCGAGAAACCCAAAACGATGATCCAGTTTTTTGAATGCACCAATGGCGCTTAATCCGGTTTTTCGTCCGATGGCGATTTCCGCAAGCATCAGAGAAAAACCAAAAGTGACAGTAAGAATCAGATAAACCAGAAGGAAAGTTCCTCCGCCGTATTGTGCTGCCAGATAGGGAAAACGCCAGATATTCCCAAGACCTACAGCAGATCCGGCCGCAGCAAGAACAAAGCCGAGCCTGCTGGAAAAATTACTTCTTTCTTTCATTTGTACCCCCAAATTCCCAACAATTTATTTTTTTATCACTTTAAAGTGAGTGTGTATATTATGTCACAGAGACGTGTAAAAAACAAGAGAAAAATAGAAAGGTCAGATTTCTAAAAAAAGTATTTGACAGAAAAAGAAAGCTGTGCTAAAATAACAGCTGTGTGAAAAGAAAGCAGAGTATCCACTCTCACCGCAGCACGAAAGAGTGACTGATGGTTTGATATAGAATTACAATCGTTATCTCTATATTTTATATCAGAGAGCCCGGTTTGTAAAGATAGATCATGTGGATAGTCTGTGCTATCCATTTTTTTATGGCAAGGAATGAGTATTCAAACATGGAGGTGTACAACAATTAGCGATTTAATGATTAACGAACAGATCCGCGACAGAGAAGTGCGGCTGATCGGACAGGATGGAGAACAATTAGGAATTATGTCTGCAAGAGAAGCGCAGAAGATCGCGCAGGAAGCCGAGCTTGATCTCGTGAAGATTGCTCCAACAGCAAAGCCGCCGGTATGCAAGATTATCGATTACGGCAAATACAAATACGAGCAGACAAGAAAAGAAAAAGAGGCAAAGAAAAAGCAGAAGACTGTAGATGTAAAAGAAGTTCGATTATCTCCAAATATTGATACGAATGACTTGAACACGAAAGTAAACAATGCAAGGAAGTTTATCCAGAAAGGGAATAAGGTAAAAGTTACACTTCGTTTCCGCGGACGTGAAATGGCTCATATGCAGCAGAGCAAACATATTCTGGATGATTTTGCGGAACACCTGAAAGAGATTGCGGTTGTAGAAAAGCCGGCAAAGCTGGAAGGAAGAAGCATGAGCATGGTTTTAACTGAAAAACGTTAAAAATAAATTTTATAATTTAAGGAGGATCATTATTATGCCAAAAATTAAAACAAATAGAGCAGCTGCAAAGCGCTTTAAAAAAACAGCAACAGGACAGTTAAAGAGAAATAAAGCTTACAAGAGCCATATCTTAACAAAGAAATCTACTAAGAGAAAAAGAAATCTTAGAAAATCTATCATTACTGATTCTACAAATGTAAAGAACATGAAGAAAGTATTACCATACTTATAAGAGTTGGAAGAATAGAAGGAGGAGTAAGACATGGCAAGAATTAAAGGCGGAATGAACGCAAAGAAGAAACATAATAGAGTATTAAAACTGGCGAAAGGATACAGAGGAGCACGTTCCAAACAGTACAGAGTTGCAAAACAGTCTGTTATGAGAGCTCTTGCAAGCTCCTACGCAGGACGTAAGCAGAGAAAACGTCAGATGCGTCAGCTCTGGATCGCTCGTATCAACGCGGCAGCAAGAATGAACGGATTATCCTACAGCAAGATGATGCATGGATTAAAGGTTGCAGGTGTAGAGATCAACAGAAAGATCCTTGCGGATATGGCAATCAACGATGCGGAAGGATTTACAGCATTAGCAGAACTTGCAAAAGCAAATCAGGCTTAAGATAGAACTGGAAAAACAGAGGAAACCTCCTCTGTTTTTTTGATGCCTGAAAATGTGGTTCCGAGACTGGCTGTATCCGGCTTGCAGGATATGAATAATAAACTGAAATTATGAAATAATAAGAATATATCATTTTTCTTTATTGAAACTCTGTGTTATGATCATCACTGAAAAGAAAATAGAAGCGGAGGAAATAGAATGTACGATATTTGTGTCATTGGAGCGGGGCCGGCAGGAATCAGCAGTGCGGTATATGCCGCAAGCAGAGGGTTAAAAACCATTGTCTTAGAACAGAAAAAGGTAGGAGGACTTCTTGGAAGTGTGTCGACTGTCACTCATTATGCAGGAATTCTTGCGGACGAAACAGGTGAGAGTTTTTCCCTTAGACTGAAGGAACAGGCCGAACGTGCGGGAATCGAAATTGCAATGGAAAAAGTAGTAGAAGCAGATCTTTCCGGAGCGGTAAAACGGATCGTGACAGAAGGAACGACATACGAAGCGAAGGCGGTAATCATTGCAGCAGGAACGACGCCAAGAAAGCTTGGTATTCCGGGAGAAGATACATTTGCGGGACGTGGAACAGGGCTGAATCCGGCAAAAGATGCAAAGAAGTACGAAGGCAGAGAAGCATTTGTTGTGGGCGGAGCAGACGGAGCGGTGAAAGAAGCGCTTTTTCTTTCGAAATTTGCTTCTAAAGTAACGATTATCCACTTTGAAGATACGCTGGGAGCAATTCCGGAATTTACAGAGAAAGTAAAACGGACGGCGAATATGGAGGTGCGCCTTCACAGCAGACTGTCCCGGATTGAAGGAGAGGGGCAGGCGGATCGAATTGTTATTGAAGACGAACATACGAAAGAGCAGGAGTGGATTGAGGCGCCGGGATGTGCGGTCTATATCTATGCTGGTTCAACGCCGAATACATCGCTCTATCCGGAACTGGAGAAAAAAGACGGGTATCTTGTAACCAACGAAAAACAGGAGACGAATCTGCCGGGGGTATATGCGGCGGGGGATATCTGTGTCAAACTTGTACGACAGGCGGCCACAGCAGTAAGTGACGGGGCGGTTGCTGCGATTTGGGCGGCAGCGTACGTCAGAAGCCTGTCATAATAATAAAGAAAGAAGCGAAAAGACAAGCGGAAAGAAAAAAAGATTTCTTTCTGCTTTTTTTTGTTTTGGAGTGCGGAAAGAGTAGAAGCTAAAAATCCTTCCTTTATTCAAAAAAGAAAAAGCTGAAATCCTGCATAAAATGAGGATTTCAGCTGAATAATGAAAAATGCGGAAGATGGGACTTGAACCCACACGACTGCAATAGTCACAAGATCCTTAGTCTTGCTCGTCTGCCAGTTCCGACACTTCCGCATGTGACTGCCTTATCGGCTGTCCGTAGATTATATTACTACAAGTAAAAGAAAATGTCAATATAAAAATTAAAAATAATTGAAAAATGTATATTTTTTAATCAATAGATACAATTTATCATCAGATCGTGCTATAATAGAAAATAACACATTCTGATCAAAAAAGCAGAGCCTGACCTGCAGCACTCTGCTTTCAAGATGCGGAAGATGGGACTTGAACCCACACGACTGCAATAGTCACAAGATCCTTAGTCTTGCTCGTCTGCCAGTTCCGACACTTCCGCATGTGACTGTCTTTCGACCGTCCGAAAGCTATATTACTACAGATCAGAGGGAATGTCAACAAAAAAATATAATTATTTTGTAGCATGAGGAGGAAGGACGATGTTAGAGAAAATTGACTTGTCGAAAAAAATGAAGAAACCGGAATACAAAGAAGAGATTCAGACACTTTCGATCAGGCTTGGGGAACTGCAGAGAGCCTGCCAGAGTGCCAAAATTCCGGTGATGATAGTATTTGAAGGCCTGGATGCGTCTGGAAAAGGAGTGCAGATCGGCAAGCTGATCCAGGCATTGGACCCGCGGGGCTTTGAAGTGTTTGCAGTCAAAAAAGAAACAGAAGAAGAAAAGTTCTATCCTTACATGAAGCGTTTCTGGACGAAGATCCCGGAGCGGGGCAAGATATCTATTTTTGACACGAGCTGGTACCGGAAGGTGCTTGGGGAGCGGTTTGAAAATCAGATGTCCAAAGGGGAAGTCGCCAAAGCATACCATACTATCCAGAATTTTGAAAAAGAACTGACTGATGACGGTATGGTGATTATTAAACTTTTCCTTTATATCAGTAAAAGGGAGCAGAAAAAGCGGTTTGAAAAGCTGACATCTTCCAGAGAAAGTGAATGGAGAGTGACAGGAAATGACTGGCGCAGAAACGAGGAATATGATGCATATCTCCAGGTGAACGAAGAGATGCTGGCAAAGACGGATACGGACTTTGCTCCTTGGACGATCGTGGAGGCAACGGATAAGAGATATGCTGCCGTCAAGATTTACAAGACGGTGATCAAGGCTCTGGAAGCTACGGTGGAACGGAAGCCGGAGGAAGAAGAAAAAGCATCGGAACTGGATGAAAAGCCGGTAGAGTCTGTATTGAATAAAGCTGATTTGTCCCTGTCCTACACAAGAGAAGAATATGAGAAGAAAAAGAAAAAGCTTCAGAAAGAACTGACAAAACTTCATGGGGAGTTGTACCGCAGAAGAATTCCGATGATCCTCGGATTTGAAGGGTGGGACGCCGGAGGAAAGGGCGGTGCCATCAAGAGGCTGACTCAGGCACTTGATCCGAGGGGATATGTCGTGATTCCGACGGCAGCTCCGAACGACTGGGAGAAAAAGCATCATTACCTGTGGAGATTCTGGATTAAGATGCCGAAGAAAGGACATATTACCATTTTTGACCGGACCTGGTACGGACGGGTGATGGTGGAACGGATTGAAGGATTCTGCACAAAGCAGGAGTGGAAACGTGCCTATAAGGAAATGAATGATATGGAAGAACAGCTTGCGGATTCCGGCGCGATTGTAATGAAATTCTGGATGCAGATCGATAAAGACGAACAGGAGCGGAGATTTAAAGAACGCCAGGCAAATCCGGCGAAACAGTGGAAGATTACGGACGAAGACTGGAGAAACCGGGAAAAATGGGATCTATATGAAAGAGCTGTTGAAGAGATGCTCGTGAAAACATCAACCCCGTCTGCACCTTGGATTATTGTAGAAGGAAATGATAAGTACTATGCGAGAATCAAAGTGCTTGAGACGGTAGTAGAAGCAATCCGCAGGCGGCTTTCTGAAGAAAAAGAGAAATAAAAAACAGTCTTTCATCGCTTTTTTGAAAAAATTAAAAAAAGAAAAAGGAAATCAACATCTTTTGTCGAATATATAATTTGTAGGAGAATGTACACAGGCAAGAAGGAAGGGAAAGACGTGTATTATTCAGAAGACGTGATAGAAGAAGTAAGAATGAAAAACGATATTATAGACGTGATTTCTTCTTATGTAAGACTGCAGAAAAAAGGAAATTCTTATTTTGGACTTTGTCCGTTTCACAATGAAAAATCCCCGTCCTTTTCTGTCAGCCGGGACAAGCAGATGTACTACTGCTTTGGCTGCGGGGCAGGAGGAAATGTGTTTACATTCTTGATGGAATATGAGCACTATTCGTTTACCGAGGCGCTCCGTTATCTTGCGGACAGAGCGGGAGTGGAGCTGCCGAAGGAACAGTATTCCAAAGAGGCAAAAGAAAGAGCAGATTTAAGAGAGACGCTTCTTGCGATCAACAAGCTTGCAGCAAAATATTATTTTGCACAGCTGAAGTCGGAAAAAGGGCGGCAGGCCTATCAATATCTGACCGACAGAGCATTGACAGAGGAGACCATCGTGCACTTCGGGCTCGGATATGCAAATAAATACAGCGATGATCTGAGCAGATTCCTGAAGTTGAAGGGCTATTCGGATGAGCTGATCGTGCAGTCCGGGCTTGCAAGTGTCGATGAGAAACAAGGAATTCATGATAAATTCTGGAATCGTGTGATGTTTCCGATCATGGACGCAAACAGCCGTGTTATTGGATTCGGCGGCCGTGTCATGGGTGACGGGAAACCGAAATATCTGAACTCCCCTGAGACTCCGATTTTTGATAAAAGCAGAAATCTTTACGGGCTGAACCGTGCAAGAAGTTCCAGAAAGCCTTATTTTCTGCTGTGCGAAGGGTATATGGATGTGATTGCGCTTCATCAGGCAGGATTTACCAATGCAGTTGCCTCCCTCGGGACTGCATTTACACCTGGACATGCATCTTTAATTAAGCGGTACGTTCAGGAAGTATATCTGACTTATGACAGCGATGAGGCAGGAACGAAGGCAGCCCTGAGAGCGATGCCGATTCTGAAAGAGGCGGGCATTACGGCGAAAGTGATCCGGATGGATCCGTATAAGGATCCGGACGAGTTTATCAAAAATCTGGGTGCGGCGGCTTTTGAAGAGCGGATCAGCAAAGCCAGAAACGGGTTTATGTACAGTCTGGAGGTGCTGGAACGTCAGTATGACATGAATTCCCCGGAAGGTAAGACCGGTTTCATGAAAGAGGCAGCGGCAAGACTTGGAGAATTTGAAGAGCAGATTGAAAGGGATAATTATACCGAGGCGGTTGCCAGAGCATATAAAGTAGCCTTTGAGGATCTGAAAAAGCTGGTGGCAAAGACGGCTATAGAGAAGGGGCTGGCAGCACCGGCCAGACGGCCGAAGCAGACTGCGGCTGTCAAGGAGAAGGAAGACGGAAATCTGAAGTCCCAGAAGATCCTTCTGACCTGGATGATTGATGATATGACAGTATTTTCTCAGGTGAAGAATTACATTACACCGGACGATTTCACCGGAAGCCTGTATAAGGAAGTTGCCTCACTGCTTTATGAGCAGTATGAAGAGGGAGATCTCAATCCTGCCCGCATTTTGAATCACTTTACGGATGAGGAAGAGCATCGGGAGGCCGCATCACTGTTTCATACAAAGATTCGTGAGCTATCCACGAAAGAGGAGCAGGAAAAGGCTCTCAAAGAGACGGTGATCAAGGTGAAAAACCACAGTATTGAAGAAGCGGGAAGAGCGCTGGACCCGACGGATATCAAAGGTCTTCAGAAGCTCATGGAAGCCAAAAAGGATCTGCAGAAACTGTATCAGATGCAGATATCCATAAAATAAAAGTATAGAACAAGCGATGAGAGGATGGACAAAAGCATGGAAGAAAACGTAGCAAAATTTGAGGAAAAGCTGAAAGAGCTGGTCGAACTTGGAAAAAAGAAAAAGAAAGTTCTGGAAATTCAGGAGATCAGTGATTTTCTGGCTGATCTGGAATTATCTTCAGAGCAGATGGAAAAGGTGTATGAGTATCTGGAGGCAATGAACATCGATGTGCTGCGTATTGGAAATGATGATGACCTGGACGCAGATATTGACGATCTGATTCTTGCAGAAGAAGAGGAAGAGGTCGATATGGAAAAGATCGATCTGTCTGTGCCGGACGGGATCAGCATTGAGGATCCGGTGCGTATGTACTTGAAAGAAATCGGAAAGGTTCCTCTTTTAAGTGCAGAAGAAGAGATTGATCTGGCCAAAAGAATGGCGGAAGGCGATGAGAGTGCCAAAAAGAGACTGGCAGAGGCGAACCTCCGTCTTGTAGTCAGCATTGCAAAGCGCTATGTCGGGCGGGGAATGCTCTTTCTGGATCTGATTCAGGAAGGTAATCTTGGTCTGATCAAGGCGGTTGAGAAGTTTGATTACCAGAAGGGATTTAAGTTCAGTACCTATGCGACCTGGTGGATCCGTCAGGCAATTACGAGAGCGATTGCGGACCAGGCGAGAACGATCCGTATTCCTGTTCATATGGTGGAGACGATCAACAAACTGATCCGGGTATCCAGACAGCTCCTTCAGGAGCTCGGAAGAGAGCCGCTTCCGGAAGAGATTGCAAAAGAACTGGACATGCCTGTGGACCGTGTCAGAGAGATTTTGAAGATTTCACAGGAACCGGTGTCTCTGGAGACACCGATCGGGGAAGAAGAGGACAGCCATCTTGGTGATTTCATTCAGGATGATAATGTGCCGGTTCCGGCGGAAGCTGCTGCCGCCACACTGTTAAAGGAACAGCTCAATGAAGTGCTGGATACACTGACAGACAGAGAACAGAAGGTCTTAAGACTGCGTTTTGGAATGAACGACGGCCGGGCAAGGACACTGGAGGAAGTCGGTAAAGAGTTTGATGTTACAAGAGAACGTATCCGTCAGATTGAGGCCAAGGCACTGAGAAAACTGCGCCATCCAAGCCGCAGCCGTAAATTAAGAGACTATCTGGATTAGGAGCGGAGCATGGAATTATCAAAGAGACTTCGGGCGGTCGCCGAGCTGGTGACGCCCGGATACAGAGTGGCAGACATCGGGACGGATCACGCGTATGTCCCGATCTGGCTGGTGCAAAACGGACGGATTCCATCCGCGGTTGCGATGGATGTTAACGAAGGGCCGCTCCAGCGTGCCAGAGAACATATCGGAGAATATGGGCTTGAAGAGCAAATCGGGACAAGAAGATCAGATGGACTCAAAGAACTGAGCATCCAGGAAGCAGACAGTATGATCGCCGCCGGAATGGGCGGCGCTCTTATTATACAGATTTTGTCGGCCTGTCCGGAAACGACGGCTTCGCTGAAAGAATGTATTCTCCAGCCGCAGTCGGAGATCGGGAAAGTCCGCCGGTTTCTGATTGAAAACGGATTTTCCATTGAGTATGAGAATATGATATATGAGGATGGAAAATACTACCCGATGATGAAGGCTGTTCCGGGGAAGAGGGAGCAGTTCCCGTACACGGAAGAGGAATATGAGTATGGAAGAGTTCTTCTGAAAGAGAAACATCCGGTTCTCCATGATTTTCTGAAACGGGAAATCCGGATCCGGACGAACATTCTGGAGAATCTGAGGAAGAGCCAGGATCCGTCGGAAAGTTCCAAAGCCCGGATCATAGAGATAGAAAAAGAACTGAAGCAGCTGTATGCAGCAGAAGGCAGGTACCGGTAAAAGGAGAGGCAAGATGAAGGTAAAAGAAATCCGAAATATTTTGGTGGAGGCTGCACCGGAGAGTTATGCGCTTGACTGGGATAACAGCGGTCTCATACTTGGAAGAGAAGAAAAGGAGGTCCAAAAGGTCCTGATTACGGTTGATGTCGATGATGCTGCCGTGGAGACGGCACTGGAAATCAAGGCGGATATGATCCTTTCTCATCATCCGCTTCTGTTCCGGGCTGTGAAGCGGATTACGGATGAAGCGTTTATCGGAAGAAGAATTCTAAAGCTGATACAGGCAGACGTGGCCTACTATGCCATGCATACGAACTACGATATCTGCAGGATGGGGATGCTTGCCGCAGAAAAAATCGGACTGGAAGAGACCGGTCCGCTTGAGGAAACCGGGGAATGGCTGGGGGTTCCGTGTGGAATCGGCGTGACCGGGACGTTGAAAGAGCCGGAGAGCCTTCTTGAATTTGCGGCCAGAATCAGAACACGTTTTGGCCTGGAGGAACTTCGGTGCTTTGGAGCAGACAGGCCGGTCAAAACGGTGGCGGTCTGTCCGGGATCGGGCGAAAGTGTAGTGCAGGAAGCGCTTTTGAAAGGTGCAGATGTATTTCTGAGCGGAGATATCGGTCACCATACCGGAATTGATGCCGATGCCCAGGGGATGGCAGTGCTTGATGCGGGACACTACGGACTGGAATATCTGTTTATGGAGGATATGAAACAGTATCTGGAGGATAAAACGGAAGGCAGAATCGAAGTGATTACCATGCCGAAGCATTTGCCGTATTCCGTGATTTTATAAAGGCTGGAAAGAAGGTGTTAGTTTGCACGATGTACTACAGTATACGGTTACATTTGAAAATGGAGAAACAAAGCAGTATCCGGAAGGAACCACTTTTCTTGAGATTGCAAAAGACAGACAGAAAGAGTACAAAAATGATGTTGTTCTTGTGATTCAGGACGGAAAACTGAAAGAACTGTATAAAACGCTCCGGAAAGATTGCAGGGTCAGGCTTGTCACGACCGGAGAGGACATCGGGTATAAGACCTACAAAAGAAGTATGAGCCTGATGCTTGTAAAGGCGGTCTATGATACAGCCGGACATGATAAGATTCAAAAAGTGCGGATTCATTACTCGGTGGACCAGGGGTATTACTGTACGATTGACGGGGATATCTGTCTGGATGAGGTATTTCTAAACCGTGTTAAAGATACGATGCGAAAGATCGTAGAGGCTGATATTCCGATAGAAAAACGGAATCTCCATACGGATGAAGCGATTGAGCTGTTTCATCAATATGGTATGTATGATAAAGAAGAATTGTTCAAATACCGGAGAAGTTCCAGAGTCAACCTGTACAGGATGGGAGCTTTCGAGGACTATAACTACGGCTACATGGTGCCGTCCACAGGATATCTGAAATATTTTGAACTCTATCCGTATGATGAAGGATTTGTGATCCAGATGCCGAAAATGTCGGATCCGGAACGGGTTCCGCCTTTACAGGTGCGGGAAAAGTTGTTTCAGGTACAGAAAGAATCCATGAAATGGGGTGATCTCCAGGATATTGAAACCGTTGGCGATCTGAACCGCGAAATTGTGCGGGAGGGAGCTCAGAACATGGTACTGGTGCAGGAAGCACAGCAGGAAAAGAAGATTGCTGAAATTGCGGAACAGATCGCAAAAAGAGGTGATGTGAAGTTTGTGCTTGTGGCAGGACCTTCTTCTTCGGGAAAGACGACCTTTTCGCACAGGTTGTCCGTCCAGCTCAGGGTAAACGGCCTGCGTCCTCATCCTCTTGCGGTCGACAACTATTTTGTCAACCGGGAGCACACTCCAAAGGACGAGAAAGGGAATTATGACTTTGAGTGCCTGGAAGCGATTGACGTAGATCAGTTTAATGAAGATCTGAGACGTCTGCTTCATGGCGAAGAGGTGGAAATTCCGACCTTTGATTTTATCACGGGACAGAGGAAATACGAAGGGAAAAAGCTGAAAATGGAGAGCAGGGATATTCTTGTGATTGAGGGAATTCACTGCTTGAATCCAGAGCTTACCAAAGCTCTTCCGAATGAGCGGAAGTTTAAGATTTATATCAGTGCGCTGACACAGCTGAATGTAGACGAACACAACAGGATCCCGACTACGGACGGACGTCTGATCCGCCGGATTGTCCGTGATGCAAGGACCCGGGGCACTTCCGCGGCAAGAACAATTGCCATGTGGTATTCGGTCAGAAGGGGGGAAGAGCGAAATATTTTCCCGTTCCAGGAGGAAGCGGACATCATGTTTAACTCGGCCCTGATTTACGAACTTGCGGTATTAAAACAGTATGTGGAACCACTGTTATTTCAGATTACACCGGAAATGGAAGAATTCCATGAAGCCAAGCGGCTTTTGAAGTTTCTGGACTATTTTCTCGGGATCGGAACAGAGAGGATTCCGGCAAACTCCCTGTTGCGGGAGTTTATCGGAGGCGGATGCTATGATCTTTAAAGAGTATTCAGAGAAACAGACGGGAAGAAAGAACGCATATCATCCGGCAGCGGGGCGGTAAAGGAAAGAGGATGCCCCGTAACAGGATGGAGAAAAGAGAGACGGCAGGAGTGAAGCGCCTGCCGTTTTATTTTTGTGTAATCCGGACAGTAAAGAAAGTCGCCGGGCAGAGGATGCCCAAGATACTTCATGTGGACACGGATCTGATGGGTACGCCCTGTGTCAAGGCGGAGCCGGACGAGGGAATATCCGCCCTCGGAGTAAAGGAGTTCATAATGGGTACGGGCCGGTTCACCGTGTTCAAAGTCCACCCGGCGTTCGATGGTAGATCCTTCTTTACGTCCGATTGGAGCATCGATGATTCCGGAAACATCCGGAGTGCCTCTGACAACTGCAAGATACTCCCGCTTAATCTGGCGGGCAGAGACCATCCGGGAAAGAAGGGCAGCGCTGTAGGCATGCCTGGCAAGGATGAGAAGTCCGGTTGTGTCCCGGTCCAGACGGTTGATACAGCGGTACACAAATGATTCCCCTTTTTCTTTGAAATACCAGGCGGCAGCATTGGCGAGAGTATTCTCGTAATTTCCCTGAGACGGATGAATCGGCATGTCAGCCGGTTTGTTCACGACAAGAAGATCTTCATCCTCGTATACAACCGGAAACGGAAGCGGACGCGGAACAATATGATCGGAGGAACTGTCTTCGACAATCCTCACCTGAAGGCAGTCGCCCGGCAGGAGTGGATCGTGTGCTCGTGCCCAGACACCGTTTTTTAGAATTCCCTCCGGAGTTTTTTTGAGGGAGACGATGACAGCATGAGAATATCCCCTGCTTTTCAGAAAGCTTTGGACGGTAAGCGGCGCAGCCGTACCGTCCGTTTCTTGTATGATATAGGTCAGTTCTCTTTTCATAAAGGACTTCCTTTCTCTCGTTTGAGCGTGAGATTACCGGTAAATCCGGAGAAGATGATCCATGGAGGCGCTCATGTTCCGAAGCAGCAGATCCACGGTGGTAAGCGCTGCCATGGATTCTACAACGACAACGGCCCGCGGAACAATGATCGGATCATGTCTTCCTTTGACAGAGATGTCAACCTCTTCCATAGAGGAGTTGACCGTCTGCTGCAGAGAGGAGATGGAAGGAGTCGGCTTGATGGCCGCACGGAAAATGACAGTGCTTCCGTCACTCATCCCTCCAAGTGTTCCGCCGGAATGATTTGTCTTCTTGGTGATCTGTCCGTCTTTCAGGCAGAAAGCGTCATTGTTTGTGGAACCGTTTGAACGGGCGGCTTCAAAGCCATCTCCGATTTCAAATCCTTTGACAGCTCCGATGGAAAGAACCGCGTGGGCAAGGAGGGCGTCCAGCTTGTCAAAAACCGGTTCGCCGATGCCGGCAGGAAGTCCCGCGATCTGACATTCGATAATGCCTCCTGCGGAATCCTGGTTTTCCATACAGGTACGCAGATATTCTTCCGCTTTTTGAGAGTATCCCAGATGAGGCATACAAAGCGGACTGCTTTTCAGAACGGAAAAGTCGTACTCATCAGCAGGGATGGTGTATGGACCGATCGCTTTCGTATATGCCTGAACCTGGATGCCGAGATTTTTCAGAAGGAGAGAAGCGATGGCGCCGGCAGCAACACGTCCGATCGTTTCTCGTCCCGAGGAACGTCCGCCGCCCCGGTAATCCCGGAATCCGTATTTTGCATCGAAGGTATAATCCGCATGACCGGGCCGGTAACAGTCTTTGATCTGAGAATAGTCATGGGAGCGCTGGTCCTGATTCCGCACGAGAAGGGAGATTGGTGTACCGGTTGTCTTTCCCTCAAACACGCCGGAGAGGATTTCCACTTCGTCTGCTTCCTTGCGCATGGTAGAGTAAGCATTCTGTCCCGGCTTTCTGCGGTTTAAAAAGGCCTGAATATCGGAAGGGGAGAGTGCAAGCCCTGCCGGGCAGCCGTCTACTACGACACCGATGCCGGCTCCGTGGGATTCTCCCCATGTTGTAATCTGAAAAAGAGTTCCAAAAGATGATCCTGCCATAATGATACCTCCAAATATACAAAATAATCTGAATAAACTTCTATCTATTATATAGAAGCACTGAAAAAACTGCAATCGAAATTTGAGGGAAAACGCCGAAAAGTAAGTAGGATATACGACAAGATTCAACAAATTTTCACTGTACTTTTCCACATAGACATATTATAATAGCGATGTATAAGGTAAAATAGTAAGGGGTAGATATTGAATGAAGAAAAACGAAAATATTCCGGAAGAAGAACTCCGGATTTCGGATCAGGATCATACAATGGACAGTGAAAATGAAATAGCAAGAAAGACGAGAATCAAACATAGACGGGGACCAAGGAAAAAGAAAGAGAAACGCCGGATATCCAAGGCGGCAAAGAAACGGATCGCGATTACCTGCGGCAGCATTGTCGGAATTGTAGCGGTTGCCTATTTTGGCGGAGTGATCTTTTTTCAGAGCCATTTCTATCCGGGAACAACGATCAACGGTAACAGCTTTTCACTCAGAAGCGTTCATGATGCGGAGGATTATATGGCAGAGCAGGTTGCCGGATACACGTTGACATTAAATGAAAAAGACGGAGGAACGGAGACGATCTCCGGAAAAGATATTGACATCTCCTATCAGGAGAGCGGTGCTCTTGAGAAAGTCAAGGAGGAGCAGAATCCATTTCTCTGGCCGACGGCACTGTGGACAAAATCCGATGTCACAACGGAAGTCGGAATCGAATATAATGAAGAAAAGCTGGCAGGGTTTGTTTCCATGCTGAAGTGCGTGACTTCCGCAGGCCAGACTGCCTCAGAAAATGCACATCCGGTATATGACGGAAACCAGTTTGTCATCCAGGAGGAAGTAGTCGGAAACCAGGTGAATCAGGAGACGCTTCTTCAGAAGGTAAAAGAGTCCGTAAGCGGCTTTAATCAGGAAATGAATCTGGAGACGGAAGGATGCTATATCACACCGGCTTACACGAAAGATTCTCCGGAAGTGCAGGCTGCGGTTGATACCATGAATAAGTATCTCCAGAGCAAGATTACATATGATCTGTCACCAAAGACAGAAGTAGTAGATAAGACGCTTATTTCCCAGTGGCTGACGGTTGATGAGAATATGCAGGTGACATTCAATACCGATCAGGTGAATGCCTATATTGCGCAGCTTGCTACAAAGTATAATACAGTTGGAACGACGCGGACATTTGTGACGGGCCGCGGAGATACAGTGCAGGTATCCGGAGGTGACTTTGGCTGGTATTTAAATCAGGAAGACGAGTATGCGGCTCTGGTTGCGAATATTCAGAGCGGCGAAGAAGTTTCAAGGGAGCCGAAATGGTCCAGAAGAGGAGCGGATCACGGAGACGACAATGACTACGGAGACACTTACGCGGAAGTGGATCTGACGACACAGAAATTCTGGTTTTTCCAGAACGGAGAAGTGATCATGAACTGTGATATTGTCAGTGGAACTCCGAATGGAGAAGATGACACACCGCAGGGAAGCTATGACCTGACTTACAAGACCAAGAATGCAGTACTTCGTGGAGAACTGCTTGCAAACGGAGAGTATTCCTATGAATCTCCGGTGGCATTCTGGATGCCTTTCAATGGAGACATCGGATTCCATGATGCGTCCTGGCAGACACGATTCGGAGGGGACTGGTACCTGAACCATGGTTCCCACGGATGTATCAATATGAAATACGATGATGCGGCAAAGCTTTATGATCTGATCAATGAGACGACACCGATCATCTGTCATTTCTAAACCAGATTTCAGAACGGAGCAAAGAAAACATGTATGAATTGTTAAAAAGAGACGGCCTCGCAAAAAGGGGCCGTTTTACAACGGTACACGGTGTTGTTGAAACACCGGTGTTTATGAATGTGGGGACGGCTGCCGCCATTAAAGGAGCAGTGTCCACCGATGACTTAAGAGAGATCAAAACCCAGGTGGAGCTTTCCAATACCTATCATCTCCACGTAAGACCGGGCGATGAGGTGGTAAAAAAACTTGGAGGGCTGCATAAGTTTATGGTATGGGACAAGCCGATTCTGACAGATTCCGGCGGATTTCAGGTGTTTTCCCTTGCGGGCCTCAGGAAGATCAAGGAGGAAGGAGTACATTTCCATTCTCACATTGACGGGAAGAAGATTTTTATGGGACCGGAGGAGAGTATGCAGATCCAGTCCAATCTGGCATCCACCATTGCTATGGCGTTTGACGAATGCCCGGCCAGTACAAAAGACCGGGATTATATTGAGCGTTCTGTCGCGAGAACATCACGGTGGCTTCGCAGATGTAAGGCCGAGATGGAGCGGCTGAACAGTCTTCCGGATACGATCAATCCGCATCAGCTGCTGTTTGGAATCAATCAGGGCGGAATTCTGGAGGATGTCCGGATTGCACATGCGCAGGAAATCGCAGAGCTTGATCTTCCGGGATATGCCATCGGAGGACTTGCGGTAGGAGAATCTCATGAGGAGATGTACCGGATTCTGGATGCCGTTGTTCCTTATCTGCCGCTTGAAAAACCAACGTATCTGATGGGAGTCGGTACCCCTGCAAATATTCTGGAGGCAGTGGACCGGGGCGTTGACTTTTTTGACTGCGTTTATCCGACACGAAACGGCCGGCACGGCCATGTGTACACGAATCATGGCAAACTGAACCTTTTCAATGCCAAATATGAACTGGATGACCGCCCGATTGAAGAAGGCTGCGGATGCCCGGTATGCCGGAAATATTCCAGAGCCTATATCCGTCACCTTCTGAAAGCAAAGGAGATGCTCGGCATGCGGTTCTGCGTACTTCACAACCTGTATTTTTACAATACAATGATGGAAGAAATCCGTGCCGCAATCGAAGAAGGCCGCTACAAAGAATATAAAAAGCAGAAACTTGAGGGAATGGCGCAGGGACAGAAAGGATAAAACCTGATAAAATTCCCAAAAGTACTTGATGAAACGGGAAAAATTGTGTATGATAGCAATAGTGTTTAGCTAGAAATTAGGAGGAAAGAATGATGGAATACACGTTACTTACAGAGTCAAGCGGAGGCATTTTCTCAAACCCGCTGTTTTTGATCCTTTTTTATGTAGTTGTTCTTGGCGGACTCTGGTTCATTCTGATGAGACCGCAGAAGAAAGAGCAGAAGAGGGTAGCGGCGATGATCGCTGATATGGAAGTTGGAGATACTGTTCTGACGACAAGTGGATTTTACGGAGTAGTGATCGATATCACAGAAGAAGATGTGATCGTAGAGTTCGGAAATAATAAAAACTGTCGTATTCCGATGCAGAAGGCTGCTATCATGCAGGTAGAAAAGCCTGGTGCAGGTGAAACAAAATAATGATAAGTCAGTGAAAAGAAAAGCAGATTCCGTTTTAGAGGGATCTGTTTTTTGTTGTTGAAAAAAGCCTCAGGCAGGTGGTTTTCATGGAGAAAACGGGTGGAAAAGGCACTTTTACGAGGTAAAGGGTTGAAACAAAAACAAAAATATTATATGATATTCTGTAACAGATTTTCTGGGAGGGATAGCAATGAAATTAAACATAGGAATTATAAAAGGAGACGGAATCGGCCCGGAAATTGTCACGGAGGCCATGAAGGTTCTGGATAAAGTAGGAGAGATATACGGACATACCTGTGATTACACGGAGCTTCTTCTGGGAGGCGCATCCATCGATGTGCATGGAGTGCCGCTTACAGATGAGACGGTGGAAAAGGCAAAAGCATGTGACGCTGTACTGATGGGGTCCATCGGAGGCGATGCAAAGACTTCCTCATGGTATCAGCTGGAACCGTCCAAAAGGCCGGAGGCAGGACTGCTTCGGATTCGTAAGGAGCTTGGCCTTTTCGCCAATTTAAGACCGGCAGTTCTCTATGAGGAACTGGAAGGGGCATGTCCTCTGAAACCGGAGCTCACCGAAGGCGGATTTGACTTTATGATTATGCGGGAGTTGACGGGCGGCCTGTATTTTGGAGAAAGAAAGACAGAAGAAAAGGATGGTGTCATGACCGCGGTGGACACACTTTCCTATAATGAAAATGAAATCCGCAGGATTGCAAAGCGCGCATTTGACATTGCCGGGAAACGTTCCCGCAAGGTGACAAGTGTGGATAAGGCAAATGTCCTGGATTCCTCCAGACTGTGGAGAAAGGTGACAGAAGAGGTGGCGGCAGAGTATCCGGACGTGACGCTGGAACATATGCTTGTTGATAACTGTGCGATGCAGATCGTAAAAAATCCAAAGCAGTTTGATGTGATTCTGACAGAGAATATGTTTGGAGATATTTTATCCGATGAAGCCAGCATGGTGACTGGATCTATCGGAATGCTGGCAAGCGCAAGCCTTAATGACAGTAAATTCGGCCTGTATGAGCCGAGCGGAGGATCCGCGCCGGACATTGCAGGAAAGGGAATCGCAAACCCGATTGCCACAATCCTTTCCGCAGCAATGATGCTTCGTTTCTCCTTTGATCTTGATAAGGAAGCGGACGCGGTAGAGAGGGCAGTGGATCAGGTTTTGAAAGACGGATACCGGACAGGAGATATCATGTCTGCAGGATGTACACAGGTCGGCACAAAGGAAATGGGAGATCTGATCTGTGAAAGAATTCAGGCATAATGACAATAGAAACAGAGTAAGGACAGGAGGAAGAAAGATGAGAAGTGATACTGTAACAAAAGGAAGCCAGCAGGCGCCGCATCGTTCTCTGATGAATGCGCTGGGACTGACAAAAGAAGAGATGGAACGTCCGCTTGTAGGAATTGTAAGCTCTTATAATGAGATCGTGCCGGGACATATGAATCTCGATAAGATTGTGGAAGCAGTCAAAATGGGAGTTGCCATGGCTGGAGGGACCCCGATCGTATTTCCGGCGATTGCAGTCTGTGACGGGATCGCCATGGGACATATCGGAATGAAGTATTCTCTTGTGACGAGAGATCTGATTGCAGACTCTACGGAAGCGATGGCTCTGGCTCATCAGTTTGATGCCCTTGTCATGGTTCCAAACTGTGATAAAAATGTGCCGGGTCTTCTGATGGCGGCGGCCCGGATCAATATTCCGACTATTTTTGTCAGCGGCGGCCCGATGCTTGCCGGACATGTGAAAGGAGAGAAGAGAAGTCTTTCCAGCATGTTTGAGGCGGTTGGAGCTTATGCGGCTGGAACGATTACAGAAGAAGAGCTGGATGAGTTTGAATGTAAAGTCTGCCCGACATGC
Organism: Drancourtella massiliensis; assembly: GCF_016900655.1. Taxonomy (GTDB): domain Bacteria; phylum Bacillota; class Clostridia; order Lachnospirales; family Lachnospiraceae; genus Sellimonas; species Sellimonas catena. The sequence continues at coordinate 96,090 of NZ_JACJKH010000002.1, forward strand.
GGTTCCTGTTCCGGAATGTACACGGCCAACAGTATGAACTGTCTGACAGAGGTGCTTGGAATGGGCTTAAAGGGCAACGGTACCATCCCGGCAGTTTACTCCGAGAGAATCCGTCTTGCAAAACATGCGGGTATGCAGGTGATGGAGCTCTGGAGAAAAAATATCTGTCCTCGTGACATTATGACCAGGGAAGCCGTTTTAAATGCCCTGACAGTGGACATGGCCCTTGGATGTTCCACAAACAGTATGCTTCACCTTCCGGCAATCGCCCATGAGATTGGAATGGATTTTGAGATTGATTTTGCAAACGGAATCAGCGAGAAGACACCAAACCTCTGTCATCTGGCACCGGCAGGACCGACATATATAGAGGACCTTAATGAGGCGGGCGGCGTTTACGCAGTCATGAATGAGCTGGACAAAAAAGGGCTTCTCTATACAGACTGCATGACGGTGACCGGAAAAACAGTGAAAGAAAATATCGCAGGATGTATCAATAAAAATCCGGAAGTCATAAGACCGGTAGATCACCCATATAGTGAGACGGGAGGCCTTGCCGTTCTGAAAGGGAATCTTGCTCCGGACGGAAGCGTGGTAAAACGTTCGGCGGTAGTAGAAGAAATGATGGTTCATGAGGGACCTGCCAGAGTCTTTGACTGTGAAGATGATGCAATCAAGGCAATCAAAGGCGGAGAGATTCATCCGGGTGATGTAGTGGTTATCCGCTATGTCGGACCAAAAGGCGGACCGGGAATGCCGGAGATGCTCAATCCGACATCCGCAATCGCGGGAATGGGACTTGGATCCAGCGTTGCCCTGATTACAGACGGACGATTCTCAGGGGCATCCAGAGGCGCGTCTATAGGACACGTATCGCCGGAGGCGGCAGTAGGCGGACCGATAGCACTCGTAGAAGAGGGAGATATCATTAAGATTGACATTCCGGGACTGAAACTGGAACTGGATGTTCCGGAAGAGGAGCTGGAAAGAAGACGCAAGGCATGGCAGCCGAAAGAGCCGGAGGTCAAGACCGGTTATCTGGCACGGTATGCAGCCATGGTAACAAGCGGAAACAGAGGAGCGATCCTGGAGATTCCGAAAAACTAGACGAAAGGAAGAAGAGCAATGAAGCTTACAGGAGCAGAAATTGTAATAGAATGTTTAAAAGAGCAGGGTGTGGATACCGTATTCGGATATCCGGGCGGTGCGATTCTGAATGTATATGATGCGCTGTATAAGCACCAGAACGAGATCCGTCACATCCTGACTTCTCATGAGCAGGGTGCGGCGCATGCGGCGGACGGTTATGCCAGGGCAACGGGAAAAGTCGGTGTATGTCTGGCCACAAGCGGACCGGGGGCGACAAATCTTGTAACAGGTATTGCGACTGCCTATATGGATTCTATTCCTGTTGTGGCAATCACCTGCAACGTCGGAGTATCCCTTCTTGGAAAGGACAGTTTCCAGGAAATCGATATTGCGGGAGTCACCATGCCGATTACGAAACATAATTATATTGTAAAAGATGTCAATAAACTGGCTGATACGATCCGGAAAGCGTTCCGGATTGCACGTAAGGGCCGTCCGGGTCCCGTACTGATTGACATTCCAAAGGATGTAACGTCCAATCTTGCCGAATATGAGCCGAAAAAAATCACACCTCAAAAGAGAAACGAAAAGGTCAATGAAGAAGATCTTCAGACGGCAGTAGAGATGATCCAGAACTCGAAAAAGCCATATATTTTCGTGGGTGGAGGCGCAGTGCTCTCCGATGCGGACGAAGAACTGTTTGAATTTGTTAAAAAGGTGGATGCGCCGGTTGCGGACACTCTGATGGGAAAGGGTGCGTTTCCTGGAACAGATCCATATTACACAGGAATGCTTGGCATGCATGGAACAAAAACATCGAATCACGGAGTCAGTGAGTGCGACCTTCTTGTTGTAGTGGGGGCACGATTCAGTGACCGTGTCACGGGAAATGCGGAGAAATTTGCGTCAAAGGCGAAAATTCTGCAGATTGACATCGATCCGGCAGAAATGAATAAGAATGTAGTTATCACGCATGGAATTACCGGGGATGTCAAGGTGGTACTTTCAAAGCTGAATCAGATGCTGGAGCAGCAGAATCACAGTGAATGGATTCAGACGATCGAAGCATACAAGGCAAAATATCCGATGACCTATCATCCGGACGTGTTAAGCGGACCGTTTGTCGTAGAGGAAATTTACCGGCAGACGAAAGGAGATGCTGTTATTGTAACAGAGGTCGGACAGAATCAGATGTGGGCCGCACAGTATTATAAATATCCAAAGCCGAGAACACTTCTGACATCCGGCGGTCTCGGAACGATGGGATACGGACTTGGGGCGTCCATCGGTGCGAAATGTGCGAGACCGGAAAAATGTGTGGTTAATATTGCAGGTGACGGATGTTTCCGGATGAACATGAATGAGATTGCAACAGCAGCACGTTATCAGATTCCGATTATCGAAGTCATTCTGAATAACCACGTACTTGGAATGGTGAGGCAGTGGCAGGATCTGTTCTATGGAAAACGGTATTCTGCTACCATACTCAATGACAATGTGGACTTTGTCAAACTTGCCGAGGCGATGGGAGCGAAAGCATACCGCGCCACAACAAGGGAAGAATTTGTCCGGATCTTTGAGGAGGCAAGAAACGCAGACGGACCGGTTCTGATTGACTGTCAGATAGACTGCGATGAGAAGGTATGGCCGATGGTTGCTCCGGGAGAAGCGATCGATCAGGTATTTGATGAGGGAGATCTGAAAGAAAAAGCAAAACAGAATTAAAAATCGACCTGCCGGGCGAAGGGGAATGTTTGGCCGGGAAACAGGGAGGAATCGTATGAGCAGAGTATATAATTTTTCGGCGGGACCGGCTGTTCTGCCGGAGGAAGTATTACAGGAAGCCGCAAAGGAGATGCTGGATTACAGGGGGACCGGAATGTCCGTTATGGAGATGAGCCACCGGTCTGCGGCGTTTGAAACGATCATACAGGATGCCGAGAAGGACATCCGGACACTTTTAAACATACCGGAAGACTATGAGGTACTGTTTCTGCAGGGAGGGGCATCGCTGCAGTTTGCAATGATTCCGATGAATCTCATGAAACATAAAAAGGCAGACTATATTCTGACCGGGCAGTGGGCAAAGAAAGCCTGGAAGGAAGCGCAGAAGTACGGAGAGGCAAAAGCAGCAGCCTCCTCTGAGGAGCAGAATTTTTCCTGCATCCCGGATCTGAGTGAGCTGTCTGCTTCCGGGGATGCGGATTATGTTTACATCTGTGAGAACAATACGATCTACGGAACGAAGTTTCATACCCTTCCGGATACGAAGGGCATCCCGCTTGTAGCGGATGTTTCCTCCTGCTTTCTGTCTGAGCCTGTGGACATTACAAAGTACGGCATCATGTATGGCGGTGTGCAGAAGAATATCGGGCCGGCCGGTGTGACGATTGTGATTATACGGAAGGATCTGATCCGGGAAGAGGTGCTTCCGGGAACTCCGACCATGATGCAGTACCATGTCCACGCCAAGGCAGGTTCCCTTTACAATACTCCGCCTGCATATGGAATTTATATCTGCGGGAAAGTATTCCGGTGGCTTCTGGATCAGGGAGGACTTCCGGGAATTCAGAAGAAGAACCAGAAAAAGGCGGCACTTTTGTACGAATATCTGGATGACAGCCGCCTGTTTTCCGGCACAGCAGCGAAGAAAGACCGTTCTTTGATGAATGTTCCGTTTGTGACAGGGGAGAAAGAGCTGGATGCCAGATTTACAGCCGCGGCTGCAGAACATGGTCTGGTCAATCTGAAAGGACACCGGAGTGTCGGCGGCATGCGGGCAAGTATTTATAATGCCATGCCGTATGAAGGCGTGGACGCACTTGTAACATTTATGGAAAAATTTGAAAAGGAGAATCGGTGATGTATCAGTATCAATGTTTGAACGCCATTTCGGAAGCAGGTCTCTCTCTCTTTTCGGAAGACTATCAAAGAACAGAAGAGATGGCCGGGGCAGACGCGGTTCTCCTGAGAAGCGCATCTCTGCACGAAACGGTATTTCCGGAGAAGCTAAAAGTGATCGCGCGGGCAGGTGCGGGGGTAAACAATATTCCTCTGGAAGAATGCGCGGAAAAAGGGATTGTTGTATTTAATACGCCTGGAGCAAATGCAAACGGCGTAAAAGAACTGGTGATTGCGGGGATGCTTCTGGCGTCCCGCGATATCATCGGAGGCATCGAGTGGGTGAAGGCCCATGCCGGAGAAGAGAATATCGCAAAGACAGCGGAGAAGCAGAAAAAGATGTTTGCCGGACAGGAGATTGAAGGAAAGAAGCTTGGCGTGATCGGTCTTGGAGCCATTGGCGTGCTGGTGGCGAATGCGGCGCTTCATCTTGGTATGGAAGTATATGGATACGATCCGTATATGTCGGTGGATTCCGCGTGGAATCTGTCGCGCCACATTCATCATGTGAAAAATCTGGAGACGATTTATCAGGAATGTGATTATATTACGCTTCATGTCCCGGCACTTGATGACACGAAAGGAATGATTGACCGGGAGGCTGCAGGGCAGATGAAAGACGGTGTAATTCTCCTGAACTTTGCAAGAGACCTTCTTGTTAAGGAAGAAGATCTGATCGAGGCACTGGAAACCGGGCACATACGGAAATATGTCACAGACTTTCCGACAGCGGGGCTGGCAGGAAGAGATCATGTCATCGTTATTCCCCATCTGGGTGCTTCCACGGAAGAGTCTGAGGACAACTGCGCCAGAATGGCTGTCCGGGAGATCCGGGAGTATCTGGAAAACGGAAATATCATGAATTCCGTAAACTTTCCGAACTGCGATATGGGAAAGAAAGGGAAAAATCCAAGAATTACCGTACTTCATCACAATGTGCCGAACATGATCGGCCAGTTTACGGCTCTTCTTGCAAAGAGAGGAATCAACATCGCGGATTTGACGAACAAAAGCCGCGGACGCTTTGCTTATACGATGATCGATATTGAAGATACGGATTCTTCCGGAATTGCGGAAGAACTTTCCAAAATCGAGAATGTCCTGAAAGTGCGTATCATTCTGTAAAAGAAAGAAAATATAAGGGAAATTTCATTCTTATTTAAGAACTCTTTCATTGTATCCGGGAAAGAAGTGCGCTATAATCGTAACGGATAACATAGGAATCGAGGTCAGATACGAATGAAGAGAAACATTCTTTCTGTTGGAAAAAAGACGAAAAAAAATCTGTTTCATACAAAAAGAATACGAAATAAATGGAACGTACCGGCCGCTTTTGCAGCCGGTGTCGTTTTTTGTCTGCTGATTTTCCTTTTGGTGAAAGTTATGCCGCAGTTCAACCGGAACGAAGAAACGCTGATTGTACTGACTGCACGGTCTGAAACAATTTACCAGGGAGAAAATCTGCCGGAATTATCAGCCGGGGCAGAGTTCGCAGACGGAACGGGAAAGAAAGAAAAGGAAGCATGGCTGAGCAAAGAGGCGGGATACCGTGTTCAGGATCTGCTGGATGATCTGAACGAAGGCGGCGATTACGAGGTAGAATGCGATGCGGACGGCAGTGAGGCTGGAGAATTTCCGATCCGGATCAGACTTTCCGGAGAACTGGAAAGTTCCCTTGAGAGTGAATGGAAAGGAAAAGTCCGGATCGAGGTGAAGGACGGTACTCTGACGGTGAAGAAGGATTCTTCGGAGGCAGGAAAATAAGTATTGACAAACCTGCAGATGTGAAGTAATATGGAAACAACTTCATAGATCTGCTTTGAAAATACGAAGAAAAGAAGTAGTAAGTATCATGGAATGTTACAGAGAGTCCCGCGTGGTGGAATGGGATACAGAAAGTGTTACTGAATTCCTCTTGGAGTAGAGTGCTGAATGTACAGACTAGTAGGCATTTCCGGCAGCAGCCGTTATCTGCAAGGGTATATCTGGAGACAGCGTACCTGATGAGGCAGTCATCGTGAGATGGCTGTAAAGTGAGGTGGAACCACGATGACAGTATCGTCCTCTGAGTAAATCAGAGGACTTTTTTTATTCTATAGAAAAGATCTTTGGACTCCCTATAGAATCAGGACACTTCCTTTGCAAGGTGATTTTCAAAGTCAGGAAAAGTGTGAGAAAGCAGGAGGAGAAGCATATGATTATTGTACTGAAACCAAGAACAACAGAAGAAAATTTGAACCGGGTAATAAAAATGGTAGAGGCAAAAGGTCTGGAGGCTCATGTCGTCCGGGGAGAAGAGATGACGATTATCGGATGTATCGGTGATACCGTCAGAATTGATCCGCGCCTGTTTGAGGTGGATAAAAGTGTAGATAAAGTCATGCACGTGCAGGAGCCTTATAAACTTGCAAACCGTGCATTCCACCCGGAGGACACCATTGTGGATGTATCCGGTGTCCAGGTGGGAGGCGGAAACATGGCGATGATTGCCGGCCCGTGCTCAGTGGAGAGTGAGGAACAGGTAATTGAAGTGGCAGAGGCAGTCAAGGCCGCCGGAGCCAATTTGTTAAGAGGCGGGGCATTCAAGCCGCGTACAAGCCCGTATTCCTTCCAGGGACTTGGACTGGAAGGACTGGAGATGCTCTGTAAGGCGAAGGAAGTAACGGGGCTTCCGATTGTGACAGAGCTGATGTCCGCAGAATACCTTGATATTTTCGATGAGAAGGTGGATCTGATTCAGATCGGGGCGAGAAACATGCAGAATTTTGACCTGCTGAAACAGCTCGGGAAGACCAGACGTCCGATCCTTTTGAAACGCGGATTAAATGCTACCTATGAGGAATGGATTATGTCTGCGGAATATATCATGGCGTCCGGAAATGAAAATGTCATTCTCTGTGAACGGGGCGTCCGGACTTTTGAGACTTATACAAGAAACACACTGGATCTTCAGGCGATTCCGGTACTGAAGAAGATGACCCATCTCCCGGTTGTTGTGGATCCGAGCCATGCCGGGGGCAAATGGTGGCTGGTAGATACGATGGCAAAGGCGGCGGTAGCAGCAGGCACAGACGGACTGATGATTGAAGTACATAATAATCCGGACTGCGCGCTGTGCGACGGAGGTCAGTCCTTAAAGCCGGAGAAGTATGCGGAACTTTTAAAACAGCTTCGAAAGATTGCACCGATTGTAGAAAAAACTTGGTAGAAGAAGGCAGGCGGAAGAAATGGAATTGAATGTTAATCTGGGAAAAGACAGTTACCGTATTTTGATTGAAAGAGGACTATTAAAAAGAGCGGCCAAAGAAATCCGGGAGATTTATCAGGGGAAGAAAATCGCGGTGATCTCTGACGACAGTGTTTACGCATTTTACGGAGAGAGCCTTCTGGAACAGCTGAAAGAATACTGGGAGTGCAGTGCAGTCATTCTTCCACATGGGGAGGCGTCCAAAAGTATTGATGTCCTTCCGGGAGTGTATGCACAACTGTTAGAGGCGGGAATTTCCAGAAGCGACCTGATCGTTGCCCTCGGAGGAGGTGTTGTCGGAGACCTGGCCGGATTTGCGGCGGCAACGTATCTGAGGGGAATTCCATTCGTACAGATTCCGACTTCCCTGCTGGCTCAGGTGGATTCCTCTGTCGGAGGAAAAGTAGCAGTTGACCTGAAAGAAGGCAAAAATCTTGTAGGGGCATTCTATCAGCCAAAGAAAGTCCTGATTGATCCGGATGTGCTGAAAACACTTCCGGAGCGTTACATCCATGACGGAATGGGAGAAGTCATCAAGTATGGCTGCATCAAGGATGCAGAGCTTTTTGCGCTGCTCAGGCGGGCCGGAAGTTTTGACGGACTTGCGGATTATCTGACGGAAGTAATTACAAGATGTGTGGATATCAAACGTCAGGTGGTGGAGGAAGACCAGTTTGATACCGGAGAGAGGATGCTGCTTAATTTCGGTCATACGCTGGCACATGCAGTGGAGCAGAGGTTCGCATATGAAAGAGAAAGTCATGGGGAAGCGGTTGCGATCGGCATGTATCAGATCACACGGATCTCGGAAGAACTGGGACTGACCCGGGAAGGAACGGCCGGGGAGATCCGAAAGATTCTGGAAAGCTACGGACTTCCGGTTTCCTGCGGCGTGCACCTCTCAGAACTGAAAGAAGCCATGAAGCGGGATAAGAAAAACTTTAAAAACAGTCTGAGGCTTATCCTTCTGAAAGAAATCGGAGAGAGCATCATTTATCCGTCGGATTTGTCATTTTTTGAAGATGAATGTATGGTATAAAAATACAGCAGGGAAGAAGTCTCTTTCCTGCTGTGTTTTTAAGAATTTTGTCTTTCGGTTCCGGAACCCTAAGCATTCCGGCCTGCGATCAGTGCATGAATCTTGTCTGTCGGATTCAGCACAGAACTGATGGCGATATCATGATTCATGGAATCGATGATGATTGCCAGGAATTTGCTCATGTCTGCTTCGATGAAGTATGGACGTTCATAGATCTCCGGCGGCAGATAGGTCAGATTCGTTGTAATCAGACGATCTATATAGCCTGTCCGGTAATAGTCGTCAAATTTCTCAAGCCCGTCGGTAAAGAGTCCGAATGTAGTGCAGACAAATACACGGGAAGCGCCCCGGTCTTTGATCTGTTTTGCAACATCCAGCATACTTTCTCCGGAAGAGATCATGTCATCTACGATGATGGCAGTCTTGCCCTTTACGTCATCACCGAGAAATTCGTGGGCAACGATCGGATTTTTTCCATTTACGATTGTGGAGTAATCTCTTCTTTTATAGAACATTCCCATATCCACGCCAAGAACATTGGAAAAATACACTGCACGATGCATCGCACCCTCGTCCGGGCTGATGATCATGAGATGATCCTTGTCAAGCTTCAGGTCAGGCTCCGCTTTCAGAAGCGCTTTGATAAACTGATAAGGCGGATTGAAGTTGTCAAAGCCTTTCAGAGGAATCGCGTTCTGCACACGCGGGTCATGGGCATCAAAGGTGATAATGTTGGATACTCCCATGTCAACCAGTTCCTCCAGTGCCTGGGCACAGTCCAGAGATTCGCGTTTGGTACGTTTGTGCTGGCGGCTTTCGTAAAGAAACGGCATGATGACATTTAATCTGTGAGCTTTGCCGTTTGCTGCGGATATGATACGTTTCAGATCCTGATAATGATCGTCCGGCGACATGTGGTTCAGATGACCGTTCACTGTGTAGGTCAGACTGTAGTTGCAGACATCGACCATGACAAAAAGATCTTTTCCGCGGACCGATTCGCCCAGAACGCCTTTTGCCTCGCCAGAACCGAAACGCGGGCAGCTGTGCTCTATGAGATAATTTTCGCATTTATAGGATGCGAAAAGTGCGGAATCTACATATTTTTTAAGGGATTCCTTGCGAAATCCGACAATATGGTCGTTGACCTTCTTCCCAAGAGTTTCGCAGCTCTTGAGCGCGGCGATTTTAAGCGGAGCTGTCGGAAGCACCTGCTCTAACATTTTTATATTTGTCATAAACCCTCCTATGTAAGAAAACATGGAATTAAGACGCGGCATCAGCCGTAATCTCAATCCATTTATAACATTTTTTTATAGGTATGGCAAGAAAGGAATAGAAAAAATTGCATTTTGGGAAGGAATTTAGTATTATGAAAAAGGCAGGAAAATGAAGAGGAAAAGGAGACGAGATATGGAAAAACAGCGGAAAAGACATGAACATCTGGTTTCGGCTGTAGAAGAGGGAAGTATTGCATGGGAGATGGGCATCGAACCGGGGGACAGGCTTCTTTCGATAAACGGTCAGGAAATCGAGGATGTTTTTGATTACCATTACTATGTCAATGATGAGAATCTTCTCGTTCTGATTGAGAAGCCGGACGGCGAGCAGTGGGAACTTGAGATAGAAAAAGAATATGAGGAGGATCTGGGTCTGACCTTTGAGCAGGGTCTGATGGATGAGTACCGGTCCTGCAGAAACAAGTGCGTTTTCTGTTTTATTGATCAGATGCCAAAGGGGATGCGTGAAACACTGTATTTCAAAGATGACGATTCAAGACTGTCTTTTCTGCAGGGAAATTATGTGACGCTGACAAATATGAGCGACCATGATATTGACCGGATCACCCGTTATCATCTGGAGCCGATCAATATTTCCTTCCATACGACAAATCCTGAACTTCGATGCAAAATGCTTCATAACCGGTTTGCGGGAGAAGCATTGAAGAAGGTGGACCGCCTTTATGAGGCGGGAATTACGATGAATGGACAGATTGTACTCTGTAAGGGATTAAATGACGGTCAGGAACTGGAACGGACGATACAGGATCTGACAGCATATCTTCCGAAGCTGCAGAGTGTATCGGTCGTGCCGGTAGGGCTGAGCAAGTACCGCGACGGACTTTACCCGCTGGAGCCGTTTACGAGAGATGATGCAAGAAAAGTGCTGGATACGATCCACCGGTGGCAGGAAAAAGTATATCAGGAATACGGATATCATTTCATCCATGCCGGAGATGAATGGTACATCCTGGCAGGATACGAAATGCCGGAGGAGAGCAGGTACGATGGATATCTGCAGCTGGAAAACGGGGTCGGCATGATCCGGCTTCTTCAGAATGAATTTGAAGAAGGCTTTCAGAAAATCCGTCCGACAGACCGGAAGATGTCCCTGTCGATTGCAACCGGAGCGCTTGCCTATGATTATCTGAATGAGTTCATCGGGCGGATGAAAGAAAAATGTCCGAATCTGGATGTTCATCTATATAAGATCCGCAATGAGTTTTTTGGAGAAAGCATTACCGTGTCCGGCCTGATTACCGGACAGGATCTGATCAAACAGCTGAAAGGGCAGGAACTTGGGGACAGGCTTCTGCTTCCGTGCAATATGCTAAGAAGCGGAGAGGATGTTTTCCTGGACGATGTGACAGTTTCGGAGTTAGAAGAAACTTTACAAGTGAAGATAGATATTGTAAAATCAAGCGGACAGGATTTTATCGATGCAGTTTTAAAGGAGAGGTACGATGAGTAAACCAGTAGTTGCGATCGTAGGACGCCCGAATGTCGGGAAGTCTACGTTATTTAATGTTCTGGCCGGGGAGATGATCTCGATTGTCAAAGACACACCGGGAGTGACAAGAGACCGTATTTATGCGGATGTATCCTGGCTGGACAGAGACTTTACATTGATTGATACAGGAGGAATCGAGCCGGACAGCTCGGATATTATCCTTTCACAGATGCGGGAGCAGGCGCAGATTGCGATAGATACGGCAGATGTGATTATTTTTATTACAGATGTGAGACAGGGGCTTGTAGATGCAGACTCCAAGGTTGCAGATATGCTGCGCCGAGCGAAAAAGCCTGTGATTCTTGCAGTGAACAAGGTAGATAATTTTGACAAATTTATGCCGGACGTCTACGAATTTTATAATCTTGGAATCGGAGACCCGAATCCGGTATCTGCATCCTCCAGGCTTGGAATCGGAGACCTTCTGGACGCAGTTGTCGCGTATTTCCCGGAAAAAGACAAAGAAGAGGAGGAGGACGAAAGACCGCGGGTTGCCATTGTCGGAAAACCAAATGTCGGAAAATCCTCCATCATTAATAAACTTCTCGGGGAGAACCGTGTCATTGTATCGGATATTGCAGGGACAACACGGGATGCTATTGATACGGAGATTGTTCATAACGGAAAAGAGTATGTATTCATTGATACAGCAGGTCTTCGCAGAAAGAGCAAGATCAAGGAAGAGCTGGAACGGTACAGTATTATCCGGACCGTAACCGCGGTAGAAAGAGCAGATGTTGTTTTGATGGTGATTGACGCAGTGGAAGGTGTAACCGAGCAGGATGCTAAAATCGCCGGAATCGCGCATGAGCGAGGCAAGGGAATCATTATTGTAGTCAATAAATGGGATGCGATCGAGAAAAACGACCGGACCATGCGTGAATATGAAGGAAAGATCAGGAATGTACTGTCCTATATGCCGTATGCGGAGATCATGTATATTTCGGCAAAGACAGGGCAGAGGATTCAGAAGCTCTTTGATATGATCGATATGGTGATTGAAAATCAGTCCCTGCGGATTGCGACAGGCGTGCTGAATGAGATCATGACAGAGGCAGTTGCCATGCAGCAGCCGCCTTCTGATAAAGGAAAACGCCTGAAACTTTACTATATTACACAGGTATCTGTCAAACCGCCTACTTTTGTGATTTTTGTCAACGATAAGGAACTGATGCATTTTTCTTATACAAGATATCTGGAGAACAAGATCAGGGAGGCATTCGGTTTCCGGGGAACTTCACTGAAATTCTTTATCAGAGAAAGAAAGGAAAAGGAGAAGTAAGGTCATGGAACGGATCGTGTGTATTTTGATCGGGTATGTTTTCGGGCTTTTCCAGACAGGATATATTTACGGGAGACTGCAGCATGTGGATATCCGGAAAATGGGGAGCGGAAATGCCGGTTCTACAAATGCGCTGAGAACACTCGGGGTCAAAGCGGGAGCGTGTACGTTTTTGGGGGATTCCTTTAAGTGTATTTTTGCCGTTCTGGCAGTACGGCTGATTTTTGGAGAAACACATGGAGACATTCTTCCTCTTCTTTCTATTTATGCCGGAATGGGAGCAGTGCTTGGACATAATTTCCCGTTCTATCTGAAATTCAAAGGAGGAAAAGGAATTGCGGCCATGGCAGGACTTCTGGCCGCCCTTACGAATGTCTGGATCTGCTTGATTGCGATCGTGGTATTTGTTACAATAGTAGCAGTAACAAAATATGTTTCCGTTGGTTCGATTGCGGTCGTTCTGATTTTCTTTGCAGGTGTCGTATTCCGCGGACAGACAGGAAGCTACGGTATGGCTGCGCCATATCTCCATGAGATGTATGTGGTGGCAGCATTTCTTGCAGTTCTTGCAATCTGGAAGCACAGAGCGAATATTCAGAGACTGTTAAGCGGCACAGAAAATAAAATCAGCATCGGAAAGAAAAAATAGGAGGCACAGTATGGCAAAAGTTGGAATTATGGGAGCCGGCAGCTGGGGAACGGCGATTTCATGGCTTCTGACAAACAATGGACATGAGGTGACTGTCTGGTCTATCGACGCGAAAGAGGTGGAGATGCTTGACAGAGAGCGGGAACACAAGTCCAAACTTCCGGGGGTGAAGCTTCAGGACAGTATCCGTTTCACAAATGAGATCCGGGAAGGCATTGAAGGAAAGGACTTTGTAGTGCTTGCCGTTCCGTCACCATTTACGAGATCGACGGCTCAGAGGATGTGTCCTTATGTGAAAGAGGGACAGATCCTTGTCAATGTGGCAAAGGGGATCGAGGAAAAGACGTTGATGACATTGAGCGAGCAGATTGAGGAAGAAGTGCCTCAGGCGGACGTGGCGGTTCTTTCGGGACCAAGCCATGCGGAAGAAGTAGGAAAGGGTCTGCCTACCACATGTGTAGTCGGTGCAAAAACAAGAGAGACGGCAGAGTACCTTCAGAAAGCATTTATGAGCGAAGTGTTCCGTGTGTATACAAGTCCGGATATCAAAGGCATCGAACTGGGAGGATCTTTGAAAAATGTCATTGCTCTTGCTGCCGGTATTGCGGATGGCCTTGGATACGGCGACAATACAAAAGCCGCTCTGATCACAAGGGGGATTGCTGAGATTGCACGTCTGGGAGTAAAGATGGGCGGAAAGATCGAAACCTTTACCGGGCTGACAGGAATCGGTGATCTGATTGTGACCTGTGCAAGTGTCCACAGCCGGAACCGGAAGGCAGGATATCTGATAGGACAGGGAAGGACGATGCAGGAAGCCATGGATGAGGTCAAAATGGTAGTTGAAGGCGTCTACTCTGCAAAAGCGGCAAAGCAGCTTGCCGGGCAGTACCAGATTTCCATGCCGATTGTAGAACAGGTCAATCAGGTGCTCTTTGAAGGAAAGAGTCCGGCCGAGGCGGTCAAAGAGCTGATGCTTCGTGACCGGAAAGAAGAACACAGTGCCCTTCCTTGGGGAGAAGAAGATACAGATACAAAATAAAACAGGTCTAAATACCTCCTTGCAGGCATACATTGGTATCAGCATTGCAAGGGGGTATTTTCATGGAGAATTTTCAGCTTTATCATGATATGCAGGTCAGAACAAACGGGGAAATCTATTTCGGGGTTGTAGGTCCGGTAAGGACCGGAAAGTCCACGTTTATCAAACGGTTTATGGATCTTCTGGTTCTCCCGCATATGAATGATGAAAATCAGCGGGCGAGGACAATGGATGAACTGCCACAGTCCTCTTCCGGAAAAACCATTATGACAACAGAACCTAAATTTATTCCAAAAGAGGCGGCGGAGATTACACTTTCAGATGATGTCCGGGTTCGGGTCCGGCTGATCGACTGTGTCGGATATATGACAGAAGGGGCAAAAGGGCATATCGAAGACGGGGAGGAACGCAAAGTTAAAACACCGTGGTTTGACTATGAGATTCCGTTTACAAAAGCAGCCGGAATCGGAACAAGGAAGGTGATTCATGATCATGCCACTATCGGAATTGTAGTGACAACGGATGGAACGATCGGAGAGATCCCAAGAGAAGCGTACCGGGACCCGGAAGGAAAGACCATCCGGGAACTGAAAGATATCGGGAAACCCTTTCTCGTTCTGGTAAATTCAGCAAGGCCTTACGGGAAGGAAGCGTCAGAGACCGTAAAAGAGATCCAGGAGTCCTATCAGGTGGCGGCGATGCCGGTCAATTGTGAGCAGCTGAAAGAGGAGGATATCCATCGGATGATGGAGGAGATCCTGTTTGAATTCCCGGTTTCCGAGATGGAATTTTATATACCAAAATGGGTGGAAATGCTGCCGCGAAGCCATAGAATCAAGGAAGAAATGGTATCCTATATCAGAGACTTGATGGAGGAAAAGACGGAAATCCGGGATTTTATCGGAGGAATCGAACAGCCGGATGATACATATATCGAAAGTGTCCGTGTGGATCATATTGCGATGGATACCGGATGTATCCGGATGGAAATCCGTGTTTACGAGAAATACTATTATGAAATGCTCAGTGAGATGACAAACATGAAGATACAGAATGAGTACGAACTCCTTAGGGCCATGAAGGAAATGTCCGCCCTTCAGGAGGAGTATGCCAATGTCAAAGATGCTATGGACAGTGTCAGGGCAAAGGGGTATGGAGTGGTGAGTCCGAAGAAAGAGGAGATTTCCCTTACAGATCCGGAGATCATCAAGCAGGGCAGCAAGTACGGGGTGAAGATCCATTCGGAGGCACCGTCGATTCACATGATACGGGCCAATATTGAAACGGAGATCGCGCCGATTGTGGGCAACGAGCAGCAGGCTCAGGATATCCTGCGGTACATCAAAGATGCGAAAGAGCAGGAAGGAGGAGTCTGGGAAACCAACATTTTTGGAAAAACAATCGAGGAACTTGTGATGGACGGAATGCGGCATAAGATTACGATGATCAATGACGAATGTCAGGGAAAACTTCAGGATACGATGCAGAAAATTGTAAACGACAGCAATGGAGGGATTGTCTGTATCATTATCTAAACCGGATAAATGGGCCTGTACGCAAAAAGTTGAAAAACTTGATGAACGTACAGGCCTCTTTGTGGTATACTTGATCTGTTAGAGAAAGAAGGAGAGCGGATATGATAATGATTACGGGCGGAAGCTTTCAGGGAAAGACAGAGTATGCCAGAGCACAATACCCGGACCGGGAGATCATCGTACATTTTGAAGAACAGATTTTACAGTGCATCCGGGAGAACAGGGATCCAGCAGCGTACACCGGGCAGTTTATTGAGAGTCATCCGGATGCAGTTGTTCTGATGGATGAAATCGGAAACGGGATTGTTCCGGTGGACCGGGAGGAGCGGGCATGGAGAGAGGCTGCAGGACGTGCCGGATGCCGGCTGGCAAAAGAGGCCGGGGAGGTCTACCGCGTCATGGCAGGGATCGGGATCAGGATCAAATGAGCAGGGAAAAATATCCGCGGTTTCCGCTCTTTTTGAGTCTGTGCGGCAGAGAGATCCTGATTGTCGGCGCCGGGAATATCGCGGTCCGGAGAGCCGGCATCCTTCTTCCTTTTGGCTGCAGCATCCGGATGTGCGCTCCGGAAAGAGAGGATGAGCTGAAAGAGCCTCTCAGAGGATGGATTCTGGACGGAAAGGTCCGGTACGAGAGCAGGCGGTTTGAAAAGGATGTGCTGACCGGCCGGGAGTTTCTTGTGTTTGCGGCAACGGATGAAAACGAAACAAACGCAGAGATTGTTCAGATATGCAGGGGAAAAGGAATTCTGGTGAATAACGCATCGGACGCTTCCATGTGTGATTTCTTCTTCCCGTCTGTACTGCGGGATGAGGAGATTGTAATCGGAATTGTAGGGGATGGAAGCGACCACAGAAAGGTAAAGCAGATACGAAAAAAGATACAGGACATGCTGAAAGGAGAGAAAAGACCCAAATGAAAGTCACTTATCTGTATCACAGTGGATTTACAGTAGAAGATGAACGTGCAATGTATGTTTTTGATTACTATAAGGGGAAGCTGCCTGAGACAGAGGCCGATAAACAGATGTATGTTTTTGTGAGCCACCGCCACAGCGACCACTTCAATCCGGAAATTTTTGAGTGGGAGAAAGAGCATCCGAAGATCCAGTACATTCTGTCGGATGACGTGGAGGCGGATCCTGCTCCCAACCGGATTTTCCTGCCTCCGGATAAAAAAATAAAGATCGGAACGCTGAAAATAGAGACGCTTCGTTCTACGGATGAAGGCGTTGCTTTTCTCGTTGCCTTCCGTGATAAGAGAATTTATCATGCAGGTGATCTGAACTGGTGGCACTGGGAAGGCGAGAGTATTGACTATAACCGCAGTATGCGTAAAAATTACCAGAAGGAAATCAAAAAGCTTGCACGAAAGAAGATCGATCTGGCGTTTGTCGTTCTGGATCCAAGACAGGGCGGAGCGGCATTTTCCGGCATTGATTATTTCATGAGAAATGTGAGGGCAGAGCATGTCTTCCCGATGCACATGTGGAAGGATTATGGGCTGACAGACCGTCTGCTGACTTCAGAAATTTCCTCGGGCTACCGGAACCGGATTCACCGCGTATGGGAGGAAGGACAGACTGTGGAGATCAAGGAACGGAAGGGAGAATAACAATGCTTGTAAAAATCTATACGGACGGTGCGGCAAGAGGAAATCCGGACGGACCGGGAGGATATGGAACGATTCTCTCCTATACCGATCCGAAAGGACAGACTCATATACGGGAGCTTTCCCAGGGGTATGAAAAGACAACTAACAACCGGATGGAGCTGATGGCAGTCATTGCCGGACTGGAAGCGCTGAACAGGCCCTGTGAAGTGGAAATCTATTCGGATTCCAAATATGTAGTGGATGCGTTTAATCAGCACTGGATTGACAACTGGATCCGGAAGGGCTGGAAGCGAGGGAAAAATGAGCCGGTCAAAAACATCGATCTCTGGAAACGGCTTTTGGAGGCGGCAAAGCCGCACAAGATGACATTGATCTGGGTAAAAGGGCATGACGGCCACCCGCAGAATGAACGATGTGACGAACTTGCGACAACGGCAGCGGACGGTGAGGACCGGATCGTTGATGAAGGACTTGCAAGTGAAGGCCAAGTGTGATATTGTATTACAGGTGCAGGTAAGATAAACAGTCGCGGCTGCGAATCCCGAAAGGGTGCAGACGAGGAAAGTCCGGGCTTCACAGGGCAGGATGCCGGATAACGTCCGGTGGAGGCGACTCCAAGGATAGTGCAACAGAAATAAACCGCCGCTTATGCGGTAAGGGTGGAAAGGCAGTGTAAGAGACTACCGCTTTTCTGGTAACAGAAGAGGCACATGTAAACCCCATCCGAAGAAAGACCGAATGAAAACGATACGGCGGCCCGTCGTGTTTTAGGTGGGTTGATGGACTCCCGCGGCGACGCAGGAGCTAGATAGATGACTGTTCAAGACATAACCCGGCTTATCGTCTTGCCTGCCGTTTATACAGAAAGCAAAAAAAGGGTGCGGTGCTTAAACCGCACCCTTTTTATAAGCTTTCCGGCAGAATGATAGATTCCGTTTATGCGACAGCAGTTTTTATTGATAGCGCAGATAATCAGCTGCCATTTCAATCAGTTCTTTTGGGTAAAGAGTACCGTGAGAAAGAAATCCGGGAAAGAAGGCCCGGAGCTGCGCTTCGTTGGCGGCCGCTATCTGGCAGACAGTGCGGATCGCCCTCGCGATACTTGGGACAGAGACGTGATACATTTCGGCAATCGGCCGGTAGATTTCCTTTTGGATGTTACACAGACAATGCTCGTCTTCCATTACAAGAAAGACGGCCTCCTTCAGATAGTAAAAGCCTTTGTATCTCCCTGAAATTCCGATGCTTTTCAGAAAGATACTTAATTTTTCTTCCATATTTGATGTTGTCATCTTTGTTTCCTCCTTGGTTGGCCGGAAGCTTACATAACCTTTATATAAAAAGGGAGGAAAAAAGAAAGTCAAGATATGCAACAAAACGTGGCATTTTAACACGCACACCTAAAATATGGATAAAAAGAACCGGGAGGGCATCAGCCCTCCCGGCAGTTTATTTTCTATGATACTTTTCTTCGCAGTATTTGCAGCGGTACTCTTCACGTTCCGGATCCGTCAGAATAAACACATGATCCAGCTCCTGCTCGATGGAAGTGATGCATCTCGGGTTTTTGCAGCGGATCACATTGGTGATTTTTTTCGGAAGCTTCAGAGACATTTTATCTACAATTTTTTCATTCTCAATGATGTTTACTGTAATATTGTGATCGATGAAACCAAGGATGTCCAGATCGATCATCTCCAGCGGACACTCAATCTTGATGATGTCCTTTTTCCCCATCTTGTTGCTTTTTGCGTTCTTGATAATCGCGACACAGCAGTCCAGCTTGTCGAGACGCAGATATTTGTAAATATCCATACTTTTTCCTGCCTGGATATGATCCAGTACAAAGCCTTCGGAGATTCTTCCGATATTCAATGTATTTTTAACCATAATTAGCTCCTTTCCAGATTTGCAGATCAGTCGACATGGATGTCGAGAAGAGTAAGAATCAGTGCCATCCGTACATAAACACCGTATTTGGCCTGCTTGAAATAAACGGCGCGTGGATCGTCATCCACTTCCACGGAGATCTCATTTACTCTCGGGAGCGGGTGGAGCACAAGCATATCCTTGCTGGCAAGTTCCATCTTTTTCTTGTCCAGAATGTAGAAGTCTTTCATACGGACATAGTCTTCCTCGTTGAAGAAACGTTCTTTCTGAACACGGGTCATGTAAAGGATGTCCAGATCCGGAAGTGCTTCTTCCATACGGACAACCTCTTTGTATGGAACATTGTTGCGTCTCAGTACATCGTGGCGGATGTAGGTTGGAAGACGCAGCTCCTCAGGGGAGATCAGTACAAAGTTCAGATTGTCATAACGGACAAGTGCCTGAATCAGAGAATGGACAGTACGCCCGAACTTCAGATCTCCGCAAAGACCGATTGTCAGGTTGTTAAGACGCCCTTTTAAAGAACGGATCGTCAGAAGGTCCGTCAGCGTCTGGGTCGGATGCTGGTGTCCCCCGTCACCGGCATTGATAATCGGAATAGAAGAATGGGCAGCGGCTACCATCGGAGCGCCTTCCTTTGGATGACGCATCGCAACGATGTCAGCATAGCATGCCACAGTCCGAATCGTGTCCGATACACTTTCCCCCTTTGCAGCGGAACTCGAATCGGCAGAAGAAAAGCCAAGAACACTTCCGCCCAGGTTTAACATGGCAGCTTCATGACTTAAACGGGTACGGGTACTTGGCTCATAAAACAATGTTGCTAATTTTTTTCCTGCACAGGCATGTGCATATTTCGCTGGATTATTTTCAATATCATTGGCAAGATCTAAAAGCTTGTCCAGTTCTTCCACGGAAAAGTCCAGCGGACTCATTAAGTGTCTCATATAACATCCTCCTCTTGCTACCTAGCTCTCCTAATAATATATAATAAATTGATCTTGTTTTCAACAGCCAATTCAAATATGAACGTAGATTTTGCAGAAGAAATGTATTATAATATGGAAGAGTTTAAGCGAAGGAGGAAGCAGATGGCATCGTTAGAGGAACTGCGCGGTGAGCTGGATTGTCTTGATGAGCAGATCATCGCTTTATTTGAAAAACGGATGGAAGTCTGTTCTTTAGTTGCAGACTATAAGATTGAAAATGGAAGAAAAGTCTATGACCGGGCAAGGGAGCAGGAGAAGCTGCTAAAAGCAGCATCCCGGGTGGAGCATGCGTACAACAAGAAAGGAGTACAGGAGCTGTTTACCCTTCTGATGTCGGTCAGCAGGAAACTTCAATATCAGAAACTTTCCGCCTGCGGGACAACGGGGAGACTTCCGTTTATAGAAGTAAAAGAGCTGGATGTAAAGAATTCACGGATTGTATTCCAGGGAGTGGAGGGAGCCTACAGTGAGGCGGCGCTGAAGCAGTATTTCGGAGATGAAGTCAACAGTTATCATGTACGTACCTGGAAAGATGCGATGGACGCCATCGAGGATGGAGCAGCGGATTTTGCCGTGCTCCCGATTGAGAATTCTTCAGCAGGCGCAGTGAATGAGGTATACGATCTGCTTGTAGAATATGAAAATTATATCGTGGGAGAGACCGTGCTTCCGGTCAGCCATGTACTTGCGGGACTGAAGGGGAGCAAAGAGGATGAGATCACAAGAGTCTATTCCCATCCGCAGGGGCTGATGCAGTGTGAGAAATATCTGTATGACCATCCTGCAATGGAGAAGATCAGCGTACCGAATACTGCGGTTGCGGCACGCAAGATTGTGGAGGAGCAGGATGTGCACCATGCGGCAATCTGCAGCGCCTACGCGGCTTCTTTGTACGGACTGGAAATTCTGCGGGAGCAGGTCAACGACAACCGTCATAATTCCACCCGCTTTATTATTGTGACCAACCAGAAGATTTTTCTGGAGCATGCGGACAAGATCAGTATCTGTTTTGAACTTCCGCACGAGAGCGGCTCGCTTTATCAGATACTGTCCCACTTTATCTACAACGATCTCAATATGACAAAGATCGAATCACGGCCGATCGAGGACAGGCCTTGGGAATACCGCTTTTTCGTGGACTTTGAGGGGAATCTGGCAGACGGAGGCGTGAAAAACGCGATCCGGGGACTGCGTGAAGAGACGAAGAGCATGAAAATACTGGGGAACTACTAGAAAACAGAAAAGAAGGAAGAGAAGATGCATACAAACGAACTGATGATTTACAGAAATATGGAATATGGTCGGATTCTCCAGGATATGACTTTTCTGATGGAGCATGCGGGAAGTGATTATTATAATCCGGAGGATCTGAAAAATCTGTTCTTTGAATGTGTCAATAAGATCCTTGAGCTTTCGGAACAGCATGGTCTGGAGGGAAATCTGTGGCATACCTATCTGACATTTCTGCTCGTTAACGACGAAAATGCCTACAGCACAGCCTGCGAGATCCGGGGAGCGGTTGAGGGAAGTGTCAATGACGTGGCGCTGCATGATTTCGCGATTATGAAGGAGCTGTTTGACTATGATGTAAAGGGGCTCGGTGAGAAACTAGGCACGAAAGCCCACAGGATTTTATTTGACTATCAGGGAACGAGGCAGGAAGGACATGTCTACAACCGTAGGGTAAGAGACCGAATCTGCACGTTGGCTGTCCACCTTGCAGGGACTTCTTCTCCGGAAGAATTTAAAACAGTCATGACCCAGTTTTACAAGGAGTTCGGGGTAGGGAAATTCGGGCTTCACAAGGCTTTTCGGGTCGAACATACTAAAGAGGGTGCCAGGATTGTTCCGATTACCAAGATTGCCCATGTCAGACTGGATGATCTGGTAGGATATGAGATCCCAAAGAAGAAGCTGATTGAAAATACAGAGGCTTTTGTACGGGGAAGAAAGGCGAATAACTGCCTGCTGTTTGGGGACGCGGGAACCGGAAAGTCCACTTCCATCAAGGCAATTCTGAATCAGTACTATGAAGAAGGACTGCGTATGATCGAAGTGTACAAGCACCAGTTCCAGGATCTCAATGATATCATTGCCCAGATCAAAAACAGGAATTACAAGTTTATCATTTACATGGATGATCTTTCTTTCGAAGAATTTGAGATTGAATATAAATATCTGAAAGCGGTGATTGAAGGCGGTCTGGAGCGTAAGCCGGATAACGTTCTGATCTATGCCACATCCAACAGAAGACATCTGGTACGGGAACAGTGGAGCGATAAAAATGACAGAAGAGATGATGATCTTCACACATCGGATACGGTACAGGAGAAGCTGTCCCTTGTGGCAAGATTTGGGGTATCAATCTTTTTTGTCGGTCCGGATAAGAAGGAGTTCCAGAATATTGTTCTCGAACTTGCGAAGCGTAACGGCATTCAGATGGAGGAAAACGAACTTCTGCTGCAGGCAAATCAATGGGAGATGACCCACGGCGGCAGATCAGGAAGAACAGCACAGCAGTTTATTGACTACCTGCTGGGGAAAGCATAAAACATAAGAAAAGAGAGGATGAGACGATGAAAAAAGAGGATGTAAAGTATGGAGCGTATGTGCAGATTTTAAAGGAAGAGCTGGTACCGGCAATGGGATGTACGGAGCCGATCGCACTGGCTTATGCGGCAGCGAAGGCAAGAGAAGTCCTTGGGGAAAAACCGGATACAGTGAAGATCGGCGCAAGCGGAAGTATTATTAAAAATGTAAAATCGGTCATTGTACCGAACACAGATCATCTCAAAGGAATCCCGGCGGCAGCGGCGGCCGGAATCATTGCGGGAAAACCGGAAAAAGAGCTGGAAGTTATCGCAGAAGTATCCAAAGAACAGATTGAGGAGATGAAGGACTTCCTTCAAAATGCAGATATTTCCGTAGAATACGTGGACAACGGCATCACTTTCGACATCATTGTGACAGAGACAAAAGGGGAATCCAGCGCGACAGTACGGATCGCGAACTATCATACAAACATTGTCCTGATCGAAAAGAACGGACAGGTGCTTTTTGAAGAAAAGGTAGAAGGAGAAAAAGAAGAGGGACTGACGGACCGCTCTCTTTTGAATATGAAAGATATTCTGGATTTTGCAGAAACCGTGGACATCGAAGATGTCAGAGAAGTGATCGGACGCCAGATCCGGTATAATACGGCGATTGCACAGGAGGGATTAAAAGGAAACTATGGTGCAAATATCGGAAGTGTTCTTCTCGAAATGGAAGGGGACAATATCCGTGTCCGGGCAAAAGCGATGGCAGCAGCAGGATCTGACGCGAGAATGAACGGATGTGAACTTCCGGTAATCATTAATTCAGGAAGCGGCAATCAGGGAATGACCTGCTCTCTTCCGGTGATTGAATATGCTAAAGAACTGAATTCCGGGGAGGAAAAGCTGTACCGGGCACTGACGTTGTCAAACCTTGTGGCAATCCATCAGAAGACCGGAATCGGAAGATTGTCCGCATACTGTGGGGCAGTCTGCGCAGGTGCGGCGGCAGGAGCCGGAATCGCTTATCTGCACGGAGGCGGATATGAAGAGATTGCACATACGGTAGTCAATGCGCTTGCGATCGTATCCGGAATTGTCTGCGACGGGGCAAAGGCATCCTGCGCAGCCAAGATCGCATCTTCAGTGGAGGCGGGAATTCTTGGATATAACATGTATAAATGCGGACAGCAGTTCTATGCAGGCGATGGTATCGTGACGAAAGGCGTTGATGAAACGATCAGAAATATCGGACGTCTTGGCAAAGAAGGCATGAGGGAGACTAATGTCGAGATCATTGATATCATGGTAGGAGAAGGGTGTAAATAAACGAAAGTAGGTGAAAAGATGCCGGCTTTTTTCGATGACATCGAAGCATTTCGCGGGGATGGAAGCAGAAACGAAAAGGGAGAATCACTGGAAGCGTTTCTGGAAAAGTATGATCCTTACAAATACAAAAATCCATGCTGTACGGTGGACATGGCAGTATTCGGGTATTCCGGAACAGAACCGGATCGGGCAGAGGACCTGAAAGTCCTCCTGATCCGGAGAAAGAATCATCCGAGTATCGGAGACTGGGCACTGCCTGGCGGGTTTATCGATCTTTATGAAGATCTGGAAGAATCCGCAAAACGGGAACTTTATGAAGAGACACATATTGAAGGAGTCGAGACAGAGCAGATCCGGGCCTTCGGGGATGTCAGAAGAGACCCGAGAGCGAGAGTGATCACTACTGCATTTATGGCTCTTGTCCGGCTGGAAGATGTGAAAGCACAGGCAGGCGATGATGCGAAGGATGCGGCCTGGTTTACAATTGATGTCAGCGAAAAAGAGACAGAAGAAGGGAGCTTCTATGCGATGGAGCTTTCTAATCCGGAACGGAAGCTTCTGTTGAAACCTTTGGTCTGTCTCCGGGAAACCGGGGAATTGATCCGAAAAGAAGAGACTGTCATCCGGGACCGCGGCCATGTGGCATCTGATCATGCGGCCATTCTGCTTCTTGCCTGGCTGAAACTGAAACGCAGGATGGAAAACGCAAGAGCAAAAAAGGAGACAAAAATCAAATGAAATGGAATAAATTCAGACTACAGACGACAACTCAGGCGGAGGATGTTGTCAGTAGTATTCTTACGGACATCGGAATCGAGGGCGTGGAGATCGAGGACAAGGTTCCGCTTACACAGAAAGAAAAGGAGCAGATGTTTGTTGACATTCTGCCGGAGACCGCACTGGATGACGGCGTGGCGTATTTAAGTTTTTATCTGGAAGAGAGCGAGGACAAAGAAGCAGTTCTTGAGAAAGTCAGAAATGAACTGGACGAAATGAGAGAATTCATGGATCTGGGACCTTGCACGATCGAGGAATCCCAGACCGAGGATGTGGACTGGGTCAATAACTGGAAACAGTATTTCCATCAGTTTTACGTGGATGATATCCTGATTATTCCGTCCTGGGAAGACGTAAAGCCGGAAGATGAAGGAAAGATGATTATCCATATCGATCCGGGAACCGCGTTTGGAACCGGGATGCATGAGACAACACAGCTGTGCATCCGGCAGATTAAAAAGTATGTGACAGATACCACACGAATTCTGGATGTAGGATGCGGAAGCGGAATTCTCGGCATGCTGGCACTGAAATTTGGCGCAGACTATTCCGTAGGAACGGATCTGGATCCGTGCGCGATTGACGCCACTCACGAAAACATGAAAGAAAACGGGGTGTCAAAAGATCGCTATGAGGTCATGATCGGAAATATCATCGATGATAAAGAAATTCAGGATCGTGTCGGATATGAAAAATACGATATTGTCGCAGCCAATATTCTTGCGGATGTTCTTGTCACACTGACTCCGGTGATAGTAAATCAGCTGAAACCGGGTGGAATTTATATTACAAGCGGTATTATTGACGACAAGGAAGAAGTCGTAAAACAGGCGGTGAGCGATGCGGGACTGGAGCTTCTTGATGTGACATATCAGGGAGAATGGGTCTGCGTCACAGCGAGAAAGCCGCTGGAAAAGGCGGGAGAGTAATCGGTATGCAGCATTTTTTTGTGACACCGGAACAGGTGGAGGAAGAAGAGATTACGATTACGGGAAGTGATGTGAACCATATCCGGAATGTGCTGCGCATGAAGAAAGGCGAACAGCTTGAAATCAGTGACGGCAATAACAAAAAATATCTGTGTGAGATCCGGGAAATGACTTCGGATACAGTCCGGGCAGGGATTCTGGAGATTTACCAGACGGATACGGAGCCGGCCTGCCGGACCGTCCTGTTTCAGGGCCTGCCGAAAAGCGACAAGATGGACTGGATTGTGCAGAAGGCCGTGGAACTTGGTGTATCCGAGATTGTTCCGATGGCTACCCGCAGGGCGGTTGTAAAGCTTGATGCGAAGAAAGCAAAAAAGAAGACAGACCGCTGGCAGGCAATTGCCGAGAGCGCCGCAAAACAGGCGGGACGCGGAGTGATACCTGAGGTTCACGATGTGATGAGCTTTTCGGATGCACTTGCTTTTGGCAGGGTACTGGATCATGTACTCATACCGTATGAACTTGCCGAAGGAATGGAAGAGACGAGAAAACAGTTTCAGTCACTGAAAAAGGGAGAATCTTTAGGGATCTTTATCGGGCCGGAAGGCGGATTTGAGGTGGAAGAAGTAGAAAAAGCCGTAGCGGAAGCCGGAGCGGCTTCGGTTACACTTGGAAAACGGATCCTGCGTACCGAGACGGCGGGACTATTTGTACTTTCTGTTCTCTCGTATCTGATGGAAGAATAAAACCGGTGTCAAGATCCGGAAGAAATCATATGGTAATAAAAAAGGCGGAAAGGTAAGATCTGATGGAAGTATATTTGGACAATTCGGCAACAACAAAAGCATTTGACGAGGTCGGCGATCTGGTCCGGAAGGTGATGTGTGAGGACTATGGAAACCCGTCATCCCTGCACCGGAAAGGGATGGAAGCAGAGCAGTATGTCCGCAGCGCGAGGGAGACTTTCGCGAAAATCCTGAAAGTCCAGGAAAAGGAGATTTTCTTCACTTCTGGAGGGACAGAAAGCGATAATCTTGCATTGATCGGGACGGCACGGGCATACAAAAGACGCGGTAACCACCTGATTACAACGGCGATTGAACACCCGGCCATTTTAAATACGATGCGGTATCTGGAAGACGAGGAAGGATTCCGGGTCACCTACCTGCCGGTGGACCAGTACGGCAGAGTGAAGCTCTCCGCGCTCCGGGAAGCACTCTGCAAGGAGACGATTCTTGTTTCCATCATGTATGTAAACAATGAGGTCGGATCTGTTCAGCCGGTCAAGGAGGCGGGCGGCATTGTGAAGGCATACAACAGGGAGATTATTTTCCACTCGGATGCCGTACAGGGATTTGGAAAGTACAGAATTTTTCCAAAAAGAGAAGGAATCGACCTCCTGACAGTCAGCAGCCACAAGATTCACGGACCGAAAGGAATGGGAGCGCTTTATATCAGCGACAAGGTGAAAATCCGTCCGATTGTGTTCGGAGGGGAACAGCAGAAAAATATCCGGTCCGGAACGGAAAATGTGCCGGGAATCGCAGGATTTGCTCTGGCTGCAAAAATGGTTTATTCGGATCTGGAAGAAAAGACGGCGCGGATGCGGAAACTGAAAGAGCGTTTCATAGAAGGAATCAGGCAGGTGGACCATGTGTCTGTACACGGACTGCCGGATGAAACAAGCGCTCCGCATATTGTCAGTGTCGGAATTGCCGGAATCCGGAGTGAAGTACTGCTTCATACACTGGAAGAAAAAGGAATCTATGTATCGTCAGGCTCGGCCTGTTCTTCAAATCATCCTGGTATCAGCGGGGTGTTAAAGGGAATCGGTGTGGAGCGTGAATATCTGGATGCAACACTGCGGTTCAGTCTTTCAGAGTTCACGACAGAAGAAGAAATTGACTATACGCTGAAAACATTATATAATTGTATACCGATGCTCAGAAGATACAGACGGAGATAAAGGAGAAAGAAATGACATTTCAGACGTTTTTGATAAAATACGGAGAGATTGCGATCAAAGGGAAGAACCGTTACATGTTTGAAGACGCACTGGTGCGTCAGATCCGCTTTGCTCTTCGCAACACAGAAGGAACATTCCGTGTGCATAAATGTCAGGGGCGCATTTATGTGGACTGCGACGGATATTATGACTATGATGAGACCGTTGAGAGCCTGAAAAAGGTATTCGGGATTGTCGGCATCTGCCCGGTTGTCCGGACAGAGGTCAAAGAGTTTGAAGAATTGAAAAAAGATGTAGTGGCATACATGGACGAAGCATATCCGGACAAAAATCTGACATTTAAAGTGGAGTCGAGGCGCGCAAAGAAGACCTACCCGGTCAACTCCATGGAGATGAACTGTGATCTGGGAGAGGCGATCCTGGATGCGTTTCCGGAGATGCGGGTGGACGTTCACAATCCGGATGTGCTCCTGAACGTGGAGGTACGGGAAGAGGTTTATATTTATTCCCACATCATACCGGGGCCTGGCGGAATGCCGATCGGAACAAACGGCAGTGCCATGCTGCTCCTCTCGGGAGGAATTGACAGCCCGGTTGCAGGTTATATGGTAGCAAAAAGAGGCGTCGGTCTTGAGGCGGTTTATTTCCATGCACCTCCGTACACAAGCGAGCGGGCAAAACAGAAGGTAGTGGATCTTGCAAAGAAGGTGGCGGCTTACACCGGACCGATCCGGCTCCATGTTGTCAACTTTACAGATATTCAGCTTTACATCTATGATAAATGTCCTCATGATGAGCTGACGATCATTATGAGAAGATATATGATGCGGATTGCCGAGACGATTGCAAAGGAAAATGGCTGTCTGGGACTGATCACAGGGGAAAGTATCGGACAGGTTGCAAGTCAGACGATGCAAAGTCTTCTTGTGACAAATGAAGTATGTACCCTTCCGGTATACCGCCCATTGATCGGATTTGACAAGCAGGAAATCGTAGAGATTTCAGAAAAGATTGATACTTATGAGACTTCGATTCTTCCGTACGAAGACTGCTGTACGATCTTTGTCGCAAAGCATCCGGTGACCAGGCCGAAATTGGATGTGATCAAGCGGTCTGAGACAAGGCTGTCGGAAGATATTGACCGTCTCGTACAGGAAGCGCTTGATACAACAGAAGTCATCGATGTGGAAGCATAGGAGAATTGGAAAAGTTTCCAGAGTGAATGAGGGTTTTTTTGACTCTCTTATTGAATAAAAAAATCCCCCGCGCTCAACGTGGGGGATTCGATTTCATCTAAACAAGATAAGGTTTTAAAACTTCTAAAACTTCATCAACGCCAGCATCAGCGTGAATGTTTAAATCAATCGGTTTAGATAAATCCAGGCTGAAGATACCCATAATGGACTTTGCGTCGATTACGTATCTGCCGGATACTAAATCGAAATCGTAATCAAATTTTGTAATGTCGTTTACAAATGATTTTACTTTGTCAATCGAGTTTAATGAAATCTTTACTGTTTTCATTGGAAACACACTCCTCTCTCTTTGTTTATATCAATATCTTATGATAGTACAATTAAAAAGTCAAGAAACAACTTGCCAAAGAAATGGAAGAAATTTCGTCATATTTTATAAAATTTTAGAAAAGGACTGAGGAAAAAATGAAAAAAGCGGCACTTCATAATCTCGGATGCAAAGTAAACGGATATGAGACAGAGGCCATGCAGAAACTTCTTGAAGAAGATGGATATGAGATTGTCCCTTTTCATGAGAAGGCGGATGTTTATGTAATCAATACCTGCACAGTGACAAATATTGCTGACAGAAAATCCAGACAGATGATCCACCGTGCAAGAAAGCTGAATCCGGAGGCGGTGATAGTGGCGGCAGGATGCTACGTCCAGGCACAGGAAGAAGCGGGACAGGCGATTGAGGGAATCGACATTCTGATCGGGAACAATCAGAAAAAGAATCTGATCAGCCTTCTCCATGCACATGAACAGCATGAGGATATAAAGGCGGTGATTGATATCAATCATACCGGCGAGTTTGAAGAACTCTACGTGGATTCAGCCGGAGATCATACGAGAGCCTACATCAAGATTCAGGACGGATGCAACCAGTTCTGCACGTACTGTATTATCCCGTATGTGCGGGGCAGGATCCGCAGCAGACAACCGGAGGAAATCGTAAAAGAAGTGGAACGGCTTGCGGATGCCGGCTATCAGGAAGTAGTTCTGACCGGAATTCATGCAAGTTCCTACGGGGTGGATTTTGTGAATCCGAAGATGGATCTGGATTCCTGGGTGACTATGGAGGGAGAAAAAAAAGATCTTCTCTACCTGATTCGGCAGATCCATAAAGTAGAAGGAATCAGGAGAATACGCTTAAGCTCGATCGAGCCGAGAATTATTACAGAAAAATTCGCAAAAGAACTTGCAAAGCTTCCAAAGGTCTGCCCGCATTTCCATCTGTCCATGCAGAGCGGCTGCGATGCAACGCTGAAGAGAATGAACAGACACTATACGAGCAGAGAATACTATGAAAAATGCGGTATTTTAAGAACGTATTTTGAGCATCCGGCGATTACAACGGATGTTATTGTAGGATTCCCGGGAGAGACGCAGGAGGAGTTCGAGACGACCAGGGCGTTTATTGAAAAAGTCGGATTTTATGAGACTCATGTGTTTAAGTACTCCAGAAGAAACGGTACAAAGGCGGCGTCCATGCCGGACCAGGTGCCGGAACAGAAAAAGGCGGAAAGAAGCCAGATCCTGCTTGATCTCTGTAAAAAGAAAAAGAAAGAGTTTGAAGATCAGATGATCGGAAAGCAGGTAGAAGTCCTTCTGGAGGAAACCTTTGAAAAAGACGGGGTCCTTTACCGGACGGGCCTTACAAAAGAATATGTAAAAGTTGCGGTAAAGGCTGATAATACGAGGGAAAATCAGATTCTGGAAATGACCATTGAGAATCATTCTCAAATTATGGATTGAATTTTAGATGGGATTATATTAGAATAGAGTAGTAGTATTGGAGGTCGCAACGATGAAAGATTTATCAAACACACAGTTTTTCCAGGTGGGCCAGGGCCCGCAGATTCAGGCAAAGGATATTCTTGAGATCGTTTATAAGGCTTTGCGTGAGAAAGGATACAATCCGGTCAACCAGATGGTTGGTTATATCATGTCCGGAGACCCGACTTATATCACAAGCCATAACGGTGCAAGAAGTCTTGTCATGAAGATGGAACGAGATGAACTGGTCGAAGAGATGCTCAAAGCATATATTGAGCACAATGGCTGGGAGTAACGATGAGAGTAATGGGATTGGACTTTGGCGCGAAGACCGTAGGAGTCGCTGTGAGCGATCCTTTAGGTCTGACTGCCCAGGGGGTCGAAACAATTACTAGGACGCAGGAGAACAAGCTGAGAAAGACACTGGCGAGGATCGAGACACTTGCCGGAGATTTTAAGGTGGAAAAAATTGTACTTGGATTCCCGAAACACATGAATAATGATATCGGAGAGCGTGCCGAGAAGACACTCGCGTTTAAGGAAATGCTTGAGAGACGGACCGGGCTTGAGGTGGAATTATGGGATGAGAGGCTCACGACAGTCTCTGCTGAGAAAGTACTGATGGAAAGCGGCGTGCGCCGGGAAAACAGGAAACTCTATATAGATAAAATTGCAGCAGTTTTCATACTGCAGGGATATCTGGATTCCGTTGGTATGAGAGGAGTTTAGAATGGAGAAAATTATGTTTATGCCGGAAGGTTCGGATCAGCCGGCAGCATTCTATGTTTTGGAACAGACAAAAATCAGGGGAATTTCCTATATTCTTGTGACGGATAAAGAAGAGGGAGATGCGGAATGTCTGATTTTAAAAGATAAAAGCAATAGCGAAGGGGAGGACTCCCTGTATGAGATCGTAGAAGACGAAGTGGAACTTCAGGCAGTATCGAAAGTGTTTGAAGAACTTCTGGAAGATGTGGGGATCGAACTGTAGCTTTTTGCGGATCTTATTACCAGTCAGAGAATGAATGGACGGAAAATAAAATCATGGAGGTGTAGATTTGAAAAAAACGAACAATTCAAAATTGCGTATCATTCCGATAGGCGGACTGGAGCAGATCGGAATGAACATTACTGCCTTCGAATATGAAGACAGTATTATTGTGGTAGACTGCGGTCTTGCATTCCCGGAGGACGACATGCTGGGAATTGATCTTGTGATACCGGATGTCACCTATTTAAGAGATAATATTTCAAAAGTGAAAGGGTTTGTGATTACCCACGGACATGAAGACCATATCGGAGCGCTGCCGTATGTATTGAAAGAACTTAATCTTCCAATTTACACGACAAAACTTACGATGGGCATTATCGAAAACAAGTTAAAAGAACACAATCTGATGAGGAGTACGAAGCGGAAAGTCGTACGCCACGGCCAGTCTATTAATCTCGGGAAATTCCGAATTGAATTTATCAAAACAAACCACAGCATTCAGGATGCGTCTGCGCTTGCCATTTACTCACCGGCGGGGATTGTTGTTCATACGGGAGACTTTAAGGTGGATTACACGCCAGTATTCGGTGACGCGATTGATCTGCAGCGCTTTGCCGAGATTGGAAAGAAAGGCGTACTGGCGCTGATGTCGGACAGCACCAATGCGGAGCGGCCGGGATTTACCCAGTCTGAACGTACGGTCGGACGGACATTTGACCATATTTTTGCGGAGCACACTAATACGAGAATTATTATCGCGACGTTTGCATCGAACGTGGACCGTGTGCAGCAGATTATCAACTCTGCTTACAAATATGGCAGAAAAGTTGTCGTGGAAGGACGGAGCATGGTCAATATCATCTCTACCGCCGCGGAACTGGGATATCTGGACATTCCAAAGAATACACTGATCGAGATTGACAAGCTGAAAAACTATCCTCCGGAGAAGACGGTTCTGATTACGACAGGAAGCCAGGGAGAGTCCATGGCGGCACTTTCCCGCATGGCAGCGGATATTCATAAAAAAGTGACCATTATGCCGGGAGATACGGTTATTTTCAGTTCCAACCCGATCCCGGGAAATGAGAAGTCTGTATCGAGAGTGATCAATGAGCTCTCTGCAAAAGGGGCAAATGTGATCTTCCAGGATGCCCATGTATCCGGACATGCCTGCCAGGAAGAACTGAAACTGATCTATTCTCTTGTGAAGCCGAAATATGCGATTCCGGTACATGGAGAGTACCGCCATATGAAAGCAAATGCGGGGATTGCGGAGCAGCTTGGAATTCCGAAGGAAAACATTTTCATTCTCCATGCCGGAGACGTGCTGGAGCTGGATGACAAGGGTGCAAAGATTGCTGACCATGTGCAGACGGGAGCGATCCTTGTCGACGGACTTGGCGTCGGCGATGTGGGAAATATTGTGTTAAGAGACCGCCAGCATCTGGCAGAGGACGGAATCCTGATCGTTGTTCTGACCCTTGCAAAAGGAACAAACCAGCTGCTGGCCGGACCGGATATTGTGTCCCGCGGATTTGTCTATGTACGGGAATCCGAAGGGCTGATGGAAGAGGCGAAAGAGGTGCTTGGTGTCGCTCTGGAGGGATGCTTAAGCAGCCGTAACGCAGACTGGAGCAAAATCAAACTTGTAATCCGTGATACCATGAATGAGTTTATCTGGAAGAGAACAAAGAGAAGACCGATGATTCTTCCGATCATTATGGACGTCAATGTATAGGCGGGAAAGGGACAAAACGGATGATAGTGGATGAGAGGATCGTAGATTACATCCGTTCACTGGAAACACGAAACAGCGAAATACTGGAAATGATTGAGCAGGAAGCACTTAAAGAGCGGGTTCCGATTATCAGAAAGGAAATGCAGAGCTTTTTAAAAGTGCTTCTGCTTTTGAAAAGGCCAGAACGGATTCTGGAGATCGGTGCCGCGGTCGGGTTTTCGGCACTGCTCATGAGCGAGTATGCTGGAAACGGATGCAGAATCGATACGATCGAAAATTATGAAAAGCGGATTCAGAAAGCTGAAGAAAATATCAAAAGAGCCGGAAAAGAAGAGCAGATTCATCTTCTGAAAGGGGATGCGATGGAGATCTTAAAGACACTGGAAGAACCGTATGACATGATCTTTGTCGACGCAGCGAAGGCACAGTATATTGCCTATTTTCCGGAAGTGATGCGGCTTTTAAACAAGGACGGGATGCTGATCTCGGACAATGTCCTTCAGGACGGCGGAATTATGGAATCCCGGTTTGCTGTGGAGCGGCGTGACCGGACGATCCACAGTAGAATGAGAGAGTATCTCTATCTTTTAAAACATGACGAAAGACTGGAGACAGCTGTCGTGCCAATCGGGGACGGGGCGTCTGTCAGTGTAAAGAAGGAGTGAACAAAAATGCGTCATCCGGAATTATTAGTGCCGGCGAGCAGCCTGGAAGTGCTGAAAACCGCAGTGATTTTCGGGGCAGATGCCGTATATATCGGTGGAGAGGCCTTTGGCCTTCGTGCGAAAGCGAAAAATTTTTCCATGGAAGACATGAAAGAAGGAATTGCCTTTGCGCATGAACATCAGGTGAAAGTCTATGTGACAGCCAATATTCTTGCGCACAATGCAGACCTTGAGGGCGTACGGGCATATTTTCAGGAATTAAAGGAAATTGGACCGGATGCACTGATCATTGCAGATCCGGGAGTGTTTGAGATCGCAAAGGAGGTCTGTCCTGAGATTCCTCGCCATATCAGTACACAGGCGAACAATACAAACTATGGTACCTACCTCTTCTGGCATCACCAGGGAGCGGAGAGGGTTGTGACGGCAAGAGAGTTGTCTTTGGATGAAATCCGGGAGATCCGTGAGCACATTCCGGATGACCTTGAGATCGAAACATTTATTCACGGGGCAATGTGTATTTCCTATTCCGGCCGCTGCCTTCTGAGCAATTATTTTACCGGCCGGGACGCGAATCAGGGGGCATGCACCCATCCGTGCAGATGGAAATATTCCATCATGGAAGAGACAAGACCGGGCGAATACATGCCGGTTTATGAAAATGAACGTGGAACCTACATTTTTAATTCCAAGGATCTGTGCATGATTGAGCACATTCCGGAATTGATGGAAGCCGGGATCGACAGTTTCAAAATCGAGGGAAGAATGAAGACGGCTCTCTATGTAGCCACTGTGGCACGGACCTACCGGAAAGCGATCGATGACTATCAGGAGAGCCCGGAGCTTTACGAGGAACATATGGACTGGTACAAAGAGCAGATCGCAAACTGTACCTACCGCAAATTTACAACAGGCTTCTTCTTCGGAAAGCCGAATGAAGAGGCGCAGATTTACGATAACAATACCTATCTGAAAAATTATACGTATCTTGGTATTGTAGACGAGATAAAGGACGGTCTCATCCGGCTGGAACAGAAAAATAAATTCTCTGTAGGTGAGGAGATTGAGATCATGAAGCCGGATGGAAGCGATGTGAAGACGAAAGTCCTTGCAATCTATGACAGTGAAATGCAAAGTCAGGAATCTGCCCCGCACGCCAGACAGCTTTTGTGGGTGAAGCTTGACAGGGAAGCATCCAGATACGACCTTCTGAGGAAAAAAGAAGAATAAAGAAGACATAGTATGTAAAACACGGCAGAAAACGCCGTGTTTTTTTAATCCTCAAAGAAGAGACGGAGTTTTTCGATAGCGCTCTTCTCAATCCGGGAGACGTAGGATCTGGAGATGCCAAGCCTTTTCGCGATTTCACGCTGTGTCAGGATTTCCTCGTTGTAGAGACCGTAACGAAGTTTCAGCACTAGACGTTCTCTCTGAGAAAGTTCGGATTCTACTTTTTGATATAGTTTTCCAATATCATCCTGGAGTGTGATCTGCTCATCCACTTCCCGTGCCTCGGATTCCATAATGTCAAAAAGACGGATTTCGTTTCCCTCCTTGTCAGTTCCGATGGGTTCGTAGAGGGAAACCTCCCCGGATACTTTTTTCCGGGAGCGCATCAGCATCAAAAGTTCATTTTCAATGCAGCGGGCGGCATAGGTGGCAAGACGTACGCCTTTGTCCGGATTGAATGTCATGACAGCTTTGATCAGTCCGATGGTTCCGATGGAGATCAGGTCCTCGGTATCTTCGGAAAGATGCTGGTATTTTTTGACCACATGTGCTACAAGGCGCAGATTATGTTCAATCAGGATGTATTTTGCTTCCAGATCTCCCTCTGTATACTTCTGCATATAATACTGTTCTTCGTCGGCAGTGAGGGGCTGTGGAAATGATTTCAAGGGAATACGCACCTCTTAACATGTTTGCTATCAGTTTATGAGAATGCAGGATTTTTTGTGCTTTTCCAAAATAAGAATTGACATTTAGGGACGAAGGGACTACCATGAAAGCAAAGATCTGAAAATTCACATGCCGGTTCCGGCAGAAACGGGGATTCACCTGGGCATTTCAACGGGAAATCAGAAAAAGAAATATGGGATTTGCAATGGTAAAATCAGCAGTGATGGATGGACTAACTGTAAGAGAAGTCTGCGTGGAGGCTGATACAGGGAGCGGCCTTCCGGTTTTTCACATGGTAGGGTATCTTTCGTCCGAAGTAAAAGAGGCTGGAGAACGTGTTCGGACAGCGATCCGCCATACAAGGGCGCGTCTGCAGCCTCAGAGGATGGTGGTCAACCTGTCGCCGGCAGACATTCGAAAGACAGGTGCCTCATTTGATCTTCCGATTGCGGTAGCCCTTGCTTTGTCGGCGGGGAGTATTATGGACCGGTGTGAAAAGAGGGTCCTTTTCATTGGAGAACTGAGCCTGGATGCCAGAATACGGAAGGTAAGAGGTATCCTGCCGATTGTTTCTTATGCCAGAGAAAATGGATACGAGATCTGTGTCGTACCGTGGGAAAATGAGACAGAAGGGAAGCTGGTTTCGGGAATCGAGGTGGTTGGAGCCGCCACGCTTTCCGAAGTATGGAATTTTCTTGAAACAGGGGAACGGCCGGTCAGAAAGCAGCAGGCGGCAAAAGTGCGTGACAGAGACAAAAGTGAGCTTGACTTTGC
The DNA here is from genome assembly GCF_016900655.1 of Drancourtella massiliensis. GTDB lineage: Bacteria > Bacillota > Clostridia > Lachnospirales > Lachnospiraceae > Sellimonas > Sellimonas catena. The sequence goes on from NZ_JACJKH010000002.1 coordinate 132,773, forward strand.
GGATATAAAGGGTCAAAGTGGTCTGAAACGAGCTTCGGAAGTGGCTGCCGCAGGAGGTCATAACATTTTATATCTTGGCCCGCCGGGTTCGGGAAAAACCATGGCGGCACAGCGGCTTCAGACCATTTTGCCGGATCTGGACGCCAGGACCGGGATGGAGGTAACGACGATCTACAGTGCAGCAGGACTTTTAGATGAAGCGCAGCCGCTGCTTATCCGGCCGCCGTACCGGGAAGTCCACCATACGGTAACAAAAGCAGCACTTCTTGGAGGCGGCAGATATCCGACACCGGGAGAATTAAGCCTTGCCCATGGGGGAATTCTTTTTCTGGATGAGCTTTCCGAGTATCAGAGAACGGTGCTGGATGCGCTGAGAGAGCCTCTGGAGACAAAGCAGGTACGGATAACAAGAAAAAAAGGCACTTACATCTTTCCGGCGGATGTACTGGTTGCTGCAGCTATGAACCCGTGTCCGTGCGGAAACTATCCGGATCTGGAGCGCTGCCGCTGTACACCCGGCGAGATTCACCGGTATCTTGGCAAGGTCAGTCAGCCGTTTTTGGACAGGATGGATATTTGTATCGAGACGCCGAAAATTTCCTACGGGGAGCTGACATGCGAAAAGCAGGAAGAATCTTCCGGAACAATCCGGGAAAGAGTGCTTCGGGCCAGGAAAATCCAGAAGAAAAGGTATCGGGAAAGGGAGATGTTGACAAACAGCAGAATGGGACGGAAGGAAATCGAGGAATTCTGCTGTTTAGAAGAAAAAGAGAAGCAGATGATTGAACGCGCGTTTGAACGCCTGAATCTGACAGCCCGCACCTACTACAAGACACTGAAAGTAGCGCGGACCATTGCGGATCTGGAAGGAAGCGGACAGATCCGTACGAATCATCTTGCGGAAGCAATCAGTTACCGGATGGTAGACCAGACAATATGGGGGAATCAGAAAAGATGAGTAAAGAAGAGGAGTTTGTATTCTGGCTGGCATGTATCCAGGGAATTTCATCTTCCAAAAAAAGACTCCTGCAGGAGACATTCGGCTGTGCGAAAGCAGTCTATTATATAGAAGAAACAGGACGGAAATCATGCTGGTTTTTAACGGAAAAGGAGAAAGCAGCTCTCAAAGAGCATCAGAAGGAGGCAGTTCTGGATGAACGGAAAAGAGTCTGGGAAAAGGCCAGGAAAAAGGGGATCAAGCTTACATACTGGACAGACAGTGCCTATCCGGAAAAGCTTTCCCGGATCGTGCAGCCACCCTATGCACTGTTCGGAGCCGGGAAGGAATGTTTTGCCTTTGAGGGTGTGACTGCGGCAATTGTAGGAGCAAGAGAGGCAAGCGCATACGGCAGGCAGATGACATATGAGTATGGGAGAGAACTGGCAAAAGCCGGAATGAACATCATCAGTGGCATGGCAAGAGGAATCGATGCTGCAGGACTGGAAGGAGCGCTGCTGGAAGGGAAAGGGCATTGTGCAGTGCTTGGTTCCGGAGTGGATGTCTGTTACCCGAAAGACAATCAAAGGCTTTATCAGAGACTTTGGGAAGACGGAAGGATCCTCTCGGAATATCCGCCTGGAACACCGCCGCTTGCCCGTAATTTTCCTCCAAGGAACAGGATCATCAGCGGGCTTGCCGATGTGGTTCTTGTAATGGAGGCAAGAAAAAGGAGCGGCTCTTTAATCACGGCTGACTTTGCGCTGGAACAGGGAAAAGACGTATATGCCCTTCCGGGGCCTGTGACCAGTGACTTGAGCCGGGGGTGCCACCAGCTGATCCGGCAGGGCGCTGGTATTTTGGTTTCACCGGAGGAATTCCTTTGTGATTTGCCGTATAAATTGCAGAAATCACTCATAGAATTCTGTAAAAATCCGGTTAAAAATTCAAACGAAAATGAAATAATGCTTGAAAGTCCTGAAAAATTGTTGTATAGTGTTCTGAGTTTGGAGCCTAAAAATATACAGGAAATCGAGGATCAGTTATCGCTTCCGAGAGGTGAAATCATGGAAGCGCTGTTGAATCTGGAGATGAATGGATGGATCCAGGAAGTTTCAAAAAATGATTATATCCGATTGAAGTAAGATTTGAAGTTGGATGGAGGAATAGGTATTATGGCACGTTATCTGGTGATTGTGGAGTCACCTGCGAAAGTAAAAACGATCAAAAAATTTCTGGGAAGCAATTATGTGGTGATGGCATCCCAGGGACATGTGCGCGATCTGCCGAAAAGCCAGCTCGGTATTGATGTAGAGCACGATTTTGAACCAAAGTATATTACTATTCGCGGAAAAGGAGAGATCCTTGCGCAGCTTCGCAAAGAGGTCAAAAAGGCGGACAAGATTTATCTTGCGACTGACCCTGACCGTGAAGGAGAAGCAATTTCATGGCATCTGACCAAGGCGCTGAAACTGGAAGGGAAAAAGGTTTACCGTATCAGTTTTAACGAGATCACAAAGAACGCAGTCAAGGAGTCCATCAAGAACGCCCGGGAAATCGATATGAATCTGGTTGACGCACAGCAGGCGAGAAGGGCGCTTGACAGGATTGTAGGATATAGAATCAGCCCTTTGCTCTGGAAGAAGGTAAAACGCGGCTTAAGTGCAGGCCGGGTACAGTCTGTGGCGCTTCGGATTATTGCGGATAGAGAGGCGGAGATTGATGCGTTTATACCGGAAGAGTACTGGACGCTGGACGCGGTTTTAAAGGTACAGGGAGAGAAAAAGCCTCTGCGTGCCAAATTCTATGGGACGAAAACAGAAAAAATAGTGATTCGTTCTGCCGAAGAAGAACAGAAGATAGAAAAAGAACTTGAGAATGCCGATTTTCATGTTGCAGAGGTCAGAAAAGGAGAGCGCACCCAGAAGTCTCCGCTTCCGTTTACTACCAGTACCCTGCAGCAGGAAGCATCCAAGGTACTGAATTTTGCGACACAGAAGACAATGCGGATTGCCCAGCAGCTATATGAAGGAATTGATATCAAGGGTCAGGGAACGGTTGGTATCATTACCTATCTCCGTACGGATTCCACCCGTGTTTCCGAGGAAGCGGAGCGTCTTGCGAGAGAATATATCTCCTCTGTTTACGGTGCAGAATATGTAGCGGACACAGAAAAGAAAAAGGACGGGGGAAAAAATATTCAGGACGCCCACGAGGCAATCCGTCCTACGGATATTTCCAGAACACCGGCTTCTCTCAAAGAGTCTCTTTCGAGAGACCAGTTCCGCCTGTATCAGCTGATCTGGAAACGCTTTGCGGCGAGCCAGATGCAGCCGGCGAGATTTGAGACGACTTCCGTCAAGATTGACGCGGGCAATTACCGGTTTACCGTTGCAGCATCCAAAATCGCATTTGACGGATTCCGTTCCGTTTATGTACAGCCGGATGAAGAAAAGGCAGAGAACAATGTCCTGCTCAAAGGACTGGATGAACAGTCCGTCCTGACAAAAGAGGATTTTGAAAAGAAGCAGCACTTTACGCAGCCGCCGGCACACTACACAGAGGCGTCTCTTGTAAAGGCACTGGAGGAACTGGGAATCGGACGGCCTAGTACGTATGCTCCGACGATTTCCACGATTATTGCAAGACGTTACGTTGCAAAGGAAAATAAAAATCTTTATCTGACCGAGCTGGGCGAAGTAGTCAACAATATGATGCTGAAATCTTTCCCAAGTATTGTGGATGTGAATTTTACAGCCAATATGGAAGGACTTCTGGACCGGGTTGCCGAAGGCAAAGTGCAGTGGAAATCGGTAATCAGCAATTTCTATCCGGATCTGGAGGAAGCAGTGGAAATAGCGGAAAAAGAGCTTGAGGAAGTCAAAATCGAAGATGAGGTGACCGATGTTATCTGTGAAGAATGCGGACGGAATATGGTCATCAAATACGGACCTCACGGGAAATTTCTGGCATGTCCGGGATTTCCGGAATGCCGCAATACGAAGCCGTATCTGGAAAAGGCGGGTGTATCCTGCCCGAAATGCGGAAAGGATGTGGTAATCCGGAAGACCAAAAAAGGAAGACGCTACTACGGATGCGAAAATAATCCGGAATGCGATTTTATGTCCTGGCAGAAGCCGTCTGACAGGAAATGCCCGAAATGCGGCAGTTATATGGTAGAAAAAGGGAACAAACTTGTATGCTCTGATACCTCCTGCGGGTATGTTGAAAAAAAAGAAAAAAAATAATTTCCGAAATTTATTGATAACATGGAAATTGTATGATAATATTAAAATATGAGCCGCATATTCTATAATTTGTTCGTACAATTACATGGAACAACGTCATGAATTTGAATGGAGGAAAATTATGAGTGTACAATTATTGGATAAGACGAGGAAAATAAACAAATTGCTTCACAATAATAATTCCAGTAAAGTTGTTTTCAATGATATATGTGAAGTGCTTACGGAAATTCTGAATTCAAATATCCTTGTGGTAAGTAGGAAAGGGAAAGTTCTGGGAATCAGTAAAAAAGAGGAGATCCGCCCGCTGACAGAACTGATTAATGGAGAAGTTGGCGGACATATTGATTCCATGCTGAACGAACGTCTGTTGAGCGTTCTATCAACGAAGGAAAATGTCAACCTCCAGACACTGGGATTCGATGCCGAAACAGCGAAAGGCTACCAGGCGATTGTATCTCCGATTGAGATCGCGGGAGAACGGCTTGGAACTCTGTTTATTTATAAACAGGATGAAGAATATGAAATTGACGATATTATTCTCAGCGAGTATGGTACAACAGTAGTCGGACTTGAGATGCTCCGTTCTGTCAATGAAGAGAATGCAGAGGAGACGAGAAAAGAACATATTGTTCAGTCGGCGATCAGCACGCTTTCGTTTTCAGAGCTGGAAGCGATTATCCATATTTTTGACGAGCTTGACGGTATGGAGGGAATTCTTGTCGCAAGCAAGATCGCGGACAGAGTAGGAATCACAAGATCTGTCATTGTAAATGCGCTTCGTAAATTCGAAAGCGCAGGCGTGATTGAGTCCAGATCCTCCGGAATGAAAGGAACCTATATTAAGGTGGTGAACGACTACGTATTCACGGAACTGGAAAAGATAAAAAAAGAAAAGCAAAAATAGAAAGGCATTGAACAGTAGGATATGCAAATAGAAGGGAGCGTCAGTATTCTGAGGCTCCCTTTTAGGAAAGGAGAAATAAAAATGTACGAGGACGGAGCTGCTGTTTTACAAATGAAAAAGGTATTTTTGAAAGATGAGAAATATAACCGGAAAAAATATATGACACGCATAAAAAACTATGATCCGCAGCAAGAAGAGATGACGCTTTACACAAGCCGGGGCGATGTGGACGAGTTTTCCCTGGATGCTGTATATGAATGTATTTTTGAAGTGAAAGAAGGCCGGTTCGGATGCGAAGGAGTCATTCGGAAACGTTTCCGCAGCCAGGAGAAGGATCAGGTTGTATTCCGGATTCAGAACGGGTTTTATAAAGTTTAAACGGACAGAATTATAAACGAATTATAAAGAATGAGAATGGATGTTGACAAATAAAATAGAGAGTGCTATTTTATTACTAGAGTGTTTTAGCACTCTAGTTCAATGAGTGCTGATAAACTAATAGGCAATGAAGGAGGAACAATCATGAAATTAGTACCATTAAGTGACAGAGTTGTATTAAAACAGATGGAAGCAGAAGAAACAACCAAATCCGGGATCGTGCTTCCGGGACAGAATAAAGAAAAGCCGCAGCAGGCAGAAGTCATCGCGGTAGGACCGGGAGGACTGGTCGATGGGAAAGAAGTGGAAATGAAAGTTTCTGTTGGAGATAAAGTCATTTATTCAAAATATGCAGGTACAGAAGTAGAGCTTGACGATGTAGAATATATCATCGTAAGACAGAGCGATATCCTCGCAGTGATCGAAGCTTAAATTCAGAGTGACAGATAATAATATTTAAAATAAACAGATTATGGAGGGATTTGAAATGGCTAAGGAAATCAAATATGGAGCAGAAGCCAGAAAAGCGCTTGAAGCAGGCGTAAATAAACTTGCTGACACAGTCAGAGTTACACTTGGACCAAAAGGAAGAAACGTCGTACTTGACAAATCATTCGGCGCACCGCTGATCACAAACGATGGTGTGACAATCGCAAAAGAGATCGAGCTGGAAGACGCATTTGAAAATATGGGAGCTCAGCTGATTCGTGAAGTTGCGTCCAAGACAAACGATGTAGCTGGAGATGGTACAACAACCGCAACCGTACTTGCCCAGGCAATGGTTCATGAAGGTATGAGAAACCTTGCAGCAGGCGCAAATCCGATTGTTCTTAGAAAAGGTATGAAAAAGGCAACTGACCTCGCAGTGGAAGAGATCGCAAAAATGAGCAGCAAAGTAAAAGACAAGGCTCAGATCGCAAGAGTTGCCGCTGTATCTTCCAGTGATGATGAAGTAGGAAACATGGTTGCGGACGCAATGGAAAAAGTTTCCAACGATGGTGTTATCACAATCGAAGAATCCAAGACAATGAAGACAGAGCTTGACCTGGTAGAAGGTATGCAGTTTGACCGTGGATATATTTCCGCATACATGGCAACGGACATGGATAAGATGGAAGCAAATCTGGAAGATCCGTATATTCTGATTACAGATAAGAAGATCTCCAATATTCAGGAGCTGCTTCCTCTTCTGGAACAGGTTGTTCAGGCGGGTGCAAGACTTCTTATCATTGCAGAAGATGTAGAAGGAGAAGCACTGACGACTCTGATCGTAAACAAACTGCGTGGTACTTTCAATGTTGTTGCTGTGAAAGCTCCGGGATACGGCGACAGAAGAAAAGAAATGCTTCGCGATATCGCAATTTTGACAGGCGGAGAAGTAATCTCTGAAGAACTGGGACTGGATCTGAAAGAGACAACTCTGGATCAGCTTGGCCGTGCAAAATCTGTAAAAGTTCAGAAAGAAAATACAACTATCGTTGACGGTATGGGAGAGAAATCTGAAATTGAAGCACGGATCGCGCAGATCAAGGCTCAGATTGAAGAGACAACATCTGATTTCGATAAAGAGAAACTTCAGGAAAGACTTGCAAAACTTGCAGGCGGTGTAGCAGTCATCCGGGTTGGAGCAGCTACAGAGACAGAGATGAAAGAAGCAAAACTTCGTATGGAAGATGCTCTTGCTGCAACAAGAGCAGCTGTAGAAGAAGGAATTATCGCCGGAGGCGGATCTGCATATGTACATGCGACAAAAGCTCTGGAAAAACTTGTTTCCGAAATGGAAGGGGATGAAAAAACCGGTGCTCAGATTATCATGAAAGCACTGGAAGCTCCTCTTTACAGAATTGCGGCAAACGCCGGACTGGAAGGTTCCGTAATTATCAACAAAGTGAAAGAATCAGAGCCGGGCATTGGATTTGACGCATACAAAGAAGAGTATGTAGACATGGTTGCAGAAGGAATTCTTGACCCTGCAAAGGTTACAAGAAGTGCCCTTCAGAATGCGACGAGTGTTGCCTCCACACTTCTGACAACAGAGTCTGTCGTTGCCAACATCAAAGAAGAAACACCGGCAGCAGCAGGAAATCCGGGCATGGGTATGATGTAAATATAAAAAATTCGAAAACTCCTCGCAAGAGGAGTTTTCTTTTTGTATCAGAAATGATATACTGATTAGGAATAAACAGATGGAGGAAACGTGTATGAGCGATTATTACACAGAACAATTAGTCAAAAAGAAACCGGAAGGGAAAGACATTATCATTAAGATTCTGCTGGTGTTTTGTACGGTCCTTTCCTTTTTCTTTGTTTTGTTGTTGCCGTTTTTGCTGATTCTTCCGGTGCTGATGATTGTACTGGACTACTTTATGTTCCGGAGACTGGATCTGGAATATGAGTATTTGTATGTGAACGGAGATCTGGATATCGACAAGATCATGGGAAAACAGAAGAGAAAAAGAGTATTTTCCATGAATGTCAATGACATGGATCTGCTTGCGCCGCTTGGAGCAGGAGAGCTCAACCAGTACAGAACCGGCAAGGTACTCGACTTCAGCTCCCATATGCCGAATGCGAGATGTTATGTAATGGTGATTACCAAAGACGGACATCAGACAAAAGTGATTTTTGAACCGGAGCAGGTTATTCTTGACGGAATGAGGATGCTGGCACCAAGAAAAGTCATTTTATAGAGAAAAAGAAAGAGTTGACAGCAGATATTTTTTTCGGTATTATATCATTTAATACAAAAACAGTCAGAGAAAGAGAGGAAAAGAAGTCATGGGTAAGATTATTGGAGAAGGTATTACGTTTGATGATGTATTACTGGTACCGGCTTATTCGGAGGTTGTTCCGAATCAGGTCGATCTGTCTACACACTTGACAAAGAAGATTCAGTTAAATATTCCGATGATGAGTGCCGGGATGGATACGGTAACGGAACATCGTATGGCCATTGCTATGGCACGCCAGGGTGGTATCGGAATCATCCATAAGAATATGTCGATTGAGGCTCAGGCTGAAGAGGTGGACAAGGTAAAACGTTCTGAGAACGGTGTTATTACAGATCCATTTTATCTGTCGCCGGAGCACACACTGGAAGATGCCAACAATCTGATGGCAAAATTCAGAATTTCCGGTGTGCCGATCACAGAAAACGGAAAACTGGTTGGTATTATCACGAACCGGGATCTGAAATTTGAGACAGATTTTTCAAAGAAGATCAAAGAGTCCATGACTTCAGAAGGACTGATCACGGCTCAGGAGGGCATCACTCTGGAGGAGGCAAAGAATATCCTTGCCAAAGCCAGAAAGGAAAAACTCCCGATTGTAGATAAGGATTTTAATCTCAAAGGACTGATTACAATAAAGGATATAGAAAAGCAGATCAAATATCCGCTTTCCGCAAAGGACGAGCAGGGACGTCTTCTCTGCGGTGCAGCAGTCGGCATCACAGCCAACTGTCTGGAGAGAGTAGAGGCACTGGTCAATGCAAAAGTTGACGTGATCGTTCTCGACTCCGCGCACGGGCACTCGGCAAACGTGCTCCGCTGTGTACGCATGATCAAGGAGAAATTCCCGGATCTGCAGGTAATTGCAGGAAACGTTGCAACAGCGGAAGCGACAAAAGCGCTGATCGAGGCCGGAGCAGACGCTGTCAAAGTCGGAATCGGACCTGGATCCATCTGTACGACACGTGTCGTTGCAGGAATCGGTGTTCCTCAGGTGACAGCAGTCATGAACTGCTATGAAGCGGCAAAAGAGTACGGTATCCCGATTATCGCAGACGGCGGTATCAAGTACTCCGGAGATATGACGAAAGCGATTGCTGCCGGAGCCAATGTATGTATGATGGGAAGTATCTTTGCAGGATGTGACGAGAGTCCTGGAACATTTGAACTGTTCCAGGGAAGAAAATACAAGGTTTACCGTGGAATGGGCTCGATCGCTGCGATGGAAAACGGAAGCAAGGACCGTTATTTCCAGACGGATGCCAAGAAACTGGTACCGGAAGGTGTGGAAGGACGTGTTGCATATAAAGGTACCGTGGAGGATACGGTATTCCAGCTTATGGGCGGACTTCGTTCCGGTATGGGATATTGTGGAACAAAGACAGTGGAAGAGCTGAAAGAAAACGGAAGATTTGTTAAGATTACAGCTGCTTCCTTGAAAGAAAGCCATCCGCATGATATCCATATTACAAAAGAAGCACCGAACTACAGTGTTGATGAGTAAAGGCATGCGATAAATTAAATAACAGACCTCCTGACTTCCTTTTTATGGGAAGCGGGAGGTTTTTTGATTTAACAGGAAACTTCGTTCCCTGCTAAACAAAAACGCTCTGCGGGATCGCGCGCGCAAAGCAGAAATTTGTCGCTAAAGCGACTGTGCCCGGCGCGAGAGTTCCTCGAGAGGAATCCTTTGCTTTTTTTCGGTATGAGAACAAGATAAGAAAAGCTTAAGAAATTCGAATCAAAATTTTTAAAAACGCCGGAACCTTTTTGTTTATAATAGAAAGAGGGAAAAAGAAAAGGGGAATAGTATCGTGCGAAAGAGAAGACAAAGAAGAAAAAGAAAAAGCAGAGGGTCGGACAGACTGCTGAAGGCAGGTCTTATGATTTTAATCCTCCTGGCGGTTGTGCTGGGGGGAATGAAACTTACCGGGGCAGGACCGATTTTTAATGGATACAGAGAGCTGGAAGGAGAGGCTGTGGATGCCTATCGTCCGGATATGGAGGTGGAGCTTCTGACACCGAATCCGTATTCCAGACCGGAGACCGGAACATCGAGAATCCGGAATATTGTCATTCATTATACTGCCAATCCGGGAGCTACGGCGCAGCAGAACCGGGATTATTTTGAGGGTCTCAAAGACACACATCTGACACAGGCAAGCAGCCATTTTATTGTAGGGCTGGAAGGTGAGATCGTCCAGTGCATCCCGACCTGGGAGGTGGCGTATGCGTCCAACAGCAGAAACGGAGATACCGTTTCCATCGAGTGCTGTCATCCGGATGAAACGGGAGCATTTAATCAGGCGACATATGACTCCATGGTAGAACTTTCTGCATGGCTCTGTCTAAAGTTCGGACTTACAGAAAATGATCTGATCCGCCACTATGATATTACCGGAAAGATATGTCCGAAGTATTTTGTAGACTATCCTGAAAAATGGGATGAGTTTTGCGGCGATGCCAGGAAAATGCTTGAAAAAATGCAGTAAACTGGTTATGATAGAAAAAGCGAAAAGGGAACAAAAGAAGTGGATGGAGGTAGCTTGATTTATGGAAAAAGAATTTGATGTAATCGCGCTGGGTGAACTGTTAATTGATTTTACAATGAACGGAATGAGCAGCCAGGGGAACCAGATGTTTGAGGCATGTCCGGGAGGCGCGCCGTGTAATGTGCTTGCCATGCTGAACAAGCTTGGAAAAAGAACAGCTTTTATCGGAAAAGTAGGAAAGGACCAGTTTGGTTTACGGCTGAAAGAGACACTGGAACAGGCCGGCATCAATACGGAGCATCTGTATATGGATTCCGAAGTGCATACAACGCTGGCGCTGGTTCACACGCTGGAAAATGGAGACAGAGATTTTTCCTTTTACCGGAATCCGGGAGCGGATATGATGCTGACGGAAGATGAAGTGGATACCGAATTTTTGAAGAAAGGAAAAGTGTTCCATTTCGGGACTCTTTCCATGACACACGAAGGAGTACGCAAGGCGACAAAAAAGGCTCTGAAAGCGGCGAAGGAGGCAGGAATGCTGATCTCCTTTGATCCGAATTTAAGACCGCCTCTCTGGGACAGCATGGAAAATGCAAAGGAGCAGATCCGGTACGGTCTTGGATTCTGCGACATTCTGAAAATTTCGGATAATGAGATTCAGTTTATTACCGGTAAAGAAGATTATGATGAGGGCGTGCGTCAGCTGACAGAGGAGTACCACATTCCGCTTGTACTTCTGACCATGGGAGCCGATGGAAGCCGGGCTTATTATCGGGGAATGAGGGTGGAATGCCCGGGATTTTCCTGTGATACGATCGAGACAACCGGAGCAGGAGATACTTTCTGCGGAAGTGCACTGAATTATCTTGTAGATCATGGACTTGAAGAGCTTACCGAAAGTGATCTGAAAGAAATGCTGACATTTGCCAACGCGGCAGCGGCTATTATTACAACGAGAAAAGGGGCGATCCGTTCCATGCCGGAACGCGGGGAAGTGGAAGCGTTGATCCACAGTATGGAGGAGAGAGAATGTTAGAACGTTTTTTCCCGGATGAATATATGGCATCTACCTATGTCATTCCTTTTGAAAAACTGTATAAAGAAGGATACAGGGGAATTATTTTTGATATCGATAATACGCTCGTTCCCCACGGGGCGCCTGCGGACGAGAGGTCCAAAAAGCTGTTCCATGAGCTGAAGAGCATGGGATATTCCTGCTGTCTGCTCTCGAACAATCAGGAGCCTCGGGTAAAGATGTTCAACGAAGAGATCGGTGTCCATTATATCTGCAACGCCCATAAGCCGGCGGTGAAAAACTACCGGAAAGCCATGAGTCTGATGGGAACAAACCGTGAGACCACACTGTTTGTAGGAGACCAGCTGTTTACAGATGTATGGGGAGCGAAAAGGACTGGAATCCGAAATATTCTCGTGCGTCCGATTCATCCAAAGGAAGAAATCCAGATCGTGTTGAAACGTTATCTGGAAAAAATCGTACTTCATTTTTATATAAAAGAAAAGAAGAAACACGTGTAAAATTGACCTGCCCGGGCCAGCTTATCTGAAAACTTTCCCTTCTGAAAAGACTTGACGAAAATTTTTCGGGGGGGGGGAGTATAATGGAAAGAGAATTTACAAAAGAGGGCAGAATGATGAGTATACTGGAGTTTATAAAAAAGCAGTTAAAATACAGGTATGAGATTACAGAGATTCAGTGTCTGGATGAGATTCATGGAGAACCGGAACTGGTAGTCGTACCGTTCGACAGGCATTGCTCCATGGACAAGGTAATCGGAAAGATCCGGAAAAGCGGAGGGCATTACAGTTCGGTTATCCTTTTGGAAGAGGACCAGAAACAGATGGACCTTGTTGTCGGAAATTTCCAGAAGAACGGACTGGATCTGATTTACATACGGGAAGATACATGCGGTACGCAGTCTTTTACAAGGCTGGATTTTGAAAGACTCTGGTAAAAGAAATGGAGAATGCGATGAAAACGGTCACAATCAGAAATCTTGTAATTGGCGGGGGAAAGCCGAAAGTATGTGTTCCGATGATGGGTGACGAGGAGGCTGTGCTCCGGACAGCGGAGGGTATAAAGAAAAGCCGTGCAGATCTGGCGGAATGGCGCATCGATACAGATCCGGACTGGAATAATGAAAGCCATATTCTTCAGACAGCGGAAAAACTGCGGAGTGTTCTGGGGGATATGCCGTTGCTTTTTACATTCCGGACAAGGGAAGAGGGAGGTAGTGCGGCGATTTCTGAAGAGCGCTACCGGGAACTGAATAGAACAATGATCCGGTCCGGCCTGATTGACCTGGTGGATGTCGAGTTTTTCAAGACGGAAGAGACTGTAAAGAGCCTGATCCGGGAGGCAGAAGCACATGGAGTCAGGACGGTGCTTTCCAACCACGATTTTGAGAAAACTCCACAGGAAGAAGAAATTGTCCGAAGACTGTGCGCCATGCAGGAAGCAGGTGCTGATCTGGCAAAAATTGCAGTTATGCCGAAGGAAGAGCAGGATGTTATCGAACTGTTGAACGCGACATGGACTATGAAAAAATTCCATCCGGATACTCCGGTGATTACAATGTCCATGGGGCAAAGAGGAATGATCAGCCGGCTCTGCGGGGAGCTTTACGGTTCGGCTGTGACATTTGCAGCCTATGAAAAAGCATCCGCGCCGGGGCAGATGCAGGTGGAAGAGGTACGTGAAATTATTGAAAAACTGCATGTCTGATACGGGAAAACGAGAGAAATTTGTAAGATGACGGTATTTTTCGTAACTTTCAGTTGAAAAAAGGACAGGAATCATATAAAATAAGACTTAATGAAAGTTTAGAATTAGAAAAGAATACGTTCGTATTCGTTTAAGGAGGATTTAAAGATGATTTCAGCAGGCGAATTTAGAAACGGTTTAACCGTCGAAATTGACGGAAACGTATACCAGATTCTGGAATTCCAGCATGTAAAACCAGGAAAAGGAGCAGCGTTTGTCAGAACCAAATTAAAAAATGTTATAAGTGGTGGTGTGGTTGAAAAGACTTTCAGACCAACTGAAAAATTCCCGAAAGCTCACATTGAGAGAAAAACCATGCAGTATCTGTACTCAGATGGTGATCTCTACCACTTCATGGACGGCGAGACTTATGACCAGATCGCACTGAATGAGGAGACCATCGGAGATGCTCTGAAATTTGTAAAAGAGAATGAAGAAGTGAAGATCTGCTCCTATCAGGGAGAAGTATTCGCGGTAGAACCGCCGTTATTTGCAGAACTTGCAGTAACAGAAACTGAGCCGGGTGTAAAAGGTGACACTGCAACAGGTGCTACAAAGCCGGCTACAGTAGAGACAGGAGCTACCGTTATGGTACCGCTGTTCGTAAACGAAGGCGATGTGCTTAAGATCGATACACGTACAGGGGAATATTTATCACGTGTATAGGAAAAGTTTACAGATAATCAAGAGTTCCGCATTGTGCGGGACTCTTTTTCTTGAATTAACAGGAAACCTCAGTGTAAAAAACAGTTGCATTCTGCATTTTAAGCACGTATAATAGATTCAATACCAAATAAACACTCAATTCATAAACTCATTTTTATCAGATCAGAATCAGATCAATTCAGACTTCAGCGGGCCCGAAAGGAGCTTAGATGGAGTATCAGTTATTTTTATCAAATGTAAAAGAAAGACTAATAGAGGAGCTGCCGGCGGATGTCCATGTAGAAGATTACCGGACAACGAAGAATAACGGCGAAGTGCGTCAGGGTTTTTTATTCCGGAAATGTGAAGAGGGGATCTCGCCTATTGTCTATATGGAAGATTACTATGAACGGTATCTCAGAGGCATGGAAATGAAAGGAGTAACGGAAGGTCTTCTGGAGTGGTACAGTCAGAGCCAGAAGGTCCCGGAACCATTGATGGAAGCGGAGTATCTGGACAACTATGAGCGGATGAAGGACAAGATTGTATACAGGCTGATTAACGGGGAGAGAAACAGGCAACTGCTAAAAGAGGTTCCGCATCTTTCCTATCTGGACCTGGATATTGTGTTCTGCGTATTGTTTTCGGTAGAAAAGTACAGTGCCATTTCCATGATGATTACAAATGAACATCTGAAAATGTGGGGGATCACCCGGGAAGAGATCAGGCAGGCGGCCGGACAAAATACGCCCCGCCTTCTCCCGGCAGAGCTTCAGGATATTCAGAATGTAGTCATGGAACTGATTCCGGACTGCCGTGGAGAAAGCTGCTTTGCCGGCTATATGTATGTCCTTACCAATATGCAGAGAAGCCATGGTGCGGCCGCAATTCTGTACCCGGGGCTTCTGGAAATGATCGGGGAGGAGTGGAAGGAAAATTTTTATATTCTTCCAAGCAGTATTCATGAAGTTCTTCTTGTGCCGGAGAGTAAAAGTCCGGGTATCTGTGAATTAAAAGATGCGGTCTACAGCATCAACCGTTCCGAGGTTTCGGGGGAAGAATACCTTTCGGACACAGTATATTATTATAATTACAGGAAAAAGCGGCTTTGCATGTAGATATTAAAGAAAGGTTATGCTAAAATAAAAAGAACTATGGATAATTTCAGAGAAACGGGAGGAGAGACATTTTGATAACAGTGAAAAACTATGTAAAGCCCGGCACACTCGAGGAGGCATATGAGTTGAATCAGAAACGGGCCAACCGGATCATTGGAGGGATGATGTGGATCCGAATGGGCAGAGGAAATGTTAATACAGTCATTGATCTGTCCGGGCTTGGGCTTGATCAGATCACAGAGACCGAAACAGAATTTCGCATCGGCTGTATGAGTACTCTTCGTCAGCTCGAGACACACAGTGGGCTGAAAGAGACATTTGGAGACTTTTTTAAAGAGTGTACCAGACATATTGTCGGAGTGCAGTTTAGGAACGGGGCGACAGTAGGGGGAAGCATTTTCGGAAGATATGGATTTTCAGATATTCTGACGGCATTTCTTGTACTGGATACGAAAGTAAAGCTTTATAAAAAAGGAATCGTTCCTCTTTCTGAATTTATCAGAATGGATCGTGACAGAGATATTCTGGAAGAACTGATTGTGGCCAAGGACGGCAGAAAGGCAGTTTATCTCTCGGAGAGAAGAAGTCAGACTGATTTCCCGGTGCTGACCTGTGCGGCATCTGAAAAAGACGGAACAGTTCTACTTTCCATCGGCGCAAGACCAATGAAGGCGGATGTGACAGAGACTACAATAGACGAGATGGAACAGGCGGCTGATACCTTCACCTATGGAAGCAATATGCGTGGAAGCGGAGAGTACCGGAAGCATCTGGGACGAGTCCTTGCCGGTCGGGCGAAAAAAGCGTTGGAAGAGGGGAATGTGTAGATGGAAGTACAGTTTGAATTAAATGGGAAACCAGTCCATACAGAGATTGAAGCAGGTGCAGTGCTTCTGGATGTATTAAGAGATCTTGGATGCTACAGTGTAAAGTGCGGATGCGAGACAACCAACTGTGGACTGTGCACCGTCTGGGTTGACGGAACACCACGGCTTTCCTGCTCGATTCTGGCAGCAGGAATTTCAGGAAGAAAGATTACGACACTGGAGGGGCTTCAGGAAGAAGCGGCCCGGTTCGGAGCATATCTGGCGGCAGAAGGGGCAGAGCAGTGCGGATACTGTTCTCCTGGATTTATCATGAATGTCCTTGCCATGGAAAGAGAGCTCTGTGTATCCGGACATTGTCCGGACGCGGAAGAAATCCGGGAATATCTGGCCGGAAACCTGTGCCGCTGCACAGGATATGCAGGACAGCTGCGCGCTGTGGAAAAATATCTGAGAGAAAGCAGGGGGTAGATCCATGAAGAAAGTAAATCAGGCGATACCAAAGATCGACGCCAAAGCGCTGGTGACAGGAAAGCCGGTCTATACAGATGATCTGGCACCGAAGGACTGTCTCGTCGTGAAAGTACTGAGAAGTCCGCATGCCCATGCGCTGATTAAGAACATTGACTCTGCCAGAGCGATGAAAGTGCCGGGTATGGTGGCAGTATTTACCTATGAGGACTGCCCGAATGAGCGGTTTACAATGGCTGGACAGACCTATCCGGAGCCAAGTCCGTATGACCGTCTGATCCTCGATCAGAGAGTCCGTTTCGTAGGGGACGCGGTGGCGATCGTTGCGGGAGAGACAAAAGAAGCAGTAGACAGAGCCATGAAGATGATCAAGGTGGAGTATGAAGTACTGACTCCGCTTCTGGACTTCAGAAAGGCAAAAGATAATGATATCCTGGTACATCCGGAGGAAAACTGGAGAAGTCTCTGCAATGTCGGAGCAGACAATCAGAGAAATCTGTGCGCCAGCGGTAAGGATGAAGCCGGGGATGTAGATCAGGTCCTTTCAGAATGTAAGTATGTGGTAGAGCAGACCTACCATACCCAGGCAAACCAGCAGGCGATGATGGAAACATTCCGCACTTACTGCTACATGGATGTCTATGGAAGGCTGAATGTGGTGTCATCCACCCAGGTTACCTTCCATGCAAGAAGAATTCTTTCCAATGCCCTTGGAATACCGAAATCAAAGATCCGTGTGATCAAACCGAGAATCGGAGGCGGTTTTGGAGCAAAACAGACCGTTGTGTCCGAAGTATATCCGGCATTTGTTACATGGAAGACAGGACGTCCGTCAAAGATCATTTACACAAGAGAAGAATCACAGATCGCATCATCCCCACGTCATGAGATGGAAGTGCATGTGCGGGTAGGAGCCGATGAGGCCGGAATTATCCGGGCGATTGACGTCTATACCCTATCCAATACGGGAGCATTCGGAGAGCACGGGCCGACAACGGTTGGACTTTCCGGACACAAATCCATTCCTCTTTATGGAAAAACAGATGCGTTCCGGTTCCGGTATGATGTCGTTTATACGAATGTCATGTCAGCGGGCGCATACCGTGGATATGGAGCCACACAGGGAATTTTTGCGGTAGAATCCGCGGTCAACGAGCTGGCGGAACAGATGCATATGGATCCGGTGAAACTCCGTGAGCTCAATATGGTAAAAGAAGGACAGGTTATGCCTGCGTACTATGGCGAGACTGCACAGAGCTGTGCGTTGGACCGCTGTATGGCAAGAGCAAAAGAGATGATCGGCTGGGACGAAAAATATCCGGCAAGAGATATGGGTAATGGAAAGGTGAGAGGAGTCGGCGTTGCCATGGCAATGCAGGGATCCGGAATTTCCAACGTGGATACCGCTTCCGTTGCAATGAAAGTCAATGACGACGGATTCTACAGCCTGATGGTCGGAGCTTCTGACATGGGAACAGGATGTGATACCATTCTGGCACAGATGGCGGCCGACTGTATGGACTGTGAGATGGAAGATATTATTGTATCCGGCGTGGATACGGATTCTTCTCCGTACGATACCGGATCTTACGCGTCCAGTACGACTTATGTGACCGGAATGGCAGTGATCAAGACCTGTGAGAAACTCAAAGAGAAGATCTGCCTGAAAGGAGCCGAATATCTGGGCTGCGAAAAGGAAGAGGTAGAGTTTGACGGTAAGCGTGTATGGTGTCCGAAGGACGGAAAAGAGATCACCTTAAAAGAAATCGGAAACCGTATCATGTGCGCAAACGAAGAAGCGCTGATGGCTTCAGAGGCTCATTACTCACCAACGTCTCCACCGCCGTTCATGGTTGGTATGGCAGAAGTGGAAGTGGATCTGGAAACTGGAAAAGTGACACCGATTGATTACGTTGCCGTAGTAGACTGTGGTACTGTTGTCAATCCGAGTCTTGCAAGGGTACAGACAGAAGGCGGACTGGTACAGGGAATCGGAATGGCCCTTTATGAGGATGTTGTATATAATCCAAAAGGACAGAATTTCAGCAATTCCTTTATGCAGTACAAGATTCCGACGAGACAGGATACCGGAGAAATCCGCGTGGAATTTGAAAGCAGCTATGAGCCGACCGGACCGTTTGGAGCAAAATCCATCGGAGAGATTGTAATCAACACTCCTTCTCCGGCACTGGCAGCCGCAGTTGCCAATGCAACAGGCGTTCATATCCGGGAGCTTCCGATTACGGCGGAGAAAGTATATATGGGAATGAAACATTCATCATGATGAAAATACACTTTGCGCTTCTTGCGGCAGGAAGAAGCCTTCGTTACGGAAAAGAAGATAAACTGATGGAGCAGATCGGAGGAAGAGAAATTCTCTTCCTCCTGCTTGATAAGACGAGAAAGATTCACGCTTCCTGGAAAGGAAGTACAGTTCTTGTTGTTTCAGGTGAAAAAGAAAAGAGACTCGATATTCCGGAAATCTGTGTAGTCAACAAACATCCGGAGAGGGGGATTTCTTCTTCCATCGCCCTTGCCCTGGAAACGATCCGGCATCAGCCTGAGTGGCAGAGCGGCGACGCGGTATGCTTTTGCGTCTGTGACCAGCCGTTTCTAAAGAGAGAAACACTGGAAGCGATGCTGGAAGGTTTTCAAAGAAGCCGGAAGGGAATCGGCTGTATCGACTGGAATGGCCCGAAAAATCCCTGCGTGTTTCAGGAACGGTATTTTCCGGAACTTTTGAACCTTTCCGGTGATGAAGGCGGGAAGAAAGTTTTGAAACGACATCTGGACGATCTGTACCGTCTGGAGGCAAAAAAAGAGGAAGTCTGGGATATGGATGAGAAGAAGACCGTAGTTGTGCGGGGCGGAGGGGATCTGGCGACAGGAACTGCTTATCTGCTTGCCCAAAAAGGATACCGGGTGCTCGTACTGGAAACCGGATGTCCCGCATGTATCAGACGGCAGGTTGCCTTCTGTGAAGCGGTGTATGAAGGAAGCTGCACCGTGGAAGGAATGACGGCAAGGAAAGTGCTGTCCCGGGAGGAGACAGAAGAGGCCTGGGAATGCGGGGAAGTTCCGGTTTTGATTGACCCGGAATGCAGCTGCCTGTCCTGGCTCCATCCGATTGCTCTGGTGGACGGGATTCTTGCGAAAAAGAATCTGGGGACCACCATCGATATGGCACCGCTGACGATCGGACTTGGGCCGGGATTTACAGCGGGAGTGGATACGGACCTGGTCATTGAAACCATGAGAGGAGAGACTCTTGGGAAAATCTACCGAAGCGGAACAGCCATTCCAAATACCGGAGTGCCAGGTATGATTGCGGGATATGCCAAAGAGCGGGTGATCCATGCACCTTGCAGCGGTGCGATTCGGTATCTGAAACAGGTGGGCGATCTCGTTGAAGAGGGAGAAGTTCTGGCAGTGATCGGGGAAATGGATGTCCGTGCGACGCTCACCGGATACCTGCGCGGTGCAATCAAGGAAGGATACCCGGTCACAAAAGGGTTAAAAATCATGGATATCGATCCAAGAACAGACAGCAATGAGAGATGCTTTGTGATTTCGGATAAAGCACTTGCCATCGGGGGAAGTGTCTGCCGTGCGCTGGAAGAATGGGAGAAAACATGCTTGGAGAATTAGGTCTGGAAAACAAAAGATGCATCGCATTTACGGGTGCCGGCGGAAAGACGACGGCCGTCTATACCTGTGTGCGGGAAATGCGGGAAGAAGGTCTGCCGGCAGCGGCTGTGACAACAACAAAGATGTGGAAGCCGCAGGAAGGATTTCTTCTGTGGCGTGATGACCTCTCCACAGAGGAAGTCAAAGAATGGATTAGATTACACGGGATGAGGCCGGTGACCATCGGCCGGGAACTTCCGGATGGAAAGATCGGATCCATACCCTTAAATGCCCTAAAGACTCTGGTGGATCAGGGAGTCCGTCTGTGTGTGGAAGCAGACGGGGCAAAGGGCAAATGGATCAAAATTCCAAATGACCGGGAGCCTGTGGTGCCGGACTTTTCTGATGCGGTGATAGGGATTCTTAATCAGAAAGCGCTGGGAAAGTCCTTTCTGGAAGTGGCACACCGGTCGGAAATCTGTGCGGAAAGGCTTGGAAAAAGACCGGAGGATCTGGTAGAGATGAAGGACCTTTGCAGACTATGGCTTGACAAAGATGGAATTTTCCAGAATTGCAGACAGATAAAAAGGGCGGTCCTAAGCGGGGTGGAACCGGGGATGGGAGAAGCCCTCTTCAAAGAATACCGTGAGGTTTTTCGATGGATGAGACAACAGGAGATGCCTGTTTATATATGGGAGCGAAATGATGACAGACAGAGAGTTTTTAGAACGGATCAAGAGCCTTTATGAGAAAGACGGAGGGATGATCCTCCATCTGGCAGAGAAAGGTGGAAAAGTCCGGACATGGATTTTGAAGAACCAGGAAGAACTGAAGAAAGAAAAGACGGAACTGATTCCGGAGAAATGGAAGGAGCGGATCCGGAAATTGTATCAAAAGGCGTCCCTCTCGGGGACTGCCATGGATTGGGATGAAGACGGCGGATTTTTGTTTCTGGAGAATGCAGAAAAAGAAGACCGGATTGTAATCTGCGGAGCAGGGTACGTCGGACATGCACTGGCGAAGCTTTCTGTCTTTGCCGGAATCCGGACTATTGTTCTGGAGGATCGGGAATATTTCGCGGAGCTTGCCAAAAAGAGCGGTGCCCATGAGGTGATCTGCCTTCCATTTGATGAAGCGGTGCGAAGTCTGAACGATGAAAAAAATACCGCCTATGTTGTCATGACAAGAGGGCATGCCTATGATCAGAAATGTCTGATGGAGATTGCCAAAAAAGAATCCTACTATACCGGGATGATGGGAAGCAGAACGAGGGCCGCCATGATGCGGGAAGAACTGGAAAAAGCCGGAATTGACCGGGAATGGACTAAGAGGCTGCATGCACCGATCGGTCTGAAAATCGGCGCGCAGACGCCGGAAGAGATTGCGGTGTCTGTCATGGCAGAGATTCTTCAGGAGAGGAGCAAGGCCGGATGCTCCATGAAAACCGGTTACGAAGTATTTCGTCATGCCCTCGAGAACATGCAGGAGGGAGAACGCTTTGTACTTTCCACGATTCTGGAAAGAAGAGGTTCCGCCCCAAGAAAAGAAGGAACGCATTTTATTGTGTCGGAATCCGGGAACTGTTTTGGAACCATCGGCGGAGGAAAGCTGGAGGCAGATATCGTCCGTGCATCGCAGGAAATGATGAAACAGGGAGAGGACTGGAGAATCGAAGAGTCTGACCTGAATAACCGGGATGCGGCCGATGAAGGGCTCGTATGCGGAGGACATGTGAAAGTCCTGATGGAAACGGGAAAAAACAGATAGAAAGAAAAAACGAGGACTGTGCCGGGATGGCACAGTCCTCGCTGGTTTCTGCTTTGCCTTATCTAATCTTCTTTAAATGTGAGAGAAGTGTCGGTCATGGATGAAATGATCGCAAGAGATTCCAGATGGATACCAAGATCACGGATCTTGTCGCCGCCCTGCTGGAAGCCTTTCTCAATAACGATTCCGGCACCTTCAATGGTAGCCTGCGCATCCTTGACGATGGAGATCAGCCCGAGAAGGGCGCATCCGTTTGCCAGAAAATCGTCGATGATCAGAACATGATCGTCCGGTCCGAGGAACTTCTTGGAGAGAATCACATCGTAAGTCCGTTTGTGTGTGAAAGACTCTACCTTGGAATGGTAAACTTCTCCGTCGATATTGATGCTCTGTGCCTTTTTCGCAAAAACAACCGGAACATGGAAATACTGTGCCGCGATACAGGCGATCCCGATTCCGGAAGCTTCGATTGTCAATATTTTTGTAATCTTTTCAGAAGGGAACCGTCTGCGGAATTCCTTTCCGATTTCATTTATTAAGTCAATGTCCATCTGATGATTCAGGAAGCTGTCGACCTTCAGGACATTTCCCGGCTTGACAACCCCGTCTTTTAATATACGTTCTTTAAGAAGCTGCATGATAATTCCTTCCTTACAAGATTTTTTATTTAACATATATCATACTGAATGGAAAGAAAAATTTCAATGAAAAACTGAAAAATATCCGGAAATTCGTCGAATTTTTTCTCTTTACAATCTGCAAAAGATGTGGTATTATAATCAATGCGTTCACATGACGCAGAAATACACCTATAGCTCAGGGGATAGAGCACCGCCCTCCGGAGGCGGGTGCGGCGGTTCGAATCCGCCTAGGTGTGTAAAAACCTGTCGGATTTTCCGACAGGTTTTTTTGTTGTTGTCCGGGAAATGTTACGCAGGTTCTTCAGAAAACTTGCGGTTTCGGAGCATCTCAATTTCGCGGCGGTAAGGCGGGAGCGTTTTCTTTGGATTTTCGACGGAAGGGATATAAGGTGTTTCCAGAATCTTTGGTACTTCCATGAAATCCGGATGGTGTACGATGGAAGCAAGAGCCTCAAATCCGATTTCGCCCTGACCGATATTGGCATGGCGGTCTTTTTGTGCACCCCGCGGATTTTTGCTGTCATTGATATGGAAGACCGCAATCTGGTCTTTTCCGAGAATCCGGTCAAAGGTTTCGATGACACCGTCAAAATCATTCCGGATGTCATATCCGCTGTCATGTGTGTGGCAGGTGTCAAAGCAGACACGAAGCTTTTCATTATAGGTGACGCCGCTATAAATCCGGGCCAGCTCTTCAAAGGAGCGGCCAAGCTCTGAGCCTTTGCCTGCCATCGTTTCCAGCGCGATCTGACAAGGGGTATCTTTTGTCAGTACTTCATTAAGCCCTTTGATGACCTGAGCAATCCCGGCATCTACACCGGCGCCGACATGGGCACCCGGATGAAGAATGAGCGTGCGGCTTTGGCATGCTGCTGTACGTTCGATTTCCAGAGCGAGAAACTCGACCGCAAGCTGAAAGGTCTCCGGTTTCACAGAATTCCCAAGATTGATAATATAAGGTGCGTGAACGACAATATCAGAAATGTGATGGGAGTTCATAAAATCCCACGCTTCCGGGATACGAAGCTCGCTGATGTCTTTCCGTCTTGTATTCTGAGGCGCGCCGGTATAAAACATAAAGGTATCAGCCTGATAGGAGGCCGCTTCTTTGGCTGAACCAAGCAGCATATCTTTTCCGCTCATCCCGACATGGGAGCCGAGAAGCGGAGTTTGTCTTTTTTCTTTTGTCATAGTGATTTCCTCTCAAAACAATAATGATTTCTGTTATTATATACTAAAAGAGAAAAAAGCGCAAGAGCTCAAAAATATGGTTGTTGGAGATTCTTTCCTATGTTAGAATATAAGGAACGTAATTTTATATAAAAATCAGAGAAATAAAGAAAGAAGGACGAATGAGATGAAAAAACTGGTAGATTTTCTGGAAGAGGAAATGAAAGCAGCATTTGAAAAAGCAGGATATGACGGAAGCTTTGCGAAAGTGACCTTGTCCAATCGTCCGGATTTATGTGAATATCAGTGCAATGGAGCGATGGCAGCGGCTAAGACCTACCACAAAGCTCCGATTATGATTGCAGGGGACGTACTGACTCACCTTCAAGAGAGTGAAGCACTGGAGGATGTACAGGCAGTAAATCCGGGATTTATCAATATGAAAGTAAAAAAAGAGTTTCTTTCTTCTTATGCAGAAGAGATGAGAAAGTCCGGGCAGCTTGGCGTAGAGCATGCAGCTCAGAAGAAACGCATCATTATGGATTTCGGAGGCGCAAACGTGGCAAAGCCGCTTCATGTGGGACATCTTCGTTCAGCAGTAATTGGGGAAAGTTTAAAACGGATTCTGCGGTTTAAGGGACATGAGGTTATCGGAGATGTTCATCTTGGAGACTGGGGATACCAGATGGGACTTGTCATTACAGAGCTTCAGAAACGGAATCCGGATCTTCCGTATTTTGACGAACAGTTCACCGGCGAATATCCGGAAGAGGCACCGTTTACAATCAATGACCTGGAAGAAATCTATCCATATGCAAGTGCCTATGCAAAGGAGCACGAGGAGTATAAAGAAGAAGCGCTGAAAGCGACATTTGAGCTTCAGAACGGAAGAAGAGGATACCGTGCACTCTGGAAGCACATCATGAACGTATCGATTGCCGATCTGAAAAAGAATTATGAAAACCTGAATGTAACATTTGACCTCTGGAAAGGAGAGGCAGATGCACAGCCGTATATTCCGGATATGGTGGAAATGCTCAAAGAAAAAGGATTCGCCCATCTGGATCAGGGTGCTCTCGTGGTAGATGTCAAGGAAGAAACAGATACGAAGGAAATTCCGCCGTGCATGATTCTGAAGTCAGACGGAGCAGCCCTCTATGATACGACAGATCTTGCCACACTTGTGGAAAGAGAAGAACTCTATCAGCCGGATGAAGTAATCTATGTGGTAGACAAGCGTCAGGAACTTCACTTTGTACAGGTGTTCCGCTGCGCAAAGAAAACGGGAATTGTTCCGGAGGATACCAAGCTGACTTTCATCGGTTTTGGAACAATGAATGGAAAAGACGGAAAGCCGTTTAAGACAAGAGCAGGCGGTGTCATGCGTCTTTCCGATCTGATTCGTGAAATCAACGAAGAGATGTCCCAGAAGATTGCGGAAAACCGGACAGTTGCTCCGGAGGAGGCTGAAAAGACAGCTCAGATGGTCGGACTTGCAGCATTAAAATACGGAGACCTTTCCAACCAGGCATCCAAAGACTATGTCTTTGATCTGGACAAATTTTCTTCTTTTGAAGGAAATACAGGACCGTACATTCTGTACACCATTGTCCGGATCAAATCCATCCTGAATAAATACGCCGAAAACGGAGGAAATCTGGATACATGTTCCGTGAAAGCACCGCACTCTGATTCTGAGCGGGCGCTGATGCTGGAAGCAGCGAAATTTACCGCAGTCCTGGATCAGGCATATGAAGAGCTTGCTCCTCATAAGATCTGCGGTTACATTTACGATCTGGCAAACAGCTTCAACCGTTTCTACCATGATAACAGAATCCTTGGCGAAGAGGATGAAGAAAAGAAGCAGGGATATATCGCACTGCTTGATCTGGTAAGGACGATTCTGGAGACCTCCATCGATCTGCTTGGATTTGAAGCGCCGGAAAGGATGTAGGACTATGACAGAAC
This sequence comes from Drancourtella massiliensis, assembly GCF_016900655.1. Taxonomy (GTDB): domain Bacteria; phylum Bacillota; class Clostridia; order Lachnospirales; family Lachnospiraceae; genus Sellimonas; species Sellimonas catena. Next base: position 158,477 of record NZ_JACJKH010000002.1, read on the forward strand.
GACTGTATAATCAGGATGTCTATACAAAAACCTTTACTGCAACGGTTCGTTCCTGCCAGGAAGCATCCGGCAGGGATGGATATGAAGTAATTCTGGACCGTACCGCCTTCTTTCCGGAAGGCGGAGGGCAGTATGGAGATATCGGATGGCTTTCCGGGATCCGGGTGACGGATACACAGGAGAAAGACGGGGAAGTCATCCATTATACGGAAGAGCCGCTGGAAGCAGGAAGCACGATCGACGGAGAGATAGACTGGAAGATCCGGTTTTCCAGAATGCAGCAGCATACAGCAGAGCACATTTTGTCCGGGCTGGTACATAAACGGTTCGGATATCAGAATGTAGGATTTCATCTCGGAGATGATCTGTGCACCATGGACTTTAACGGACCGGTCACAAAAGAGCAGATGGAAGAGATTGAACAGGAGGCCAACCGGGCTGTTTACCAGAATATCCCGGTTCAGATTCTCTATCCGTCCGAAGAAGAACTGGAAGGAATGGAGTACCGAAGCAAGATTGAAATCGACGGTCAGGTGCGCATTGTCTGGATCCCGGGGTATGACCGGTGTGCCTGCTGCGCTACCCATGTCGGCTCTACCGGAGAAATCGGACAGATCAAAGTGATCGCCATGATGAATTATAAGGGTGGAGTCCGCGTGACAATGGTAAGCGGGGACAGAGCTCTGGCAGATCATGAAAAACGCGAAAAAGATATGAAAGAGATTTCGGCGATGCTTTCTGCAAAAGAAGATGAACTTCCGGAGGCAGTCAGGAGACTGAAGGATGAAAATGAAAACCAGAAGCATCAGATCATTGAACTGCAGAGAAAAATGACTGCCCTGAAGGCACAGCAGGTTCCGGAAGGAACATACAGCCAGTGCCTGTTTGAGACGGATCTGGATCAGACCAGCATCCGGGAACTGATGAATCACGTTCTGGAACGAAGTGTTGCTGTGTGCGCTGTTTTCCTGAAACGGGGCGAGCAGTACCAGTATGTAATCGGAAGCCAGAAAAGGGATATCCGTGATCTGGGCAAAAAGCTGAACGAGAGATTTCATGGACGGGGCGGCGGAAAGCCGGGCATGATCCAGGGCTCTCTTACAGGTGACGAAGAGGAAATCAAAACATATTTTGAGGAGATAATCAATGTTCAATAATCAGCCAAACAGACAGCCGGGAAATCCGTTTGCGAGAATCATTATTCCGATTTTGATTTACTGGGCGATCAATTTCCTTGTGGATATTGTTGTTGTCGCGGCTTATCTGGCTGCGCGTGCACAGGATCTGCTACATGCCTATGAAAGCCAGACTGCGTTTCAGACATTTATGGAAGAAACACTGACATTTGCGCTGAGCCATTCGACGGAAATTACGTCGGCGGCGGCAGTGCTGGCGCTTCCAATTTATATCTACATGATGAGAAAGGATGAGAAATACCGAAGGTTGTTTACGGTACCGGATCCGGATTCCGGCAAAACACCGGCATGGACCTATCTGTATGCAGTTCTGCTTGGAGTGACAGCCGGAGTTGCGCTGAACAATATCCTGATTCTGAGCAATATCAGCAGCATCAGCGCTTCTTATCAGACAACGTCAGCAGGACTTTACGCTTCACCGGTGATCATCGAAGTGATTGGACTCGGAGTGATTGTACCGGTTCTTGAAGAGTGCCTGTACAGAGGAGTTATTTTCAGAAGAATCCGGGACATGGTAGATGCCAGAAAAGCCATTTTGTTTTCCGCGCTGATTTTTGCCGTTGTGCATGGAAATATTGTACAGTTTCTGTATGCGTTTGTATTCGGACTGCTTTTGTCATATGCCTATGAGACTTACGAAAGTATCAAAGCACCGGTTTTGCTGCACTGTGCAGCAAATCTTGGCTCAGTGCTTCTGACGGAAACGAATGCGTATGAATGGATATTCCAGACACCGCTGAGGATGGGAATTATTACTGTTGTTTGTGCATTTGCGGCGTCTGTGTTCTTTGTACAGATTCGAAATATGGAGAACACAAAAAAAAGCGGGCATGGCCAGCCATAGATTTCAGGCGTGCGAATTGGACGTATTTCATTGATTTCAGGCTGTATGAAGGAATAGTCATAAAAAATGTTACAAAATTATTAAAAAACATTGCAAAGAATAGAAGAATAAGATATACTAGACCTTGTAGTGAAAAAAGAAGGACCGAAAGAGTTCGGACATGCAGTTTTAGACAGGAGAGAAGAGAATGAACAAATTTGGGAAGAGACTGGTGATAGCATTGATGGCTAGCTCAATGCTTGCAACTCCGGTTTATGCGGCACCGAATACCGATGAAATCAAAGCTGAAAAGGAACAGAAAGAAAAAGAAGTCGAGTCTGTACAGGCACAGCTTCAGACGATGGTTTCCAAGATTTCTGAGACAGAAGAAAAGCTGGTCAGCAAAGGAGAGGAAATCCAGAAGGCGAAAGAAGATCTCGCCGCAGCTGAGGAAAAACAGCAGCAGCAGTATGAGTCGATGAAAGTCCGGATTAAATATATGTATGAACAGGGCGATACGAAAGCTCTGGAAGATCTGTTTACATCAAACAGCATTGCAGACTTTCTGAATCAGGCAGACTATATTGAAACCGTACATAATTACGACAGAGAAAAGCTTCAGGAATATGTAGAAACAACAAAAAAGATTGAAAACCTGAAAAAGACCCTGGAAGAAGATCTTGCAAATCTGGAAGAGATGCAGACATCTTTCGAAAGCCAGAAAGAACAATTAAGTCAGACACTGGCTGAGAAACAGGCAGAAGTAGAAAATCTTGATCAGGAGCTTCAGGCAGCGATTGCGCAGGCAGCAGCAGAAGAAGAGGCAAGAAGAAAGGCGGAAGAGGAAGCCCGGAGAAAGGCGCAGGAGGAAGCGGCTGCAGCAGCGGCGGAAAGCTCTTCCAGTTCCAATACGACTTCCAGCCAGTCAGGTTCATCGGGAAACCAGAACAGCAATACATCCTCTGGCTCATCCTCGGGGAATACGACATCCAGCAGTGGAAGTTCTAACAGCGGAAGTTCCAGCAGTGGAAGTTCTAATAGTGGAACATCTAACAGCGGAAGCAGCACATCCAAACCGAGTACAGGTTCCGGATCCAGTTCCAGCAGTTCAGGCGGATCCAGCACAAGCAATGCAAGTGCTGCAAGTGTGATTGTAAGCGCTGCAAGAAGCTGTCTTGGTACACCGTATGTATGGGGCGGCAACACACCGGGATCAGGACTTGACTGTTCCGGTCTTGTAAAATATTGCCACAGTGTGGCAGGTATCAGCGTAGCGAGAACATCCTCCGCTCTTGGAGCAGGCGGTAAGGCAGTATCCAGCCCGCAGCCGGGAGATGTCGTATGCTATGTTGGACATGTTGGTATCTATATCGGAGGCGGACAGATGATTCACGCACCGCAGCCGGGAGATGTCGTAAAGGTTCAGAGCGTTTACGGAAGCCCATGGTACAGAAGATACTGGTAAAATCAACGTAAAATATAAGAATTCATGAAAAAACGGCTTGCATGGCCGTTTTTTCTATGTTATACTACGAATGTTGCAAAAAAACACGCATGCGGTTACTTTCGGCGGTGCCGGCAAAAGCGCGGTTCCGGAAGGCAGAAACATGCGGAAGTAAAAAACCACAAATATGGAGGAAAAAACATGAGCGTTATTTCAATGAAACAACTTTTGGAAGCCGGTGTTCACTTTGGACATCAGACAAGAAGATGGAACCCTAAGATGGCTGAGTACATCTACACAGAGAGAAACGGAATCTACATCATCGACTTACAGAAATCCGTTGGAAAAGTAGATGAGGCTTATCAGGCAGTATCCGATATCGCAGCAGAAGGCGGCACAATCCTTTTCGTAGGAACAAAGAAACAGGCTCAGGATGCTATCAAAACAGAAGCAGAGCGCTGCGGAATGTTCTATGTAAACGAAAGATGGCTTGGCGGTATGCTGACAAACTTCAAGACAATCCAGAGCAGAATCGAGCGTTTAAAAGAGATCGAAGCAATGGCTGAAGACGGAACATTTGACGTGCTTCCGAAGAAAGAAGTTATCGCATTAAAGAAAGAATGGGAAAAACTTGAGAAAAACCTTGGCGGTATCAAGAACATGAAGAGACTGCCTGACGCTATTTTCGTAGTAGATCCTAAGAAAGAAAGAATCTGTGTTCAGGAAGCACATACACTTGGAATTCCGCTGATCGGTATCGCTGATACAAACTGTGATCCGGAAGAACTGGATTATGTAATCCCGGGAAATGACGATGCAATCAGAGCAGTTAAACTGATCGTTTCCAAGATGGCAGACGCTGTTGTAGAAGCAAATCAGGGAGCAACTGGCGAAGAAGTATTCGAAGGCGAAGATACAGAAGCAGTTGAAGAAGCAGAAGAAACTGTAGAAGAATAATCCATTTCGTACTAAGATTCAGGAGGAAAGCAAAATGGCAGTTACAGCAAGCATGGTAAAAGAATTAAGAGAAATGACAGGCGCAGGAATGATGGACTGTAAAAAAGCTCTTAATGAAACAAACGGCGACATGGACGCAGCCGTTGAATTTTTAAGAAAAAATGGTCAGGCAAAGGCTGAGAAGAAAGCTGGAAGAATCGCAGCAGAAGGTCTTGTTAAAGCAGCTGTAAAAGATGACAAGGTAGCAGCAATCGTAGAAGTAAACTCTGAAACAGACTTCGTTGCAAAGAACGCAGAGTTCCAGGGATTTGTTGATGCTGTAGTAAACCAGGCTCTGAATACAGAAGCAGCTGATATGGACGCATTCATGGCTGAAGCATGGAACGCAGATCCGTCCAAGACAGTTCAGGATGCCCTGACAGAAAAGATCTCTGTGATCGGAGAAAAACTGAACATCAGAAGATTTGAGAAAATCACATCTGAAGGATGCGTTGTTGCATACATTCACGGCGGCGGAAGAATCGGTGTTCTTGTAGAAGCTGATACAAACGTTGTAAACGATGAAATCAAAGCATGCTTAAAGAACGTAGCAATGCAGGTAGCAGCTATGTCTCCGAAGTACGTATCCCGTGATGAAGTTTCTCAGGAATTCATGGATCACGAAAAAGAAATCCTTCTTGCTCAGGCTAAGAAAGAAAATCCGAACAAGCCGGACAACATTATCGAAAAGATGATCATCGGACGTCTCAACAAAGAACTCAAAGAGTTCTGTCTGTTAGATCAGGTATACGTTCAGGACAGTGACCTGACAGTTGGAAAATATGTAGAAAAAGTTGCAAAAGAGAACAACGCAGAAGTTACTGTTAAGAAATTCGTTCGTTTTGAAACAGGCGAAGGAATCGAAAAGAAAGTTGACGACTTTGCAGCAGAAGTAGCAGCTCAGGCTGGTATGTAATTTTTAAAAGTATTAGGGCCCTTGAAGATACCCGTTTTGCGGGATTTTCAAGGGCTTTTTTGTATCGAAGAAAATTGACCGCTTTTATAACACAACAAAAGGTGATATAATGTTTCAAGACAGTGACTTAAAGTGACAGCGACTTAAAGTAAAAAGGAGATGAAGGATGAAACGATTGGCTGCGGGGATTCTCTGCCTTGCAGGAGCGGTGCTCCTTTGTGGAGCCTGGACGCAATTTCGCTGGAATCAGTTTGAGATACCTGAGATTATTGGTTCGGAAATTGCCGGTGTGGGAAAATCCGAGGATGAAGCATGCCGGGAATGGTTTTCGGATTATACAGATGCGCTTCAGGGAATGAATGTGCCGTACGAATACCGGATTTACGATGCCGTTCTGAATCAGGTGGAAGTGCTGGACGGCAATGGTTATGTGCAGCTGGATTACACCATGGTACCGGCCGCTGTGAACAGTGAAATCATTCAGAATCTGGAACTGGTGTATCTGGGCGGTCAGGGAGCGGACCATGCCCTGTCCGGTATTGATTCAAGATATCTTTACCTGGGACAGATGGTAGTAAGACTGGAGGAGGAAAACGGAATCTATAAGATTACGGAAAAAATGCGTCCGGTGGATTATCAGATTCAGTCTCCGGAATTTCAGGAGGAGATCCGGACACCTCAAACCCAGCATTATGCGATGCGGACAGACAGAGAAGAGACCTATTATATTGATGACGGAGTGCTTTATGTTACCTATGACGGCGGAGGGACCTTTGCAGAGGTACCGGATGGCTATGAAAGAGTCTGCCGGGAGACAAACGGCCTGTATGATGAAAACCTGGAGGATGGAAGTTATCTGATATCTCCGGAGTTTACCGCATTTCTCGGATTTGACAGTGAGGGGACTGTTATGATTTACAGTACCGATCAGGGAGCAGTCTGGCAGGAGAGCAGGATCACAGATCTGGGATATAAAGCGGGTACGTACCTGTCAAGAATCGGAGATGGCTGTGTGGCGGTTTTTGCTATGGACCGGTCGCTCGGAACGGATTATTATGGGATCTGGATGACGGACGATATGAAAACATGGAGACAGATTTCCACTGGCGAGAGCATGATGACCAATGTAAGTGCCGCGTTCTGGGTCGATGCTCAGACAGGATATTATGCATCCGGACAGGAGCAGAGTGTATTTTACCGGACTGTCGATCAGGGACAGACCTGGCAGGAAATCACGCTTCCTCAGGCGGATGCGGTTATCGAAAAGATGGGATACAATCCATTTGACCAGGTGGAGCAGTTCTATCTGGAAAACGGTGTTTATTATATGGTCGTTGGGCAGGGGGACGATGGAGATTATACGGATCAGGGAAATCTGATCAAAGCATTGTTCCGGTCCGAGGATGGAGAACAGTTTACATTTGAAAAAGAAATCACAGATTCTTTGCAGGAAGCAGGATAGGAGGACAAGATGACGAAGAAAATTTGGAGATTACTTTGCATTCTTTCGCTGTTTCTTGCGGGAATGCTTTTATTTGAAGGAGGAATCCTGTTTTTTCAGTATGGGGCAAGACGGGAAGGCCTTTACTCCGCTTTTGCAGGAGGATGTGCCGCACTGTTTTTCCTGACTGCATTTGTGAGAAGCTTTGGAGAAGAAGGACAGAAAGAATACAAAACCTGGAAGATGGCTCTTGCGGAAGGGAGTGCTGCACTTGTCTCCACAGGGGCGGCCCTTTATGTATTCCGGTATCAGCCGTTGGGTTTTCAGTTCAGGACTGCCGGAATTGTACTGTGTGCGGCTCTGGTTTTTATCTGGCAGAGCCTGTTCAGCAGAAAAAGCAGACGGTTGCAGGAAGAAAAGATGAAAAAGACACTGATGGGGCTGTTCCCGGAATGCCGCGATCAGACTCAGCTTACAGAAGCCCCCCGGATTGATGAGCAGGTGCAGAAGACTCTTCTGGTAAAAATGCAGATCTGGGAGCTCAGATGGTGTATTGGACTTCTGGCCGTGGGACTGATTGCAGGCCTGGCGGCGAATATTAGAGGGAACTGGCAGATCTGGTTCCTTGGACTGGTCATTGCAGTGGGATTTGCGTGGCTTTGCGGAAGAGACAGTATCCACACGGCAAGAATTCTGTCAGAATTTGTGGAAAGGCAGCAGAGCAGAGAGATGATTATTTTTTTCCTGTGCTACTACAGCAGGGCCAAAAGACGGTGGGAAAGCATGATTCCGACACTGCAGATCTATCTTCCGATTGCACTCTGCCAGAGCTCGGAATACGATAAAGCGCTGGACCTGCTTGCGTGTATGAAGAAACGGCCGGAGGAAGAGGCGTATTATCTTGTATGGGAGGCAGAAGCGCTGAAGGCAAAAGAGGACTGGGGTGCCCTGAAAGAGACGCTTGGAAAACTGAAAGAGGCAATTCCTCATATGCCGAAAGCAAGACGTGCTGAGATGGAAGAGAAGTATCAGTCATACGAAAGAATATGGAAAGAGAAAGGGGAATGATGGTATGAGAGAGAGTGATTCCGCCACACTAATGACTGAGGGATCAATTTGGAAGAAGATTACTTTTTTTGCAGTGCCCATTTTTCTGGGCAATCTGTTTCAACAGATGTATAATACAGCGGATTCGCTGATAGTCGGTAATTTTCTTGGAAGCAATGCGCTGGCTGCGGTCAGCTCGTCAGGAAATCTGATCTATCTGATGATCGGATTTTTCAATGGAATCGCACTTGGAGCAGGAGTTGTGATTGCGCGATATTTTGGGGCAAGAGACCAGGAGAACGTGGAGAAGGCAGTACATACAACGGTAGCTTTCGGAATCGTGGCGAGTATTGTCCTGACGATTGTCGGAGTATTCTTTGCCCCTCAGATTCTTGTCTGGATGCAGACGCCGGCTAATGTCATGCCGGAGTCAACGGAATATTTCCGGGTCTACTTTATGGGATCCGCGGGATTTGTCATGTACAATATGTTCGTAGGAATCCTGCAGGCAGTGGGAGACAGCAAACATCCATTGTATTATCTGATTCTGTCATCCATAATTAATGTAGTTCTGGATATTGTGTTTATTACGGTATTTGATATGGGAGTGGGCGGAGCTGCCTTTGCTACCGATATTTCTCAGGTGGTCAGCGCTGTACTCTGTATGATCCAGTTGATGCGGTCCAAAGCGGAATACCGTCTGAACCTGCGGAAAATCCGGTTTGAATGGGATATCTTTAAACAGGTGATTCAGTTCGGTCTTCCATCCGGATTTCAGAATTCCATCATCGCCATTGCAAATGTTGTAGTACAGTCCAATATCAATTCCTTTGGCGAAATGGCCATGGCAGGATGCGGAGCATACTCCAAAATCGAGGGGTTCGGATTCCTGCCGATCACCAGCTTCACAATGGCACTTACCACATTTGTCAGTCAGAATCTGGGAGCGAAGAATTATGAGCGCACGAAAAAGGGTGCAAGATTCGGTATTGCCTGTGCCATGATTCTGGCGGAGGTCATTGGCATTATTATCTTTATTGCGGCACCGGTCTTTGTCGCGGCGTTTGACCGGACACCGGAGGTGATTGTATTTGGAACCGAGAGGGCACGGACATCTGCGCTGTTCTACTTCCTGCTGGCGTATTCGCACTCTATAGCGGCGGTACTGAGAGGAGCCGGCAAATCCGTTATACCTATGATTGTCATGATGATTTTCTGGTGCGTGATCCGTGTGGCGGTGCTGACAGGCGTGTCGATTTTGATTCCGTCTATTGCGGTAGTTTACTGGATCTATCCGCTGACATGGACTTTGAGTTCTGTCGCATTTTTTATCTACTATAAAAAGGCAAACTGGCTGTATGCCTTTTAAGACAAAGAGAGCTTCGGTATTGAACTGTCCGATACACAGGAGATTCAGACCGGAGCTTTTTTGTGTATTTATGAAGATTATTAAGAAAAACGAAAGATTGGTCGAAGCAGATTGACAAACATAATATCCTAGTGTACTATTTAACTAGTTCACTGATACAGAAAGGAGGACAAGAATGGAATATCGTGTTGAAGCACCGATCTACATGCAGGTTATCAGAGATATTAAAAAGCGGATCGTCCGCAGACAGCTGCTTCCCGGAGAAAAGCTTCCGTCCAACAGAGAGCTTGCCGTTCTTTATAAGGTGAATCCGAATACGGCGGCAAGAATCTATAAAGAGATGGAAGCGGAAGGATATTGTTATACAAAGCGGGGACTTGGAACTTTCATTACGGAGGACGAAAAGATGCAGGAAGAGTTAAGGAAAGAGATGGCAGAGGCACTATTAAGTGGATTTATAAAAGAAATGCTGGATCTTGGATTTAGTAAAAACGAAATCATTACCCGGATAGAAGCATTTGATGAGGAGGAAGAGTTATGATTGCAGAAAGCAGAAGACTGACCAAGGCATTTATGGGAAAGAAAGCGGTAAAGGATGTTTCGCTGAAGATACGAAGTGGATCAATTTACGGGCTTCTTGGACCGAATGGAAGCGGGAAAACAACCTGGATGAAGATGATGACAGGATTTATCAAGCCGACACAGGGGGAAGTTGTTTTTGACGGGGCTCCATGGAATTACCGGGCGAAGAATCAGGTTGCCTACATGTCAACAGAGCCGTTTTACTACGATTTTATGAATATCGGCATGGTAGGAAAATACTACAGCGACTTTTTTGAAGAATTTGATCAGAAAAAGTTCCACGATCTGATTGCTAAAGTAGGTCTCTCGGAAGAAATGAAAATGCGGGAGATTTCCACCGGTATGATGGCAAAGCTGAAGGTGATCGCAACGCTTTCGAGAAAAGCGATGCTGTACATGCTGGATGAACCGCTAAATGGTATCGATCTGAAGGCAAGAGAAGAGATTATTGATGTCATTCTGACAACAGTCAGCGAGAAAAATGCAGTGATCATTTCTACACATCTGATTGAGGAGATTGAGTCCTTTATCGACCACGCCATCTTTATGAAAGACGGCAGTGTGATTTATGAATGTGACGTAGAAGAAGAACGAATGCGTTCCGGAAGAAGCGCGGCTGATCTGTACAGGGAACTGATGTAAAGGGGGAAGGAAAATGGGAAATCTGATTAAGTATGAATGGAGAAAGCAAAGACTGACTAGAATTTTGATCTTGGCCTGCCTTCTGGCTTTTATTGTACTTTTTTTAATCGGCGGTCTGATCAAAAATGAAACCATAGTTGCGGTCAGTATTTTAATTATCACATTCGCAGGGATGTTTGGCATCTTTTACGTAGGAATTGAAAATCTGGTGATTTTAAACAGGGACCTGAAGACAAAGCAGAGTTATATGCTCTGGATGGTACCGCATTCCACATACGAGATTCTTGGAGCAAAACTGATTGCAGGAATTCTTCAGATGGTATTTGTCTTTCTTGCATTTTTTGCTGCAGGAGTGGTAACCGTCACTGTGACAGCGGCAAGTGAAGGATCTCTGGGAGATCTTTTGAGATCTTTGGGACGGCTCTTTAAGGAAGTCACAAACAGTAATGTTGACTGGGGGGCTTTTTTCGGAGTCTGCCTGCTTCTTCTGATCTCCTGGATTAATGTAATGATGGTAGGTTTTCTCGCAATCATTCTGACAAGAACGGTGCTGCTGAATGCAAGATTTGGAGGAGTGATTGCAGTGATCGTATTTTTCCTGATCAACATCGGGATTGAGAGGATCTATGTACTTTTCGATTCCCTCATTGATATGGCACCGCTTGGCGGGATGGGCGGAGTCAGCCTCTTTGACTACATTTTCTATATTGTCATGACAGTCCTGGCATTTTTCCTGACCGGATGGATTGCAGATGAGAAGCTGAGTGTCTGATAGAAGGAAGATCATAAAAAATACTTATAATATAATTAAAAATCATAATATGTCACGAGTGTGATTCGGGTATATAATGGATGTAACACTGGAAAAGAAAGAGATTCATCCACAGGAGGAAAAGAAGAAATGAAAACACTCGTGATCGGAGGTGTCGCGGCCGGAACTAAGGCTGCTGCAAAACTGAAAAGAGAAGACCGCAGCGCAGAGGTGACCCTGCTTACAAAAAGCAGAGAGATCTCCTATGCAGGCTGTGGTCTTCCATATTATGTAGGAGGACTGATTGAAACAGAAGAGGAGCTGATTGTTAATACACCGGAAAAATTTGCAGGTCTCACAGGTGTGCAGGTGCTGACCGGGAGAGAGGCGGTTGGTCTTGATCCGGAACGGAAATCCGTACATGTAAAAAATCTGGATGACGGCACGGAAGAGGAGTATACCTACGACAACCTGATTCTTGCTGTCGGAGCGTCTGCCATTGTCCCGGATGTGCCGGGAATCCGCCTTCCGGGGGTATTTCAGATGCGGACACCGGAGGATGCCCAAAATATGAGGTCCTATATGGAGGAGCATGAGGTCAGACGTGCGGTGGTGGCAGGAGGCGGTTTCATCGGACTGGAAATTGCGGAAAACCTCCATGCCAAAGGAATTGCAGTGACGGTCATTGATATGGCGCCTCAGATCATGCCAAATGTTCTTGACCCGGAAATGGCGGCCTATGCGAAGCGCCATCTTCAGAAGAAGGGAATCCGGATTCAGACAGGCACTGCGTTGAAAGCAGTACTTGGCGGGGAAAAGGCGTCCGGTATTCAGACGGATCAGGGAACGATTCAGTCAGATATGGTCGTTGTTTCAATCGGAATCCGTCCGAATACTGCATTTTTGAAGGACAGCGGAATTAAGATGGACAGAGGAACCATTGTAGTGGACGGACAGATGAGGACGAACCTTCCGGACGTGTACGCGGCAGGAGACTGCGTTGTCGTAAAGAACCGGATTACCGGGAAACCGCAGTGGTCAGCCATGGGATCTTCCGCAAACTATGAAGGAAGAACACTGGCACAGATTCTTGCCGGAAAAGAAAAGAACTATCCGGGCGTACTTGGGACAGGCGTCGTAAAGCTCCCGGGAATGAATGTAGGAAGAACCGGCCTTACCGAGGTGCAGGCAAAGGAAGCAGGGTATGATGTAGAAACGGTTCTTGCCGTGACAGATGATAAAGCCCATTATTATCCGGATGCAGATTCCTTTGCGACAAAGATGATTGCAGACCGTACAACCCACAAACTTCTTGGAATCCAGGTGCTTGGGGCCGGAGCAGCAGATAAGATGACAGATATTGCCGCAACGGCAATTGCGATGGATGCCCGGCTGGAAGATCTGGAGAATCTGGATCTGGCCTATGCGCCGCCGTTTTCCACGGCGATCCATCCGCTTGTACAGGCAGCGTATATTCTGGAAAACAAAATCAGCGGAGAAATGGTCAGCATGACTCCGGCGGAGTATGCCGAAGGAAAAGCAAAAGGCTATAAGGTGGTAGACGTCTGCCCGAATCCGCAGATTGCAGGAGCATTTTATGTGAATCTTTCCTCAGTCAACGGACCGATTGACGGGCTTGACAAAGACGAAAAGCTGCTGCTTGTCTGCCTGAAAGGCAAAAGAAGCTATTTCCTTCAGAACCGGTTAAAGGCATATGGATATACAAACACAGTCGTGCTTGAAGGTGCCCAGTACTTTAATGATGTCAAAGTAGAAGGGGTAAAATTCAAGGTTTCCCCGGAAGATATTACGAGAGTAAAGGCTCTGGGATTTCTTCAGGATAAGCGGACCGAGGACTGCTTTAACGCCCGCGTCATCACACGAAACGGAAAGATTACCGCGGAGGAAAGCCGTGTAATTGCCGAGGCGGCAGAGAAGTTCGGAAGCGGGGAAATCACCATGACCTCCCGGCTTACCATTGAGATTCAGAAAGTACCATATGCGAATATCGAACCGCTGCGGGAATTCCTGGCGGATGCAGGACTGGAAACGGGCGGTACCGGATCGAAGGTACGTCCGGTGGTATCCTGTAAAGGAACGACCTGCCAGTATGGACTGATTGATACCTTCCATCTGTCGGAAGTGATCCATGAGCGGTTTTATCACGGCTACAATCAGGTGAAGCTTCCGCACAAGTTCAAGATTGCGGTAGGCGGATGTCCGAATAACTGTGTGAAACCGGATCTTAATGATCTTGGAATTATCGGGCAGAGAGTTCCGGCTGTGGATCTCTCCAGGTGCCGCGGCTGTAAAGTCTGCCAGGTGGAAAACAACTGCCCGATCCATGTGGCAAGGATGGAAGATGGAAAGATCCGGATCGATGGAAGTCAGTGTAATCACTGCGGACGTTGTGTGGGGAAATGCCCATTTGGCGCAGTGAATACGGAGACGGAAGGATACAGAGTTTACATCGGAGGAAGATGGGGTAAGAAAGTGGCTCACGGACGTGCTCTGGAAAGGGTATTTACAAGTGAAGAAGAAGTACTGGATGTTGTAGAAAAGGCAATTCTTCTCTTCCGTGAACAGGGAATTACCGGAGAGCGTTTTGCCGATACGATTGAACGTCTCGGATTTGAAAACGTACAGAGTCAGCTTCTTTCTGATGAACTTCTTGAAAGAAAGCAGGAAAATCTGGCTGCACAGAAACATTTGAAAGGCGGAGCAACCTGTTAAGGATGAAGGAGAAGAGTTCAGGGATGCAGTATTTTACTGTGTCCCTGCTCTTGTTTTTAAGCTATAATTAAAAGTAAGAAAAGCGAGGAAAAGGAGGAAGAAGGAAATGGCATTATTACATGTGGATTTTTTCTCGGAAGTTCTGGAAAAGTGTATGAATATGGATGTGATCCTTCCGCAGAATACGACCAGTCAGATTGGAATGAAAGGAAATGCAAAGGCTGGAAAATACAAAACAGTCTATCTGCTCCATGGAATGAGTGATGATCATACAACCTGGCAGCGGAGGACGTCCATTGAACGATATGTCAGTGAATACGGGATTGCGGTAGTTATGCCGGATGCAGGGCTTGGATTTTATACAGATACGAAATACGGACTTCCTTACTGGACTTTTTTTTCACAGGAGCTTCCAAAAATCTGCCGTGAATTTTTTCCACAGTTGTCGGAAAAGAGGGAGGATACGCTGGCAGCCGGACTTTCCATGGGAGGATACGGAGCGTGGAAACTTGGCCTTGGAGCACCGGAGACATTCGGTGCAGCGGCATCTATGTCCGGAGTACTGGATGTAGCAAGAAGGGTAAAAGAAGAGGCTGCGGACATTGCGAGAAAACCGTCCGGTTTCTGGGAAGGAATCTTTGGAAATCCGGACAGGATTGCCGGATCGTCAAATGATCTGAAATATCTGGCAAAGAAACTGAAAGAAGAACAGAAACCGGAGCCAAGGCTGTTTGCCTGGTGCGGGACGGAGGATTTCCTGTATCAGAACAATCTGGATATGTGGGAAGAAATGAAGCGGCTCGGATATGAAGTTACAACCACAAGTTCCAGCGGAGACCACCAGTGGAAATACTGGGATGAGCAGATTCAGACGATTCTGGAATGGTGGATAAAATAAAGAAGTGAAAAGAATGAAACCACAAGAAGCGAAAGGAGTCACCTGGAAAAGCCTGCTGATAGCGGCTGTTCTTCTGATTGGCTGTGTCGTGTTTTATTTTGGTGTTTACCGCAAGGCGAATGAACCGGTTGCCGTACTGGATCGGACCAATGCGGCTCCCGCCGTTCATACATTATCAGAAGTGACCGAAATTCTTATGCAATATGATGATTTCTTTACAGAAGAGGTGGTGGAACACCTCTCTCTCGAACAGAATTTTGGTACTTATATTATTCCTGGCCTGAAATCCACCAGAACGGTAAACAGTAAAACAGGTCAGTCAGACATCTGCACTTCCATGACGCCGCAGGGAATGGATGTGACGGAAGACTCTATTTTTGTAAGCGCGTACTGCCATACTAAAAAACACAATTCCGTACTGTATCAGATTGACAAAAAATCCGGGCGGTTTGTAAAAGAAATTATTATGCCAAACAGGACTCATGCCGGCGGCATTGCGTATGACAACCTGAATCAGGTGCTGTGGGTTTCAGATATGCTAAACGGGGAGGCAGCGGTAAGCTTGTATACAATGGAAGCTCTGGAAAACTATCAGTATGACAAGACAAAAAAGCCCCTTCCATTTTTGGAAACCCATGCGTTGGAGGGGCTTGCAAGAAATTCTTTCATGGCATTTCGGGGAGGGAGCCTTTATGCTGGATATTTTTCTCTTTCCGGGGACAGCATCATCAATCGGTATTCGGTGGATTTTGAAATCAATGAACAGAATAAGGAGGAATATGAGGAGCTGAACAGGGAGAGGGAACTGTTCAGCAATGTTGCAATTGACCAGGAATGGGCGGATATTCTTTCTCAGGTTCAGGGACTGGAGGTGTTCGGAAACTATCTGTTCCTTTCCCAGTCCTACGGATTTTCAGATTCCAAACTCCGTATTTATGAAAGATCTGTCATTGAATCAGAGAAATACAGTCTGAAGAAGAAAGAAGAGATTAAAAGCTTTTCGCTTCCCAACCGTATGGAACAGATCTGTATTCAGGATGGACGGCTCTATATGCTGTTTGAATCCGGTGCCTATGTTTACCGCGGCATCCCGGTCAACTGTGTCGACCGGATTATTTCGGTTGATCTAAAGGATGTCCTGAAGAATCTTGATTAGCTGAGGAGAGAAACGGGTTTTTCTGAATATGACGGTAAATCAGTGAAGCAATAACTTCGATATCCTCCTTCATACCATCCTCAATCCAGTGCAGAAAAATATTATAAAGCGCTCCGGAATAGTAGTAGAGCTCATATTTTCTCGGGGAATCCGAATCTGCCATACCCGCAATGGTCAGCATATAAAAGTCCAGACCGTGCAGGATGATTTCGGAGCGGTTTGATTTTTTCAGGCAAAGCGCATAGTCTGCATATTTCTGAAGATAGCGCAGACCGTGGAGAATGTGATCATAAGTCTGAAAGCCGTTCTGAAGTTCTGGAAAATCATTGGCAAGCGACAAAGCATATTCTTTAATGATGCGAAACATATAGTCCATCAGAATCTCATCTTTGGAATGATAATTGCGGTAATAGGACATCCGGGATACACCGGCTCTTTCAGTAATATCGGTAATGGTGATGTCGTCATAATCCTTTGTGTGCATCAGCTGCAAAAGCGCATCCATAATGCAGCGTTTTGTAAAAGAAGGGCCTTTGCGTACCCGGCTGGATGAATTCATGAACAAAACCTCCTGATTTGTAACAAAAATGTAAAAGTATCTTGCTTTCCCTAAAAGCAAATGTTACAATTGTAACATTTAGTAATATGCCAGTAGTTTAGCAGAAAAACTGGGGAAAAGCAAGAGATACGGGAGGATGGATCATGCAGTTTGGTATTGTAAGTGACAGTTCCTGTGATCTGCCTGAGGCATATTTGCAGGCGGAACAGGTACAGATAGTATCATTTTATATTTCTTTTGACGGAGAAAATTATTATCAGGAGGGAAAGCAGATCTCTATTCCGGATTTTTATCAGAAGATGGCAGACAATCCAGACTGCTTTCCAAAGACATCCATGCCATCTGTTCAGGACTATGTGGATGCATTTGTCCCATTTGTCAAAGACGGAATGCCGGTACTATGTATCTGCCTTTCTAAGAAGCTGAGCGGCTCCATGCAGGCCGCCATCAATGCGAAACAGGTAGTGGAAGAGCAGTATGAGGGGGCAAGAATTGAGATTCTGGATTCGGCCCTTGCAACTGCATTACAGGGAATGCTTGTAAAAGCAGCTGTGGAAATCCGTAATGCGGGAGAATCCCTCGATGAGGCAGTCAGATGTCTGGGGGAAATTCGTAAAAGCGGTCATATTTTCTTTACAACAGATGATTTAAAATATCTGGAACATGGTGGAAGAATCGGAAAAGCTGCTTCTGTCGCAGGAAGCGTGCTGAAGATCAAGCCTCTTCTGCAGTTTTATGACGGAGAGCTCGGACCGGCAGAGCTTTGCCGGGGGAGGAAGAAGTCAATTTTAAAGCTCATCGAAAAAATGGAGACATATATGGAAGAGCATGACATTCATCCGGAGGATTATTATATTGTGACCGGAGTCGGGCTGTGGGTGGAAGAGTATGAGCAGTTTAAAAAACAGCTGGCGGAAAGACTGGAAGAAGCCGGTTTTCATGTGGCACAGTGGGAAGATATTCAGATCGGTGCCACCATTGGTGTACATACCGGACCATATCCTCTTGGTACCGGACTATTGAAGCGATGGAAAAAAGGAATGTAGCTTTTTGTCGTTTTTCAGCAGCATTTTGTCGATAAGTGTAGTTTTTCCTGTTATTTTCAAAGAAAGTCGTTATGATAGTAGCGGAGGTTGGAAGGAGGAAAACATGCAGCTGATTTACGAAACATTGAGAAGTTTGGGTTTGACTTCAAAATATCAGGGATATCAGCAGCTGGCCGAGGCAACAAAGATCGTACTGGAAAACGACAACTTCATGCTGAATGTAACGAAGAATATTTATCCGGAGGTGGCATTCAGGCTGAAGGTGACTTCGCAGAGTGTAGAGCGGAATATCCGGACAGCGATAGAAGTATGCTGGAGGCAGAGCGGGCCGGAAGGCTTCAGCAAAATTGCGGGCTGTAAAATAACAAGAATTCCAACAAATGCAGAGTTTATAGACATGTTCGCCTTCTACATCAAAACTCATAGCTGATGAGGGATAAGGACTAAAAGAATCGCATACATCATTTTTGGGGACGTGTTCCGGTGTAACGGTACACGTCCCCAAAATTATTCTAAATGGAGGGTGGACGCTTTACAAATAGAAAAAAGATGATTATAATAGGTGGAAGTCAGGGGGCGGTTTTATGGAAAGAGCAAATGAGTTTGAGCTGCCGGTACATTTTATCATGGCGGTATTCGGAGGATTTGTAGGTGCATATGCCATACTTGCAAGGATGGAGGTGTTCGGATCTGCGCAGACAGCAAACTTGATTGAGCTGGTGTGCAGTGTTCTGGGAAGGAATCCGGAGGAGGTGCTGACCAGGGTGGCGGCACTGTTGGTATACATGAGCGCAATGGTCGTTGCGGCGGTTCTCGCAAAAAAAGTACAATGGAATCTGAAGTATCTGGCAATTTTTCTGGACGCTTCTGCAATTCTGGCAGTTGGATATTTTCCGGAGAATATGGATCCGGTGATGGCGCTTTATCCGGTTTTTTTTGTCACGGCTTTTCAGTGGTGTGTGTTTCAGGGAGCAAAAGGATATACAAGCTCCACGATTTTTTCTACAAATAATCTAAAACAGACCGTCTTTGCCATAACAGAATATTTCCTATACAGAAAAGAAGAGAAAGTCCGTAAAGAGAAAGCGGAAAAGGCTCTTGTTTTTGGAGGTACGCTTCTTAGTTTTCATATTGGTGTCGGGTTTTGTTATCTGATATGGCTGCAGTATGGAATTCACAGTGTCTGGTTCGGGAGCATTCCTCTTCTGGCAGGGGCAGTGCTCCTTGTGATTCAGGATGTGAGGGCAAAAGCATATACACGGGAGCAGGATTCCGTTTCCTGTTCGTAACGATAAAAAACAGACTGCGGGGCAGTCTGTTTTGTTTGTCTTTACAATCGCAGCGAAAGAAAATCAGATCTCCATTTTCTTATAAGCCTCTTCAGGATCCAATGTGTAGGTTCCATCTTCGAACTGAAAGAGAGGAATCCCGATCGTATGTCCGTTCCGGACTTCTTCAAAAAGATCCATTGTGTCGCGAAGCTTCAGAAACCGTTTCAGATTTGCTGTTGACTTTGTAATATCAAAATAATTGTACTGGATACTGTCATCTGCATGCTCTTTTAAGTATGCTTTTGTATCAAGGCAGTCTCCGCAAATATCAGAACCATAAATAATGACTTTCATACCGTATATGCTCCTTTTTTGTTTTACTATAACATGGACCAAAGAAAAGTACAATATGAGATCTTCTGTTCTGAGTATGGTCTTCGGAAGAAAAAAACATTTTACATTTTGCCCGGATCGTGTAGAATAAAAGATGGATGTATGGGAGAGATGGGAAACGCCAGAAAAAAGGAGTAGTGAAAGAATGAATCAGATTAGAAAGCGTGCGCAAGAGAAGAGGGAAGAGATCTGCAGGGACAGAAGATACCTGCATCAGAATCCGGAAATCGGAATGGATCTTCCCGGGACGGTTTCCTATATCGGTGAACGTCTCTCAGAGATGGGAATTAAATGGAACTTCTGTGGAGGAGAACTTTCGGAAAAAATGACTGCAGATTATATGGAAGCAGGATTTCCGGAGATGAAAAAAGCAGTAGGAATTACGGCAGTGATCGGACAGGGAAGTCCGTGTATTCTTTTAAGGGCGGATATGGACGCACTCCCGATCCGTGAGGAGACGGACCTTCCGTATTGTTCTACGAATGGATACGGACACATGTGCGGACATGACAGTCATGCGGCCATGCTTCTTGGGGCCGCAGGAATTTTGAAAGAAATGGAGAGTGAACTTTGCGGATCCGTCAAGCTTTTATTTCAGCCGGGAGAAGAGACAGGCGCGGGGGCAAAGATGATGGTCGCGGGAGGCGCCTTGAGAAATCCGGATGTTGATGCGGCTTTCGGACTGCATGTGCAGCCGCTTCAGGAAACAGGGCGGGTCGGTTACTGCAGAGGGGTAAATTCTGCATCGCTTGATACCTTTATTCTAAAAATTAAAGGAAAAGGCGGACACAGTTCCCAGCCTCAGATCTGCGTGGACCCGTTGATGATTTTGAATCAGGTATATCAGGCAGTCAACCTGCTTGTGACAAGAGAGGTGGATCCGGCTGCCATGGCAACTCTGACCTGCGGAGTCGTAAAGGGAGGAACAGCTGTCAATATCATTCCTGATACAGCAGAACTCCATATTGGAGTCCGTACTCTGGATTTAGGAGCATCGGAGCATCTACGCAGACGGATTCCGGAGGTCATTGACCATTATGTACGGGCCTGGAACGGGGATTATGAAATGACAGTATTTCAGACGCCGTGTACATACAGCGACAGAAAATTTGTAAAAGAAATGCTGCCTTTTCTAGAAGAGACCGCAGGCAGAGAAAATGTAGAGGAAATTCCGCCGATGAGCGGGACAGAAGATTTTGGATATGTCACAAGAGAAGTACCGGGAATGTTTGTGTTTATCGGGGCGGGAAAAGAGGGGAATGCCCCGCTTCACAATGCACACATGGTACTTGACGAGGAGGTTTTACCGATCGGGGCAGCCATCTACGCGGATGCGGCCGTGTCATGGCTGAAGAAAAAAAGGAACGAGGAGTAAAACATGAATCAGACCAGAAAAGGATCAAGAGGCTTTCATATGCCTCATGTCTTTATTATTTTACTTTTTATTATGCTGATGATTACAGCGCTTTCTTATATGATCCCAAGCGGAAGCTACGAGAGAGTTGAGGATACACTCTCTGGCATGAACATCATTGATCCGGATACCTTCCGATATGTGGAAAATGAGAATCCGATTACGTTTATGAACTATTTCGAGGCTGTCTATAATGGATTTGTAAACGGTGCGTCGATTATGGGAACACTTTTTATCTGTTCCGGGGTGATTTACTTTCTTGAAGTGAGCGGCGCATTTGCGGCCGGCATCGAAAAGATTCTGCAAAAGACAAAAGGAAAAGAGTTTTCTGTCGTTTTCATTTTTTATACAATTTTTGTAATCTTCGGGGTTCTGGGTTATGGAGAGGCGGCATATCCGTTTTATCCGCTTGCCATCACAATCGGATTTGCTCTGGGATATGACCGGATGGTAGGAGCCGGTCTTGCGATTGTCGGAAGTACAGTAGGATTTACGGCCGGTCTGATGAATATGTTTACGACCGGAGTCGCACAGCAGATCGTAGGGCTGCCGATTTTTTCCGGAATGGCCTACCGGTGTGCGGGACTTCTTGTGTTTTATCTGATCGGTCTGACCGGTCTTTACCGGTACTGCAGAAAGATCAAGAAGAATCCGAACACCAGTATTTTAAAAGAAGAATACCTTAGCCGGTCCGGAAAAGACAGAGAGGAAATCAAAGAGAAAATGACTGTTCCGAGAGTTCTTGGACTTCTTGCGTTTGGAATTGTCATTGTTGTTCAGGGGATCGGATGTACCCGGTTTGGGTGGTCATTCCCTCAGGTCGCGGCAGTTTATCTTATACTTGGTGTTGCGCTCGTGATTATCTTCCGAATGAATCCAAGTAAGGCATGTGACCTGTTCTGTCAGGGAGCTGTCCGTGTGTTTGGCGCTGCATTTGCGGTAGGACTTGCACAGGCAGTTATGGTACTGATGAATCAGGCATGCATTATGGATACGATTGTCCATGGGATGTCTGTTTTTCTGGAAAACAAAGGCCCGTTTTTTGCACTGCTTACCATCTTTGTATTTGTTACGCTATTTAATTTTTTTGTGGTATCCGGAAGCGGTAAAGCAGTTATGGTTATGCCGATTCTTCAGCCGCTTGGAAAGATTCTTCATATTAATCAACAGGTGCTTGTATTGACCTACCAGTACGGTGACGGGATTACCAACAGCTTCTGGCCGGGAGGAAGTCTTGTGCAGCTTTCACTTTGTAAAGTAGGATATGGCGCCTGGATGAAGTTCTGTTGGAAAATTTACGTGTCTATGATGGCAGCAGCATTTCTTCTGGTAGTGATTGCCAATCAGATCGGATACGGACCTTTTTAGTGGAATGAAATGGTGTGGAAGGAAGAGAGGATTGAAATGGAAAACACAGTTCAGATGAAAAATCAGATCACAGAGGGAGTGATCTGGAAACAGCTTTTAGTATTCTTTTTTCCGATTATGATCGGAACCTTTTTTCAGCAGCTTTACAATACCATCGATACGGTGGTAGTCGGACAGTTTGTAGGGACCAGGGCACTTGCAAGTGTAGGAGGATCCTCAGCCCAGATGATTAACCTTGTTGTCGGTTTCTTTACAGGGCTTTCTTCCGGAGCATCGGTCATTATTGCCCAGTATTATGGGGCCAGAGATGCAAAATTTGTACGGCAGGGAATCCATAACGCCTACGCTATCGCTATAGTCGGGGGAATCGGACTCAGTATTCTGGGAATTGTGCTGGCGCCGTCCATGCTCAGCATGATGAATACACCGTCCGAGATTGTACATGACTCAACGGTCTACCTCCGGGTTTATTTTTCAGGACTTGTTTTTACTTTTGTTTACAATATTGGTTCCAGTATTCTGCGGGCAGTGGGGGATTCCAGAACACCGCTTTATATTCTGATTGCCTGCTGTATTGTAAATATTGTTCTGGACCTCGTCTTTGTGATCGTTTTTCATGAAGGTGTATTTGGCGTTGCCCTTGCAACTTTGCTGGCACAGGCATTCAGCGCTGTGCTTGTAACACTGAAGCTGATGCGCTCAGAGGGAATGTTACAGCTGAAGCTTTCCAAAATCCGTTTTTACCGTACCGCGTTTATCGGACAGATTAAACTTGGTATTCCGACCGGAATAGAATCGATTCTGTTTGCGATTACCAATATCGCGATTCAGGCGTCTCTGAATTCCTTCGGGACAGATACAACGGCGGCGTGGTCGGCATATGGAAAGCTGGATGCTATTTTCTGGATGATTAATACAGCGTTTGGAATTTCCATTACAACATTTGTCGGTCAGAACTATGGAGCAGGAAAGACAGACCGCATTAAAAAAAGTGTAAAAGTCTGCCTTGGAATGGAACTTGTAACAGCTTTCGTGATGGTCGTGTTTTTGATTGCTACAAGAGGATTTCTGTTCCGTATGTTTACATCAGATGCCAATGTCATTCAGATTGGAAGCGACATGCTTGTTTTGATTGCGCCATGGTATATTGTCTATGTTTTTATTGAGATTCTTGCAGGAGCACTCAGGGGAATCGGAGATGTGATTGTTCCGGTTATCATTACGCTGGGAGGAATCTGTGTGCTTCGTATCGTCTGGCTTGCGGTTGCACTGAAAATCAGTCCGACGATTTCGGCAATTATTTTCAGCTATCCGGTGACCTGGATCCTGACCGCTGTGATTTTTATCGGGTATTATTATTACAAGCATAAAAAGACTGGAATTGTTTAGAAACAGGAGGGATTATTATGAATGCATATGTACACAAAGTTCATTATTATGAAACTGACCGGATGGGGATCACGCACCATTCCAATTATATCCGCTGGATGGAGGAAGCCAGAGTGGATTTTCTTGACCAGGCGGGATGGGGATTTGACCGGATGGAGGAAGAAGGCATTGTATCTCCTGTTATTCACGTGGACTGTGATTTCAAGAAAACAACGACATTTCAGGATGTAGTCGAAATTATGGTACACATTGAAGAGTATAATGGTGTGAAAATGAAGATCGCCTACGAGATGAGCTGCCGGGGAGAGCAGGTTGCTGTCGGACATTCCGGACACTGTTTCCTGGATCATGACGGCAGACCGATCCGGATGAAGAAAAGCTTTCCGGAACTGGATCAGATGTTCCGGGAGATGACAGAAGGGAGAAAAGAAGCATGCGTGAAATAAAAGTAGAGTGGTTTGGACATTCCTGTTTCAGAATTACAAAGGATGGATATGCAATTGTTTTTGATCCATACGAGGATAACAATGTACCGGGTCTGACACTGGAAACATTGCAGGCAGATGAAGTCATCGCAAGCCATGAACATGGTGACCACAATGCAAGGAAAAAGGTGGAGCTCCGGAGCGAGAAGAAAGACAGTCCGTTTCAGATGATCCGTCTGGAAAGTTTCCATGACGACTGCCGCGGAGAGAAAAGAGGGTTCAACATCATGACTGTTCTTGAATCGGAAGGAATCCGGATCGCTCATCTGGGAGATATCGGATGTATGCCATCCCCGGAGCAGATGGAAGTACTTACAGGTCTGGATGCAGTAATGGTACCTGTGGGAGGCTTTTATACGATGGAGCCGGATGAAATCAGAGAACTTTTAAAAGAGTTGGATCCGAAAGTCATCATTCCGATGCACTACAGAAGTGAGACATTCGGTTACGATGTAATTGGGACACTGGATGGATTTTTAAAAGCGGAAGACCCGGTGGTAACATACGATACCAATACGCTGATCGTCTGTCCTGATATGGAAAAACAGATTGCAGTTCTTTCCTGTCCGGAGCAGAAGTCATGAAGCGACTAAAACAGATTTTTCTTCCGGTCTTCTGGCTGATATTTCTTTTGACGGTTTCATCCTGTGGAAGTATTTCAGAAAATTCCCACGGGGAATCTGCCGGCGGTCTGGAAAACAAAACAGAGCAGATCGATACTGCCGTCCGGGAAGAAGCGGAAGAGCTTGTTGAAGAATTGCCGGAATACAGCGGCGAGCCCTATACTGTTGTGGCAGACAATGAACCGGATTTTTCAGATTCGGAACTTCAGACGGAAGCTTACGAAGAATACAGTGAACTGGATGAGCTTGGCCGGTGCGGGACAGCAAAGGCCAATATCGGAGAGGAATTGATGCCGACAGAAGACCGGGAAAGTATTTCGGAGATCAAACCGTCGGGATGGATCAATAAGGAATACGATGATGTGGACGGAGGGTATCTTTATAATCGCTGCCATCTGATTGGTTTTCAGCTGACCGCGGAGAATGCAAACGAAGAGAATCTGATTACCGGTACCAGATATATGAATACGGAAGGAATGCTTCCGTTTGAAAATATGGTAGCAGATTATATCAAAGAGACGGATAACCATGTTCTGTACGAAGTGACACCGGTTTTTGAAGATGACAATCTGGTGGCGTCCGGTGTTCTGATGGAAGCAGAGTCTGTGGAGGATGACGGGGCAGGCATTTCTTTCTACGTCTATGTGTATAATGTACAGCCGGGAATTGAGATAGACTATGTCACGGGAGAAAGCCGTGAAGCGGAGGATACACAGACAGAGGCAGGGACAGAAAACGGTCAGGCAGCAGAGGAAACTTATATACTCAATACAAATACAATGAAGTTTCATGAGCCGGACTGTGCAAGTGTCGGGGATATGAAAGCCTCTAATACGAGGGAGTACAGCGGAAGCAGGGAAGATGTGATCCAAATGGGATACGATCCCTGCGGAAGATGCAGGCCGTAATCTGCCGCATCATTCTGCACTGGAATAACCGATCAGCCGGTCTGGTGTGTGCATGCTTGATACCAGTGCAAACGGCCATGGGTCCATAGCCAAGGCCATATTGGACTGCTAAGAAAAAGGGACTGTTTGTCAGTCCCTTTCTTTCTGCTTCTTGTCAATATGTTCGTAGTAAAAAGCTTCCTGTTCCTTCCAATAGGCAGTATCTTTCTCGGTGATCTCCCGAATCACCCGGCATGGAACGCCTGCGGCGACGACATTGTCAGGAATGTCTTTTGTTACAACGGAACCGGAACCGATGACAACATTGTTTCCAATGGTGACGCCTGGATTGATCACCGTGTTGCCGCCGACCCAGACATTGTCTCCGATATGAATCTCTTTTCCGTATTCCAGCTGTTTATTGCGGATGACAGGATCAATCGGATGACCGGCTGTGTAAATGCCGACTCTTGGACCGAAGAATACATTGTCCCCGATATGGACCTCGGCCACATCAATAATGATGCAGTCATAATTTGCATAAAAGTTTTCTCCAATGTAGGTATGGCAGCCATAATCCGTGTGAAACGGTGGCTCCACCCAGAAATGATCGCCGACACTCCCAAAAAGCTCCCGGAAGAGCGTCAGCCGTTCATCAGTATCTTCTTCTGTTGATGCATTGATGAGCCTGGTCAGTTTCCGGGCTTTTTTATTGTCCTTTGCCAGTTCTATATCCTTTGCAATGTATAAATGTTCTGACAGCATCAGTTCTTTTTCTGTCATGCTCTTTCCCTCCTTGGTATCATGAGTTTCTTTATAATAGTATCCTATGTCCGGATTTGTCAAGAGCAGTTCCGGCAGAAATTTTTTTGATGATGAAAGAAAAGAAAGCCTTTTTGATGCGCTTGACGGTAAAGTAAAATGGTGATAACGTAAATGTCAGAAAGGAGCGGTATATGATTCAGAATATAGAAATACGTGGGGCCAGAGTGCACAATTTAAAGAATATTGATGTAAATGTTCCGTTGAATCAGATTGTAGGAATTGCTGGTGTCTCCGGATCCGGGAAATCCTCCCTTGCGCTGGGGGTTCTCTATGCGGAAGGTTCCCGAAGATATCTGGAAGCACTATCCACCTATACAAGACGGAGGATGACTCAGGCATCCAGGGCTCAGGTGGATGAAGTACTGTATGTGCCTGCAGCTCTTGCGCTGCATCAAAGACCGTCAGTCCCGGGAATCAGAAGCACGTTTGGAACCGGAACAGAGCTTCTGAACAGTCTGCGCTTGATGTTTTCCAGGCTGGCCAGACACTGTTGTCCCAACGGGCATTATCTGGAGCCAACGCTGGAAGTCGCAGCAGGACATGAACTGACCTGTCCGGTCTGCAATACAAGGTTTTATGCTCCTTCTGCGGAGGAACTGGCTTTCAACAGCCAGGGAGCATGCACGAAATGTGACGGAACAGGTGTGGTCTGGACAGTAGATGAATCTACGCTGATTCCGGATGAATCTCTTTCGATCGATGAAGGTGCTGTGGCGCCCTGGAAATCTCTGATGTGGTCACTGATGACAGACGTCTGCCGTGCTATGGGCGTCCGGACAGACCTTCCGTTTCGGGACCTGACCGAAGAAGAAAAGGAGATCGTTTATCATGGCCCGGCGGTGAAAAAGCATATTTTTTATAAGCCCAAGAGCTCCGATCAGGGCAGTGAATTGGATTTCACTTATTTTAATGCTGTTTATACGGTAGAAAATGCCCTCGCGAAGGTAAAAGATGAAAAAGGTATGAAGCGGGTGGAAAAATTTCTAAAAAGAGATATCTGTCCCGACTGCCATGGAACCAGACTTTCGGAAAGGGCAAGAATGCCAAAACTGAATGGATATTCTCTCGATGAAGTCTGTACCATGACACTGAATGAAGCAGTGAAATGGGTAGAGCAGGTGCCGGATTCGCTGCCCGAATCCATGCGTCCGATGGCGGTGAGCATCTGTGAATCATTCCAGACTTCCGCAAGACGTCTTCTGGATTTGGGGCTTGGGTACCTGTCTCTGGACCGGGCTTCTTCCACTTTATCGACAGGAGAACGGCAGAGAATGCAGCTTGCAAGAGCGGTTCGAAACCGGACGACAGGAGTTCTGTATGTACTGGATGAGCCATCCATTGGTCTGCATCCGGTAAATATTGCCGGGCTGACTGGTGTCATGCACGATCTGATTGAGGACGGTAACTCCGTAGTTTTTGTAGATCACGATACTCAGATTTTGAAGCAGGCTGACTGGTTGATCGAGATGGGTCCGGAGGCGGGAGCAAAAGGCGGAGAAATTCTGGCGCAGGGGACGCCGGACACACTGATGAATCATCCAAAATCTCAGATTGGTCCGTTTTTATCCGGCCGTTCTGGAATCCGTAGATCCAAAAAATGTTCGGAAACAGAACTGTTTGATCAGGGACTCATTCATCTTTCAACGGATGCTATTCATACAGTCAAGCCATTGGAAGTGGATATTCCAAAAGGAAAACTCTCGGTAGTCACCGGAGTATCCGGATCCGGAAAAACAACATTGATACTGGAAAGTCTTGTTCCCGCACTTTCGGCCAATATTCAGGGGAGAAAGCTGCCGGAACATGTGAAGAAAATCCGGGCAGAAGGGATTAGTCATGTCAAGCTGATTGATGCGGCTCCGATCGGAATCAATGTACGTTCCACTGTTGCAACGTATGCCAATGTGCATGACGAACTCAGGAAGATTTTTGCAAAAACTCCGGATGCGAAGGAGAAAGGGTATAAGGCGGGAGATTTTTCCTACAATACAGGAAAGCTGCGCTGCCCTGTCTGCGATGGAACCGGAGTCATCAGCCTGGATGTACAGTTTCTCCCTGATGTGGACATTCCATGCCCGGACTGCCGGGGAACACGATATGAAAAAGAGGCGGAAACCATCCACTATCAGACAAAGAGCGGAGAATCCTATTCGTTGCCGGAACTGATGGCGATGGACGTTCATACTGCTCTCACAGCCTGCAAAGATTTGAAGCTGGTCCATCAGCGCCTTCAGATACTGGAAGATCTGGGCCTTGGATATCTGACGCTTGGAGAGGAAACACCCGGACTTTCCGGAGGGGAGGCGCAGCGCCTGAAACTGGCAAGTGAGATGGGAAGAGCCCAGTCGGATTCGGTTTTTATTTTCGATGAGCCGACGATCGGGCTTCACCCGCTGGATGTAAATACTTTGATGGATGTGTTTCAGACCCTGATTGATCATGGGGCGACTGTCGTAGTTATTGAACATGATCTGGATGTGATCCGATGTGCGGATTATATCATTGATATGGGGCCGGGAGGCGGCAAAGACGGCGGTACGGTTGTAGCGGCCGGAACACCGGAAAATGTAAAGACCAATCCGGACAGCCGGACCGGAGCTTTTCTGTAGCAAAGGCCCGGTGTCCAGTGAATGACAGGATATATATTAAGGAGGAAATCAGTATGAGTAAAAAGTTAGTAACCTATTTCAGCGCAAGCGGAGTCACAGAAGCAGTAGCAAGAAAACTGGCAGAAGCAGGAAATGCCGATCTCTATGAAATCAGACCGGAAGTTCCGTATACAAGAGCAGATTTGGACTGGACAGACAAGAACAGCAGAAGCACGATTGAAATGCAGGATTCTTCTTTCCGTCCGGCTTTGGCGGACAAGGAGGCGAAAGTTTCTGATTATGACGTGATTTTTATCGGATTTCCGATCTGGTGGTATACGGCACCGACCATTATCAATACGTTTCTGGAGACCTATGATTTCGGAGGGAAAATGATCGTTCCATTTGCAACATCCGGCGGAAGCGGAATTAAAAAAGCAGCAGAAGCGATACGAAAAGCAGTTCCAGATGCCGAGGTAGAAGACGGTAGACTGCTGAACGGTCGTTTAAACCAGTCTGATCTGGAAAGCTGGATGGGACAGTACTAAATAAAGGCGGAGAAAAGATAAAATGGCAAGTTGTGTTGAATTGTTGGATGCACTCCAGCACTGGGCATTTCATGATCCTAAAGTCCGGAGGCAGCTTCTCGCAACGAGACAGGAGAAAGATCCCTTTGGCGCGTTCTGTAGAACCTGCCGGGAACTGGGATATGAAATTTATGAGATGGATCTGATATGTGCGGGAGAAGAATTCCATGCGGCAATGAAGCGAAGTACCAACGGCGGAGGGGAAAATTCCCCGATGCTGGCGGGTGAAGACGATTTTTACGAGCTGTTTATGGCAGGTCTGGAGCAGGAATCGCAGTAAAAGGAGAAGATGATGAAAAAGGAAATAACAATTACAGATATCAAAGGAATCCGGATTGGACAGACGGAAAACAAAGAAGCAGGAACCGGATGTACGGTCATTCTGTCAGAGTCCGGGCAGGGAATGTGTGCAGGACTGGATGTGCGGGGAGGAGGACCGGCATCAAGAGAATCTGAGCTTCTGAAACCGCTTGCGGCAGCAAACGCGATTCACGGTATCGTCCTTGCAGGCGGCAGCGCTTTTGGCCTTGGCGCGGCTGATGGAGTGATGCGCTATCTGGAAGAACATGATATTGGATTTGATGTCGGTGTTACGAAAGTACCGTTGGTCTGTCAGGCGGATCTGTTTGATCTGACCGTGGGAGACGCATTGGTCCGTCCGGATGCAGAGATGGGATATAAAGCGTGCCTGAATGCAGAACGGGGAAATTATCAGGATGGAAATTTCGGAGCAGGATGCGGTGCAACCGTTGGCAAATTTGCAGGAATGGATTGCTGCATGAAGTCCGGAATCGGAAGCTATGCTGTCCAGATCGGAGCATTACAGGTCGGTGCCATTGTTGCAGTGAATGCCCTTGGAGATATCTATGACTGGAAAACCGGAATGAAACTGGCAGGGCTTCTCTCGGAAGATCATCGGTCGTTCCGTGTGACAGAAGAGTTAATGTATGCCAGCACAGAAGTGGTGGAGAATAAATTCACAGGAAATACTACAATCGGAGTAATTATCACCAACGCAAAGTTTGAGAAGTCTGCGCTCTGCAAAATTGCCGGAATGGCTCATGACGGTTACGCAAGATCCATCCGTCCGGTTCATACGACAGCAGATGGAGACAGTATCTATGCGGTATCCACAGGGGAAATCCTGGCAGATCAGGATCTGGTCGGAACACTCGCGGCGGAAGTCATGAGCGAAGCAATCATTAATGCTGTGAAGAGCGCTGAAAGCGCGTATGGATATCCGGGGTATCGGGAGGTTATATATGGGGAGTAAAAACAATGATGCTCTATTTTATACATGCAGTCTGATTGAATATATCGGAAGGAATGTAAAAAGGAGAAGAAAAGAAGTAACAGATTTTCTTGGGAAAGAAAGAATTGGGAGAATCTATGAATATGCGGATGTTTTTCACTGCGAACCTATTGCAAAAACAGCGGATGAGTTTATAGAAGAAGCAAAGATCTCCATAGGCGATTTTGATAATGAGAAAATATGCAGATATACAGTCCCTGATTATTGGGATATCGGAGAAGTTTATGAAAGGCTGATTGAAGACTGCTTTGAAGATGAAGAAATTCTGGAGGGATTATGGGAAGTATATCATTCATGGATTGATGCCCGGATTTCAGACTATAATACAGATTTCTATTATCAGTCCAGAGACTATATAGCTGCATGTTACGAAGAAGGAGAAGTTTTATAGATGCAAGAGTTACTTGACCAACAACTGCACTCCACCCTCAAAACCTACTTTGGTTATGACACATTTCGACCAGAACAGGAGACGGTCATCAGACAGATCCTTTCTGGAAGAGATGTATTTGCAGTCATGCCCACCGGAGCAGGGAAGTCTCTTTGCTATCAGCTTCCTGCACTGATGCTTCCTGGAATTACAATTGTCGTTTCCCCTTTGATTTCCCTGATGATCGATCAGGTGAAGGCGTTGAATGAAGCTGGTGTACATGCGGCCTATATTAACAGTGCATTGACGGAAAACCAGATTGCAAAGGCGATGGAACTTGCAAAGACCGGACAGTATAAGATTATCTATGTGGCGCCGGAGCGTCTTGAGACGCCCCGGTTTTTGGATTTTGCCTGTCACGCGGAGATTTCCATGATTACGGTGGATGAAGCCCACTGTATCTCTCAGTGGGGTCAGGATTTCAGACCAAGCTATCTTCGAATTCTGTCTTTTGTACATATGCTTCCGGTCCGCCCGGTTGTTTCGGCATTTACAGCTACTGCAACCGAGCGGGTCAGAATTGACATCCGCGTTTCTTTGGAGCTGGAACATCCTTATGAGACGGTAACCGGATTCGACAGAGAAAATCTGTACTTTGAAGTACAGAGAACAAAGCAGAAAAAGGAGAGGATACGCCGTTATCTGGAAGATCACATAGAAGAGAGCGGGATCATTTACTGTGCTACCAGAAAGGGCGTGGATGAATTATATCTGGAGCTGGAGAACGCTGGATTTTCTGTCGGGCGTTATCATGCAGGAATGAGCACGGAGGCAAGAAGAATCAGTCAGGAGGACTTCATTTATGACCGGACAAAGGTAATGATTGCCACCAATGCGTTTGGGATGGGGATTGACAAATCCAATGTACGGTTTGTCCTTCACTTCAATATGCCCCAGAGTATGGAAAATTACTATCAGGAGGCCGGAAGAGCAGGACGTGACGGCGAACCGGCAGAATGTATTTTGTATTATTCGCCGCAGGATACGGTCATTAACCGATTCCTTCTGGAGAGTAAGGAACAGGACAGAGAATATACGGAAGAGGAACTGAGGACGATTCAGGCACAGGACATGGACCGCCTGCGAAAGATGGAGATGTACTGCACAACGACGAAATGTCTCAGGGCATATATTCTTCATTATTTTGGAGAAAAGGCAAAAGAGCAGTGCCGGAACTGTTCCAACTGTCAGGAAGAGTTTGAAGAAATGGATGCTTCCGAAGCGGCAGCCGATGTCATCCTATGTGTCAGGACATCCGGACAGAGGTTTGGAATGAACATGATCGCCGGGACTCTTCTGGGAGAAAACACGGCAAAAATACGTAATTACAGAATGGAAGAAAACCCTGCTTATGGAAAACAGAGTAAGCTTGGACAGACGCGGATCAAGGAAATTATCCGTACAATGGTGGAGCGAGGATATCTGAGACAGACGGAGGATAAGTATGCCATCCTCCATCTGACGGGAACTTCTGGAGAATTGATGGAGCAAAATACTCCTTTTATCATCGCATATAAAAAAGAAGAAGAGAAAAAGCGGGACAGTAAAAAATCCGTTCTCGCGATGGATTTATCGGAAAAGGGGAAAGAGTTGTTTGAATCACTGCGGGAACTTCGCGCAGAACTTGCAAGAAGACGGTCGATACCTCCATATATGGTGGCTTCGGATAAAACGCTTCGTGATCTGTGCGTACGCATGCCGTTTACAAAAGAAGAACTTCTGAAAGTAAATGGCATGGGTGAACGGAAAGCAGAGCAGTACGGAGAAGCCATTTTACAAAAAATTCAAAGCGTAACCGGAGGGCAGCGGGATACAGCAGAAAATCATAATTCAGGTCCGGAAGATGAAATTCCCTTGACGGAAAGGCGGGGAAAAGGGCGAAAAGCAGACTTTCGGCTGACGAAAGAGATTCTTCTTGGCATTCAGTATACACCAAGAATGACATTAAGCGAATTTGTTTCGCAGGTGAATGAATTAAGAGATGAAAAACAGATGAAACGTTTGACAAATAAATGGCTTACAGAAAGACTTCTGGAAGAAGGCTGTCTGAAACAACAGTTTTATAACGGATATGCCAGAACAGTATTGACAGAAAAAGGAAGAAAGGCCGGAATTGAGCCGGAAGAACGGATCAGTGAAAAAGGGAATCCGTATGAGATCTTTTTCTATACTGAAAAAGCGCAGAGATATCTGGTGGAATTGATGAAAGGAGGAGGAAAGGACTTTTGTCAGAAAAAGAATATGTAAGAAAACAAAAAGAAGACAGGCCGGTTGTTGCGATCTGTTATGACTTTGACAAGACATTGTCGCCGGATGATATGCAGGCGCAGGGATATATCCAATCGGTTGGTTATGATATTCCGGAATTCTGGAAAAAATCCAATATCCTTGCTGCGGAAAATGAGATGGATCAGAATCTCGCATATATGTATCTGATGAAACAGGAGGCGGAAGGGAAAGTGCTTTTCACCCGCAGGAAGCTGGCAGAATACGGTGCCAATGTAAAGCTGTTCCCGGGTGTAGAACAATGGTTTGAGCGCATCCGCAAGTACGGGAAAGAACAGGATGTGATTGTGGAACACTATATTATTTCTTCCGGACTTAAAGAAATGATTGAAGGCACTTCCGTTGCCAGGTCAGGAGCATTTGAAAAAATATATGCAAGTTCCTTTTACTTTAATGATCATGACGTAGCGGTCTGGCCTGCCCAGGTGATCAATTATACAAGTAAAACACAGTTTTTGTTCCGAATTGAGAAAGGAGTGCTGGACATTAACGATCCGGCAGTGAATGAATCTTTTTCACCGGAAGAAATCCGTGTACCATTCAGAAACATTGTTTATATCGGAGATAGTGATACGGATATTCCATGCATGAAACTGGTTACGACATACGGCGGGCACTCGATCGGTGTGTATGACGCACAGACAGAGGATAAAGCCAAAGTATATAAAATGATGCGTGACGGAAGGATTCGATATTTCGCTCCGGCGGATTACACAGAAAATTCAGAGCTGGATCGTCTTGTAAAATCCATTATCGACCGGACAGCAGCCAACGAATCTCTGGAAGCACTTCATTACCAGTGTAAAAGGGAAAGGATTGAAGCAGATAGAAAAAGCAGCGAAGAAGACCGGGAAAAGGCCGGATTGCTCATGGAGCTGGAAAACAGCCCGAATTTTGCCAGTACCCACTCGGTTATCCGGAAACTCAGAAAAATTGATGACTGGACCCCGGAGGAAAGAGAAGTGCTTTTGCAGACAGCAGAGAAAAACAGTCAGGTTTATTCCGTTTTGCAGGATCCGGATATCAGGGAGTTCTACCGCGGCATTCTTGGGAAAATTCATCCATTGACAGAAGAGGCGAGGAAAATCAAAGAGATCATAGAAAACAGGAAATCCTGAATCATTACTTTTCCATATATGGAAAAAGAAACATGGATTGTACCATCTCCTATTTTATGCTAAACTAAAGAAAATTCGACAAAAGACAGGAGTATGCACCATGCCAGTTTTTGATTTTAATAATACGCCGGAAGAGGGAAAAACACCGGAATGTACTTATACAGTATTTTATTCCAGCGAACAGGAAGCATCGACGGAGCACCCGATGCTTGTACTTGACAACAGTAAGGGAAAGCTTCAGCACCATTCGATCGGAGTATTTACGAATCCGGTCCGCCGGACTGCCTTTGAATTCAAAGGAGAAGAAGGAACGGTCAGCGCCGATATTTTACAGATTGATGCCCGTTTTGTAAGTCTTCTCAAATGGATGGGAGAAAATCATATTAATGTCCGGCTTTCCGGGGCGGACCGGGAGGACGGATATGCTGTGTATAAGATCCGTGAGATTGCCTTTGGCGGAGGATCCAAGCTTTCAGCGGAGGATGGCTTCCTGCAGTTTATGATTGAACGTCTTCTTACAAGTGATGCACCGTCCGAAGAAATCCCGGATGAAGATGAGGAGGAGACAGGAGACAGCATGAAGCTGACCAGTATCCAGAGTATTACGGACTTTATCACCTGTGCCGGTAGGACGCTTCCGGATAATATCCGGCTCTGGGCAAGGAGAAACCTTGCTGTAGCCCGCTCTCACGAGGTTTCAGCGGAGGAGCGCCGGCATGCACAGAGGGCTCTTTCTATTATGATGAACATCCAGTGGAAAGGGAATTATTTCCAGGCAATTGATCCGAAAGAAGCAAGGAGAATTCTGGATGAGGAACTTTATGGAATGGAGCAGGTAAAGCAGCGGATTATTGAAACGATTATCCAGATCAACCGGACTCACACCCTTCCGGCCTACGGTCTGCTTCTGGTAGGACCTGCGGGAACCGGAAAGTCTCAGATTGCCTATGCGGTAGCAAGGATTTTGAAACTCCCATGGACTACGTTGGATATGAGTTCCATCAACGATCCGGAACAGCTGACCGGGAGCTCACGGATTTATGCCAATGCAAAGCCGGGAATCATTATGGATGCTTTTTCCATGGCAGGGGAATCCAACCTTGTATTTATCATCAATGAGCTTGACAAGGCGGCATCCGGAAAAGGGAACGGCAATCCGGCAGATGTGCTTTTGACACTGCTTGATAACCTTGGATTTACAGATAATTATATCGAATGTATGATTCCGACCGTAGGAGTTTATCCGATTGCGACGGCCAACGATAAAGATCAGATCAGCGCGCCGCTCATGTCCCGGTTTGCGGTAATTGAGCTTCCGGATTACACACCGGAGG
Organism: Drancourtella massiliensis; assembly: GCF_016900655.1. Classification (GTDB taxonomy): domain Bacteria; phylum Bacillota; class Clostridia; order Lachnospirales; family Lachnospiraceae; genus Sellimonas; species Sellimonas catena. Next base: position 194,386 of record NZ_JACJKH010000002.1, read on the forward strand.
AGAAAAAGGTGATTTTCTCTCAGTATGCACTTCCAAAGGTACTGAAAAGAATCGGCATGCAGGAGAATGAATGCACACTGACGGATGATGGTCTGGATGCAGTCATCGACCTGCACAAAGAGACAAGCGGTATCCGGGATCTGGAGCAGGCGGCAGAGCACCTTGCGGCAAACGCACTTTATCAGATTGAAGTTGATCATGTGAAATCGGTTCAATTTGATGAAAAGATGGTTCGGACCATTCTTTCCTGATACCGGAATGATCATACAAAAACAGCAGAAGATACAAGATGACACAGAGAGAACGGGACTCTGTGTCATTTTCTTTTGGAAAGCAGATGAAACCTCTGAAGCATAGTGTTAAAATAAAAAAGAGGTGATCAAGATGAAGAGGGCAGAATCGCAAAAAGCGTGTCTGAAAAAAGAAATCCTGGACTATGTCCTGCATACTTACGGCACAAGCCCGGATTATCCATGGAAAACTCCGGATTTTGTGCTGCGTCATAATGATAATAGAAAATGGTACGGGGTGATGCTGGAAGTCCGAAAGGAGAGCATGGGACTACACGGGACAGGATATATCGAAGTACTGAATGTAAAGTGTGATCCGGATATGGCTGGATTTCTGGTGTCAGGCAAGGGAATTCTGCCGGGGTATCATATGAATAAGAAAAACTGGATTTCCATTCTTCTTGATGGAACGGTAGAAAAAGAGCAGATTCTTGCACTGCTGGATCAAAGCTATCTTCTGACAGCGAGTAAAAAGACAAAAGAAAAGCTGCACTGTGAAAGGAAACGGGCCTGGCTGATCCCTGCTAATCCCGGATACTTTGATTTGGAAGCAGCTTTTGCAGAAAGCAGCACTATTGACTGGCATCAGCGTGGCAATATTCATACCGGAGATCTGGTCTATATTTATATGGCAGCACCGGTTTCTGCCGTTTTGTATCAGTGTGAAGTAACCGGTACAGGAGGATTTGAAGATCCGGGAGGGAATCAGGATAAGAGCCGGACCATGGAACTGAAATTGAAGCATCGATTTATGCCGGATGAAATGAATAGAGAACGGATGAAACTTTATGGAGTCGGTCCGGTGCGAAGTGCCCGAAGCATTCCGCCGGAACTTGAAAAAGAGTTGGAAATGCTTGCTGAAACAGGAAAAAACAGAACAGCCATGGAAAATAAAAGGAAGGAGGAGAGACGATGGCAGTAACAGGAGCAGTGATGGTACCTCATCCGCCTTTGATCATACCGGAGGTTGGATGCGGACAGGAACGGGGAATTCAGGATACGATTGCTTCATACCACAAAGCGGTAAAAAAGATTGCAGAGTGGAAGCCGGATACTGTTGTGGTGTTATCACCGCACACGGTAATGTATGCAGACTATTTTCATATTTCGCCGGGGAAAAGCGCGGAAGGAAGCTTTGGTAGATTTGGGGCTTCTCAAGTGAAGATTCCGGTGCAGTATGATACCGAATTTGTGAAAGTACTGTCGCAGGAAGCGCAGGCAAGGGAGATTCCGGCAGGAACATTGGGTGAGCAGGACAGAAGGCTGGATCACAGCACTATGATTCCGCTCTGGTTTCTCAATCATTATGACCGGGAATACAAGGTGGTTCGGATTGGCCTTTCTGGACTCCCGTTTTCAATGCACTACATGCTTGGGCAATGTATTCAGAAAGCGGCGGAACTGTGTGGCAGAAAAATTGTGGTGATCGGAAGCGGGGATCTGTCTCATAGATTAAAGGCAGACGGTCCGTATGGCTTCCGGAAAGAAGGACCGGAATATGATGAGCGGATCATGCAGGTGATGGGAAGTGCAGAGTTTGGAAAACTCTTTGATTTTACAGAAGATTTCTGCGGACAGGCGGCAGAGTGCGGACAGCGGTCGTTCCTGATCCTGGCAGGAGCGCTGGACCGTAGAAAAGTTCGTGCGAAAAGACTTTCCTATGAAGGCCCATTTGGAGTAGGATATGGGATCTGCACCTTTGAAGTAGAAGGTATGGATCCGCAAAGAGATTTTTTGCATCAGCATGAGGAAAATGTGAAAAAAGAAGCAAAAGAGCGGAGCGAAAAGGAAGATCCTTATGTAAAGCTTGCACGGCAGACAATCGAAACATATGTGAGGACCGGCAGGAAGATTTCCATTCCGGAAGGTCTGCCGGAAGAATTGTATCACAAGAGGGCTGGAGCCTTTGTATCTCTCAAAGAAGAGGGAAGACTGCGCGGGTGCATCGGGACAATTGCGCCGGTACGGGGAACGCTTGCGGAGGAGATTGTTGAGAATGCTATCAGCGCAGCGGTGAAAGATCCGAGATTTGACGCAGTAGAAGCAGAAGAACTGGACCGGCTTATGTACAGTGTGGATGTTCTGGGAGAGACGGAAGAAATTGCTTCGCCGGAACAGCTGGATGTGAAACGCTACGGCGTTATCGTAAGCAAAGGAATCAAACGGGGACTTCTGCTTCCGAATCTGGAAGGAGTTGATACCGTAGACGAGCAGATTGCCATTGCGAAAAGAAAAGCAGGTATCCCGGAAGAGGCAGAAGATATCAAACTGGAACGCTTTGAGGTGGTGAGACATTTTTGAGCAGAGAAGAAAAACGTAATGAGATGGGAAATTCATCCGATGGCAGGAAAGTATGCCCGGTCTGTATGCATCACTGCGCACTTCTGGAAGGACAGTACGGCAGATGCAGGGCAAGAAAGAACGAAAATGGCAAGATTATCAGTGTGAATTACGGAAAAGTAACATCCGCAATGCTGGATCCGATCGAAAAGAAACCGTTGGCCCGGTTTTATCCGGGAAGCAAAATCCTTTCGGTAGGAAGCTTTGGGTGCAATCTTTTCTGCCCGTTCTGCCAGAATCATGAGATTTCCATGGCCGGACAGACGGAGATTGGATGGCAGGACGTGACACCGGCTCAGCTGGCCCGGCTTGCTTCCGGGTATCAAAATGCCGGAAATATCGGAGTGGCATTTACTTACAACGAACCGCTTGTAGGATACGAATTTGTCCGGGACACAGCCTGTCTGGTAAAACAAAATGGAATGAAAACGGTAGTGGTCACCAATGGATCAGTGGAACTGGAAATCCTGGAAGAAATTTTACCATATATAGATGCGATGAATATTGATTTGAAAGGATTTACAGAAGATTATTACAGAAAACTTGGTGGAAATCTGAATACGGTAAAAGCGTTTATTGAAAGAGCAGCAAAGGACTGCCATGTGGAACTGACGACACTCATTGTGCCGGGTGAAAATGATTCAAAAGAAAAAATGGAACAGGAGGCAGCATGGATTGCCTCACTGAGCCCGGAGATCCCACTGCATGTGTCCAGATTTTTCCCAAGATATCAGATGACCGACCGGCAAGCAACAGAGGTCAGGCAGGTGTACAGGATGAAGCAGATTGCAGAGAAATACCTGAAGTATGTGTACACCGGGAACTGTTAAAGGATTGGAGCTTTTCGTCTTTTATAAAGAAAGTGGGAATGATATAATGGAGTAAGTGGAATGGATCTGGATGAAATGATTCAGAAAAAGCAAGAAACAGTGAATACGATGAATTATAAAGGACGTGACACAATGAGAGAAGGAAAACTGGTTCGGGACAATATCCCGGATATCATTCGGGCGGATGGGAAGACGCCTGTCACCCGTATTCTGGATCAGGAAGAGTATCTGAATGAACTGGATAGAAAGCTGCAGGAAGAGGTGGCAGAGTATCAGGCGGATAAGTCTCTGGAAGAACTGGCAGATATTCTGGAAGTGTTATCCGCCATCTGTAAGGCCAGAGGATATTCCAGAAAAGATCTGCTTAAAGTACGAGATGAGAAACGAAGAAAACGAGGCGGGTTTGAGAAAAGAATTTACTGGAGTGGAAACGAATAGGTTAAAAAGCCGGAAACATCAGGAGGGAAACGAAATGAGATACCGTGAATTGGGAAATACAGGACTGAAGGTAAGTGAAATCGGATTAGGGGCAGAGTGGCTGGAGCGCCACAACGAAGCAGAAGTGAAAGAAATTATTGACTGCTGCGAAAGCTATGGAATCAACATTCTGGACTGCTGGATGTCGGAGCCGAATGTACGCTCCAATATCGGGAAAGCACTGGAGGGGAAAAGAGAAAAATGGATCATTCAGGGGCATTTTGGATCAACCTGGCAGAATGGACAGTATGTCCGTACCCGGGATCTTGAGAAGGTAAAAGAAGCATTTCAGGATCTGCTGACACGCCTTCAGACAGATTATATTGACCTTGGCATGATTCATTTTGTGGATGAAGAGGCAGAATTTCACCGGATCATGGCAGGAGAATTTCTGGTTTATGTAAAGGAACAGAAAGAAAAGGGAATCATTCACCATATTGGAATGAGTACTCACAATCCGAAAGTGGCAAAGCTTGCGGCATTAAGCGGCGAAATCGAGATGATTTTGTTCAGTATCAATCCGGCGTTTGATCTGCTTCCGGCAAGCGAAGATCTGAATACATACTTTGCGGAGTCTTATGAGGAACATCTTCAGGGCATCGATCCGGAACGGGCGGAACTGTATCAGATCTGTGAACAGCGGGGTGTCGGAATCACTGTGATGAAAGGATATGCGGGAGGACGTCTTTTTTCCGAAAAGACTTCTCCGTTTGGAGTGGCCCTGACTCCGGTTCAGTGTATTCACTATGCCCTTACAAGACCGGGTGTGGCAAGTGTGCTGGCAGGATATGATACGACAGAACATGTCAAGGAGGCGGTTGCTTATGAGAACGCCACAGAAGAGGAAAAGGATTATGCAAGCGTGCTGGCCAGGGCGCCGCAACATGCCTACAGTGGACAATGCACATATTGTGGACACTGTGCACCTTGCCCGGCAGGGATCGATATTGCCATGGTGAACAAACTCTATGATCTGGCTGCCATGCAGGAAGAAGTGCCGGCAACAGTCAAGGCGCATTATGAAGGACTTTCAGCCAATGCAAAAGACTGCATTGCATGCAAAGGCTGCGAGACACGATGTCCGTTCGATGTTCCGGTCGTGGAAAGAATGGAAAAAGCAAAAGAACTGTTTGGCAGATTATAAAAGCGGGAGGGACAAGATGAGTGACATCCAGTTCTATTCCATCGAAAGAGGAACAGGGGAACCGCTGATTTTACTGCACGGAAACGGGGAAGAAAGCCGCTACTTTGCCCGTCAGATCAGGCATTTTGCCAAAACACGAAAAGTAATCGCAATCGATACGAGAGGACACGGGCAAAGTCCGCGAGGAAATGCCCCGTTTACCATTCGGCAGTTTGCGGAGGATCTGCATGACTTCATGGAAGAAAAGGGAATTGAGCGGGCAGACATTCTCGGGTTCAGCGATGGAGGAAATACGGCACTGGCGTTTGCGCTTCAATATCCACAGAAAGTGAGAAGACTCATTTTGAACGGAGCCAATCTTTATCCTTCCGGAATGAAGCCATCGATTGTACTGCCGATCTGGGCGGGGTATGGCGCGGCATCGCTCCTTGCGCCGGTTTCCCAAAAGGCGAAAAAGCAAAAGGAGCTACTGGGACTTATGGTGAAGGATCCGTATATCCGTCCGGAAGATCTGAGCAGAATTTCTTCTAAGACACTGGTTCTCGTAGGAAAGAATGACATGATCCGGCATCGGCATTCCCTGCTGATTGCAAAGAGTATCCCGGGGGCGAAATTCGTCTGCCTGAAAGGGGATCACTTTATTGCAGCAAAAAATCCAGAGACATTCAACCGGGCAGTGGAACGGTTCCTTTCAGATGGAAAATAAAACAGGAGAGAAACAGATATGGGACATTTTTATTTTGTAAGACACGGGCAGACCGTTTGGAACGTAGAAGGTAAGATCTGTGGAAGGACAGATAGTGAACTGACCGAGTACGGTCATCAGCAGGCTGTGGAGACAGGCAGGAAATTTCTGGAAGAAGGCATCCGGGCGGATGAAATCCTGTATTCGCCGCTTGTCCGGGCGGCAGAGACAGCACGGCATATTTCTGAAATCATGGGGATTCCGGCAAAGGCAGAACCGCGGCTGATCGAGCAGCATTTCGGCAAATGGGAGGGTACATCTCCAAGAAATGCCGCTGATTTCCAGAAGGAAAAAGAACAGTTTGCCAGCCACCATGGAAACGGAGAATCGACGCTCCAGCTGGCCCAGAGAATCTATAATCTGCTGGATGACATCAAGGCAGAGTCAGACGAAAAGACGTACATTCTGGTTGCGCACAACGGAATCGCCAGAGTTGTACAGTCGTATTTTACCGACATGACGAACGAAGAATACGCGACATTTGGAGTGAAAAACTGCGAAATCCGCCGGTACGATTTCTAGTATAGATTTGAGCAGGGGGAGGTGATTCCGGATGGCATTGTATGCATTGGGGGATCTGCATTTAAGCTTTCAGGCAGACAAGCCGATGGACGCATTTGGAAAAGTGTGGAAACACCATGAACGTAAAATAGAAAAGTACGTGAATCGCATCGTGAGGCCGGAGGATACCCTTGTGCTGACCGGCGATCATTCCTGGGGCAGGAAGCTTTCAGAATGCCGGGAGGATCTTGATTTCATCGAACGGCTGCCGGGGCGGAAGATTCTGCTTCGGGGCAATCACGATATGTTCTGGGATGCGAAGAAGACCAGACGGCTGAATGAGGAATATGATGGACGGCTCTTCTTTTTGCAGAATAATTTTGCCGCCTATCAGGATTATGCGCTGGTAGGGACGAAAGGATATACGTTTGAAGGACCATTCTATCTGGATTTTCAGGGGAGAATCTTTGGATGGGATGAGGAACGAGAAGAGCAGGCGAAAAAGCTGGTTGCAAGAGAAATGGAGCGGCTTCAGGAGTCGTTCCATCAGGCGGAAGAGGCCGGATACCGGAAGTTTGTGATGTTTCTGCATTATCCGCCGACCAATGTTTTGGAGGGAACCTCGCCCTTTACCCGGATCGCGGAAGAGTACGGGGTGGAAGCGGTTGTGTATTCCCACTGTCATGGAGAACAGAGATTTGGAGACAGCATCCGGGGAACTTACCGGGGAATCCGATATTTTCTCGTGTCGGGAGATTACCTGAATTTTCATCCGGAGCAGATTCTGGCATAAAGACTTGGAAATCAGAGGATGATGTTTTATAATAGAATGGCCAGAATCAGAAATAGAAATCAATGAGGAGAAAAGAAGACATGAAAATAGCAGTAACTTATGATAATGGAAACGTTTTTCAGCATTTTGGAAAAACAGAAAATTTCAAAATTTACGAAGTGGAAGGTCAGAACGTGATTTCCAGCGAAGTGATCGGTTCCAATGGAACAGGACATGGCGCACTGGCAGGTCTTTTGGCAGAACAGGGTGTTAATGTGCTGATCTGCGGCGGAATCGGCGGTGGAGCACAGGCAGCCCTGGAAGAAGCAGGTATCGAATTATGTTCCGGAGCGGAAGGCGATGTGGATCAGGCAGTAGAAGCATATCTGAAGGGAGAACTGACTTCCTCCGGTGCAACCTGTGACCACCACCATGACGAGGAACACAGCTGCGGACATCACGGAGAAGAACATGACTGCGGTCAGCATGACGAAGAACATTCCTGCGGCGGCAGCTGCGGAAGCTGTGCCGGATGCGGATCCCACCAGCCTCCGATTACCGGACGCAATGCGGGTAAAATCTGTAAAACACATTATAGAGGAACCTTTAACGACGGCACCCAGTTTGATTCTTCTTACGACCGTGGAGAACCGCTGGAATTTATCTGCGGTGCAGGACAGATGATCCGTGGATTTGATGCCGCTGTCGCTAATATGGAAGTGGGAGAGATTGTAGATATTCATCTGATGCCGGAAGAAGCATACGGCATGCCGGATCCAAATGCCATTTTCATGATTGAAATGGCACAGCTGCCGGGATCAGAAGATCTGGAGCCGGGTGAGAAAGTTTACCTCAGCGGTCAGTATGGCCAGCCAATTCCGGTGACTGTCGTTGAGAAAGATGAGACATCCATCACATTTGACGCCAACCATGAGATGGCAGGAAAAGAACTGAATTTCCGGATCGAGCTGGTTGAGGTAAAATAAGCATATCGAAGAGTGTTCGGATGATGAAAAAGGGATTATCGGTTAATACCGATTTTTAACCCCTGCCATGAAAAGAAGAGGCAGTCCCAGAGAATTCGGACTTTTTCAAAGTCTGAATTCTCTATGGAACTGCCTCTTTC
>NZ_JACJKH010000011.1 GCF_016900655.1 Drancourtella massiliensis
CTTCATACTTTTCTCCTGTGTGTAAAATTTTTTTCTTTTATTTTACATTAAACAGAAGAAAAGCAGGAAATCTCTGGGATTTTTATTGCGAAAAGTTTTTATTCTTCAGTGCTGATTGCTTCTTCTTTTCCATCATCAGATACAGATATGCATCTTCCAGTGTGATCTTCGGCTGTGTACAGTCAATATCCGGTTTCACATCGCTGATAATTTTCACCGTCATTCCTTCTTCCGTGTACTGCTTGGAAGTCGTACGGTACTGCTTTTCCAGTCTTTTTGCTTCTGTGTCGTCTGCTACATTTGCTGTCCAGATCTTTCCTTTTGCCCGGGAAAGGAGCGCCTGTACCGTACCTGTATAGAGGAATGAACCTTTCCGCATCACCGCAAGCTTGCTGCACGTAGCCGCGATGTCCTCCACCACATGAGTGGAAAACAAAACGGTCCGCCCCTCCGAAAAATCCACCAGAAGGTTACGGATACGCACCCGCTCTTCCGGATCAAGCCCCGTTGTCGGTTCGTCCACAATCAGAAATTCCGGTTCATTCAGAAGTGCCTGAATGAGTCCGACTCTTCGCTTCATTCCTCCGGAAAGCTGGCGCATTTTCTTTTTCCGGTGATTCGTAAGCCCTGTCTTTTCCAGATAATAGCGGATACGCTTTTTACATTCCTCCTTCGGGATACCGGAAAGTTCTCCCAGATATTCCAGGCAGTCCTGCACGGGAAGCCCCGGATAGAGGTTGAGCTCCTGCGGCAGATACCCGATTTTCTGCCTGATGACTTCGTCCTTTCCAGTCCCGTACCGAATTCCGTCCAGATACACCTCACCATCGGACGGAGTCAGAACCGTCGTCAGTACCCGCATCAGTGTCGTCTTTCCGGCGCCGTTTTCCCCGAGCAGCCCATAGACACCGTGGGGGATTTCCAGATTGACATGGTCTACCGCCCGAACCTGATTTTTAAATGTTACTGTCACGTTTTTTATGTTTACACTCATTTTGACACCCTCTTTTCTATAATCGAAATCAATACCAGAAATACAATGGACAACAGAATTTGAATCAGTGTGCCATATGCCCATTCGTTCCATTTGGCTCCCATGGAATCACAGAAGGAATAGGCAAACAGGTTGTACCGCCCAAACAGTCTCTCTCCTGTTGTGGAATTGGTCGTAATCCATAGAAGAACCGATACTCCAATCCCCGCCCACTGGCTCTTTGCCAGATTGGAAATGACAACCGAGATCAGACTCCAGAATAAAACAGTTCCCGCAAGTGCCGCTGCGTAACCGCCGTACTCGGAAGCAAAGGTACGCTCTATCATGCGGTAAGGCTTCTGCCAGTAAAAGTAAAATATGCTGCAAGAACGGTCACATACAAATACACTGCCTGAATAATCCATCTCCGGTAAATCATGCGGATCCGGTTCTTTTCCGGTTTCAGACAGATGATTTCCCACCGCTGCCCGTTTCGGTCCATCACACTGGTCTCCGCGCAGAATACGGATGCCAGAACGGCCGCTCCCGGCATCAGCGCAGGACCGATCTCTGAAGTCAGCGTGACGCCCCGTACCAGCGCAAACAGAAGCAGAAACAGGATGGAGTACGCCAGTTTATAGGGTGCAATACAAATTTTCCATTCCTTTTTCAATACACTCTCCTCCTTTTCCAGATGGCCGCCGCCCCAATGAGAAAGGCTGCTGAAGCCACAAGCAGAAAGATCTGATTCCACATAGCCATCGGCGGCGGCGCCGTGTCCAGAAATCCGCCCGGAAACCGCACCAGAATGGCAAGCGGTCTTCCGTAGTATCCAAATTCACCGTCCGGCCCGATACTTCCCATATTGGAATAAAACAGATACAGAAACAAAAGCGGTACTCCCGGAAGCGGATTTTTAAAAATCAGCGCGATGATCACATACACGCTCGCAATCATCAGAAGATTCGGCAGCATATAGCAGACCGCCGGAATCAGAAATTCGATCAGCGATACCGGCAGATCATTGCGGATCCCTGCCGCAAAACTGACAAAGAAGAACACAATCACAAGGATCAGCCAGACAATTCCCACTGAAAGAAATCCTCCTGCCGCTTTTCCAAAGATATAGCTCCCTGCCGAAACCGGCTTTGTGTGCAGCAGTTCGTAAGTGTCTCTTCTCGTATCCCGGATAAAGAGAAACGCCAGCAAAACCGCGCTGAAAAAAGTAAGATACAGTCCGCCGAAATCTGCAAATTTTCTTCCGAAGTACCAGGAATAACTGTATTCCGACAGTTTTGCTTTCAATTCAGCGTTGATTTCATCTACGGTACCCTGATGATATTCATAGTCCTCGTAATAATATCTCAGACTATAACCGCCCGGATACCCGTAAATCTCTCCGATGGCATCGGACATTTCATTGATACTCTTTCCAGAAGAACAGATCTGATCCAGTGTGTTCTGAACTACTTGTTCCTCCTCACCGTTCTCCTTTACAACCATACTGATCATCTTTTTCTTGGCAAGTTCCAACTGCTCTTCCTTCGTGGATTTGACATATCCGTTCATGATATCTGCATCCGCAATGTTCTCCGGCTTTGCCGATTTCACTTCCTGCTCCGTGCGGAAATATTTCACTTCCAGATATGGAGACAGAATCTGAAACAAACCGAAAATCACAACCACGATCCCGACCCAGAATAACGGATTCTTCAGGTAGTTTTTTACTTCCCGTTTCATTACTGCTTTCATGTTCATCCCCTCTTTCTTTTTTGATATTTCTATCGTATCAGGAGATTCACAATGAAAAGACAATGGAAAAAAGACAAAAAATTCCTGCTGCATTTTTTTACAGCAGGAATATCATTTTTCATCCGTGTACGAAACGGAAATACGCCCGTACACACGCCCCGTCTCTCTGGTTTTCCACTTCGAGGTGTCCTCCGTGTTTCTTACAGAACGCTTCGCTGATATACATTCCAAGTCCGAAATGTTTCAGATCATCCCTTGGATTGGCCGAAGTGAAGGCCTGTTTTGCTTCTTCTTCACTGATGGTAAATCCTGTTCCATCATCTTTTACTTCCAGTACCAGCCGATCGGCTTCCCGACAAACGACCACCGATACCTTTGACGCTGCATAACGCAGTGCGTTGGTAATCAGGTTTTCCGCTACTTCCAGAATCAGGTCCCGATCCAGCGTAAGTTTTTCTCCCTCTCCTCCCGCAAAGATTTCAAACTGCTTTCCGGAAGCTGCTGCCAGCATCTCTCCGGTCTTTTCGATCTGTTCTGCAATCTCAGCAGCCGTCGTGTCCATGCAGGAAATCGGCTCCCGTTCCAATGCGGAGAAGGCCCGCATCCGATCCAGAAACCGCTCCAGCCGTTCCACCTGTCCCATGCTTTCTTTCAGCATATCCAGAAGCGCTTCCCGGTCCAGCTTTTCTTCCGGGATAAACTCCATCATCATTTCCTGATACCCTTTGAGCACAGTCAGAGGCGTCCGCAGATCGTGTGCAATGGCAGATCGCAGTACCTGCTCATCTTCCACCATCCGCCACATCTTCTGGTTGTTCTGAGCCAGTTCCTCTTTCATGTGGTCAAACTGCTGATGCCGTTCCTCCCGCCGCAGATGAGCCAGCACTCTCGCCTCCAGTTCCTTCAGGCTGAACGGTTTTACAATATAATCATCTCCGCCCATCATCAGCCCGTTCACCCGGTCCTGCTCTTCGACCCGTGCGGTCAGAAATAAAATCGGACAGGACACCTGATCCCGGATTCTCCGGCACACCTCCAGCCCGTCCATTCCCGGCATATTGATATCCAGAAGAATGAGATCCGGTCCCTCTCCAGACTTCTTCACTGCGTCCATCCCATTGACCGCTGTCAGCATTTCATATCCCTTCAGCCGGAAATACCGGCACAGCATCTCTACCAGATCCTGGTCATCATCCACCAGAAGAATTTTGTAGCTCATCCGACGAATACCATCCTTTCTTTACGATAAAACATTGCCGAGATGATCATTCATCTGTTAAACCAGCAGTTTTCGAAAATCTTCGATCGATATCCCATATTCGGATGCCGCCTGCTCCAGATTCAGAAAACCTTTCTGATATAACTCTATCACGGCATCTTTCCTCCCCTGATCATGTGCGGCATCTTTTTCGGCCCTGGCTTTCTCAAGCTGCTTTTGACTTTCCGAAAAACGCTCCTGCATATCAGCCAGATTATCCTGAGCTACATCCAGCTTCCCCTGCGTCTCATCCAGTTTCCCCTGCGTCTCATCCAGTTTCCCCTGCGTCTCATCCAGTTTCCCCTGAATCTCTTCCAGCTTTTCCTGTGCATTTGTCATCCGCTGAAAAGCCCGTTCAGCCTGTCTTTGCAGAGACAGCTGATCGCGAAGTGCACGTTCCCTTGCCTCATATGCTCGGCGTTTCTCTTCATCCTGGCTCATTTCCATCAGATCTTCATAGGCTTCTTCCAGATAGGTATTTCCCTTTGCCATCTCTTTTAAATCCTCCTTTTTACCGCCGCGGAAGAATTTCATCCATGCAATGATGCCATCTGGATGGTGATACTCCTCTGGAATCTTGGGAAGTTCCAGAATCTGAAGTTCCAGCTTATCGCTGTACAGTTCTCCGGTCGCTTTATCATAAACCTGTGCCTTACGGTAGCAGATATCATCCTTCTTATAGTAGGTGAAATTCAAAACACTGACATGTACACATTTCTGAAGCCGATCATATTCCTCACCTTTGCAAAGCTGGCTGGAAAACATCTTGCACAGATAAAACAGACTCCTGTCGTCCCAGTATTCCATATATACAACCTGCATCTCAATATCAAGCTGAGTGCCGTTTTCCAGAAGAACATGAACATCCAGCACTCCCTTCTTTTCCTCCTCCGACCGTTTGGGAAGTTCATTTTCCAGAATAATAGTATTCCCGATCTGCTCAGGTGAAAGCTCCAACAATTCAGCGATGAAGCCTCTCCTTGTATTCGGATTCCGCATCAGTTCTTTGAAACACCAGTCGATGTAAGGCTTCATAATAAATTCTTCTTCTGAAATTGCAGCGGTAGTTCGATTTGCCATTTTGTTTCGTTCCATAAACAGTCTCCTTTCTGTGACGGCAATGCCTCTGACATAAGAAAACTGTTTCTGTTTCTTGTAGTCTACCATATTTCCGGGTACCAGAAAAGAGACGTCCCAAAGAAAACATATTTTCCAGACAGAAAGCTGCCCTCATAATTCCCTTGTCAAATACTTGGATAAAACGGCGAACGCCTTGAAAATGAAAAAGCAGAGAGCTTTTCCGATGAGTAAAGGATAACACGAACAATCTGCTGAATCAAGGAATATAAGGATAAATTTTTTCTAACCTTTATTAACCTTTGACATAAATTCAGGGAGGTAATGGCTCATATGAGTCACTACCTCCCCTGATATTACAGTAAAATATTGTCCGGCTACTGACATTTTCTTACCGCCCGATTCTCCGAATCAGTACTCCTTTCGGTTCCAGGCGTCCATCCTGATATTGTCTCTGGAACAGGATCTCTCCTTCTCCTTTCACTGTCACCGGTTCTTCCGTGCAGTTCAGAAGGATTTCGGTCTTATTCTGCTCCTGATCAAGTTTAATATACTGTACCAGACGCGGCTCGTCATATGCTTCCGGGAAGTGGAAATACAGACTTCGCAGCGCCGGTTCCGTCTTCCGAAGATGAATCAGCTTCTGGATTTCATGAATCTTCTGCTGGTTTTCTTCGGTCTGAATCTGATCCCACGGCATACATCTGCGGCAGTCCGGATCGAAACTTCCTTCCATGGCAATTTCCGTGCCGTAATAGATGCACGGACTTCCCGGCATGGTAAAGAGAATCGCCAGCTGCTGGTAGAACAGGTCCAGATCGTGGAAGCGGTTCATAAGACGCTCCGTATCGTGGGAATCCAGAAGATTGAACAGTACATTGTTGGACTGCTGCATGTACATCGTGTAGCAGTGGTTGATCATGTACTCGAAATCTTCCTTTTTCATCGTCGGATCAATAAAGAAATCGTGGATACCGCTCATGAGCGGATAGTTCATGACGGAGTCGTATTCGTCCCCCATCAGCCACTGGCTGGCGTCGTGCCAGATCTCTCCCAGAAGATAGATGTCCGGTTTGATGGCTTTCACATGATCCCGGATCCGTTTCAGGAACCGGTGGGACACTTCATTTCCCACATCAAAACGGATGCCGTCGATATCATAGTCCCGGATCCAGCCTTCGCAAACGTCCTGGAAATAGCTGATCACGGCCTCGCTGTTTGTATTGAGTTTCGGCATCTTATCCGCAAAAGCGAAGGAGTAATACCGCCCGTCTCTCGTACTTGCTTCTTTGTTCAGTATCGTCCAGTCGTTGACCATGAACCAGTCTGCGTAGGCGGAATCTCTTCCGTTTTTCTTCACATCCAGCCATGGTGCGAAGTCTTTTCCACAATGATTGAAGACCGCGTCCACCATCACACGGATTCCATGTTCGTGCGCCTCTGCCACCAGACGTTTCATCGTCTCGGAGTCTCCGAACTGCGGATCAATTTTTGTATAATCTTTTGTATCGTATTTATGGTTGGAGTCTGCCTCCATAATCGGATTCAGATAAATTCCGGTAATGCCAAGTTCTTTCAGATAAGGAAGTTTCTGACGGATTCCTTCCAGGTTTCCGCCGTAACGCTCTTCGTTTTTGACTTCTCCCTCATTTTTCCACGGAAGAATTCCCTCCCGGTCGTCTCCCGGCGTCCCGTTGCAGAAACGGTCCGGGAAAATCTGATACCAGATCGTATCATTTACCCAGTCCGGCGTCCGGTTCACATCAGCCGGATTCATCCATGGAACCGTAAAGCACTGAAGCATCCGGCCGTCCATCTCCATCTGCTCTTTTGTCAGAAATCCGTCTTCAAAATAATACCAGACCTCATCATCTGTGTGCAGTTCAAAATAATACTTGCAGCGCTTGTATTTCGGTACGAGAGTCGTAGTCCACCAGATCTGATGTTTCAGCCGTTTTTTGTAGACAATCTCTTCCCGGACTCCGGTCCACTTTTCGTTTCCTCCAAGAATTCCCGCTTCAAAGGGATCTCCATAATAGAGGAACACCCGCTTCACATCATATCCTGTCTTCAGATTGACAATCAGTTCCGATTCATTTAACGAGTAGCTCATCTGCTCGGTTGTTCTATGGTAAACTCCTGTAAAATCCATCTGTCATCAGGCCCTTTCTGTCATTGTTTTCCGGTAGTGTTTCAGTTCCTTCTTTGCCTGTGTAAAATCCGTAATTCTCCATTCCCAGTTCGGAGAGCCGACTGTTCCCGGCGTATTGATATGCCCTTCTTCTCCAAGGCCCAGAATGTCCGCCATTGGAATGATCGCGTACTCTGCCCTGCTCCGGAATGTATAGGTAAGGAGCCGGCCTTTCACGGAGCCCTGTTTGATGCCCTGACGTTTGAGGAAGCGGCGTACCTTTCTTTTTGCTGCCACGCTTAATCCCTCATACCACTGCATCAGCGTATCGTTGTCGTGGGTTCCGGTATAAATGATCATGTTTTCCACATCGTGGAAACTGTCGTAGGCATATTTTCCACCTGTTTCGATGGAAAAGACAAGGATTTTCATCCCTTTCAAATGATAATGGTCTTTTAATTCCAGTACTTCCGGGCGGAGTTCCCCAAGGTCTTCAGCCACCAGATTGAGTCCGTCAATCTTTGCTTTCAGTGTGTCGATGACTTCGTATCCCGGAGCTTCGATCCATTCTCCTTCAATGGCTGTCGGACACTCTGCCGGAATCTTCCAGAAAGTGTCAAACGCCCGGAAATGGTCAATCCGGATGATGTCAAACAGCTTCTGGTTGTATCCGATCCGGTCGGTCCAGAACTGATATCCATGCTCCTTCATATAGTCCCAGTTATAGATCGGGTTGCCCCACCGCTGTCCGGTAGCGCTGAAATAATCAGGCGGTACTCCGGCGATGAAGATCGGCCGTCCGTCTGTGTCCAGAAGGAAGTTATCCTTTCCGCCCCAGACATCTACCGAGTCCACACCCACATAGAACGGCACATCTCCCATGATCTGGATGCCGTTTTCGTTGGCATGCTTTTTCACTGCCATCCACTGAGTGAAAAATTCATACTGAAGGAACATCTGATAGGCCGCCTCGTCTTCCTGCTCCTTTGCGAGCGGTGCAGGCACTTCCGGCCAGGCTTTGTCTTCTGCTTTCCATTCATTCCAGCAGGCATTGCCGTTTGCCTTTTTCAGGGCACGGAATACCGCGTATTCGTACACCCACGTCTGTCTTGTAAATTCCCGGTACTCTTCCGTCTCCTGAAAATTGGCGAACGCTTCTTTCAGATACGGCTCTTTGAATGCCCGGACTGCATCATAGTCAACGGTTTTTGCGTTTTCCCGGAAGGAAGGCGCCTTCTCTTTCAACAGCCCCCCCTCATAAAGCAGGTCCAGACTGATGTAAAGCTCGTCTCCTGCGCAGGAGGAATACGGCTGATACGGAGAGTTCCCGTATCCCACCGGATTGAGCGGAAGAATCTGCCAGATCTTCACACCGTTTTCCTTCAGGGCATCGACAAACTCATATGCGTATGCACCCAGTTCCCCCACTCCCGTACGGGACGGAAGTGCGGATACCGGCATCAATATTCCTGTTTCTCTCATGATTGATCCCCTTTCATACCACATCCGGCCTACAGATGCCAGATGTCCTCATTGTATTCCCGGATAGTCCGGTCAGAAGAGAAGAATCCGGCTTTCGCAATGTTGACAAGCGCTTTCTTTGCCCATGTCTTCTCATCCTCATAATCTTCGAGCATCTGCTCTTTTGTCTGAATGTAATCTTTCACATCCAGAAGGGTCATGAACCAGTCTTTGGATACAATCTCTTTGTACAGTCTTGCAAGACTCACCGGATCACCGATGCGGATCAGGTCTTTGCTGATGATAAAGTCTACCAGCTCCTCGATCATCGGATCGTTGTCATAAATCTCGCCGGAGTTGTATCCTGCTGTATCGTAAAGTTTGATGACTTCTTCTGATTTTGCGCCGAAGATGTAGATGTTCTCATCTCCTACCAGCTCGTGAATCTCCACGTTTGCTCCATCTTCCGTTCCCAGTGTCACGGCACCGTTAAGCATGAATTTCATGTTTCCGGTTCCGGATGCTTCCTTGGAAGCAAGGGAAATCTGCTCGGAAATGTCACATGCCGGGATCAGTTTTTCCGCCTTGGTAACATTGTAGTTTTCTACCATGACAATCCGCATGTACGGACGTACCGCCGGATCGTTTTCGATCAGTTTCTGCAGGCAGAGGATCAGATGGATGATATCCTTTGCAATCGTATAAGCCGGCGCTGCCTTTGCACCGAAGATCATTGTAATCGGGCGTTTTGGCAGATTGCCTTTCTTGATTTCTTTGTATTTGTAAATTGCATACAGTGCGTTCATCTGCTGTCTCTTGTACTCATGGAGACGTTTGATCTGGATATCAAAGATGGAATTCTCATCGATTTCCACTCCCTGTGTCTGCATCAGATAATTCTTCAAGGCAGTTTTTGCGTTTTTCTTGATCGCTCTCAGATCACCAAGCACTTTCTCATCGTCCTTGTATGCGAGAAGCTTTTCCAGATTGGAAGCGTCATCCATGAATTCCGGTCCGATCAGGTCTGCCAGATAATCGGACAGCTCATGGTTGCAGTGTACAAGCCATCTGCGGAACGTGATTCCGTTCGTCTTATTGTTGAATTTTTCCGGATAAATGTCGTAGAACGGCTTTAACTCGGATCCTTTCAGAATCTCGGTATGAAGAGCCGCTACTCCATTGACTGCGTAGCCAAAGTGAATGTCAATGTGCGCCATATGTACCCGGTCCTGATTATCGATGATGTACACTCTTTCATCGTGGAAGTCTCTTCTGACACGTGCGTCCAGATCCCGGATGATCGGCATCAGGTGCGGAACGACCTTCTCCAGATAATGGATCGGCCATTTTTCCAGTGCCTCTGCCAGAATTGTGTGGTTCGTGTACGCACAGGTTTTTCTTACAACATCCACAGCGGTATCCATGTTAAATCCTCTCTGCATCAGGAGACGGATCAGCTCCGGAATGACCATCGTCGGATGGGTATCGTTGATCTGGATTGCCACATGATCATACAGCTGATAGAGGTTGTATCCTTTCTCCTCCGCCTCTGCAAGGATCAGCTGTGCCGCGTTGCTGACCATGAAATACTGCTGATAGATTCTTAACAGCTGTCCTGCCTCGTCACTGTCATCCGGATAGAGGAAGAGTGTCAGGTTCTTCTTGATATCCTCTTTGTCAAACTGGATACCGTCATGGATGATGGACTCGTCCACAGAATCCAGATCAAACAGATGCAGCTTGTTGCAGCCGTTTTTATAACCCGGCACATCAATATCGTACATTGTGGAAGTCAGAGTGAAATCTTTAAACGGCACTTCAAAATGGCGTTCCGTCTTTGTCAGCCAGCTGTTGTCTGTGATCCACGGGTTTTTCTCTTCTCTCTGCTTGTTGTCAACAAAGGTCTGACGGAACAATCCGTCGTGGTAGTTTAAGCCCACGCCGTCTCCCGGCAGTCCCAGTGTCGCGATGGAATCCAGGAAACATGCTGCCAGACGTCCAAGTCCTCCGTTTCCAAGGGACGGCTCCAGCTCGGCCTCCTCGATTTCTGTAATATCTTTGCCGTGATTTTTCAGTACCTCTCTTGTCTCATCAAACAGGCCAAGGTTAATCAGGTTGTTGGATAACAGTTTTCCAATCAGGAATTCCGCGGAAATATAATAGAGTTTTTTATTTCCTTCATTCCTCTTTATTCCTGCCATTTTCTCTTTTGTAATGCATAAAAGCGCTGTATAAATTTCTTCATTGGACGCATCGCTGATGCTTTTTCCATAGTTTTTCTGTAACATCTCCTGTAATAACTGTTCCATCTTTGTTCTCCTTTCGATGTGTGTTCTTATTTGACTGCTTCATATACACGCAGAATTTCTCCTACGCTCCACGCCTGGGCGAAGCATCCCTTTGACGAGGATGGATTTCCTCCGTCGTAAATCTCCGGAAGCTGTCCGATACAGCCCTCCCTCATGGCGCTTTCCATGACTTCCAGCTGTTCTTTGACTTCTTCTTTCGCCTCTTCGCTGTATCCGCATACCTTCAGATATGCCAGATAATAAGCGCCAAGCGGGAAGGTCCAGACCGTTCCCTGATGATATGCCAGGTCACGTTCTATCATCTCTCCCCCGTAAAACGGGTGGAACTCTTCGTCCCCTTCTTCCAGCGTGCGCAGTCCGTAAGGGGTGTACAGTTTTTCATAGACAGTGCGCACCACCTGCCGTTCCTGATCTTTTTCCAGCATGGTAAACGGCATGGATACGGCCCAGATCTGGTTGCACCGGATCTGCATGTCCGCCTTTGTTCCGGATACGAGATCTTTCAGGCATCCTCTCTCTTCATTCCAGAACTGTTCCCGGAAAGAAGTGCGTGTCCTGTCCGCAAGCACCCCATACCCAGTATATTCCAATCCAAGTTCAGATGCAAATATTTCCATAATCCGAAGTGCATTATACCAGTAGGCATTGATCTCCACCGGTTTGCCATGTCTTGGCGTCGGAAGGATTTCTCCCACCCGGACATCCATCCAGGTCACCTGGTCCAGGCCTTCTCCTGCCCGGATCAGGCCGTCTTCTTCCATCCGGATGCCGTGTCTCGTTCCCTCCCGGTATTTTGTGATGATCCGTTCCATCACAGGCCAGACTTCCTTGACAAAGTCCATATCCCCCGATGCCTGATAATACAGATACACACAGTTGATAAACAAAAGAGCTGCATCCACTGTATTGTACCTCGGCTCATTCTTTCCTTCCGGGAACAGATTCGGCATCAGACCGTCACGCTCGTTTGCTGCAAAGGTCCTCAGGATCTCTTTTGCCGTCTCATACTGCCCGGTTGAAATGCAGACACCCGGAAGAGCAATCATCGTATCCCGGCCCCAGTCCTCAAAGAACGGGAAGCCTGCAAGAATCGTTTTTCCTCCTGTAGATTCCCGGTCTGCCACAAACTGTGCCGCACTCTTTACAAGAACCTTTGCCATCGGATCCGCAAATCCGGCTTTTTCCTCCAGCGCTTTTCTGTACTTTTTTGTCTCCGCAATCACTGCCTGCGCATCGTTTCTGCCTTGTTCCATCGAGCAGACGATAGAAAGTGTCCTTCTTTCTCCTGCCGGAACCTGCATCCGGATCTTCAGCACCGCTTTTGCCGTTCCGCTCTCCCTTCTGCCGTCGCAGGCATCATAGCTGTAATAATACGTCTCTGTCTGCTCCTCCGGGAGGATTTCCCCGTCCGTCTCGAAATAGAGAGTCAATCCGTCTGAAGAAACGGTATTCCCTTTTCGTTCAAACACCTGCTCCTCCGTCAGATCCTCTCCCTTTCTTACAAACTGTAAAAAAGGTGTAACGACAAGCTCTGCATCAAACAGGCTTTGATTTTTCATCTCATAGACAACTGCCACCGTATTTTCCAACTGGGCCATCCCGAGTTCTTTCCGGATCCGGACGCCTTTTGTCTCCCAGCGCCAGACCGGAGTATCCTCAAAGGAGAATGCGGACAGATGCTGGTATCCTTCTTCTTTTGTCCCGTCCGCAAACTCCTGCGTCGAGAGAATCTGTTTCTCTTCTCCGATCCGGATCTCTTCTTTCAGACGATGGATCAGATTGTATCGATGATTCGGTGCCTTCGTACATGCCATCAATAGCGCATGGTCATTTCTCGTAACCGAACCGGTCATCGTCAGAGAGGAAAACCCTCCCAGTCCGTTTGTCAGAAGATAACAGTTTTCCTGTCCTCTTGAAAGTGTTTTAAAATCCTGTTTTCCGTATATCCATTTCATAAGTCTGTCTTCACTTTCCTGTTTGTCCAAGTACTAATACACTGTGGCTGTCCACCTTTACCGTTCCTTCTGTAACAAATGGATCTCTCCACAGATTGCTGCTATATCCATCCAGAAGGACTTCCCATTTTCCTTCCGGAAGCTCAACCGCAAATTTTTCATTTCTACTATTATAAATAATACATAACGTTTCCCATCTTGACGGTGCTCTTTCGTTTCGATTATCCACCGTAAACCCAACTGCTCCGTCTGTTTTCCACCGGTTCTGAATCCTTTTCCATGCGTTCTCAGACTTGTCGCAAAGTCCCGGAAGCTGTTTTCTCAGATGAATCAGCCCGCTGTAATACTCTGTTAGTTCATACTGTTCATAAGCCCGTTTCCAGTCCAGCCGGTTGATCTCAATCGGCGCATTGTAGGAATTTTCCAGTCCGTCCTTCGTGCGGGCAAATTCCTCTCCGGAAAGGAAGAACAGATTTCCCTGGCAGGTCATGTAGATGGCCGCTGCCATGCGGTTGGCCTGCATCCGTTCTTTCTCATCCGGGATTGTCAGGGAGAGTTTATCCCACAATGTCCAGTTGTCATGGGCAGATACATAGGTGATGACCTGGGAAGGTGCTTTCACCTTCGACTTTGGCCCGCACCAGGCGCGAACGGAAGCAAGAATTTCCTCCTCCAGGCCTTCTCCCCCATTGACAAATCCCGGCTCCTCCCCTTCGAATGTATGACCTTTTACCGCATCCCGTGTATCATCACAGAAGAAGCCTACATGCGGATCCAGCTGGTCCACATGGCATTTCAGTGCCGGAACCGCCTGTTTTTCCATCGGAGTTTCATCTGCAGACCACGGTTCTCCGAATACCATCTTTTCCCCTTTACCATACCGGAGCGCAAGTTCCTTCTCAATCCGGTTCATCAGCCCCGTATCCAGAAGCCCCATCAGGTCAAACCGGAAGCCGTCGATGTGGTATTCTTCAGCCCAGTAAAGAACGGAGTCCAGAATGTAGTTTGCGCACATGCTCCGCTCGCTCGCCACATCGTTCCCACAGGCAGAACCGTTTGCGGTCTCCCCGTTTTCATGGACACGGTAATAGTACCACGGCACCGTTTTCTGGAACCAGGCATCAAGGGAATAGGTATGATTATAAACCACATCCATGATGACCCGGAACCCGTTTTTATGCAGAAACTGGATCATCTCCTTGAATTCCTTGATCCGGACCTCTCCGTTTCTTGGGTCCGTCGAGTAGGAGCCTTCCGGAACGTTATAGTTCACCGGATCGTATCCCCAGTTGAACTCCCCTTCTGTCTTGCTTTCATCCACAGATCCATAATCGTAGACCGGCATCAGCTGCACGTGGGTGATACCGAGTTTCTTCATATAAGAAAAGCCCGTGGGATGCACGCCGTCGTGGTCTAGTGTCGTATTCTCACAGGTAAATGCCTTATACTTCCCCCGGAAGGCTGCCGGGAATCCTCCGGACGGATCCCAGGAATATTCCCCGATATGCAGCTCATAAATAATCTGTTCCTGCTGATAAGCGGGGGAAACATCTTCCTCCCATCCTTTTGGATCTGTTCTTTTTAAATCTACAATCATGCTCCTCTTTCCGTTGATCCCGCAGGCTTTCGCATAAGGATCCGCCGAGCATATCATCTTTCCCTCTATGGAAAGTTCAAAATCATAGTATACTTTGTGAAGCACTTCTTTTGTCCGGTATGCCCAGACACCTTTGCCCTCTTTTACCATCGCTTCCGTCCGGTATGAATCTTCTGATTCTCCATCATGATAGAAGCGGACTGTTACAGACTCGGCCACCGGGCTCCACAGGAGGATGGAAGTTCCATCCTCCGTGCAGGCTGCCCCGAGGTCATGCCCTTCATAGGTATAGTTCTGTTCAAATTCCGGATCTGAATAAAATGTTTTCCATTCTTTTGCTGTCTTTCTCATCTGTCTGTCCCTCATTCAAATCTGATTGTTTTAGCCCTTTACAGCACCGGACATACCGTCCACATAGTATCTCTGCATGAACAGGAAGAGGATCGCGATCGGAATTGAAATCAACACCGCTCCTGCAGCGAAACTTGTGTACCAGCTGTCAATATATTCTTTCTGAAGCATATTCCAAAGTCCGATCGCAACTGTATACTGGTCGGAGTTTGCACGGCAGATTACCTTTGCGAAAATGAAATCCAGCCATGGTGACATGAAAGATGTCAGTACCGTGTAAATAACGATCGGTTTACTAAGCGGCAGTGTAATCTTCGTAAAAATCTGCCACCTTGTACATCCATCGAGAAGCGCCGCCTCGTCCACCGCAATCGGAACCGTATCAAAGAATCCTTTTGCGATCTGGAAGCTTAAGCCCGCTCCTCCTGAATAACACAGGATCAAAGCCAGTTTGATCAGATTGCCTTCTGTAAGGCCAATTGCCTTCAGGATGAAGTACACCGCAATCATTGACATGAATCCAGGAAACAGACCAAGAATCATCGCCATGTTCATGTATGGTTTCCGCAGTTTAAATTTCAGTCTGGACAGACAGTAGGAAACTGCCAGAACATAAAAGGTAGATAAGATACAGGAACATACTGCGATGAACAGCGTGTTCATGAACATCTGCGGAAAGTTCAGGATTGATGTATCCGTAAACAGTTTCACATAGTTGTCAAGTGTGAAGCTTTGCGGGAAGAAGGTGGAAACATAGGATCCTTTTTCCGCCCGGAAGCTCGTCAGTATTACCCAGATAATCGGGAATACCCAGATAAACGCCAGTATGGCAAGTACGACATGAACGATCGTATTATTGATAAAACGTCTCTTTTTAGCTGAGCGTACTTTTGTTTTCGCAGCCATGATCTAGAATCCCCCTTCTTCTTTATATGATTTACTGTTGCGGTAAGTAAGGAGCGCCGCAATCGCCAGAATGATAAATGTCAGGATACCGATAACCGCACCGATGTTGTAGTACTGTTTGTCTACGGTCAGTTTGTACAGCCATGTTACAAGCAGGTCAGTGCTTCCTGCCGTGGATTCCAGATTGGTAACCGGATCTCCTCCCGACAACAGGTAGATAACGTTGAAGTTGTTGACGTTTCCTGTAAATGTTGTAATCAGGTATGGTGTCGTCACATACAGCATGTACGGAAGTGTGATCTTAAAGAAGATCTGCACTGCATTGGCGCCGTCCACTCTGGCGGCCTCGTAAAGCTCACCCGGAATATTCTGAAGGACTCCGGTCAGCTGAAGCAGTGTATATGGTACACCAACCCAGATATTGATTACAATAACCGTTACTCTTGCCCACGTTGGATCCGTAAAGAACGGGAGGCTTGCATCCTGCGCAATCAGTCCCAGATTACGAAGCAGGACATTGACCGCGCCTTCCGGCTGAAGCATCGTTCTCATAATCAGAAGAGAAACGAACATCGGAACCGCACAGGAGAGTACGAAGCAGAATCTCCAGAATCCCTTTGCCTTTGTATCTTTCCGGTTGATTACAATAGAAAGAATCATACCGAAAATATAGTTGCTGAATGTTGCGAAGAACGCCCACACAAGTGTCCATCCAAGTACAGACCAGAACGTGCTTCCCAGGATACTGCTGGAATCAAACAGCGCTTTGAAGTTGTCAAGTCCCACCCAGTCAAACAGCATCAGATGATTGTCGATTTTACTGTAGTTCGTAAATGCCATACAGATCATAAAGATCAACGGCAGAATCGTCAGCGCACCGATAAAGATCATCGGCGGTGTCATCAGAAGTCTGTGCAGGTTTTCATGCAGAAGAGATTTCAGATCTTCCACAAATGTATTGATATGTCTGCCCTGTTTATCCAGGCACTCTGCCTTGTAGGCACTCTTCAGTGCTCCTCTCCATGCCCAGATCATCAGTACGGTAAGAAGAAGTGTTGCCACACCGTAGAGCAGGATCAGAATAGACTGATCTCCCTTTGTATAAACATAAATCTGATTTGCCTCATCCCAGATTTCTTTTTGTTCCACTGTTCCAAGTGTTCCAAGCATCGACAGGAACTGAATCCCATTTACGATCATAAACACGATATATGCTACTTCTATTGCCAGAAAGAGCAGACCTTTGATCTTCTGCTTATGTATAATATTTCCAAATCCCATCAGCACCATGGAGAGTTTTGTCTCCATGCCGCCTTCCCTGATCGCCGCCTTACAGGTATACGGTGTCGGGAAATCATTGACATGCTTTTTTCTTATTCCCATCCTTTTCTCACCTCTTTAGATTCCGCCGCTGTTCATTGCTTCATTCATGGATTCCGTCTGCTCAGCCGCATTATCATGTGTCACGCTGCCGTTTCGGATTCCTTTACCCATATTTTCCACCGGAGTCCAGCAGTTGTTCATCTTGGAAACAAACGGCTGAAGAATTGATGTATAATTAAATGTATTGTTCTGTGCCATAACAAGCGGGTCGCCTGAAATCGCTTCTTCTTCGAGAAGCTCCGTATTACACGGGATCACATTTCTCAGTTCGTAATGTGCCCGCTGAGCTTCTGCGGATCCAAGATATACCGCCAGTTCTACTGCTGCTACCATATCATCACAGTTCGGATTGACTCCGATCGCCTTGGAACCGGCATAAGCCATCATCTGTTTTTCCTCTCCGTTCAATGTGAATGTCGGAAGGGCCGCGATGCCCATGTTGTCCCCAAGCGCTTCTTTTACTGCATTTGCATCCCAGGAACCGGAAAAGATTGCCGAGATACTTCCATCACGAAGTCCTGCAATACCGGATCCGTCGGCATCGATGCGGAAGTTCGGATTCTTTTCCAGATCAATCAGATAATTCGTCACTTCTACTGCCTTGTCGCCGCCGAAATCCACACCTTTCGACTCATCCGTTCCATCTCCGAATAAAGTACATCCATTACCGATGTAGAAAGCCGGAAGATACCAGGAGTTTGTCAGCGGGAAAGAAACGACTCCTTTTTCAAGCATGGTATCCAGATTTTTGATGTCCTCCTCACTGAATACGCTCTTGTCGTAATACATAAACCAGGTATTGGTTGTAAACGGAACTCCGTAAAGTTCTCCGTCTTTGGTCAGAGAAGCAATTACCTCTTCGCTGTTCGTACTTTCGATCTCTTCTCTGTATTTTCCTCCAAATTTCGCAAGTGCATTTGCATCTGTCATCGTGGTGAGCGTGTCATTTGCATACATAAATACGTCCGCACTTGCCTCTGCGTCCTGTGCAACCTGCCCGGCTGCCGATGCTTCATCCGCAACACCGTATACAAAGGTGATGTCCCATTCCGGATGTTCATCCGCAAACTTTTCGCACATGGTCTGCAGCCATTCGCCACTGTCTTTTGACTGGTCTTCTGACGGCGACCAGACCATCAGACGAATATTCTCTTTTCCACCGCCTGAACCGCTGCCGCTCCCGCATCCGGCGAACATTGATACAGCCAGCGCCGCTGTCAGCAGAACTGCCAACCCTCTTTTCTTCATAATTACTGCCCTTTCCTTTCAAAAAAGTTTCGTTTTGTTTCGTTGAATACTACTATACCTTTCATCTACACATAAGTCAACCCTGTAATACACGTTTCATCATGCGTTTCTCTGTTTTAAACATTATTAACCACATATTTTTGTTCAATATGCACAACTTTCTTCCTCAATCTTCTCCAACTCACATTACGAAACTTTCGAATTATAAGTTTCGTAAAAGGAATTGCATTTTTTCCCTCCATCCGATATAATAAAGAAAGATCATTTGATTTTGCAGTTTATTTTCTAAAGGGTGATAATATGGCTACAATTTTAGATATTGCCGAAAAACTTGGCGTGTCCAAGGGTACTGTTTCCAAAGCATTAAACGGTGCCCCGGACATCAGCGAAACATTGCGAAAAACGGTTTTGGAAACTGCTGTTGAAATGGGATATACCAGACAGCGCAGACAGAAAAATACAGCCAAAAAGATGTGTATTCTTGTGGAAAACCTGGACTATGAAGAGCCGCATCAGTTCGGCTACGAGATCGTCACCGGATTTCGGCAGATGGCAGAACCGGCCGGATTCGAAGTGGAGATTGTCCCGGTTAACGAAAAGCTTCAACGTTCCATCCACTATGACATGTTCATGCTGCAGCATGATTATATTGGTGCCTTTGCTCTCGGTTTTACCCTGCAGGACCCGTGGATGCTGGATTTTCAGACCAGCACAACGCCGGCTGTTCTCTATGACAACTATATCAAATCCAACCCGCGGATTGCCTATGTCGGCGTGGACAATAATGAAGGAATGGAACTTGCCGTCTCCCATCTGAAAAGTCTGGGACACAAAAAGATCGGATATTTGAGCGGTGCACTTGGCTCCCACATCATGCAGGTGCGCCACAAGGGATTTTTCCATGCCATGCGGCAGAACGGCCTCAAGGCCGAATCCGACTACGCCGGTGCTTCCTACTATGTCACCCAGTGCCTGGAGAAGCATCTGCCCCGCCTCATTGATATGGGAATGACCGCCATCATCTGCAGTCACGATCTTCTGGCCAACGCGGCCATGATTCAGTGCCAGCAGCTGGGACTTCGGATTCCGGATGATTTAAGCGTCATCGGATTTGATGATCTCCCGATCTGTCCGTATACGTATCCTCCGATGACTACGGTCCGGCAGGAACGGATTGAGATCGGAAAATGCGGCTACTATGCACTGGACAGCCTGATGAACGATGTTTCCATCGGAACGCTGCTGCTTCACGCAAAGCTGATGGTGAGAAATTCTACAGGAAAGGCATCGGAAAAGAACTTCTAACAAAAAACTCCTCACAGAAATCACCGTACTACTATGTACCATGCATTTCTGCGGGGAGTTTTTCAGTCTGCCAAAAGCATCGTTTTTTATTTAATCAGTTTTTGTATTTTTTTTGCCTCCGGCGTTCCTGCTTTTCCAAGAATCTCAAACAGCAGCGCTTCGTAGGTGGTCAGAACGGCACCTTCCATCTTTGCCCGCTCCAGAGCCATCTCCATATCCCGCGGCTTTCTGCTGGAAATGCAGTCCGTCACCAGAACCGGCGTATATCCTTTTGCCTTCAGATCGATCACCGTCTGCAGCACGCAGATGTGTGATTCGATTCCACAGATAATTACCGTGCGCTTCTCTCCAAGTTTCGGAATGACTTCCTCAGCCGCACTGTAGCTGATCTTTTCCAGATAGTCACCGGTTCCTGCCGCTTCTGTAATCTCCGGCACTGTCATTCCAAGTCCTCTTGTATACTGCTGCGTGATATAAATCGGAATTCCAAGTTCTCTTAGTCCATTCAGGAGAATCACTGAATGTGCCAGCAGTTCCTCTTTTTCATACATAACCGGCATGAGCCGTTCCTGATAGTCTACCGCTACTGCCGCCATATCTTCCCGTTTCATCAACATCTGCTCTGTCTCCTTTTCTTCTGTCTTTATGGTTCTATTTGTTATTTTTGCATTTGCTCCGCTTCTTCCAGAGACTGGTATCCATAGAAACGGACCATGAATCCGAGATTCTTCTCCGTCAGGTTTTCCCCTTTTTCGGCCATCTCCCGAATCATCCGTGCATACAGTTTGATGGTCCGGTCCGAAAAGGTGCCGATTTCACCTCTTAAATAAGTCTCCTGGGAAGTATCCCATGGTGTGTCTTCCGAGGTATGGATCTTTCTTCCGGTACTGCCAAGCTTCGGATATCTCCGGGCGAAGTCCTCCGCCCACGCAATTTCCTGCCGGATCACTTCTTCCTGCAGACAAATCCGTTCTTCACTCCGCTTTGGAAGAATATCCCGGAAAGCTTCATATTCTTTTGGCGCTGTACTTTCCATCATTCTGGCGTACTTTTCCGTCAGCAGATTCCAGCCGTCCGCCCATGCATCCTGAAGATCCGCAAGATAACTCTTCAATACTTCCTCATTCCACACAAGGAACTGGCTGTTTCTCATAATCTCAAAGGTCTCTTTGTCATCCTGGCAGGTGGCCCTGCCGCCCTCATTGTGAACATTCTGGAACTGCTGCCATTCCATTTCCACAATCTCTTTAATCAACTGGTTTTTGTCCATCATGTCCCTTGTCCTTTTCTATTTCCATCAGCTTTTCCAGCACGGATGCCTTATGGGCTTCCAGGAAATCATCTTCCCTGCCGGAAATTCCCTGCTCTTTCAGCTCGCCTGCCACAATCCGGCAGATCTGTTCGATTTTCTCTTCTATATCTTTATCTGTCGTCTCTTTTTCCATCAGTTCTTCCAGAAGCACCCGGATCTCCGGAATCCGTTGGAATTCTTCCATGCCTTTCATTTTCCATTTGTAAAACGGCATGTAGGTTTTGTTCAGAAGATATGCAGTCTCCACCGACGCAGAAAGAAACTCTGACAGGGAAAAATACATGGCTCCAAGAGCATTTCTCTTTTTGGCCCGCGGGAAATTATACTGTCCCGCCTGAGCCATTTTTCCAAGTGAAACATAGAGCCGTTTCAAGCGGACGCTCTCCGGTTCCATGGAAAACGCCGCTCTTCTCTTCGTAAATTTCCCGAGCGGATCATCAAAGATCTCGCCGCTTACTGCGGTCCGCAGAGATTCCTGAGAAATGGGAAGCCAGTCTTTGTCTTCCTTCGGTGCTTTTTTATATCCGGTCAGATTCCGGAAAAATGTCCCGATCTCAAAGACGCCGACACGCTGCTTTCCCTGCTCCGTCGTATTTCTTGCCGCATAGCCCATAAATTCTTTTGGCAGTGCGTCATAGGCTTCCTGCAACTTCTGCCCGATTTTCCGATAATCTTTTTTCGTCAGCCACAGACAAAATCCCGGACCGAAATCGTGATCCGTGGACCAGGCATCGTCGTACCCCAGACATTCCGAGCCTTCTCCTACAAGCCCGGCCGCAATCCGCCCGGCATACTCCGGGAACTGCTCTTCGATCATCGTTTTTCCATATTCCTCATAATAAGCTTTCGCAAGTTCCAGACCTTTCATCTGGCTCTTCTCGGCCGCCTGCCGTCTTCTCAGCAGATCCGAGACAATTTCCAGATTCCGTTTTGTCACCTGATAGTACTCATTTTCACCGTAGAACCGGAAAATTTCATCCAGGGCTTTCTGATAGCATGCCTGAGATGCCTCCAGATTTCCTTCATGGAAATACGCTTCGCCAAGTCCGGACAGCGCTGACGCATAGTGAGAATCCTTCCCGTCCGGCATCTTTTCAAAAATCCGGACCGCCTGTTCCATATGCGCTTTTCCTTCGGCCGTCTCGTTCATCTGGAAACAGAGATTTCCCAGGTTCGTATGGGTAATTGCCACTTCTACGTCTGCATCATCCAGCTTTCTGACAATCTCCATTGCCCGCTCCAGCTCCCGTTTCGCCTCTTTCAGACGTCCCGTTTCACTGTACAGAAGACTCAGATTATTATGAAGCGATGCCATATGGTAGTCCGGCCCTGTAATATACCTCCGGTAAATTTCGTATGCCTGTCCGTAGAGCGTTTCCGCCTCCTGATATTTCCCTGCGGCACGGCATCCCGTCGCAGCATTTAACAGCATCGTGCCATACTGCATCGTGCCGTCAAGCCCCAGCTCGTCCGCAAGCTCCATGGCCTGTCTGGTGCAGAGCAGACATTCCTCATATCTTCCTGCCGCCCGGTAATATCCCATCAGTTCATTCAAAATTGCAAGGATCGCTCCGTCATCCCCGCAGGATGCCGCCTCTTTCAGTCCCCGTTTCAGGTACCCTTCTGCTTCACGGCCTTTCCCGGATGCATAGAGCAGATCCAGTCCTTCTAAAAATCGCTGTAGATCAAACATCGCTTCTTCCTATCCTTTCATATCCAGTTCCACCGGACAGTGATCGCTTCCCATGACCTCCGTCAGAATCTTCGCATCTTCCAGACGGTCTTTCAACGCTTCTGACACTACGAAGTAGTCAATACGCCACCCTGCGTTCTTCTTTCTTGCGCTGAACCGGTAGGACCACCAGGAATAAATTCCTTCCTGATCCGGATAAAAATACCGGAAAGTATCGATAAAGCCAGCAGCTTTCAGCGTCCGGAATTTGTCCCGCTCTTCATCGGTAAATCCGGCGTTTTTCCGGTTGGTCTTCGGGTTCTTAAGGTCAATCTCTTCGGCTGCGACGTTCAGGTCTCCGCAGAAAACAACCGGTTTTTTCTCTTCCAGGCGCTTCAAATATGCAAGAAAATCCGTCTCCCATTGCATCCGGTAATCCAGTCTTGCAAGTTCACTCTGGGAATTCGGTGTATAAACCGTGACAAAATAAAAGTCCTCAAACTCCAGAGTAATCACACGCCCTTCCTGATCGTGCTCTTCGATGCCGATGCCGTACTGTACCGAAATCGGCTCCCGTTTCGTAAAAATAGCAGTTCCGGAGTATCCTTTCCGTACCGCATAGTTCCAGTACTGATGATATCCCGGAAGCTCCAGATCCAACTGTCCCTCCTGCATCTTTGTCTCCTGAATACAGAAAATATCTGCATCCGCCTCCTGAAAGAAATCCAGAAATCCTTTCTGCACACATGCGCGGATTCCATTTACATTCCATGATATAAACTTCATGTAACTTTCCTCCTGTATCTTATCTGATTTTCATTTTAAATCCATCATTACCAGACTAGTATACCATGAATCCATGTGGTAAACTATAAGTACTTCTGTCATGAAAGGAAAGTTATCATGAGAATCGAAAAAATCACAGAAAACAAAAAGCAGTTCCTAGACCTGCTTCTGCTTGCTGATGAGCAGGAAAGCATGATTGACCGTTATCTGGAATCCGGCGACATGTATGCGCTTTATGATGAAGATCTCAAAGGTGTCTGTGTCGTGACATGCAGCGATGACGGCACCTGCGAGTTGAAAAATATCGCGGTTTACGAACATTGTCAGGGATCTGGATATGGTAGGAAGATGATCGATTATGTCTGCGGACTTTATTCCGGAAAGTATCATACCATGTATGTCGGAACCGGAGACAGCCCGCTGACTGTTCCGTTTTATAAAAAATGCGGCTTCACCGAATCCCACCGGGTGAAAAACTTCTTTACCGACAACTACGATCATCCTATTTTCGAATGCGGAATTCAGCTCGTGGATATGGTCTATTTGAAAAAAGAACTGTAAAAACACAGGAGGATCCTGCCGTGCGGCATGAGCCTCCTTCCCATTATCTCTGTTCTTCCTGATAATAAACTTCTTTTAAAAACAGTCCCTGTGCCGGAGCCAGAAATCCGGCGCAGGCCCGGCTTTTCGCTTTCAGAATCTCCGGTATGTCCCTGGCACTCTTCTTTCCGCTTCCCACTTCCAGAAGAGTCCCGCTTAGAATCCGCACCATATGGTACATAAATCCGTTTCCCCGAAAGGACATGCAAAGGGAATCTCCACTTTTTTCTATCCGTATCTCATCGATCCGTCTCGTACATCCTTTCTCATCTTTCCGGTCGGTAAAGCTGGAAAAATCATGTCTTCCGAGCAGATATCCCGTGGCCTGTTCCATTTCCTCGATATCCAGTTTTTCCGGATAATGACACGTATACCTTCTGGAAAATACCTGCTGCTTTTCCCGCAAGTCTACATGATATTCGTAACATTTCCCTTTGGCGCTCCGGCGTCCGTGAAAGGTATTCGGGACCAGTTCCATGCTGCGGATCCGAATGTCCTCCGGAAGACCTGCATTGAGTTTTCTTAAGAATTCTCTTTCCTCCACTTTCCCTGAAAGCCTCAGGCTTGCCACCTGTCCTCTGGCGTGGACTCCGGCATCCGTTCTCCCGGATCCCTGGATTTTCACTTCATATCCGGTCAATTTGCAAATGGCATCTTCTATCACATTCTGGATCGTATTCTCTGCTCCCGGCTGCCGCTGCCATCCCTGGTAACGGGTACCGTCATAGGAGATCGTCAGTTTATACGTTCTCATATCCTTGCCTCTCCTTTCAAGAACTTCTCCATCACATTTCTGAGAAGTGTCTGAATTTCCTCCTCAGAAAGTCTCATGTTCCCTCCATAAAGCTGCGTCGCAATTCCATGGGCATAAAAACGGACATCCCGGTACAAGCCTTCACTTTCTTGAATGGAAATTTTAAACTGTTCGGCTGTACACTCGATTGTCTCCCGGTTCCACGGAGAATCAATGACCTCCCGGACTGTACGAGACCCAAGAAGCGGATTTACGAAGAGAGCTCCAAAGAAATTCCGTTCTTTTCTGGCAAAATTGATATAGGCAAAGCTGATCGTAAACAGATAGTCTGCCTTATCAATATATTGATTGATAAACTCAGTATAGTACTCGTCGATTCTGAGCTTTACCTCCGCTTTCAGTTCATTCATATCCTGAAAAGACTGAAAAATCGGCATTGTAGAGCAGTTCAGCTGTTTCGCGAGATATCTGGCATTCAGGCTTTCAATACCTTCCTCGTGAATGATCTCAAATGCCTTCTGCAAAATCAGTTCCTTTGTAATTCTCTTTTTCGGCGGCATGAAAAGTTCCTCCCTTCTTTTTAATATCATACGTTATATAACATTAGTTATTATAAGGGTGTTTTCTTTTTTCGTCAAGTATTTTCCGTAATTTATGTCATTGGATGTTGCTGCTCACACTCTTCCCATAACGCAAACAGGAGAATCCTTTCGGATCCTCCTATTTTTTATCCAGTATACTTTTCAATTCTTCCATGAACGTATTGACGTCCTTAAATTCACGATAAACAGATGCGAAGCGCACATAGGCAACCTCATCCAGATCTTTGAGTCTTCTCATAACAATCTCACCGATCACCTTGCTCGGAATCTCTTTTTCCTCGCGATTGAAAATCTCATTCTCGATCTGCTCAACCGTCTTTTCAATCACTTCAGCCGGAACCGGTCTTTTATAGCACGCCTGAAGAATGCCCTTTTCGATCTTTTCCCGGTCGTACTGCTCTCTGTTATTGTCCTTTTTAATGACAATCAGAGGGATTGTCTCTACTTTCTCGTAGGTCGTAAACCGCTTTCCACAGGAATCGCAGGATCGTCGCCTGCGTATTGAAGATCCATCCTCAGCAGGGCGGGAATCAATCACTCTTGTATCCGGATTGCCGCAGTATGGACATTTCATCTCATGTACCATCCTTTCTCCAAAATCTGGTATCAGTATACCATTACCATTTTAGGCGGTCAACATATTCTCCGTTTTATCTGCACTCACACAAGAATTTTTCCTCGCAAATATCCACCAGAATGATATCCGGTCCCACTTTACAGATGCATTCAAACGGAATCACATATTCACTGTCATATCCAAACAGGCCTCCCAGTCTTCCAGGACCCGGTACAACAATCGCCTGGACACAGCCTTTTTTCATATCCACCACCAGATCTGCCACACAGCCAAGGCGTCTGCAGTTCACTGTGTTGATGACCTCTTTTTCTCTCAGATCACAAAGCCTCATTTTATTTCCCTCCCGTTACCCAGAATCCTGCGGCGCAGAACGTCTATCGCCTTTTCGGACAAAAAAGACGCATACACCGGTCTTATCACCAGCATATGCGTCCATTCTTCTTTTGCTACATATCAAAATCTATTACAGATTCATTACTTTTTCACTTTCAAATGCTTTTGCGATCACTGCCGTCAAAATGCCGCCAAGCACTAATGTCATAACAAGAGTCACACCGTACTGTGCCATCGTCACTTCCGATGTCAGAATCCCTTTTAAAGCGAGCGCAGTATTATAAAATGGTATCAGATAATCTTTCATTCCGGCCTCGCTTGTCGTGAACATGGTCATCATTCCAATTACCAGCACTACCATGTATGCCGGAGTAATGTAGGTGCTTGCCTCCTTCAGATCTCTCGCAAACACAGAGATCAGAATGACAATCGCCGAGTAAAGGAACGAAATTGCCACCAGAAGTACACCGATCATGGCAATCTGTTCCGGTGTAATTTCAATATCCAGCCCGCTGTCTCCTCCCAAAATCTTCGGGAATGTCGCACCCATCACAACAATATAGATGACCGAAGATATTCCGGAAATTGTCATCAGGGCAAATACTTTTCCGAGTACGATGGATTTTCTTTTGACCGGAGTCACGAGAAGACTTGCCATCGTTCCCCTCTCTTTTTCCCCCGCAATCATGTCAGTTCCGATTCCCATTGCGCCTGCAAAAAGCAGGATCGTGATGAAATACGGAAGCATCATGCCGAGTGCTTTGCCGCTTGCCTTCTGGTCATCCTGGACAATCATATCTTTATTGTCGCTGTTGACAGTAAAGATCTGAATCCCGTTCATATCTGCCACTCTCTGGGACAGCAAGGTCTGACGGTATGCTTCCAGCGTCTGATTGGAAATCAGTTCATAAGCACTTGAGGAGTAGTCCTCGGACGGATTGTAGTATGTCTTGATCTGCGGCACCTCATCTCCTGTCTGATATTCCTGAATCATGGAATCAAAATTCTCCGGGAATTCAATCAGGAGATCCGCATCTCCATTCCGCAGAAGATCCATAACATTTTCTCTTTCACCGTCTGTCTTTATGGTATTGACCTCCATATTCAAATCCGCAGCTTCCAGAAATGCGCTGAAACTGTCCGGCTCATTTATCATATATACGATTGATCTGTGGTTCTCGATATCTTCTACCTGTCTCGTCGCAAGGTTTCCTACCAACGCCATGATTCCGACCATAATCAGGACCGGAAGCAGAAAAACAGAAAAAATCATCTTTTTATCTTTGAAAATACGTGCAAGTTCTTTTTTGTATATCGTTTTCATCTTACGCTTCCCCCTTTACACTTTTAAAGTATTCGAAGAAAGCATCTTCCAGATCGTGAGTACCTGTCTCCTCCAGAATTTCGGCAAGCGTTCCCTCTGCTCTCTTTTTCCCGTCAATAATAATCCCGATCCGGTCGCAGAGCTTTTCTGCCTCGGACATAATATGGGTAGAGATTATAACAAGCTTTCCTTCTTCTTTCAGTTTTCTCAGATAGTCGGTTACACTTCTCGCTGTGATAATATCAAGTCCGTTCGTCGGCTCGTCAAAAATCACCACTTCCGGATCATGAATCAGGCTGACTGCAATGGCCGCTTTCTGTTTCATACCCGTGGAAAGCTCTTTGATCTTTTTGTGCGCAAAGTCATTAATTCCAAAATATGTAAATAACTCTTCTTTTCTCTTTTTAATCTGATCCGGTGCAATCCCTCTGAGTTCTCCGAAAAAATCAAACAGATAATCTACCGAGAACTGCGGATCCAGCTTAATATCGCTTGTCAGGAATCCAATACTCTTTCTGACTGCTTCTGAGTTCTTCTGTACCTCATTGCCATTTACATAAATCTCTCCCGACGACGGTTTGATAATCGTCGCAATACACCGGAGCGTTGTCGTTTTCCCCGCTCCGTTCGGACCGAGCAGCCCATAGATCTCCCCTGATTTTGCAGTCAGCGTCAGGTGATCCACCGCTGTCTTTTTCGGATTCTTTGTGTGAGATTCCTGCATCTGCTTTTTATTCAGCTTGTAAATCTTTGTCAGGTCATGAATCTCAATTTGAACACTCTCATTCATAGCCTTTTCCTCCATCTGTCATTCAATGTCATGAATTTTCTTGACTCTTTATCATAATTGCATCTCTTTTGCCTTCTGTCAAGTAAAATCTTATGACAATTTTACCCCCCCCCGGTAATTTTTTGTCAAGTATTTTCATTCATTTTCTGGATTCTCCGGCTGATCAGCCCTGATTTTGTTCAGAAATGTGTTTGACCGCTGATTATGATTTTGCGGTCTATGAAATGATACTCCCAGTTTACAGAGATTCTGATCTTCTGTCAACCGGGAGTAATTGATTTGTTTTCACATATTTTATGCAAACTGACTTTCGTACAGCTGCTTATAAAATCCATTTTTCGCCAGCAGTTCTTCGTGTGTTCCCTGCTCAATGATATTTCCGTCTTTCATGACGAGGATCCGGTCCGCCGTGCGGATCGTGGATAAGCGGTGTGCCACGATGAAACTGGTTCGTCCTTCCATAAGCTTCTCAAAAGCCTGCTGCACCCGGATCTCAGTCCGTGTATCGATGGAAGAGGTGGCCTCATCAAGAATCAGTACCGGAGGCAGTCTGAGCATGACTCTGGCAATACATAAAAGCTGTTTCTGTCCCTGTGAAAGATTGCCGCCTTCTTCGGAAATTACCGTATCGTATCCATCCGGCATTCTTGTGATAAATCCGTGGGCATGCGCTTCTTTCGCCGCATGAATGATCTCTTCTCTCGTTGCATCCGGATTTCCGTAGGCAATATTTTCTGCAATCGTCGCGGATTTCAGCCAGGTCTCCTGAAGTACCATTCCATAATTTTCTCTCAGGCTGTCCCTTGTAATATGCCGGATATCCTCACCTTCCATACGGATAACCCCTGCATCTACATCATAGAAACGCATGAGAAGATTGATGAGAGTCGTCTTTCCGCATCCTGTCGGACCGACAATCGCAATCTTCTGCCCCGGCTTTACGTTCAGATTCAGATTTTTCAGAAGCGGTACTTCTTTCTTATAAGAAAAGCTTACGTGTTCCAGATCCAGGTTTCCTTTTGCATCTATCAGTACCACGGCGTCCTTATCATCTTTCGGCTCCGGTTCTTCTTCGATAAAATCAAACACCCTTTTTGCGCAGGCAAGTGCATTTTGGAGTTCCGTCACGACACCGGAAATCTCATTAAACGGTTTTGTATACTGATTCGCATAGGTCAGAAAGCAGGAAAGCTGTCCGACGCTGATGATCCCGGACATCGCGCTTAACGCCCCCGTGATTCCAACCCCCATATAGACAAGGTTATTGACAAACCGAGTACTCGGGTTCGTAATGGACGAAAAGAAAATCGCTTTCAGGCTGTAGGTTTTCAGTTTTCCATTGATTTCGTCAAACCGTTCGGAAGCGGTGCTTCCGTATCCGAATGCCTGTACTACTTTCTGATTTCCTACCATCTCGTTAACGAGCGATGTCATATCCGCCCTTGCTTCCGACTGTTTTTTAAACATCTGGTATGTCCGTTTTGCAATGAATCCCGCAACAAAGAAGGACAATGGTGTGAGCAGCACGACAACCAGAGTAATTTTCACATCAATGGTCAGCATGAAAATCAATGTCGTAACAATTGTTACTACTCCGGAGAAAAACTGGGTAAATCCCATCAAAAGTCCGTCCGAAAACTGCTCCACGTCTGTGATAATCCTGCTGATGGTATCTCCATTTGCATGGCTGTCCACATAAGAAAGGGGCAGTCTTTCCAGTTTTTTAAATGCTTTTAGCCGTACGTCTCTTACTACCCGGTAGGTAATCTGATTATTGCACAGATTCATCAGCCACTGTCCCACACCTGTAATCGCAATGATAACGGCAAGTTTTTTCAGAATATCAAGAATCCGGTCAAACAGTACCTGATCTTTTCCTATAATAAAATCAATAGCATCACCAACCAGAATCGGTGCATACAGGGTCAGCACTCCTGTCAAGACTGCGAAAAGGAGCGATAAAATCACATAAAACGAATATGGTCTGATATAAAAAAGTACCTTTTTCCATGTACTGTCCTGCTTATGCATGCTGGCCCACCTCCTTTTCTGAAAGCTGAGAGAGACAGATTTCTCTGTAAACCTCGCATGATTTCATCAGTTCATCATGTGTGCCGATTCCGACAATCTTTCCATCATCCATGACAATGATCCGGTCCGCCTGCATGACAGATGCCGCTCTTTGTGATACAACAAAGACCGTCATATCTTTCAGGCCTTTGACAGCTTTCCGAAGCCTGGCATCCGTTGCAAAATCCAGTGCAGATGCACTGTCATCCAGGATCAGGATCTGCGGCTTTCGTACAAGAGCACGGGCAATCGTCAGTCTCTGTTTCTGTCCGCCGGAAAGATTTTTTCCTCCCTCATTAATCAGTGTGTCCAGACCGTCCGGCTTTCCTTCCACAACCTCCAGTGCCT
Organism: Drancourtella massiliensis; assembly: GCF_016900655.1. GTDB lineage: Bacteria > Bacillota > Clostridia > Lachnospirales > Lachnospiraceae > Sellimonas > Sellimonas catena. Next base: position 30,875 of record NZ_JACJKH010000011.1, read on the forward strand.
GGGCAGTGCGGATCGCTTCCATGATCTGCTCATCATCTGCATCTTCATTTCCAACTTTCATATTGTCACGGATCGTTCCGCGGAAAAGAACTGCCCTTTGCGGAACCATACCGATCTTCTTTCTTAGTTCTTCAATCTTATAATTACGGACATCCTCTCCGTCTACGGTCACACTTCCTTCCGCCACGTCATAAAAGCGCGGAATCATCTGTACAAGCGTAGACTTTCCGGAACCGGTTCCTCCGATTACCCCGATCATCTCTCCCTTTTTCACAGAGAAATCCAGACCGGTGACCGCATAAACCTTACTCTCCGGATAGGCAAACGACACCTGATGGAATGCTGCCGCTTCCCTTGTCTGCTCCTGCTCTGCCCCCTCTTTATCTGTCACTTTCTTAACTCCGTCTCCATCCTGAATGGACGGTTCCAGTGCAAATACTTCATTGATACGGTTGGCACAGGCAAGCGCTTTTGTAAAGCTGACAATCAGATTGGACAACGCCACCAGCGCAGTGAGAATCTGTGTCATGTAGTTTACAAGGGCGATGACCTCTCCCTGTGTAATGCCACCCGCGTATGTTTCCCGGCCTCCAAACCAGACAATGGCTATGGTCGCCACGTTGACGATAATGTAGGTTGCCGGATTTAAAAGAGCCGAAATTTTTCCGACCAGCATCTGTGCTGCCAGAAATTTTGCATTCTCCGCCTTGAATTCATCCCGTTCTCTTCCCTGCATGCCAAAAGCCCGGATGACGCGGATTCCTTCCAGATTTTCTCTTGTAGAAAGTAAAATCCGGTCAAGCAGTTTCTGTACCTTCCGGTAAAGCGGAATCGATACCACCATGATCCCGTAGATCACCAGCGCCAGAAGCGGCACCGCAACTACAAAAATCAACGCAAGCTTCACACTGATGGTAAACGCCATAATCAGCGCACCGACAACGATAAACGGGGAACGAAGGAAGAGCCGCAGAACCAGATTGACCCCGGACTGCACCTGGTTGATATCACTCGTGATCCTTGTTACCAGAGTCGCGCTCCCTGCCCGGTCAATTTCCGCATAGGAAAGGCTCTGGATATGCCGGAACATATCATGTCGCAGGGCCGTTCCGAATCCGACGGATGCCTTTGCCGCAAAGTACTGGGCTGTCAGCGAACATGCCAGTCCAAGTACCGCAAACAGAATCAAAATGCTCCCCATCCGCAGGATGTATCCTGTGTCCTGATTTCGGATTCCAATGTCTATCATGTTCGCCATAATGAGCGGCACCACCAGCTCAAAGCAGGCCTCCAGAAGCTTAAACAACGGACCGATGACACTCTCCTTTTTGTAATCATTCAGATACTTCAACAATTTTCTCATTTCTTTGATCTCCTATTCGATGCTTTCTTTATTATAAGGTCTTGGACCTGCCCCCGCAAGTATGAACACAGTTTTCTATGTATTCTCTTAATTCTTTTTGAACCTTCTTGTCTTTTTTTTCAATTCTTTTTATACTATAAGAAATCATTTTCAGGAGGTTTTACAATGAGTATTACTGTACATACAACCCATTTTACCGAACGGCCGGACTACACCGGACGGCTTGAAAAGGAGCAGCGTGTCTATGATCTGCTGGAGCAGCTCCACATTTCCTTCGAAGGAGTTGACCACGATACTGCCAATACGATCGAAGACTGTGAGGCAGTTGAGGCGGAGCTTGGTGTGAAGATCTGTAAAAATCTGTTCCTGCGAAACCGTCAGAAGACGACTTTCTATCTTCTCATGATGCCGGGAGATAAGAAATTTGTAACAAAGGATCTTTCCGGACAGCTTGGAATCTCCCGTCTTTCCTTCGCGGAGCCGGAATTCATGGAGGAGTATCTGGACCTGACACCGGGATCTGCAAGTGTCCTTGGACTGATGAATGATCCGGATCGGGAAGTCAATCTTTTGATCGATGAGGATCTTCTCAAAGACGAATATATCGGATGTCACCCGTGTATCAACACCTCGACACTCAAAATCCGGACAGCCGATATTCTGAATGTTTTTCTGAAGCATACCGGACACCGCCCGACACTTGTGCGCCTTTAGCCACATGTTTCGCGATTATGAAAAGGGATTTTACAAAAGAATGGAGAAGTTTTTATGCTTGCAGTTTATTTAAGCCCCCTCTACCTTGCAGTCAATTTGTACCTTCTGCACCGGATCTTTACATGGCTTACCGATATCCATCCATTTTTTGAAAAACGCGCGGTGCGGATCGTACTTGGGATCTGCTACTTCTTTGTCGCGTTTTCTCCGGGGATCGGATTCCTTGTTCCTGCCGGAACAGCTCAGAGAATTCTAAAAGGGCTCGGTTACTACTGGATGGGCATCATGCTCTACACGGCTCTGATTGTCATCGCAGCCGACCTGATACGTCTCATTGTCAGAAAAGTACGAAAGAAAACCTTTCACCGTCTCCGCCCTGCACTTGCCGGAACGATCTGCTTTTTTCTGATTGCCGCGATCAGCATTTATGGAATGTTCAATGCACGTTTCATCCGGATTACTCCGTATGAGGTGACGATTGATAAGAAGGCCGGGAATCTGGATTCTCTTAAGATCGCCCTTGTGGCAGATCTGCATCTCGGATACAGTGTCGGCACTTCCCAGATGCGTCAGATGGTTGACAAAATCAATGCCCAGAATCCGGATCTGGTTGTCATTGCAGGGGATATTTTTGACAACGAATATGAAGCGCTTGACAAGCCGGAAAAACTGGCTGAAATCCTTTCCGGACTTCAGAGTACTTACGGCACCTATGCCTGCTACGGAAACCACGATATTCAGGAGCCGATTCTGGCCGGATTTACCTTTCCTCAGGATGGTAAAAAAATGAGCGATCCTCAAATGGATGTTTTTCTTGAAAAAGCCGGGATCACCCTGCTTCGGGATGAGAGTGTTCTGATTGATGATGCCTTTTATCTTTATGGCAGACCGGATTATGAACGTCCCGGGCGCGGTATAACCAGCCGGAAAACACCGGAAGAGATTACACGGGATCTGAATACGAATAAGCCGGTTATCGTCATCGATCATGAACCGCGGGAACTGTCTGAGCTTTCGGATGCCGGTGTTGATCTGGATCTGTGCGGCCATACTCATGACGGCCAGATCTTTCCGGTCAATCTGATCACAAACCTTGTATGGGAAAATTCCTGTGGTTACCTTCAAAAAGGCTCCATGCATAATATTGTAACTTCCGGTGTGGGAGTCTTTGGTCCGAACATGCGGGTTGCTACCAAAAGCGAAATCTGTATGATTGATGTCCGTTTTCAGTCTTAACATTTTTTACAGGGAACGACGTTTCCTGTTAAAACAAAAAACATCAGGTGTCTCCTAGGAGCGCACCTGATGTTTTTGAAATCCGAAATAGGAACAGACTGCACAGACCGGCGTAAAGCAGACAGCAGCAATGATTCCCATCTGATAAACCTGTATCTTCGTTGTTCCGATCTCATAGGCCGGGAGATTGAAAATCTTGGCCGGAGACAGAAGATTAACCGGACACATTTCCAGAATGTGGTTAAGCCACGGAATATCCCATACGCCCCACAAAAAGTCCGTCCGTTCCAAAATAGCCAATCGTAAGCAGCGTCAAATACAGACTTGTCACTGCAAAGATCCCGGCAGATCAGAGAAAAGACGCCAGGATCTTCGCTCTTGCGCACCGTGTTTTCCCAAAACGCGAGGACAAAATAAGCGAATCCATTCCCGATGTATATTCTTCCGCAAACACCGGAGAAATCATAACAATCAAAAGGAGCGGGGCCAGCAGAAGAAAGCTTGCCAGAAAGCTCAGCAGCATATCCATTCCATTTGTAAAACCGCCCTGCATCAGCCCGTCCTGGCCCGGATAGACCTGATCCGCCGGAAGGTGATTGTAGTTTCCATTTTCATCGGTAAAAACAGACGCCACAGCGCCGTAAAATCCGTTGGCGTACCGATAGTAGTCATCGCCTATCATCTGATTTTCATCCGTGTATTCTGCGAGAATTCTTGCATTCTCCGCCAGAATTTCCTGCACATCCGCATCAGAAAGCGTGTCGTATTTTTCCGCAAGTTTCTTTTCATACTGCACAGCTTCCGTTCCTTCCAGCACCTTCCCATCCGACGTCAGAATCGGTGTATAACGGTCCGGATGTCCTGCATACGCCATAAAAAGCAGGATAGCACTGTAAATAGCAAGCAGAATCAAAATAAACTTACGCTTCAGTATTTTCTGTATTTCCAGACTCACAATCGAAATCATTTTTCTTCCTCCCTCCAGAATAGTTTTCAGATTTTTCAGTCCCTGGCGGATCCTGCTCTTCACGGTTGCTGTCTTTTCTCCCGTTACATAGGCAATCTCTCTTGCTTTCAGCCCATGGAAATACGAAAGATCCAGCACTTCTCTCTGTTCCGGCTTCAGACACTGCATTGCCTTTTGCAGCATCACCTGCTCTGATACCTGGTCGGCAAAGTCTTCCTCCCGGAGCCGTTCTTCGTAACCGTCCTCATATCCTAATTCAGCCTCCGTCTTTTTCCGGAAAAAATCAATGCAGACACTCCTTGCGATTCCAAATAAATACGCCCGGAATTTCTTCTGCTCCACATAGCGGTTCAGGTACCGGATGACACGTAGAAACGTTTCCTGCGCGCAGTCATATGCCGCGCTTTCCCGTCCTGTTCTGGAATAACAATATTGAAATATTTCCTGATAATATGCTTCAATCAACTCGTTCATCTGCTCCGGTTCCCCGGATTGAATACGCCGTATTCGTTCTCTGTCTGTCATGGTTATAGCCTCATTTTTATAAAACGTCTTACATATTGTATAACGAATCAGAAGAGAAAAAAGATTAAAAAAAGAAGAAAAATTTCTCCGCCTGACCGACATCTGAAATTTTTCTTCTTCCATTTGTAGTTATAGTGTCATTTCAATAATCTTTTCTTTGGGATTGTGGTACATTTTGGCAATCGCAACCAGTTGTCCTACCATATCACGTATCGTACACTCTACCATGACACCGGAGATATCCAGTATGTCAACGTCAGAAACAACGGAGCAATCCTGGATCTCCCGGCTGATTCCGCAGTTGAAGTTGCATGCCGTATCACAGCGGACGGACCAAAACCGCTTGCAACCGGGGAACTGAAAGTTTCCATCAGCGGTTATGTGCATATGATTAAAGCGTTCGAACGCATGACGATTGAAGCCGCCGTAAAAGGTGACCGGAACCTTGCTGTTGCTGCCCTGAACTTAAATCCGCTCTGTCCGAGTGATGAACTCGCAAATATCGTTGTGGATGAACTTCTGGAGGCACACAAAGAATATCTTCCGCAGTTTTTCAAAAACCAGACATCTTTTCGATAAATACCTTTTCATCGAAATATGCCGCCTCAAAACATCTGAGGCGGCATATTTCTTTGATCTTCATGCTGCTTCATCAGCAGCGCGAGACATGCGGACAGCACTCTTGCAAATACTGTGCTCCACCAGATCATGATCTGCCCTCCCAGCAGCGGCGGAAGAATCAGCATCAGTACAAGCATCAGCGCCGGCTCCATAAACGTCAGCACATAAGACATTCCCGTCTTTTCCGTTGCATAAAAATAAGCCGTGGTAATCCGGCTGACCGCCACAAACGGGACCGAAACAAGAAAGACCGGCATAATCTTCGCAATCTCCTGGTTTACTTCCCGGGAAGATCCAAACATATTTCCAACACTCCCCCTGACAGCAAACATGACCACACAGCCTGCCAGCGCCAGCAGCATGGCAAATCCGTAGGCGTATCTCCGCATCTTTTTCATCTTTTCCCTGTTTCCTTCTCCATAATAACGGCTGAACAATGGCTGGCTTCCGTCACCGACTCCCTGTAAAATCAGATAAATAATACAGATGATATAGGCGATACAGGCATACACTGCCACTGCTTCGTCCCCGCCATAATGGATGGAAAACCGGTTTATGATGATCAGAGAAATATTCGGCGTCATGGAAAGTCCGAACGGGGCAATCCCGATTTTCACTATGGCTGCGGCTGCAGACCCTGCACCTGAACGGGATATTTTTACCGTAAGCTTCTTCTTCCGGATCAGGTAGATCAACGCAATCAGCATCGTCACTCCCTGACTTATGACGGTCGCAAGCGCCGCCCCTGTGATGCCTCCATTCCAAACCCATACAAGAAAATAATCCAGTACAATATTGCTTCCGAATCCTGCAATCATGGAAATCATCGCATAGAACGGTCCTCCATGATTTCGGATAAACGGTACCAGCCCCGTACCAAGCACCTGAAAAGCCGCTCCCAGTGCAATGACAGAAATATAGTCCTCACCAAGTCTTAACAGTTCCCCCTGCGCACCCAGAAGCCTGAGAAGCGGCGTTGTCAGCAGAAATGTCAGGGCCGTCAGAAGGATACTTCCCAGAATCAGCATCCAAAGCGCACAGGCACTGAACTCACGCGCACGCTTTTCTTTCTTTTCCGCCATATAGATCGAATAATACACCGCACCGCCCATGCCGATCCCTGTTCCGGACGCCTGAATAACTGCCACGATCGGATAGGCCACATTAATGGCCGAAAGTCCCATATCGCCGATACTGTTCCCGACAAAAAAGCCGTCCACGATAGAATAGACGCCGGACAGGGCAAAGGACAGTACCGCCGGAATGACATACTTGAGAAAAACTCTTCTATCGCTCATGTTTCCTGTCCTCCTTCAACTTCCTTTCAAACATGAGATTAAACAGCTCCATCGTCTCACTGATCTGCCGGATCCGTTCTATCCCGATTTTACGGTAAATCTCCTCCTCCGTATGAAGGAGCGGATCGATTTTCTCCCCGGCGTACCGTCTGCCGCTCTCTGTCAGATCCACCCATTTCTCTCTTCGATCCATCTCACTGGCTGTCAGCATCACCAGCTCCCTCTCTTTCAGATCATGGATCACAGTATTCACCGTCTGCTTCTGCAGCCCAAAATCCTCCCGGATCTGCTTCTGAGTCAGACGTCCCATGGTGTACAGGGAATACAGGACAATCATTTCCGGATAACCGATCCCCTCTCTGGCCGCCCACTGTACATAGAGCCCGTTCCCCTTGGCCCAGGCTGCGTAATACTGCGCATTGACATTCATAGCATTCCCTCCGTTCAAAACATTTATTTTTAATCATTCGTTTTTTATACCATAATAGTATGTACACAGACTATTATAAGAGTAAAAAAAGAGGATGTCAAGAAACAATATCACATCTCACTTCCTGTCCTCAATCTTTGTCCTATGTGTGCGTGGTAAGGTGATTTTACATCCGAACTGGTGAATCCGAAGCACCCATCATATTGGGGATCTGAAATCGTGTGTACCTTCAAATTGTTCAGTCCGGTAAAAATACTCTCTTTTGAAATACGCATCCTGATAGGATTTGTTTCCTACGCACTACAGGGGATGCTCCCCGGTTCTCCGTGAACCGTCCGGATGACATCCCCTGTTTTCTTTGTATTTTATCTTCTGTTATTTCCCGCTGACTTCCGGCGGAATTCCTACAGCATTCGGATTTTCCTTCACTTCCACATGAACATATTCCGGCTGTTCCCAGAGAACCACGCTGCCTTTCTCCATAGACTTCTTCACATCGATCAGGCGCTGGTTTGCGGAACCCCGGAACAAAAGATTGACCTGTTTTAACTCCTCCACAAATCTTCCATCCACAAGGACATCAATATACCGGAGCATTTCTTTTGTCTCTTCCCATTTCGGGAGCATGTCCGCAAGAATCTCTTTGTCAAAGACATACCCGGAATAGCACCAGATGGAGATCCCCGGGAACTTTTCTCTGACCCGTTTTAAAAACGGTGCCAGAACCTTCTGATTTTCGTGCTCAAAAGGTTCCCCTCCAAGAAGGGTAAATCCGTGATAATAACTTTTTTCCAGCTCTTTCAAAATTTCGTCTTCTGTTTCTCCGGTAAAGGGATTTCCATAATGGAAATCCCACGCCTCCTCATTAAAGCAGCCTTTACACCGGTGCGTGCATCCGCTGACAAAAAGGGATACTCTTACACCGGGTCCGTTTGCCACATCCCATTTTTTTATATCTGCATAATACATACCGCAAATACTCCTTTACCGCCTGATTCTTACAGATGCATTACCCTGCTTTTAATCTCTTTTGTCTTTCCCGGATTCCAGAAATTTTCTCCCAGATATCCGCAGGTCCTTCTTGTGACATTCATCTTTGACTGATCTTTATTGTGGCAGACCGGACATTCCCACTCATAATCATCATTGATCATGATTTCTCCATCGTATCCGCATTCCTGACAGTAGTCAGACTTCGTATTAAACTCTGCATACTGGATGTTGTCATAGATAAACTTCACAACTTCCGCCACCGCTTCCAGATTATTATTCAGGTTCGGAATCTCTACATAAGAAATACATCCTCCGGTGCTGATTGTCTGGAACTGGCTTTCAAATGTAAATTTGTCGAACGCATCGATCTTTTCACGTACATCCACATGATAGGAGTTAGTATAGTATCCTTTGTCGGTCACATCTGTGATGCTTCCGAATTTTTTCTTGTCAATCTCGGCAAAACGGTAGCACAGACTCTCTGCCGGTGTTCCGTAAAGTCCGAATCCGAGTCCTGTTGTCTCTTTCCATGTATCGGTCGCGTTACGGAGCCTCTTCATCACCTTCAGAGCAAACTTCTGTCCTTCTTCTGTCGTCTGGCTTTCTCCTGTCACCAGTTTGGTCACTTCATAAAGTCCGATATATCCAAGGCTTAATGTAGAGTATCCTCCATGCAGATATTTGTCGATCTTTTCGCCTTTTTCCAGACGGGCGATCGCTCCGTACTGCCAGTGTACCGGGCTGACATCGGAACTTGTTCCTTCCAGCGCTTTATGACGGCACATCAGAGCCTCAAAGCAAAGGGAAAGCCTTTCATCGAGAATCTGCCAGAACTTCTCCTGGTCTCCTTCGGCCAGAATTCCGATCTGAGGAAGGTTGAGGCTGACAACACCCTGGTTGAAACGGCCTTCCCATTTGTAATTTCCGTTCTCATCTTTCCACGGTGAGAGGAAGGAGCGGCATCCCATCGGTGAGAATACATTTCCTTCGTAGTTTTCTTTCATCTTCTTCGCGGAAATATAGTCCGGATACATTCTCTTGGCAGAGCATTTCACTGCCAGTCTTGTCAGATCATCGTACTCGCCTCCACTTAAATTGTTATCTTCATTCAGAACATAGACAAGCTTCGGGAATGCAGGTGTCACATAGACGCCGGATTCATTTTTGATTCCCTCGATTCTCTGGCGCAGAATCTCCTGAATAATCATGGCATTTTCCTTTGCGTACGGATGGGACTTATCCGGGTTCAGGAACAAGGTCACGAACGGAGACTGTCCGTTTGTTGTCATCAGGGTGTTGATCTGATACTGTATCGTCTGTACACCGGATCTCAGCTCATCCTGAAGTCTGTCGTTGGCCAGCTGTTCCATCATCTCTTCGGAAATGATGCCTGTATATTTTTCTCTGTATTTTCTCATATATTTTTCATAGCTTCTGTGCAGATATTTTCCAAGATGACGGATATCGACAGACTGTCCGCCATACTGGCTGCTCGCAACAGACGCGATAATCTGCGTCATAACAGTACATGCGACATGGAAGCTTTTTGGAGACTCAATCAGTTTGCCGTTCATGACTGTGCCATTGTCCAGCATATCGCCGATATTGACCAGACAGCAGTTGAAAATCGGCTGAAGGAAGTAATCCATATCATGGAAATGGATCACACCGTCCTCATGAGCCTTTACAATCTTCTCCGGAAGAAGCACCCTCTTTGTCAGGTCCTTGGACACTTCCCCTGCAATATAATCTCTCTGGGTGGATGCCAGCGTGGAATTCTTGTTTGAATTCTCTGTCTTTAATTCAGAATTCTCTCCGCGGATCAGCCGGAGGATGGAATCGTCCGTTGTATTGGACTTTCTCACCATGGCTCTTGTATAACGGTAAATGATATATTTCTTGGCCAGATGATATTTTTCCTCTTCCATCAGCTTCTGCTCAATGATATCCTGGATATCCTCCACAGCCATACTCTCCAGCTTTCTGTTTTCGATGGACGCAACAATGTCGTAAATTTTTTCTTCGGAAATCCGGTCCTCTTTCTCCACCTCATTATTCGCTTTCTGTATTGCATGGACGATTTTGTTTCTGTCGTACTCAGCTTCCCGTCCGTCTCTTTTTATCACTTTCATATCTTATACCTCGCTGTATCAGTAAATTTCTCAAAGCCGCCTTTTTCATCTTTTCAGCAACAATCCACATTATAGCAGAGAGCAGCCGTTTTTTCTACCATATCTTGTGATTTTTCTATTATTCCACTATATATGGTATTTCATACAATTTTCTAACTATTTCTTTTTCCCTGTAAAATCAAGGTCTGCGGCCCCTTTGAAGGTTGCAATTTCCATGGAAAAATTATATAATTTCTGTATCACAGACACGAAACATCATAGAGAAATAGAGGTAATGCGTATGAAAAAGAAAGTGGTTGTAGCATTGGGACACCGGGCACTGGGAACGACTCTGCCGGAGCAGCAGGTTGCGGTCAAGCAAACGGCAAAGTCCGTCGCGGATCTTGTACAGGACGGCTATCAGGTTGTCATCACACACAGCAATGCCCCTCAGCTTGGCATGATCCACACTGCCATGAACGAATTCGGCAAGAATCATCCGGACTATACACCGGCCCCGATGTCAGTCTGCTCTGCAATGACACAGGGATATATCGGTTTTGACCTTCAAAATGCCATCCGCGAGGAGCTTCTGACACGTGGAATCTACCGCACGGTCAGCACAGTACTGACCCAGGTAACGGTAGATCCGTACGATGAGGCGTTCTATACTCCTACCAAGGTACTCGGACGTTACATGTCCGCGGAAGATGCCGCCATTGAGCGTAAAAAAGGCAATTACGTTGTGGAGGAGCCCGGAAAAGGTTTCCGCCGTGTCGTATCTGCCCCGAATCCGGTAAAGATTGTAGAGATGGATGCGATCCGCACTCTCTCCGACGCAGATCAGGTAGTTATTGCCTGCGGCGGCGGCGGTATTCCGGTTCTGGAACAGGATCATCATCTGAAAGGTGCAAGTGCCGTAATTGAGAAGGACCTGACTGCCGGAAAGCTTGCCGAAGAACTAGGTGCCGATGCTCTGATCATTCTGACGAGCGTGGAAAAGGTATTTATCAACCGGGGAACTGACCAGGAAGAACAGCTTGGAGAAATTACGGTTTCCCAGGCAAAACAGTATATGGAAGAGGGACATTTCGGCGTCTACAATATGCTTCCGAAATTCCGTGCTTCTGTCTCTTTCATCGAGAAGGGAGAAGGACGCCGTGCCTTTATCACCTGCCAGGAATCTCTCCGCGATGCTCTGAAAGGCCGCACCGGAACCGTGATCTGTCAGGATTAGAAAATTCATCACGTAATCACGGACGGTTTTGTCCGTAAACTGCAACAAGCCGGAAGGAATGCATTCTCTGCATTGCCCGTCCGGCTTGTACTATTTCGTTTTATTCTGTTTTTCTTCCGCTTCCCTGGCCAGGCGGATGATCCGTTCATCCAGATGATGTTCCGTAATATACCGGTACACACTCTTTGGAACCAGATGTGCCCATGGCTTTCCTTCAATAATAAGATGCCTCACTTCCGTTCCGGTCGTTCCTTTTTCTTCAAGCGGGCGGTTCCATAGAACTTCCACCTGAAGTCCCAGTCCGGTCAGTGTCCGGTACTTGTCCTCGCCCCATCCGTCGCAGATACTCATATAGTACACTGCATCTTTCGGCGCATACTGGAAAATCAGCTCCGGCGTATTGATCGGAAACGGAACAATCTCAAACTCTTCCCGCGGAACGTGAAACTCCAGCATTGCCTCACGAATCATTTCGTACCGTTCAAAATACGTAAACGGATTATTCTCCGGTCTGGAACGGTTTGTATCATGAATATTGGTTCTGATAAAACCTGCATCCGGATTGGATATTCCGATAATCAGTCTGTCGCACTGCTTTTTTGCCGCAAGCAGATACTCCATATGTTTCAGATGCAGGCATTGAAACCTGCCGTGGATTACTCCTGTTTTCTCTGCCATCTTTCAAACTTCCTTTACGCTCATTTCACATCTTTTTTTACTATATCACAGCTTTCCGAAAAGTAAAGCCTTTAGTTTGCTTTTTCGTTGATCCAGTCTGTAATCTGACACAGTCCTTCGTCATCTGCGGAAAACACTTTTCTTTCGATCTCTTCTTCCGGCGTCACATCATAACAGTACGGCTCCTTCCATACCGCCGCCTCCAGTGTATCGTCCTTTTTGTTCCAGGCGATCCGGAATCGAAGATCCGGTTTGGTGCTTCCGTAATACACAGCTTTTTTATAATATGCGATTCCATACAAATCTTCCCGTTTTACCATGTTCTTTTCTCCCTTTTTATGATAGAATATTTTCATGCCAATCATTGATCCTGTCAATTATGACAGAATAACGAAACGGAGGAAAAGCATCAATGAAATCTCCGAAATATTTTGATCTTTTTCTGCACACCTTGTTTTACAGCCTGATCACGGTGGCGGCAGCACAGTTTTACATCAATATTTTTTCTCCTGAATTCAGCGTTTCACTGGGAATCGTCTTTCTGGCATCCTTTGCCATGCTTGCCCCGGATTTTCCGGTTCTCCCGGTGTCTGCTCTTTCAGGCGTCCTTGTACTGTTTTCACGGGCTTTTCTGGGCAGCTTCAGGGAATCATCTTTCAATATTTCCTTTTCTTTGGCAGTCCCGGAACTGTTTTTTTATCTTTTTTATGGTGTCTTTCTGACTGTCTATATCGTGAAAATCCGAAAATCCTCGGTCCTGATGGACACCGCCGCTTTGCTTTTCTGTGACTATGCGGCAAATTTCGGGGAACTGATGCTACGTCTTAATATTAATGCATTTTCCCTTTCTTCGCAATCCGGAATCTTGATGACCGCTATGTTCCGGACTGCTTTGATTCTGATTTTCATGACGGTGTTCCGCAGGTACCATTTGGTACTTCTGAAAAAGGAGCAGCAGGACTACTACCGGAATCTTTCTCTGTTGACAGCCCGCCTTCAGGAGGAAGTCATCTGGATGGAGAAAAACACCTCCCTGGTAGAGTCGACCATGCATTCTGCATATCAGCTCTTTGAGCGTCTTCGTTCGGATTCAAGTACAAAGGATGCAGCCAAAGACGCCCTGATTATCGCGAATGATATTCATGAAATCAAGAAAGAATACTATCTGATCCTGCGTGGACTTTCCGATGCGCTGCAGACAGAAGATGGCCCTCTCCGCCTGGAATTCGGTGAACTGTTTTCCCTTCTGCGCAGCCCGGTTGAGCAGATTGCCTCAGCCGCTCACAAGACGCTTTCTTTTGAAGTGAAAGGGCGCTCCTCATTCCGCACCGGACATGTGTACGAATTGCTTTCTGTTTTTCGGAATCTTTTTACAAATGCGGTAGAAGCTTCGAAAAATGATCAGGTTTTTATTCAGGTTACACTAGAAGAAACAGCAGACGAAATTCTCTGTACGGTCACAGATCATGGACAGGGAATCCCCCCGGATGCGCTCTCACAGATCTTTGACGCGGGGTTTTCCACAAAAATCAACTATGAGACCGGGGAAATCAGCCGCGGACTGGGCCTCAATATCGTAAAAGGGATTGTGGAAGAAAATCTTGGCGGATGCATCCATGCAGACTCCCGTCCGGGGAATACCTGTTTTTCCATCCGTCTGCCAAAAGAAACACTGGAGGGTTAAAAATGAACTTTTATTTTGTAGATGATGATAAGAATGTACGAAACATACTGAAAATTCTTGTGACTGACAGACAGCTCGGCAAATGCTGCGGTTCATCCGGCAACGGCTACGACGCTCTGGAAGATGTGGAAGCCCTTCATCCTGACATCATCCTTGTCGACCTTCTCATGCCGGATATGGACGGAATCAGTTTTGTGGAAAAAGTAAGAGATATCTCTCCTGATTCTGTCTGCATCATGATTTCCCAGGTCGCTTCCAAGGATCTCATAGCCAAAGCCTATGAGGCAGGCGTGGAATTTTTTATCCAGAAACCAATCAACGCCATCGAGGTCGAGGCTGTAATCCGTAATGTCATCAAAAGCCTTTCCATGCACCGCAAAATCGGAAAGGTTCAGACTCTCTTTGAGGCGGAATTTTCCACCCGGGGAAAAACGTCAGACTCCTCTTCACAGTCTGAAAGTTTTCAGGGCAGACTTACCGGTGTTCTTCAGAAACTGGGCATCATCGGCGAGCTGGGCAGCAAGGATATCATTTCATTGATCACCTTTCTGCACGATCAGGATGAGACTCTCGAGCAGCAGACTCTTGGCAGTCTTCTCTCGCGTTTCAGCGAAAATCCGAAATCTGTAGAGCAGCGAATCCGCCGGGCTGCCTCAACCGGACTGGTCAATCTTGCCCATCTGGGTCTGGAAGATTATTCGAACGATGTGTTTAACGAGTTTTCCAACACGCTTTATAATTTTGAACAGGTCAGACGTGAAATGGATTATATCCGCGGAAAATCCGACCGGCACGGCAATGTAAAAATCCGCAACTTTCTCAATGCACTGCTTTGTTACTGCGAGAACGTGTAACCGTATATCGATGATCACTCAAAAAGGATCCCGGGCTCAAAATGCCCCAGGGATCCTTTTTATCTGCTTTATTCTGCTGCCGGTTCGATAGTCAGATTCTGCCTTGCTTCTGCTTTTTTCTCATAACTCTTCTTGAAAACCTGGCTTCCTACATATCCTGCCAAAGATCCGCCAACCGCTGCGAAGATTACTGCCAGCACGACTTTGACCGGATCATTAAACGCGAACGGTGCCAGAAGTCCCGGAATCGGGGATGCGGTACCCGGCGCGTTATTGATAATATGGAATACTGCTGCGGATACACCTGCAAGTCCTCCTCCGAAGAAGTTGGAACAATAAATCGGAATCGGATTTGCCGTAATGATCGGTGCCTGCGTCAGAGGTTCCATCATAACCGCAATGATATTACTCTTATCACCAAGCTTCAGACGTTTGAATACAATACCGTTTGTGAATGATCCGCCCACACATGCGATTGCCGCGATACCCATCGCAAGTCCGTCCAGTCCAATCATGGCTGTCAGTGCCATGGAACTGAGCGGTGATGTACAGATCATCTTCATGATTCCTCCAAGGAGGAATCCCATAACAAGCGGAGACTGCTCTGCCGCCGCCGTAATAGTACCACCGATTCTTGCAAGCGTCATATTAACAAGCGGGTCTGCAGCTGTAGCTACGAGCAGGGAGATCGGTGCTACGATCAGTGCTCCTGCTATGACATCGACACCTTCCGGAAGATATTTTTCAATCAACTGAGAAAGCAGCCCTACTACATAGCCCGCAATAAATCCCGGAAGGATACCGAACTGTCCCAGAACGACACCGGCTGCAATTGCCAGTACCGGATTGGTCCCCATGCTGAGCGGTACCGCAATCGCTGCTGCCACACCGCCGAATCCGCCTGCATTTTCCCCAACTGATTTGAAAAAGGAGATACCAAAGAGATCCCCTGAAATGTACTTATGAATGGCCTCCACAAGGAACGTTGCTACTGCTGCATTTGCCATACCGCTCATGGCCAAAGACCCTTTCGGCATTTTCATGCTGAAGAGAGAGAAGATTGCCAGTGTAAGCAAAAGCATCCCAACTCCTGATAAGATTGTCATCATAATGTTTTCCTCCTTTACATGCCGTCTTATAGATGTTTTTCCTCTTTTTTTATCTGTCATAAATATAACCTATAAGTTTCAAAATCCTACAGCAGGTATCAAAATGGATAATATTTTTTTCTTATCAAGGAGTTTTTTGTCTACTATATATAAAATATTTGTTAAAAAACTGTCTATAATCACGAAACTCTTGTTTCCGGGATGCTGTCCCTGATACATAAGGCTCCATATCCAAGCTGATTATTCGGCCACGAATCATATCCCGGAAGTTCTCTGGCTCCTCTTCTCAGAAACGCCTTTGCCTTCTCCCCATATAAAAACAGATCATTTTTTTCTGTAATTCCCCACTCCATCAAAAGCGCGGCTCCGCCTGATGCAAACGGAGCCGCAAAGGATGTTCCGGTAAAAGATGCATACCCTTCCTCTCCCTGTACAGAAACGACATTGACTCCCGGCGCGGCAAGATCCGGTTTCTGATTATTCTGGCTTTTTCGGCCCCGTCCTGAAAAATCAGCGTAGGACATGGTGTCCGCATCATATGCTGCCACTGTCAGTACTCTGGATGCTGTCGAAGGGATCGTGAGCGTAAGCTCTTCGGTCGGGTAAAAAAAGGCCGTCCCTTCATTCAGCGTGTAGCTGGCAGGAAGCCACATTTCAAACCGCCCTGTGACAATCTGCTCCGGCACGAGAATAATATTCCATTCTCCACTGTTTACATAATCATCCACCGGCAGGAATTCCAGAAAAATCTCGTTCAGACCACTGTAGGGGCTCGGCTCCCCGTAATACAGCAGAATCTCCGTTTTTCCGGTCAGAAAACGCTGGGTACCCATCACTTCCCGAATCGGACCGACTCGTTCTCCGGATGGCGTCTTAATCGTCACGCCGATCACATCCGTGTAATCCGTCCAGATCTGAAGACTGAATGCTCCCTGACGTTCCTGTACTCCAAGCGGTACACTTGTTTCTTCTCCTTCTCTTACAAATCCGGATGTATGTCCGGCCTCTGCCCCTTCATTTCCTGTTCCCACACTGATTAAAGTCCTGCCGATCTGCGCAGCCGCATCCAGAAAACGCTCCGGCAGTGATGTTCCGTTATGAGCGCCATATGTATTCCCAAAGCTGATGTTGACCGATACCGGCATTTGAAGCATTTCCGCCTTTTGTACAATATAGTCTACTGCCTGCATCAGCTCCGCTGTCCGCGGAAATCCCTCACCTCCCGGATTCCCCAGTTTGACAATGATTAATTCCGCGTCGGGAGCCGTTCCCCGGTAACGTCCGCCGCTGTTTCTTCCATTTCCTGCGGCCACACCGGCAACGGCAGTCCCGTGACCGGAGCTATCAACACTTGGCACCTTCTGCAGACGCATCGTCCTGTTCGGCTGCTGCAGAGCCTCATTGATCTGCTCTGCCGAGAATTCCGAACCGATCCGGTACCCTTCCGGCGGTGTCCCTTCCACGGTCTGATCCCAGAGGAAACGGATTCTCGTCGCGCCATCTTCCTGTCTGAAGTCTGCATTTGCATATTCGATCCCGGAATCAATCACTCCGATCAAAACCCCTTTTCCTGTCAGACGAAAACGGGGTGTCTGCACCGCATCGATGCAGGACACCCTTCTTCCGTCTGCCACTTCAAAGAAAAGTCTTTTTGGTTTTTCAATATAGATTACTTCTTCCAGCGAAGCAAGCTTCTCAATATTTTCCTCCCGTATCCGCACAATAGCAAAATTTTTCAAAAGCGGCGTCACCGACTCCGCAGTCTCCGACACACGTTCCAGCGTACCAGAATACAGAATAATTACGTCCCACGTGTTTGTCATTTCATTATATCCCACCTGAAGATTTACAGATCGAAGCCGTTCTGTCCCGGTCGCGTCCAGTGCAAGATTTAAAAGATTTTCTATTTTCTGGCTGGTCATTCTTTCCCCTTTCCTCGTATTACCTGCATGCTGAAAATCCAAGATACGGAGCCATGCATGCCGGAATAAAATATCCCCGTTCATGTCTGCACACCGGACAGACCGGAGGGACTTTTTCTCCTTTAAAAATATGGCCGCAGTTCAGACACATCCATTCTCCCTGTCCCGAAGACTCATAATAAGTCTCCTTCTTTAACATTTCTGCAATCTTTGCAAAACGCTCCCCGTGAATTTTTTCCACTTCCGCAATCTGTGAGAATGCATATGCTGCTTCCGGGAAGCCTTCCTCCTCCGCTGTCTTTGCAAAGGCCGGATACACCTCCTGATGTTCCTCCTGCTCATTATGCGCTGCCATCATCAGAAGTTCAACCAGACTTTCCGACTGATCCACCGGATATCCTCCTTCGATCCGGATGTTCTCTCCCGCTTCCGTCTTCAGAAGCTCATAAAACCGGGCCGCATGCGCTCTCTCCTGATCCGCCGTAAAAAGAAAGATCTCCTTGAGCGCGAAAAAACCTTTCCGGCACGCTTCCTCTGCCGCAATTGTATACCGGTTTCTCGCCTGGCTTTCTCCGGCAAATGCTTTCATCAGATTTTCTTTTGTTCTGCTCTGTGAAAATTCAACAGCCATGTTACTTACTGCTCCTTTCCATTCTTTTAAAGAGTAGTATGCACCATGGCCGTCTTTTTATTCGTATTTAATTAAATCCGATGATTCTTCTCATCACAGAGTATCCCATGGACGAGATCTTTCTTCCTGATCTTCCCGGAAGATTCATGGTCTGTCCTAAAATTCCATATCGAATTTTGAAATAGGTTTTATAATCTTTCCTTTTCAGATAGGTCCACAGTTCCTTTTTCTTTTTCAGATTTTCCTCTTTCTTGGACCGGATACAGATAATGGACGAAACAGTCATCATGATCGCCAGATATTTGATCATATAGCTCCGAAGCTTTTTATTCGAGATCATCTTCATCTGGTACATATCAATCATGGTCTGGTTGACATACAACTGCTGATCAATCCTCTTGATCATGTTTTTCTCATTGACAGACTGATCATCCCGCCCGATATAATAGCGATACAGATTCACATCCAGATAGTAAATCGTTCTGACATGCGGCAGCGGATAATAGACATAAATATTGTCCACATAAAACGTATGCTTCGGAAGATGCAGCTGACAAAGCTTCAAAAGTTCTGTCCTGTAAATAACCGAATGCATCAGAATATACTGATCTATCCGGAAATGCCCGAGATCACTCCATCCGAACACCTGATCCTGAGGAAGGCAGTTCCTGTAATGAATCACTTTTTTGTGGGAGGCTCCGACTTTCTCATATACATAATTGGAAATCAGCATGTCCACTTCTTCGCCGTTCTCCTCGAATCTCCGCAACGTCTCCATGATCTTCAGAAGCGCTTCTTCATCCAGCCAGTCATCGCTGTCCACTACCTTAAAATACTTTCCCTGGGCATGCAGAAGACCGCTGTTGACCGCTTCTCCATGTCCGCCGTTCTCCTGACTGACCACTCGTACGATATCCGGGTATTCCCGTTCGTACCGTCTCGCGATCTCCTCGGTTCCGTCTTTGGATCCGTCATTGACAATGATGACCTCGATGTCCTTTCCTCCCTTGAGGACAGACTCTATCGCGCGCTCCATGTAGTCCTGTGAGTTATAGCATGGTATTGCAAATGTTATATACTTCATGTTCTTCCCCCGTTCCTGCTTTTTTGCAGTTACTGCTTACAGTATAATCGTTTTTGAACGATTTTCCAAGGAAAATCTCTATAAAAAAAAACATTCTCTTAATATCCGGCAATACATATTGACATTTTTCTATGTGTTTTATATACTACGATATATAGATATTCTTCAATGTATATTCATCAAAAAAAAACGGGGTAGATGAATATACATGATCCAAAATATAAAAATTGTCAAAGGAGTTGTTAACATGTCTGTAAACACAAAACTATATGTTTTGACCGGTTTTTTAGGTTCCGGCAAAACAACTGTACTTCTGGAACTGCTGAAACAGTTAAAGGGGCACAAAATAGGTGTGATTCAAAATGAATTTGGAAAGCTGGGAATTGACGGAACCATTCTCAGAAATGATGATATTCAGATGGTCGAAATCAACCGGGGCTCGATTTTCTGCTCCTGTCTGAAGCTGAACTTTGTAAATGCTCTTGCCGAAATGTCGAAACAGGATTTTGAATATCTGTTCGTGGAAAGCTCCGGCTGGGGTGATCCTTCCAATGTAAACGAAATTCTCGAAGCAGCCAGGGTCGTTTCTGACAAAGAATATGATTTCAAAGGTGTGTTATGTTTCGTGGATGCGGTAAATTTTCTTGAACAGGTAAAAGACGAAGAGACTACATACCGGCAGTTAAAGCACTGTCACCTTGCAATTATTACAAAAACCGATCTTGCAGATGAAGAACAGATTCAAAAGGTCACACAACAGATCAGAGACATCAATCCTGTATGCGAAATTCTGATCAGCGCGAATGGCCAAATGGACTATTCCTTTCTCCGGAAAGATCTGACGATTTATCAGTGGGCGGAGTCCGAAGAGACAACCAACTCCGTGGAAAACAAGCCAAAGTCAATCTTCCTGGAATATAATGGTACCGTTGAAAAAAGTAAGCTGGATCGTTTTTTGCAAAGTCTGACCCCTGATGCATACCGGGTAAAAGGATTTTGCAGACTTGAAAAAGAAGGCTGGACACAGATTGATGTCGTGGAAGCACTGATTGATTATAAACCTTCTGAGGAATTTGAAAAATCACAGCTTGTATTTATTTCAAAAATCGGACCTGCAATCATCAAAAAAATCTTTTCATCATGGCAGGAATGTGTTGGAACGGAAATGACGTTAAAAAACTAGATTGGAGATTATCATGAATATCAAAGTAATAGGCGTGGGATGTGAAAAATGCAGCCGGCTTTATGAGAATGTACAGAAAGCCGTGCAGGAAACCGGATGTGAAGCTGAAGTAGAAAAAGTGGAGGATCTTATTGATATCGTAAAGCTCGGCGTTATGTCAGCTCCTTCTCTTATGATCGACGGAAAATTAGTCGTGTCAGGCAGAGTCGCTAAAACATCTGAAATCATTACTCTTATCAAATCATATAAATAAAGGAGATTACTTTCTTCCAAAACTAAAAATCCTATTAAGCAGTTCCGGCCAGGCATGATCTGCTTAATAGGATTTATTACTTACATCTCTTTTATTCTTCTGGCAATTTCTTCGATTACCTGTATGAAACATGCATCGTCCTTTCCTGTCGGATCAGCAAGCCCCCAGTCTTCATCGAAGTCCCGCCCGATATAAGGGCAGCCGACATCGCACCCCATTGATATTGCAATATCAGGTGCAGGAATTTTATCAACCGTCTTACTGTACTGTGTTTCTTCCATATCGATTCCGTATAGCTGCTTCATAATCCTTACCGCATCCTGATTAATCTGCGGTTTTGTTTCCGTTCCCGCTGAATAAAATTCAAAACGGTCTCCTGCCAAATGTTTCCCGAGCGCTTCCGCAATCTGACTGCGGCAGGAATTGTGAACACAGATAAAAGCGATTTTTTTCTTGCCAAAATTCTCTAATGCCATGATGCGAACCTCCTAAATTATATAATTAAATATTGTATTGCATTGAAAAAGTAACCCACGATAATAATGCCAATCGTACATATTCCAATGAAAATACCAAGCAGTTTCGGTTTAACCGCTTTGCGAAGCATAATCATTGATGGAAGCGAAAGCGTCGTTACGGCCATCATAAAGGAAAGGACGACGCCAAGCAAAGCTCCCTTTGCCAGCAACGCCTCTGCAATCGGGATTGTACCGAAAATGTCCGCATACATCGGAATACCGACTATCGTAGCAAGAATTACACCAAACGGATTGTTATCACCAAGTGCCTTGACAATAAATTCTTCTGGAATCCAGTTGTGAATAACAGCACCAATACCTACACCTATCAAAACATAAGGAGCAACCTTTTTCGCTGTTGAAACAACCTGGTCCCAAGCATAGTTCATTCGCTCTTTAAAATGTAATTCTGCTTGCGGAACATCAATAGAATGACCGTTTCGGATATATTCTTCTACTTGATTTTCAAGATTCAGCTTTTCGATTAACGTACCACCGACAACAGCAATCACCAATCCGAAAATAACATAAAAAACAGCGACTTTCCAACCGAAAATACTCATCAACAAAACAAGGCTTCCAAGGTCAACCATAGGCGAAGAAATCAAAAAGGAAAATGTAACGCCAAGTGGCAAACCTGCGCTTGTAAATCCGATAAACAGTGGAATAGAGGAACAGGAACAGAACGGTGTTACTGTTCCGAGCAGGGCAGCGATGATATTGGCCCATATCCCATGAAATCTGCCGAGTATCTTTTTTGTTCTTTCCGGTGGAAAATAACTTTGAATATACGAAATAATCAAAATTAACACGCCAAGCAGTACCATTATTTTTATAGTATCGTAAATAAAAAATTGAACACTGGCCCCGATTTTACTTGTGGTATCTAAGCCACAAGCGTTCAAAATTGTTTCAATAAGTCGATTCAGCCAGTTCATACCGAGGACTTCATTTTGAAAAAAGTCCCACGCTCCTTTTAATGTCTCCATAGAAATCTCCTTTTATATAGTCATATTGAAATATGTCTATTTGTTCTCTCAAATATAAGCCGTGCGGAAAAGCATTGATTCTCTTACTTTTCACAACACGACTTATCTTCACATTCGCTTTCAAGCGTAGTCAAACGCTGTAAACATTCTTTCGCCTGTTCCACACCTTTCTCTGAAATGGAGTAGTGGGTCCACTTTCCTTCTTTGCGTCCAACAACAATTTCAGCATCGCAGAGTATTTTCATATGATGTGAAAGTGTTGGCTGCGTAACATTGATTTCTTCCAGCAGCTTGCAGGCACATTTCTCGCCCGAACGCAACATTTTTATAATTTTAATGCGGTTTTCGTCGCAGAATGCTTTAAAGATTAGTGCGATCTTCTTATCATCCATCTTCTCCCTCCTTATATAGATATTTATCTATGTGTTATTATATACACCGTTCTGAAAAATGTCAATAAGTTTTTCGTCTGGATTTTTGACGCCTCATCTATTGAGTATTCCTCCCTTTTTCGTTATACTAAATTACAAAATGAGAAAAAAACTGGAGGATATGAAATATGAAACATAACATACTGGTAGGACAGTCCGGAGGGCCGACCGCTGTTATCAACGGAAGTCTCTACGGCGTCGTTAAGAGAGGGTTGGAGACACCGCAGATTGACAATATTTACGGAATGGTCAATGGAATTGAGGGATTTTTAAATGGAAACATGATGGATATGCGTACCCTGGAAGAAAACGGCACGCTTCCTCTTTTGAAGACAACACCGGGTGCCTATCTTGGCTCCTGCCGTTACAAGCTTCCGGAAGATCTCTCCGATCCGGTTTATCCGCAGCTGTTTGCAAAATTTGCGGAATATGAGATTCAGTCCGTCTTCTATATCGGCGGAAATGATTCCATGGATACGGTCAGCAAGCTCTCCCGCTATGCAGCCAAAAATGAAAGCAGCATCCGTTTTATCGGTATTCCGAAAACCATCGACAATGATCTCGTCATGACAGACCATACACCAGGCTTTGGAAGCGCTGCAAAATATGTGGCATCCACAGTCCGTGAAATCGCTGTCGATGCATCAGTATATGACAACAAGCCTTCCGTTACGATCGTAGAGATTATGGGACGACATGCGGGATGGCTGACTGCCGCTTCTGCTCTTGCAAGAAAGTTTGAAGGAGACAATCCGGTACTGATTTACCTGCCGGAAACTGCATTTGACAAAGACCGTTTCCTTTCCCAGGTACAGGATGCCCTGAAGAAGACTACGAACCTTGTCGTTTGTATTTCCGAAGGAATTCACGATGCCGAAGGCACCTTTATCTGTGAATACGCAAGCGAAGTCGGCACCGATACCTTTGGTCACAAAATGTTGACAGGTTCCGGAAAATATCTGGAAAACCTTGTAAAAGATACACTTGGTATTAAAGTACGCTCTGTGGAACTCAATGTCTCCCAGCGCTGCTCTTCTTCCTGCCTGTCCGGCACTGATCTGGAAGAAGCAGTCTGTGCAGGTTCTTATGGAGTTGACTGTGCCATGGATGGGAAAACCGGCGTTATGATCACCTTTGAGAGACAGGCTGGGGATTCCTACGAGATGGTTCCAGGGACTGCTGATGTCAATCAGATCTGCAATGAAGAGAAAGTTGTTCCTTCCGACTGGATCACTGCAGATGGATCCGATGTTACAGAATCGTTCCTGAACTATGTCCGTCCGCTGATTCAGGGACAGGTGGAAGTGCCTCAGAAAGACGGCCTGCCACATTTCATCTATAGAAAATAAGAGAAAGTGTACAATCTGCACAACATCCGTCTTTACGTTCATATTTTGTTCATTTTTTGTTTTTTAAATGTTGATTTGTAGAACACTTTTTTTTCACGAATAACAGGTATACTAAAATCATCAAAAAGAAAACAAAACAGAACTGATAAAGACGCTGTCAAGTAAATACTTTTTGAATAAACTTTTTCATAATAAATGCCGGGGATCAGCCGATGATCACCCGGCATCCTCCCTTTTACGGGGGATTTTCTTTTTATGCAGGATCGTGTTTCCACCGCGTTCCTGCCTTTTTCAATGCTTCTTCTGTCGTAAGGAACCGGACTCCCAGTTTTTTCACTTTTTCGATATTCATCCGCAGATTTCTCGGATGATCCCGGAAGGCTTCCTCATTCTTTTCCAGATTTTCTGATCCCGCTCCGGCACTTTCCAGAAACTCTTTCACCACTTCATACGTACTCCTGTCGTTTTCACTTCCGAAGTTGTAGATTCCTGCCGGTGCATGAAACATGATTTCCAGATTTTCAACTACTTCCCATACATCCGTGATACTCCGGAGATCGTAGACTGGATACCTGATCCGGTCTCCTGATTCCCTGGCCTTGCAGACCGTCGAAATCAGATTCCCATGCTCTTGTCCCTCCCGGAAGTCGACAGCAAACATCCAGCTTAAGCGCAGTGCCACCGTGTCCGGCTGGGCTTTAAGCGCAAGCTCTTCCGCCCGGATCTTCTGCCTGCCGTACACAGTCGGTGGAGCGATCCTCTCTTCTTCTCTGTGGGGCTCTCTTTCTCCATTTCCCACATAAACCTGATCGGAGCTGCAGAAAATCAGCCGCGCCCCGATCTCCCGGCAGATCTTTGCCAGAATTCTGACTCCGTCCACATTGACTTTTTCCGACCGTTCCGGATCCTGTTCACATGCGCCCACATCAGAGACCGCTGCTGTATGGATCAAAATATCAGGGCGGTCCTTTTTCAGGACCGCCTCTGCCTCTTCCGGATCCGTAAAGTCCATGTCCGTATGACGGTATCCCGTCATATCAAATTTATCCTGATAGAAGCGGAGAATTCTGCTTCCGAGAAATCCGTCCGCTCCTGTTACACCGATCTTCACCATTGATCCCTTCTTCAAATATTAATGATGTGGTTTATACAGATGTCTTGGAATACCATCCACCATAACCGGAGATACATCTCCCTGAATCAGCGGTTTAACATATGCAACAAACTCATCTGTTACATAAGTACCGTCTTCATTGACCCATTCTCTCGGCACAAGTTTTTCGTCATTTGCAATCTTGTGCACATCTTTTACTTCTGTGCTGCACTGATACGGATCATCGGAAATTCTCTTGAGCACAACCATCTTTCCGTTATCTCCCTCATCCGCCGCCTTTACTGCAGCACCGCCTACCTGAGACGCTTCCAGAATATCTACTCTGGACGCGCAGTGAGACGCGGATCTCTGCAGCGTACTCAATTCGATGGCGCGGGTCTTGCATCCGATCTCATTTGCTACATACTGTGCAAGGTAAGCTGCTGTTCCAGTGAGCTGCTTATGTCCAAACGCATCTACAAAATCTACATTTGCTCCAAGTTCACAGACATATCTTCCATCTTCCAGATGGATTCCTTCGGAAACCGCTACAACAACAGAAGTTTTCTTTTTCAGCAGATCTTTGATTCTTTCCATGAAATTGTCAAGATCAAATGTCAGCTCCGGAAGATAAATCAGATCCGGTCCCGAACAGTCCTCTCCTTTCGCAAGAGCCGCCGCTCCGGTAAGCCATCCGGCATTTCTTCCCATGATCTCAACGATCGTGACAAGTCCCTTGCTGTATTCCAGACAGAAGCTGTCACGGATAATCTCTTTTACAGATGTTCCAATATATTTTGCCGCGCTTCCGTATCCCGGTGTGTGATCCGTCAGAGCAAGGTCATTGTCAATTGTTTTCGGGCATCCGATAAATCTTGTCGGATATCCCATCACAATCGCGTAGTCGGAAAGCTTTTTGATCGTATCCATGGAGTCATTTCCTCCGATATAGATAAATGCTTCAATATCCAGCTTGTCCAGAATTTCAAAGATCTTTTCATATACTTCTCTGTTTTCATGAATTTCCGGAAGTTTGTACCGGCAGGATCCCAGATATGCAGCCGGAGTTCTCTTTAAAAGCTCCGCATCAAGATCGTTTGTGATATGTTCTGACAGGTCAATGTATTTCTCCTCCATCAGCCCCTGAATTCCATGAAGCATTCCATACACTTTGTTTGCCCCTCTGTCCTTTGCCGTACGGTAAACACCAGCCAGACTTGAATTGATCGCCGCTGTCGGGCCTCCTGACTGTCCAACAATTACATTTCCTTTCATATTACTACCTCCGTATTTGTCATAATGCCAATACGTTTATTTTAGTACATTTGTATATAATTGTCTATGTTTTTTCCGTTTTTTCGTCATTTTTAAATCTCATTATAGATCAGTGTCAGTATCATCTGCGCTGTCTCTACCATATTTCTTCCGGTATCCATACTGCTTTTCTGAATGTAGCGGAATGCTTCCTCCTCCGTCATATGGTTCCGTTCCATCAGGACGTACTTGGCATTCCGGATATAGTTTTCCTCCTTTTCCGTCCGTTTTGGCTTATTATCTTTCCGCTTTACTACCTGCCGGTCCAGATTCTGGAGCATCATGTTGACCGTATCGATAAATTCATATGCTTTCACCGGCATGGTCACGGCCACCAGCCCCGGCTGCCTTCTGTGACTGACATTCTGTGTCGTATCCAGCAGAAGCAGATCAAAATACCGTGGCAGGCAGTCCAGCAAATCGGTATAATCCATATCCGGAAGCTTCGTCCCGCTGATCACAATTCCGTGGGAAAGACGCCCGATTTCCTGAAGCGCCGCTGCCGCCGTTGATACGACAATGGTATCTCCGAAACCATGGCGCAGAAGTATTTCTTTGATTTTTCTCGCGGTTTCCTGCCGCGGAAGTGCGATGATAATACTTCCCATTTTCTTTCCCCCTGCTGTCTGTTAAAATCTGTGTAAATACTCTTTCAGCTCCCAGTCAGTGACTTCCTGTGTATAGAGTTCCCATTCTTTTGTCTTCTCATTTAAATAGGTCCTGACATAGTTTTCTCCGCAGACATTTCTTAAAAATTCGTCTTTTTCCAGTGCGGTCAGAGATTCCTTTAATGTACCCGGAAGAGCTCCTGCCTTTTCATCCGCCTTCAGCGGAATCATCTTTTCCTGAATCCCGTTCAAGCCGGACGCGACAACCATCGCAATCAGAAGATAAGGATTTGCCGCTCCGTCCGGCAGCGTCCACTCAATGTGCGTGTCTCCTTCTTTCCCTTTCACTACCCGGATCGGGGCGCGATAATCATTGAGGGACCAGAACAACTCGGTCGGGGCATGGAATCCCGGTTTCAGTCTCTTATATGAATTGACAATCGGATTGGCGATTGCGGCCATTCCATTCATATGGGACAGAAGTCCCGCAATAAAAGAGTAGGCTTCCTGGCTCAGTCCGTTCTCCGCCTGAGGATCTGCAAACATATTTTTCCCGTCCCGGAATCCGGAAATATTTAAAGACAATGCGGAGCCCGGAAGGTCTGTCCTCGGCTTTGGCATAAATGTCGCGTGCAGGCCGTGTCTCTGGGCAATCGCGCGTACCGTAGAGCGGAATGTCACAATCTGATCCGCCACCTTCACACCCTGTGCCTGCTTAAAATCCACCTCATGCTGCGCCGGAGCGTCCTCGTGATGGGATGACTCGATCTCAAATCCCATCTCTTCCAGCGTCAGAATCATGTCTCGTCTCGCATTTTCTCCCTGATCAAGAGGCGCCACATCCAGATAGCCCGCCTTCTCTCTCGTCCGTGTTGTAGGGTTCCCTTCTTCATCCGTCTCGAAAAGGAAAAATTCACACTCCGGGTCCAGATCAAAACTGTACCCCTGCTGCTTTGCCTTTTTCAGTACACGTCTGAGAATATATCTTGGACTCTCCGCAATATCATTCCCTTCCTGATCCATCAGATCACAGAGGAATCTTGCCACCTTTCCCTGCTGCGGCCTCCACGGCAGGATTGTAAATGTATCAATGTCCGGTTTCAGATAAACTCTGTCATATCCAAGCTCTTTCATCCCGGCAATGCTGTATCCGTCCACCATACATTTCCCCGCAAGCGCTTTCTCCATCTGGCCCGCCGTCACAGCAATATTCCGGATGGTCCCGAAAATGTCCACAAACTGCAGACGTATGAATTTTACATCTTCTTCTTCGATCATCTGAAGAATTTCCCAAGTTTCATATTTCGCCATATTTATTTCCTCCATCTTTCGACTGCCTCAATTCCCTGATGTTCTTATTATATTCCGCATCAGGACTTCAGGGCAAGAACTATGACAGATATTTTCCCTGAATTCTCTATCTGAGTTTCTCACGCAGAAGTTCCCGCGTAACTGCCGGATCCGCGTTTCCCTTCATCTTTTTCATGACCTGCCCGACAAAAAATCCGAATACCTTTTCTTTTCCTTCCCGGTACTGTGCCACAGAATCCGGATGCTCACGGATCACTTCCTCGATGATCTGCTCCAGCACGTCCGTATCTGCCACAGTGGATAGATGATGCGCCTCAATGTAGGCGAGCGGCTCTTCATCGTGGTCAAAAATCTGTTCAAAAACTTCCTTTGCACCTTTGTGAGTGATCTTCTGCTCTTCTTCTACCAGGATCAACGCTGCCAGGTGGTCCGGAGAAAACTTCATCTCCTCCGGACTTTTTCCTGCTTCTTTCAGAAGCTTCATGGCGTCCTGAGTCATCCAGTTTGCAGCCTTCTTTGGCTGCGAACAGATTTTTGCCGTCTCTTCAAACAGATCTGCCATATTTCTGGACTCTGTCAAAATCCGGGCATCGTATTCCGAAAGAGAAAACTCCCGGATAAACCGTTTTTTCTTTTCTTCCCGCAGTTCCGGCTGTTCCTTTTTAAGCCGTCCGATCCATGCATCGTCAATCACGACCGGAGGAAGATCCGGATCCGGAAAATACCGGTAATCTTTAGCGTCCTCTTTGGAGCGCATCGGGAAGGAACATTCCTTATTGTCATCCCACCGCCTTGTTTCCTGAATCACTTCTTTTCCTTCTTCCAGAAGTTCAATCTGCCGTATGGTCTCCCCTTCAATTGCTCTCGCAATGGCCTTAAAGGAGTTCAGGTTCTTCATCTCTGTCCTGGTGCCGTAGCTTTCTGTCCCCGCTTCCCGAACGGACAGGTTAACATCCGCACGCATGGAGCCTTCTTCCAGCCGGCAGTCTGAAATTCCCAGATACTGAGCCATGATCCGGAGCTGTTCCAGATAGGCGATGACCTCCTGGGCATTTCGCATATCCGGTTCCGATACAATCTCAATCAGCGGCACGCCGCTTCGGTTATAGTCTACAAGGGAGCTGTCCGTCCATGGATCGTGGACCAGTTTTCCGGCATCTTCTTCCATGTGCATCTCATGAATCCGGATTCTTTTTTCTCCTTGTGCCGTATCAACCGACACATATCCGTCATAGCAGATTGGAAGATACAGCTGGGAAATCTGGTAATTCTGAGGATTGTCCGGATAAAAATAGTTTTTCCGGTCAAATTTGCAGAAAGTATGGATTTTACAGTTCATGGCAAGTCCCGCCTTCAATGCGTACTCCACGACCTTCCTGTTCAGAACCGGAAGGGATCCGGGCATTCCGGTGCACACCGGACAGGTATGGGTATTGGGCTCTCCGCCGAATGCGGTCGGACAGCCGCAGAAAATCTTTGTCCTTGTGGAAAGTTCAATATGCACTTCCAGACCAATCACGGTCTCATACTGTTTTCTCATCGTCAGATTTTCCCCCTTTTTGTTCCAGAATATGCCTTCGGAAATATGCCTCTCTCTTTTTCAAAAGCGGCTGCCGCACGGATAATCTTCTTCTCCTGCAGGCAGTCTCCAATCAGCTGGATTCCGATCGGAAGGCCCGCCTTTGACACCGTACACGGTACGGATATGGCCGGGAGGCCTGCCAGATTGACTGCCGCTGTGTAGAGATCTCCCAGATACATCTGAAGCGGATCCGAAAGGCTTTCTCCGATTTTCGGTGCAGTCTGAGGTGCTGCAGGGCCAAGCAGCACATCGTAAGCGGCAAATGCCCGGTCAAATGCCTCCTTGATGACGGCACGGGCTTTCAGTGCTTTCAGATAATATGCATCATAATAGCCCGAACTTAAAACAAAGGAGCCAAGAAAAATTCTCCTTTTCACTTCCGTTCCGAATCCTTCCGAACGGGTCATTTTGTACATCTCATGGAGCGAGTCCGCATGAGGACTCCGGTATCCATATTTGACACCGTCGAACCGGGCCAGATTGGAACTTGCCTCTGCCGAGGCAATAATATAATAAGAAGGAATGACATATTCTGTCATGCCAAGGGAGAACTCTTCCACTGATGCTCCCCGTTCTTTCAGGATCTCCATGGTCTTCTTCAAAGCATCCCGCACTTCCGGGTCAATTCCTTCGTCCAGATATTCTTTCGGAATCCCAACCTTCATTCCGCGGATATCTCCCGCAAGATCCTCCTCAAAATCCAGAGTCTCCCTCTTCAAAGAAGTACTGTCTCTTCTGTCCTGCCCGGCCAGAAGGGAAAGCATCCGTGCACAGTCCGCCACATCTTTTCCAATAGGTCCGATCTGATCCAGCGAGGATGCATATGCGATCAGACCGTACCGGGAAACAGTCCCGTAGGTCGGTTTGATTCCCGTCACTCCACAAAAGGAACTTGGCTGGCGGATGGATCCTCCGGTATCCGATCCCAGGGCAATAAAACATTCATCCGCCGCCACTGCCGCACAGGAACCCCCGGAAGAGCCGCCCGGCACATGTCCGGTATTCCACGGATTTTTTGTCACCTTCCGCGCAGAAGTCTCCGTCGTGCTTCCCATGGCAAACTCATCCATGTTGGTCTTCCCGAGAATAATGATGCCTGCCTCTTTGAGTTTTTCTACCGCACAGGCATCATAGGGTGGGTAAAAACCGCTTAAAATCCTGGATGCACATGTTGTTTCCATACCTTTTGTGCAGATATTATCCTTGACCGCTGCCGGCACTCCGGCAAATGGCCCCTGATATTTTCCGGATCGGATACCCTGCTCCACTTCCTCTGCCCGGGCAAGCGCTCCTTCCCGGTCAATCTGCAGGAATGCTCCGATCTGCGGTTCCATCCTTTCTATCTGTAACAGGGAAGCTTCCACAGCCTCCGATGGGCGGATCTCCCCTTTTCGAATCTTTCGGGCAAGCTCCCCGGCCGTCCATGTCAGATATTCTTCTCCCATACCATTCCTCCTCTATACTGTCTTCGGCACCAGATACTGCCCCTCTTTTTTCTGCGGAGCATTCTCAAGCAGTGCTTCCCACTGATCTTCCCGTTCCACAATATCCTCACGAAATACATTCTGTACCGGAAAGACATGGGACATGGGTTCCACCCCGTCCGTATCCAGCTCTTCCAGCTTTTCCATATAGGCAAGGATTTTTTTTAACTCTCCGGCTGTCTCCTGCTTTTCTTCTTCCGTGAGACTGATCTGGGAAAGGATTTCCAGATATTCCATAGTTTCATCCCAGCTGATTTTTTTCATTGCCATCTCCTTTCTACGGCTCCAGCCGTTTCAAATCTCTCGGAAACAGACAGGTCTCCCGGATATTCTCTTCCCCCAGAAGCTGCATGGTCAGCCGTTCCAGCCCGATTCCAAGCCCGCCGTGAGGCGGCATTCCATATAAAAAGGCAGAAAGATAATCTTCCAGTCCTTCTGTCGTCATCTTCTTTTCTCCGATTTTTGCGGTCAGCTTATCATAATCATGTATCCGCTGGCCTCCGGTTGTCACTTCCAGTCCTCGAAATAAAAGGTCGAAGCTTAATGTCACCTTTGGGTCCGCCGGATCATCCATCGCATAGAACGGGCGTTTTCTGGAAGGATAATGGGTGACAAAGACAAAATCCGCGCCGTATGTCTCTTTAAAGTAACGGCCGATCAGTTCTTCCTCCTCCGGTTCCAGATCATACGGTGCCCGCATCGGTCTTTGGTAAACTTCCGCAACAAGCTGTTTCGCCTCATCGAACCGGACAGACGGGATCTCATCCGTCTTCGGAAGCCGGGCGCCAAGAAGATCCAGCCACGGCCGGTACTCCTGCTCCAGAAGGCGGGTCATATACTGCAAAAATCCGGTTTCCACTTCCATCACATCGGTGAAATCATCAATATAGCCCATCTCCAGATCCAGGCTGGTATATTCATTGAGATGTCGTTTTGTATTGTGTTTTTCTGCCCGGAAAACAGGTCCCGTTTCAAATACCCGGTCAAACACCCCCACCATCATCTGTTTGTACAGCTGGGGACTTTGCTCCAGTACCGCCTTTTTGTGAAAATAGTCAAGCCGGAAGAGGTTGGCTCCTCCCTCTGCTCCTTTTGCTCCGATTTTTGGCGTATGGATTTCCGTGAATCCGTTCTGAAAAAGATACTCCCGGAAAGCCCGGCAGATCCCCTCCTGAATCTTAAATTTTGCCCGCTCTCTGAGATTTCTGAGAGATAACGGCCGCACGGAGAGTTTCGCTTCCAGTGAAGTATTCAGTTTTTTTCTGGATACCGGAAGCGGGAAAGCCTTCTTCGACTCGGAAAGTTTTGTGACTTCTTCTGTCACAATTTCCAGCCCGCCGGGCGAACGTTCTTCTTTCCGAATGGTTCCTTCTGCTTTCAGGGTATCTCCTTCCCGGACCTCCCGGTACCCTTCCTTTGTTTTTCCTTCTTCACAGACAAGCTGCAGCAGGCCGTCCCGCCTCCGCAGAATGAGAAAGGTAATCTCTCCCATCCTTCTGACGGAATGGACCGCACCCTTTACTTTTACGTGCGCTCCTTCTTCCATGGCCTTTAATGCCGTAGCCGCACCGGCCGAATCCTTTGTCACACCAGTTATCTTTTCCATCCAATTCACACCCCTGTCTTTTCTATTGCTGTCAAAGCACCGAAAAAAGGCGCACTTACCACTCATATTCCGGTAAGAACGCCCTTGTTCTTTCATATCCTGCTATTCTTTTATGATCTTCACTCCTGTCAGGAAAGATTGGTATAGCCCATCAGAGA
The DNA here is from genome assembly GCF_016900655.1 of Drancourtella massiliensis. Taxonomy (GTDB): domain Bacteria; phylum Bacillota; class Clostridia; order Lachnospirales; family Lachnospiraceae; genus Sellimonas; species Sellimonas catena. The sequence continues at coordinate 64,211 of NZ_JACJKH010000011.1, forward strand.
AAGATCTACTTCCCTTGCTGCTTCCTTTCCTTCCCGGATTGCCCATACAACGAGAGACTGTCCGCGTCTCATATCACCTGCCGTAAACACATTCGGAACACTGGATGCAAATCCCGTATCCTCTACCGTGTTACGGCCGGTCTTTTTGACCTGAAATGCGTCCATCACATAGTCCTCCGCCCCGGTAAACCCGGCAGCGATCAGCACCAGATCCGCCGGGATCGTCTGTTCGCTTCCCTTGACCGGAACCATATCTATCCGCCCGGTCTTCTTGTTTTTCTTCGGTTCCAGCCGGACTGTCCGGATGGCGCATACTTCCCCGGCCTCGTTTTTGATATATTCTTTTACCGTTGTCTGATAAATCCTCGGATCGTTTCCGGAAAGAGCGATCACTTCCTGCTGTCCGTAATCGGTTTTCAAAACCCTCGGCCACTCCGGCCACGGATTATTTTCGCTCCGCTTTTCAGGCGGTTTTGGCATCATCTCAAGCTGTACCACCGATTTTGCGCTCAGGCGCACGGCCGTTCCGGCACAGTCGTTTCCGGTATCCCCTCCCCCGATAATGACAACGTTTTTATCTTTGGCAAGCTCATACGGTACCTTCGCGAAATCCGAATCCAGAAGGGTCTTTGTCACTTCTGAGAGGAAATCTACCGCAAACCGGATGCCTTTGGCATCTCTTCCCGGCGCATCGATGTCTCTTGGCCTGGAAGCTCCGCAGGCAAGGATGACACGGTCAAAGGATGCCAGAATCTCTTTTGCGTCCTGATCCCGTCCCACATCGGTATTCGTCCGGAAGACAACGCCTTCCTCCTCCATAAGCTTCCGCCTGCGCTCGATGGCTGATTTTTCCAGCTTCATGTTGGGAATTCCGTACATCAGGAGCCCTCCGATCCGGTCATGCCGTTCAAATACCGTCACGCTGTGGCCTCTCCGGTTCAGAAGAAGCGCCGCCGCGAGACCTGCCGGCCCGCTTCCGATCACCGCAACCGTTTTTCCGGTCCGGATTTTCGGAGGATGCGGCACAACAAGGCCTTCGGCAAATGCTCTGTCGATAATCGCACGCTCATTTTCTTTTGTCGCCACCGGATCTGTATTCACATTGCAGGTGCAGGCCGCCTCACACAGTGCCGGACATACCCGGGAGGTAAACTCCGGGAAACAGTTCGTCTTCTGAAGCCGTTTGTAGGCCTGCCCGTACTGCTCGTGGTATACCAGATCATTGAATTCCGGAACCAGATTATTTAACGGGCACCCGGAAGCCATCCCGTTCAGATTTCCTCCGAACTGGCAGAACGGCACGCCGCAGGCCATGCATCTCGCGCCCTGCTCTTTCTGCCTTGCAGGAGGGAGCGGTTCGTGAAATTCATGGAAATCAACAATCCGCTCTTTCGGGAGCCGTTCTTTCCCGGTCTGCCTTTCATATTCTAAAAATCCTGTCGGTTTTCCCATCGCTACTGGTTCCCTCCCATCTTTTTCTGTCCTGTACTCTCATAAAATGCTTCGATCTGGGCCTGCTCGCTTCCAAGTCCCATCTCTTCATAGTGTTTGCTCAGGACAAGCATCTTTTTATAGTCATTTGGAATGATCTTTTTAAACTTCGGAAGGTACTCATCAAAATGTTCCAGAATCATCCGGCCTTTTAAAGAACCGGTCTCCTCCACATGTTCCCGGATCATCCCTCTTAATTCTTCCGCCTCAGATTTCCACGTAATCTCCTCCATGGAAATCATGGACTTGTTGATGTTCCGGTACAGCGAATTCTCCTCATCCAGCACGTAGGCGATACCGCCGCTCATACCTGCCGCGAAGTTCTTTCCGGTCCTGCCGATAACGGCAACCCTTCCTCCTGTCATGTACTCGCATCCGTGGTCTCCCACGCCTTCCACCACTGCTGTTGCTCCGGAGTTGCGCACACAGAACCGCTCTCCGGCCATTCCGCAGATGAATGCTTTTCCGGAAGTTGCGCCGTAAAGCGCCACATTTCCGACAATCATGTTTTCATCTGCCCGATAAGTACTTTCTTTCGGCGGATACACGGCCAGCTTCCCGCCGGAGAGTCCTTTTCCGAAGTAATCATTACTGTCCCCGGACAGGCGGATCGTAAGCCCTGCCGGAATAAATGCTCCGAAACTCTGTCCTCCGGTTCCCGTGCATTCCACTGTATACATATCTTCCTGCACCCCTTCCGGATGCCGTCTGGTAATCTCGGAACCGAACATGGTGCCGAATGTCCTGTCTGTATTTTTTACGCGGACCTCCACCCGGCCCCGTTTTTCCTTGGCAAGCTTTTCTCCAAGTTCCCTGATCAGCACCGTTTCATCCAGCGTCTTTTCCAGCCCAAAATCATACTCCCCTTTGATATTGTTTGCTCCGGTATACGGATGATCCAGGACCGCACTCAGATCAATGGTCCTGCCACGCTCGTTTTCCGGCTGTTCCTTTGCTTTTAACAGATCCGTGCGGCCTACCATTTCATCAATCGTCCGTACACCAAGTTTTGCCATATATTCCCGAAGTTCCTGTGCGATAAATTCCATGAAATGAATAACGTACTCCGGTTTCCCTTTAAAACATTTCCGCAGCTCCGGATTCTGTGTTGCTACGCCCATCGGGCAGGTATCCTGATTGCATACACGCATCATGACACACCCGAGAGTCACAAGCGGAGCCGTCGCAAATCCGAATTCTTCCGCTCCAAGAAGCGCTGCTACCGCTACGTCCCGGCCGCTCATGAGCTTTCCGTCCGTCTCGATGTGTACCCGGTTCCTCAAACCGTTTTTCAGAAGAGTCTGGTGTGCCTCCGCAAGTCCCAGCTCCCACGGAAGCCCTGCATTGTGGATGGAACTTCCCGGAGCAGCTCCGGTTCCACCGTCATATCCGGAGATCAGCACGACCTGCGCTCCCGCTTTTGCAACGCCGGCCGCAATCGTTCCAACTCCTGCCTCGGATACGAGTTTCACCGAAATTCTTGCATCCTTATTCGCATTTTTCAGATCGTAGATCAGCTGTGCCAGATCCTCGATAGAATAGATATCATGGTGAGGCGGCGGGGAAATCAGGCTCACTCCCGGTGTGGAGTACCGTGTTTTTGCAATCCACGGATACACTTTCCTTCCCGGCAGATGTCCGCCCTCTCCCGGTTTTGCCCCCTGTGCCATCTTGATCTGGATCTCGTCGGCGCTCACCAGATACCGGCTCGTCACGCCGAATCTTCCGCTTGCCACCTGTTTGATGGCAGAGCACCGGTTCTCCTTTGTCCCCTTGGTCAGGAGACGTTCCGGCGACTCTCCTCCTTCCCCGCTGTTGGATTTTCCATGGATCGCATTCATAGCAAGGGCCAGTGCCTCATGTGCCTCCTGGGAAATGGAACCGTAGGACATGGCGCCGGTCTTGAACCGTTTCACAATGGATTCAACGCTTTCCACTTCCTCGATCGGGACGCCGTTTTCCGGATAGTTGAACTCCATCAGACTTCGCAGATACCCGGTTTTCTCCTTGTCAATCTTCCCGGTATATTCCTTAAACATCTGGTAATCGTTCTGCCATACCGACTGCTGAAGCAGGTGGATCGTCTCCGGATTGTACCGGTGATATTCTCCCTGGCTTCGGAAACTGTGGCGTCCGATGCTCTCCAGTGTCAGGTCCGTATCCAGCCCCAGCGGATCAAATGCCTGACTGTGGAGCCGTTCCACATCTTCTTCGATTTCCTTCATGGTGATGCCTCCCACCCGGCTGACGGTATGGGTAAAATATTTGTCGATCACTTCTTTGGAGATTCCCACAGCCTCAAAAATCTGGGATCCCTGATAAGACTGGATTGTGGAAATTCCCATCTTGGAAGCGATCTTGACAATTCCATTCAAAATTGCCTGATCGTAATCGTAAACTGCCGCATAATAATCTTTTTCCAGAAGTCCGTTTTCAATCATCTCCCGTATGGTCTCATGCGCCAGATACGGGTTCACCGCGCTTGCGCCGTATCCGAGAAGCGTCGCAAAATGATGGACTTCTCTTGGCTCTGCAGACTCCAGAATGATCGGCATGGACGTACTCTTTTTCGTCCGCACGAGATAATGGTGCACTGCGGAAACCGCCAGAAGCGACGGAATCGCCACATGGTTTTCGTCCACGCCACGGTCTGTCAAAATCAGGATTGTAGCCCCGTCCTTATAGGCACGGTCCACTTCAATAAAAAGACGGTCCAGCGCCTTTTCCATCGGCATGTTCTTAAAACAGATGATGGAAACTTCCGCCGGGCAGAATCCCGGTTTTTTCATGTCCTTGATCTTCAGAAGATCCGTGTCGGAAAGAATCGGATTGTTGACTTTCAGAACCTGACAGTTTTCCGGCTGCTCTTTTAAGATGTTTCCTTCTTTTCCGATGTACACGCTTGTAGATGTCACAATCTCCTCCCGGACCGCATCGATCGGAGGGTTCGTCACCTGCGCAAACCGCTGTTTAAAATAATAGAACAACGGCTGATGCTCTTTTGAAAGCACTGCAAGCGGGGTATCCACTCCCATCGCCGCGATGCCTTCCGCACCGTTTAATGCCATGGTCCGGATGGAATCATGATATTCCTCATAAGAATATCCAAAAGCCTTTCTGAGCTTTGCACATTCTTCCGTTGTATACTGCTCCACCTTCCTGTTCGGAATCTTCAGATCCTTCAGCTCCACCATATGCTGATCCAGCCATTCGCCGTACGGCTGTCTCTTCGCATAGTATTCTTTCAGCTCATCATCGTTGATGATCCTTTGTCCGATTGTATCCACCACCAGCATTTTCCCCGGATGAATTCTTCCTTTCTCCAGGATCTGGTCCTCCCGGATATCCTCTAACACACCGACCTCGGAGGCCAGATAAAGGTGATGGTCTTTTGTAATATAGTATCTCGAAGGGCGGAGACCGTTCCGGTCCAGTACTGCGCCGAGAATGTCTCCGTCACTGAACATGACCGATGCCGGACCGTCCCACGGTTCCATCATGGTCGCATAATACTGATAGAAATCTTTCTTCGCCTGTGTCAGTGTATCATTGTTTGCCCATGGCTCCGGGATGACAGACATGACCGCAAGAGGCAGATCCATACCATTCATCACAAGAAATTCCAGCGCATTATCCAGCATCGCGGAATCAGAACCGCTCCGGTCCACTACCGGCAGAATCTTGTGAAGCTTGCCCTCAAAATACGGGGAGGACATGTTTTCCTCTCTTGCCAGCATCTTATCCGCATTGCCCTGAATGGTATTAATTTCTCCGTTATGCACAATAAACCGATATGGATGGGCCCTCTGCCAGCTCGGCTCCGTATTGGTGCTGAACCGGGAGTGTACCAGTGCAATCGAGGACTGATACCGCTCATCCTGCAGATCCGTGAAAAAGGTGCGAAGCTGTCCTACGAGAAACATCCCTTTGTACACGATCGTCCTGCTGGAAAGAGAGACCACATAGGTTTCTGTTGTGCTCTGCTCAAACTCTCTCCTTACAACGTAAAGCCTGCGGTCAAAGTCCAGCCCCTTTTCTACATCCTCCGGCTTTGCCACGAATCCCTGCATAATTTTCGGCATGCAGTCTTTTGCTTTCTTTCCGAGTACTTCCGGGCAGACCGGGACTTCCCGCCACCCAAGAAAGGTAAGTCCTTCTTTTTTCACGATGGTCTCAAACATTTTTCGGGCCTGGTTTCTCCTTAGTTCATTCTGCGGGAAGAAAAACATCCCGATTCCGTACTCCCGTTCTTCCCCGATATCGATCTGTGCTTTTTTACATGCTTCGCGGAAAAAAGAATGGGAAATCTGAAGCAGAATTCCGACTCCGTCTCCGGTCTTTCCTTCTGCGTCTTTCCCCGCCCGGTGTTCAAGATTTTCCACAATCTCAAGCGCCTGGCTGACTACCCGGTGTGTCTTTTTTCCCTTTATATTTACGACTGCGCCGATTCCGCAGTTATCGTGCTCCAGCATCGGGCAGTACAATCCTTGTTTTCCTTTCATCTGATTCTTCCTTTCGCTTCGTTTCTATTTCTGATGCTCTGCCGCCGCTTTGACAAAGCCCGCAAACAGCGGATGCGGACGGTTTGGACGGGATTTGAATTCCGGATGAGCCTGAGTTCCGATATAAAACGGATGATCTGTGATCTCAATCATTTCCACAATCCGTTTGTCCGGTGACAGTCCTGCCAGATGAAGCCCTGCCTTTTCCAGCACTTCCCTGTAATCGTTATTGACTTCATAACGATGTCTGTGCCGCTCGGAAATCTCTGTTTTGCCATAGAGCGCACAGCTTCTGGAATGTTCATCCAGTACGCATGGATATGCACCAAGACGGAGTGTTCCGCCGATGTTTTCCACATCTTTCTGATCCGGCATCAGCGCAATCAGCGGATGCAGCGTCTCCGGATGGAACTCGATACTGTCCGCATCGTGATAGCCGACCACATACCGGGCAAAGGCAACGATCGCCATCTGCATGCCCAGGCAGATACCAAGATACGGGATATTCTCTCTTCTCGCATAGTCCGCCGCAAGAATCATTCCCTCCGTACCACGCTTTCCGAATCCGCCCGGTACGAGAATTCCGTCCACGCCTCCAAGCTTCTCCTCCAGGTTTTCCTCTGTAATCTCCTCCGAGTCCGTCCATCTAAACTGAATATCCGCATGGCAGCTGATTCCGCCGTGCTTCAATGCTTCCACCACACTGAGGTAGGCATCGTGAAGCTGGGTATATTTTCCTACGATGGCAATCTCGACTTCCTGCTTTGGATGACGGAGCGCTTCGGTCATTTCGATCCAGTCCTGAAGATCCGGCTCTCTGTCTTCCAGATGCAGGCATTTTAAAACCGCCTGTGCCAGATGCTCTTTTTCCATGGCAAGCGGCGCTTCATAGAGATAGTCCACATCCAGGTTCTGAAGAACATTTTCTGACGGCACATTACAGAAGAGTGCGATTTTGTCCCGCATCTCCTGCGGTACCGGATACTCGGAACGGCAGACCAGAATGTCCGGCCAGATTCCAAGCCGCTGCAGTTCCTTAACGCTTGCCTGGGTCGGTTTCGTCTTCATTTCTCCGGACGCTTTCAGATACGGAATCAGCGTTACATGGATGAGGATCGCATTCTCCTTTCCCACATCATGCTGGAACTGGCGGATCGCCTCCAGGAACGGCTGGCTTTCGATATCCCCTACAGTGCCTCCCACCTCGATGATGGCGATCCGGTCCTCTCCCGGATCTTTCGCCCGGTAAAACCGTTCTTTGATCTCATTTGTAATATGCGGAATCACCTGAACAGTGCCTCCGCCGTAATCTCCGTGGCGCTCTTTATTTAGCACAGACCAGTAAATCTTTCCGGAGGTGACATTGGAATTCTTATCCAGGCTCTCGTCAATGAACCGCTCATAATGTCCCAGATCCAGATCCGTCTCCGTTCCGTCATCCGTCACAAACACTTCCCCGTGCTGGATTGGATTCATCGTTCCCGGATCCACATTGATATACGGGTCAAATTTCTGCATGGTCACCTGATATCCTCTTGCTTTTAACAGCCTTCCAAGTGACGCTGCCGTGATTCCTTTCCCCAGTCCGGATACCACTCCGCCTGTTACAAATACATATTTTACCATTCTTTCTGTTACCTCCTTACGACTTTCCTCCATCCGGCAGGATGGAATTTCAAATAAAAAGGGGGCAAAAGTGCCCGAAACCGCTTTCGTCCTGCGTTTCTTTATCGACACCTTTGCCGCCTTTATTGCCATATGCTCTTTTCTTTTTTTATTATTCCATTACTATACTCTAATTTTCTTCGTTTGTAAATCCCTTTTTTTCGCTTTCCGCAGGAACCGGATAGTGGTTGTCAAAACATGCTTTACAAATCCCCAGATCTCCTACCATTGTCTGCAGGTCCTCAATTTTCATGTATCCGAGGGAATCTGCACCGATAATTTCACGGATTTCTTCTGTTGTATGGTCCGCCGCAATGAGCTGCTCATTGGACGGTACATCCGTTCCGTAATAACATGGATACAGAAACGGAGGGGCGCTGATGCGTACATGAACCTCTTTTGCCCCTGCCTTTTTCAGCATCTGAATCAGGTTGGCCATCGTGGTCCCCCGAACGATGGAATCATCCACCAGTACAATCCGTTTATCCTTTACAACAGATTCCAGAACGTTCAATTTCAGCTTGACACTGGATTCTCTTTCTTTCTGTGTCGGTTTGATAAAGGTCCTTCCGATATAGCTGTTTTTATAAAAGGCGATTTCGAATGGAAGTCCTGCCTCCATGGCATATCCTTTTGCTGCCGTAAGTCCGGATTCCGGAACACCGGTCACAAGATCCGCATCCACAGGCCACGCTTTTGCCAGGGCCCGTCCGGAACGGATTCTGGCATCATAGATTTTAATGCCGTCCATCTCACTGTCCAGACGCGCAAAATAGATGTATTCAAAAATACAGTGTGCCCGCTCCTTCTGCTGCAGTTCCTTATTGGACGTGATGCCTTTTTCCGTAATTGCAACCATCTCTCCCGGCTCAATGTCCCGGATAAACTCTGCTCCTACGGATGCAAGGGCACAGCTCTCCGATGCGACAATGTAAGCATTGTTCCTCTTTCCGATACAGAGCGGTTTCAGACCGAACGGATCTCTCACGGCGATCAGTTTTCTCGGGCTCATCACGACAAGAGCATATCCACCTCGGATCCGTCTTGCTGTATGGAGAACAGCCTCCTCCACATTTCTGGTATGGACTCTCTCGCGCGCAATATAATATGCAATCATCTCGGAATCTGTCGTTGTATGGAAAATGGCACCTCCGTATACGAGTTCTTCTTTCAGACTTGCAGCATTGACCAGATTTCCATTATGCGCAAGAGCCAGCGTCCCCTTGATATAATTCAAAACAAGAGGCTGTGCATTCTCTCTTGTAGAGCCTCCCGTTGTTGAATACCGGACATGTCCGATTCCAAGATTTCCATGGAGAGATGACAGCGTATCCGGCTTAAATACCTCGCTGACAAGTCCAAGATCCTTATGATATGCGATGTTTCCCCTGTCTCCTTTTGTATCGGATACAACGATACCGCAGGATTCCTGTCCTCTGTGCTGCAGAGAACAGAGCCCGTAATAAACCGATGACGCAACATCATTCCCGTCAAAATCGTAAATGCCGAACACACCGCACTCTTCTCTGACTCCGGTTTCCTGATACTGATCATATTGTAAACATGTCTTCATTTTCCTTCCTCCGTCCATTGATCTCATCATCTTGTAATAGAAAAAACAAAGTGGTTATTACCTACCGCGTTCATATTAAGACATTTTAATGGTCTTTTTCGGTTTTGCAAGGGTTTTTTTCTTTTTTTATTATTTTTCAAAAAAAGGATTGACAGATTTCTTGTTTTGTGTTTATACTACACAGCATAAAGCAAAGGCGCTTTGGACATTGTCCGAAGTGCCTTTTTCTGTTGTATGGATCCGCGGATTCATGCATGATTTCTTCAGGAAATGAAAGGAGCAGTCTCTATATGATGAAAGAAGTATCAAAAACCATACCGGAACTTTACGGAAGTCTTGTATTCAATGACAAAGTCATGCGCGAACGTCTTCCAAAAGACACCTACAAGGCACTTCACAAAACCATACAGAACGGAACACACCTGGAGCTTGATGTGGCAAATACCGTTGCCGCTGCCATGAAAGAATGGGCCATCGAGCACGGCGCAACCCATTTTACCCACTGGTTCCAGCCGATGACCGGATTTACAGCGGAAAAGCATGACAGCTTTATTTCCCCGGTGGGCGGCGGACAGGTCATCATGGAGTTTTCCGGGAAAGAACTGATCAAAGGAGAACCGGATGCATCCAGCTTCCCTTCCGGCGGCCTGCGTGCCACCTTCGAGGCAAGAGGATATACCGCCTGGGACCCGACTTCCCCTGCTTTTATCAAGGACGGCTCTCTCTATATTCCGACTGCCTTTTGTTCCTACAATGGTGAAGCCCTGGATAAGAAAACTCCTCTGCTTCGCTCCATGGAAGCTCTGAACAAGGAGGCATTGAAAGTTCTTCATCTTCTTGGAAATACAAAAGTGAAAAAAGTCGATACGACCATCGGGTCCGAGCAGGAATACTTTCTGGTAGACAAGGATCTTTATAAAAAACGGAAGGACCTGCTTTTCTGCGGACGGACGCTGATCGGCGCTCCGGCCCCGAAAGGACAGGAAATGGAAGATCACTACTTCGGTGTCTTAAAACCGAAGGTGGCTGCCTATATGCATGATCTGGACGAAGAGCTCTGGAAACTCGGTGTTCCGGTCAAGACGAAGCACAACGAAGTCGCACCGGCACAGCACGAACTTGCACCGGTATTCGATACAGCAAACGTGGCGGTCGACCACAACCAGCTGACCATGGAAATGATGAAAAAAATCGCTGACTCCCATCATCTTGCCTGCCTTCTCCATGAAAAACCATTTGAAGGTGTCAACGGAAGCGGAAAGCATAACAACTGGTCCCTCGTCACGGATTCCGGCGAGAACCTTCTCGATCCCGGGAAAACTCCGGCGGAAAATACACAGTTTCTTGTCTTTTTGATGGCAGTTATCGCGGCTGTGGACGATTACGCAGATCTGATGCGTGTCTCCGTTGCAAGTGCAGGAAATGACCACCGGCTTGGAGCCAACGAAGCGCCTCCGGCCATCGTCTCCATCTTCCTCGGCGATGAACTGACCTCCGTACTGAAATCCATCGAAGAAGGAACCGACTTTCTCAAGCAGAAGCAGATTCTTATGGAGATCGGTGCAAAAGTGCTGCCGCATTTTGCCAAAGACACAACTGACCGGAACCGTACCTCACCGTTTGCCTTTACGGGAAACAAATTTGAGTTCCGTATGCCGGGAAGTGCCCTGTCCGTCGCAGAGCCAAACGTCATCTTAAATACCGCTGTCGCAGAATCTCTGAACCGGATCTACGAAGTGCTCAAAGACGTCCCGGAAGAACAGATGGAAGAACAGATTCAGGAACTTTTAAAATCCATGATTACGCAGCATAAGCGTATTCTCTTTAACGGAAACGGATACACCGATGAATGGGTGGAAGAAGCGAAAAAGCGCGGACTTTTCAACCTGAAATCCCTGCCGGATGCTCTGCCGCAGTTTATCGCCGAAAAGAATATCGACCTCTTTACAAAACATCGGATTTTCACAAAGGAAGAAATCTACTCCCGGTACGAAATCATTCTGGAAAACTACTCCAAGACGATCCATATCGAGTCTCTGACCATGCAGGACATGGTGAAAAAAGACTTCACACCGGCACTTTTTGCCTATGTATCCGATGTGACAAAGGAAGCGCTTGACAAACGGAAACTCCTTCCGTCCCTGTCCGCGTCCTACGAAGAAAAAATCGTCCAGACGCTGACCGAATCTTCCGAACAGATCGTACTTGCTCTGGCCGCTCTCACCGAGGACACAAAAAAGGCAGAACAGATGGAGGAACCACTTGAGACCGCACGCTATTATCATGATTCAATTCTGAAAGACATGGATACCCTCCGTGCCTCCGTGGATCAGGCTGAAGCCATCATTCCGGGGAGTTACCTGCCATATCCAACTTACGACGAGTTGCTCTTTTCTTTACGATAGGCAGCGCTGGTTCCCCGGGATAATATCTTTTCCTACAGTAGGCAGAGGAGTCCCCGCATCTTTGCGGCGACTCCTCTGCACCCTCTTTTGGGTTAGTTCTTTACTTCTTCTTCAATACCGATACATAAATTTGTATGACGTTCAATCGAATTCATCCCCTCTTCAATATAAGCCCATGATGTTTGATAATCATGATGTACCGAAAAGTCTGAACAACACATAAAGTCTGTAAAGCCTTTTAAATCTTTTTTGTATTTCCTTGCAAAATCATACGCATCCTCTTCCTTTTCTTCTTCTGTACTATTCCGCTTATTATATAGTACATGATCTAAATTACAAGACATATAGTATACCCTATATTGGATATTCCATATCTGCCCCGTTTTTCTTAACCGGTATAAGTTCTCCTTTTTTTGAAGATTCCGCTCTATAATTTCATCAGGCTTTTGTGTATGAATTCCATCCGATTGATATAATATCTCTTTAGCCGATTCATCTTCAATAATTTTTTCATCTGGTATAAACACGGCATCTGCATCTACAATATGGATAATTTGTTTAAAATCTTTTGCTTTATAATGTTGGGAATTTGCATACTTTCGTATTTCATTTCCGAGTTTAGAAATAATATTAGATGATTGAACTCCCTTTCTGGATGTAATATCCCCATGCATAATATGAATGTAAACTTTATCTCTGTCGAAAAGTTAACTCAATGCCACGCCAAGCGCCGTCTCATCCGAGGGTCCCTCCACAATAACAAGCACAATTTTTCTATGGGACAAATGTCTCACCCGCCTCTCGAAATGCTAACGCAATCTCGTAGTTATTTGTTGGACAGTATACTTGTTCATTTTGTTCCCCAAGAACAATATCTCGATAATAAAAGTCCCGTAAATTATTTGTTCCTTTTACATTTGTAAACCGAATATACCGATTTTCCGGATTTGTTGTTGTAAACGCAACAAACCCTTTGTCCAGTGTCTCCAATGGTCTGAGATTGTGTGAAGTAAAGATAAGTTGTCCCTTCCCTTTCTCAGAAATAATGTGCAGCAGTTCTCCGAGAAGATATTCAAAAATCCCTGTATCCAGTTCATCTACTGCTACAGTAATTGATGGGTTATTATAAACTACAATCAACAACTGTAAAATCGAAACGATTTTTTTTATTCCTTCTGATTCATACCGAAACGGAATCGCCTTGTTGTTTTTTAAAGACATTAATTGAATCATTCTTCCCAGGCTTCCATCTTTTTCCACAACCGGTCCCAAATCAATTATATCAATCGTCAGCCCCGGAACTAATTCCTGCAGCACAATATTCATATTCGCAATAATTTTTCTAACAATTTCCATTGCCTTTTCCGGAATTGATGCTGGGATATTCAATGGAAGCAAAAGACTTCCAAAGGATTCTGAAGTATCATCTTTATATTTAAAAGCCAGCGGAAGCGCATTCATATTGATTAGCCCCTCGTGCTCCGTATCAATTATAAACAGTTCTCTGTTTCCAAATCGATGCAATCCTTCCAAAATATCCAAATACAACTTTACCTGACAGTTTTCCCGGAAGCGCCTCATCATTTCTCTGGAAAAAATAAATGTTCTGGACTGCTCTTGAACCAGCCTTTTTGTCACGAGCATCTCTGTCACGTCTTCCGTGCTGTTTCCCAGTAGTTCCTGATACTTTGATTTTGGGAGAAAAATTCCATCTGCGCTTGTATCAATCAACGGACCTTTCCGAATTTTTTTCTCATTTGATGTGTACCCATAACTCAATACTTCATCAAAAATCTTGACTTTATACTTCGTTTTAGAATTTTCCAATTTGTTATCATGATAAGGAGATTCGTCTATAACTTTTTCCATAGAAAACTGATACCAAAGATTACAGCAATAGTCCTCCTGCTGCAATATAAACTGGAATTTTAATGTAGAAGTCCGCTCCTCTACATTAATATATTCTGCATATTTTTCTGGAATTGGCTGACTGCATAATGCAAAACACAATAACTGTACTGCATCAATGAGTGCCGTTTTTCCTGACCCATTTTGTCCATATAAGCCAAGAATACTTGCACGATAATTCTTTCTTCTGTTTTTTAAGCTAATCGTTCCCTTCTTCACATTTTTAAAGTTTTCTATCGTAATATTCTCAATTCTGATAAACTGTTTCTCCACTGCATTCACCACCCCTGCATTCATTGATATATACAGTATATCATGACCTTTCCCGGTGTTCAACTTTCATTTTTGCATTTAATATTTCGATTTTTTATTTCATACATATTTATATTAGTATCTTTCCGTCAAAGAAAAATATACATGGATTCTCCATTCCCGCTTACATCTTCCCTAAAACGATAATTTATGCCGCTCAAAATAGAGCGGCATAGCTTTTTCATATAATTAAGTTATTGCTGTACCCTTTTGGCGATTTCCCGGTTGATCCGATTTCTGAGAGCGAGCAGGTAATAATCCGATTTCGGGAAGCGCTTGAATGTCAAAGGCTCCGCCAGATCTTCTTCGATACACTCCATGACAAAATCACGTCCTGCCAGGGATTCCAGCAGTTCACATGCCCGCATGTCCTGAAGTGCCTCTTCGTGCACCATCATACGGATGGATTCTTCCGGATGCCGGTCCTCTCCCGGATATACAAGGAACGCATCCCCGGACGGGAATGCTCCGCCTGCATCCGTCACCTGATACGGATTGATCTTCTCAAGTGAGAACTGGCTGTTGTAGAAGTTGTATCCCCAGTGAAGAATTCCGATGATTTTGTATTTATAGAGCTGCAGCCCGTAGATCCTGTTTCTCAGAGACGGCATGGACATAAACCGGTTGCTCACCTCGTAAAACTGTCCGACGCAGTAGTAGGTCCACATATCCGTGAGGCCGTGCTCCAGGAATTCTTCGATCTCATTATTTCCCGGAATCGGCTTGTCTACAAGACCGTGCTTATAGAACTCATAGCTGGAAAGCGCATCAAAGGTGTGGAATCCGTCCAGCAGTCCCTCGATCGACTCTTTCGCGGCCCTGTAGCTCTCCAGATGCTCCTCTCTTGGCTCATCGGACAGATGGAAGTACGTCACCTTGTCAATGCCCCATTCTTTAAGCTTCTGGGTCAGCTGAGGGAGCAGTGCATGGAGGAATTTCGTATACTCTCCGACTGCCGGCGTATGCCATCCGAAAATCTGCTTCTCTTCTCCATCCACCATCGCCACAACTTTTGGCGCGTATTTTGCTCCCCACTGGGAGAACAGGTGGCACATCTCAAAATACTCGATCCCGCAGGACTGACAGAGGTCAACCCACTGTTTCACCCGGTCAAATCCAAAGACATATTCCCCGTTTTCCACCTTGACATCCAGAAGCTGGGTCGTTGTCCTCTCCACTCCAATCGCGGTATCCAGAGCCGGTGTAAAGAGCGGAGTAAGAATCATATTGCATCCCCGTTTTACATACTCGTGAAGGTAATTCTCTATAATCTCCCAGTGCTCTTCTGAAAATACCGGCACATGGTAATAGTCTGCAAGGCAGTCCAGATAAAACCATTCCGTATGCATGATCTTCTGTTTTGGAAGAACGGCATCATAAATGGTCACTTCAGTCTGTGCGCTTACAAGCGTATCTCCATCTTTTTCCAGGCTTACCGTAATTGGATACGTTCCTGCTTTCACCTCTTCTGTGATCTCGATGTCGATCCAGATACTTCTCCATTTCCTCGGATAGATATCTACCTCATCATCCTTCAGTTCCCGCAGAAGATCCGGATATACGCCGGAATCTGTTCTCAGATAATTATCATCCACGATCGGTCCGCAGGTTCTTCCCACCGGAACCGTTTCCACCTTACGCACATGAATCTGGTCTTTCAGCTCTGAGTCAATATGCACTTTCACACGGTTTTTCATAAACCCGGTGCAGGTACAGGCCGCCTGAAAGGACACTGTTTCCCCTTTCAGCCCCGTCATTTTCATGCATTCCGGACGGTAAACCGGTCTCTCATCCGGGAACACTTTTTCCAGAGAGCTTACAAGCCTCATCTCATAAACTGTCTCTTGCTTTGTCATCACTTTTCCTCCATGGTTGATTTTTATTTGATTCCGCTCATGGTCATTCCCTTAATAAACTGTTTCTGGAACAGAATAAAAATAATGATCATCGGCATCATCATCATAGCTGCAGCTGCCATCGTAGCCGAAAGGTCGGAGGTTCTATCACTGTTAAAGTAAATGAGACCCAAAGGCAGCGTCATTTTATCGATATTATTGAGCATCAGCAATGGATTGAGATAATCATTCCAGTTCGCCATTGCTGTAAAAATTCCGATTGACCCAATTGCCGGGCGGATATTCGGAAGGATAACCTTCCAGTAAATCTGAAACGGACCTGCTCCATCGATCTTGGCCGCTTCACACAGGCTGTCCGGAATGTCCGTAATAAACTGTTTCGCCAGATAGACGGAAAACGCGCTGACCAGTGCAGGCACAATCAATGCCCCTCTGGTATCAAACAGGTTCAGCTTTTGAATCATCAGATACCTTGGAATCATCGTAACCTGCGGTGGCACCATCATGGTGGCCAGCAGAACCACAAACAGTACCTTCTTCATCCGAAACTCATATTTTGCAAAGACATATCCCATCAGGGTGCTTGTCACGATGACCGCAAGAGTAATCGTTGCCGTAATCAGAATACTGTTGAGAAACCATTCTGCAATCGGCGCTTTCTCAAATGCAGTCTTATATCCCTCCAGTGTCCACTCCGTCGGGAAAAATTTGGTCCGGTTTGTCCGGATATCCGCATTAGTCTTAAATGAAGTCATCAACATCCAGACAAGCGGATACATCATAATGACAGACAGAATTCCAAGAAAGGCAATGATCACATAATGGTAGGATTTGTATGTTGTTCTCTTTCTCTTTTTCATTATTCATAACTCCAGTCTGCCCGCATCATTTTGTTCTGGATCATTGCTACCACAAATACAATGACAAAGAGCGCTGCTGCCACTGCCGAGGCATAACCCATATCAAAACTTACGAAGCTCGTCTTGTAGATATAATTTGTCAGTACCATTACGGAATTGTTCATTCCTCCGTCCGGTGCAAATACCCGGAACTGTGCAAACATCTGGAAATAGTTTGCCATCGTCATCACTGCCACAAAAGCAAATGTCCTCCCCATAAGAGGAAGTTTGATAGCCAGAAATCTTCTCACCGCTCCCGCACCATCAATCGCTGCTGCTTCATCAAATTCCTTTGGAACACCCTCGATACCAGCCGTAAATAAGACGATATTGTATCCGATATCTGCCCAAAGTGTGTAAACGATAATGAACAGCATCAGCGGCATACTTGTCATAAACCAGTTTTTAGGCGAACCTCCGAAAAACTGGACAATCTGATTGACAATCCCGTTCTCTGTCCCGATAATTCCATACTCCCAGATCATTGCTGTTCCAACCATCGGTGCAATACAAGGAATAAAAAAGATCGTACGGAAAAAGGTTTTCATCCCCTTTGACGGAAGAACCGAAATAATTTTTGCAAGAAACAATGTGATCACAATATTGGCACTAACTGCCACAACACAGAAAAATACTGTATTGCCCACTGCCTTCCAGAACACCTCATCCTGAAGCAGCCGTCTGTAATTCTCAAGCCCCAGAAATGGATTGTGAGAATTTGCCGGATTGTAATCGTACAAAGAGATTCCCAATCCATATAGGATCGGAAAGACAGCAAATATTCCCAGAAACAGCATACCCGGAACCAGTACCGTTGCCACAAATTTATTGTTTTTCACCTGTAACCAGTCCTTTCTTTTTACTCAGAAAAGCAGACAGATGCGGGAAAGACAGAGAACCCCTCCCATAGGTGAGGGATTCTCTGTCCCGCTTTCTATTCTGCTGAGTAATCGTATTTACATTCTGCTGTAATCTGTTCGGAAGCTTCTTTCAGTGCGCTTTCCACATCCGGATTTTCTTCCTGGCAGAGATTTAAAAATGTCTGATTTAAGATTGCTCTCATGTCAGAAGTATTGTACGGTCCCATCCACTGTCCGTTTGGAAGAATGTCAAGCAGGAACTCTACCTGAGGCATCTCTTCGATATACTTCTCATTGGTCAGCAGAGATTTTCTCGGCGGCAGCTGGCTGCACGCGATGTTATGTTCTACCAGATTTTCCGGTTCGCTGAAGAAAGAAATGAATTCCCATGCTGCATCCTTGTTCTTGCTGTTTTCCGGAACAATCAGTCCCCATCCTGTTTCGGATGCAAATGCCATCTGGCTTCCGTACTGCGGTACGCTCACATACTCAAAGTCTGTACCGTATTCCAGATCATATGTATCGGTTCCCTCTCCGATTGCCCAGGATCCTACTGATGCCATGTATCCTTTATCCTGATATACATCGTTGAAGCAGTACTCTCCGTCTGTCAGGTGTGTCAGATCACACTCTCCGTTTTTAATCATATCAAGAATTTCATTCATGGCTGTCACGCCTTCTGTGGTTGCAAAGTTCACAGAATCATCTTCTTCAAGATACTGTCCGCCCTGCTGAAGGATCATTGCAAGATAGTTACAGATCAGAGAGTCTGTATCGAACATCTCAAATCCTTTCATCTCTACAAGATCTCCGTTCTGTACGGAAACGCTTCCTGAAACATTACGAAGTTCCTCCCATGTTGTCGGGTAAGAAAGTCCTGCCTCATCAAACAGCTTTTTATTGACAACCATTCCGCCGTACTCCAGATTATACTCCATCGGAACACCGTAGTATTTTCCGTTCTTTTTGTAGCTTCCTACTGTCGGTTCCATGTAGTCCTCGTCCAGCTCCTTTGCCAGATCTTCCGGTACTTCGGAGAGAGCGTCTGTACCGATAAAGTTCGGTGCCATTCCTCCCCATACTGCAATTATATCCGGACCTGCTGTGCTGGATGTGATTGCGGTCTGAATCTTTTCGTTATACACATCATATGGATAATCCTGAACATCTACTGTATATTCCGGATTTTCTTTTTCAAACTTCTCCGCCATTTCCTCATAGGATTTTACCCATGGTTCATTCTGGTGGCACCAGAATGTTAAAGTTGTTTTTCCTTCGCTGTTTTTGTCTCCCTCACTGCTGCTGTCTGATCCGCATCCTGCAAGCATCGAAGCTGTCATCAGAAGAGCCAGCGCTGCTGCCATTTTTCGTTTCATCAATAATCCTCCCTAGTATCTGTAATATTTCATCTATTACTATACTGTTTCACCATAATGGTAGCAAATTGAAATTACGAATAAACTGGTTCATTTATAGTTTATTTCTATAAATCACGCCATAACCGATTCCGACGTCCTCCCCTGTCATCACAAGCTGTTTCACAGCTCTCTGCAGGCTTGTCTGTTCCGGATAGTTTTCTTTATCTTCCCGGATTTCGCCAAATACCCTTTCCTCCGCCTGGCGGAAAGGATAGATGATCTTTTCCACCTCAAACCGGTTCTGGAATTTCAGAATGTTGCTCTGCGGTTTTAAGAGTTTCTGAAGCTTCGGCGAGAGCAGCCACGATTCACAGTCATACATCGTATACTCCGGTCCGAAAAAGCGGTCTGCCTCCGCAAATGATTTTCCGCATTCCTCATCCAGAAGCGACTCTCCTTCCGGAATGTGCACATGCAGAACCTTATTCTCCGGATCCGGCTCAAACTGAAGTCTTCCAAGCCGGAAAATTTTCATCTGCAACTGGAGCGACAGCCAGCGTTCTTCCACAATACCCGGAATTCCCTTCGTTTTCATGCACCGCCTGTACCAGATCGTAAGATCATAAAAGGTATCAAAATAAACGCGGTCGGAAATCCCTTTCTCCATAAATGCCGGGTACAGATCGCATGCCAGACGCAGGTACAGACAGAGATAGAACTGTTCTTTGTCCTTCCTTTTATCTGCTTCCTCAAAAAATGTCTTTGTATCCTCGTAAAATAAATTCTTCCAGTTCTGATAAACTGTCTCCGTCATCGGAAAGGATCCCGCACAGTTCCTTCCCTCCTCCGGAAGCTGAATCTTCTCCATCAATGTTTCCAGCTCCATCATCTGACTCCTCTCTTTTCGTATCTTCTTTTCAATCCGATCCGCAAGTTTTTCTGCATCCGGCAGTTCCTTCGGATCACAGCACCAGTATTTCTCATGATCCGCGTCCTTCATTCCCTCAATCAAAATCACATCCGCCTCAGGAAAAAATGCGGTCAGTTCTTCCAGTTTCGTACCTCTTTGATTTTTCACAAGCTGATATTTTCCGGAAGAAAAAACTGCGGATGCATAGGCACCTGCCTGATAGTGCCTCCAGCTGTCCGTTCCTTCCCGGTCCGCCTCAAAGTCATGGCCGTCATGCTTTATGGCCGCAACCTGAAAGCCTCTTCCGGTGAGAATCCGGATGAGTGATTCCATCAGCGTTGTCTTCCCGGAATTTTTCTCCCCGGCTATTCCAAAGAGCACCGGATGCCCTGCTATATTCTGATATACCATACCTGTTCTCCCTTTTCAATCCGCTCTCTGCCTTTCTCGATTTTTACCAGACAGTTGCAGCCATTCATAGAACTTAAAATCCCTGATTTTTCTTTATCCTGAGGAATGGTAATTCTGCCGGACTCTTCTCTCCCTCTGATGTAGCGGTCTGTTTTGCATGTCTTATGAAAGGCCGTCATCAAAATCCCCTGTTCTTCTTTTGGAAGCAGGTCCTCACATCCCAAAAGACATGCTGCCGCATATCTTACAAGAAGCTCCATGTGCACGGCCGCTGCAAATGGATTCCCCGAAAGGCTTACAACCAAAGTCCCCTGTAAGACAGAACACGCTGTAGGAGAACCCGGTTTTGCGAGAACATGTTCAAAAAGAAACTTTGCTCCTTCCTGCTGCAGAACATCTTTTACCAGATCTTTTTCTCCCACAGAGACCCCGCCCGTCGTCACAACCAGATCGGCGCATCCGGCCGCTTTTCTCAGGCTTGTCCGAATCGTCTCCTCCTCATCCGGTACTTCTTCTGCCAGCACAACT
The DNA here is from genome assembly GCF_016900655.1 of Drancourtella massiliensis. Taxonomy (GTDB): domain Bacteria; phylum Bacillota; class Clostridia; order Lachnospirales; family Lachnospiraceae; genus Sellimonas; species Sellimonas catena. Next base: position 84,889 of record NZ_JACJKH010000011.1, read on the forward strand.
TCTCCGCCAAGCTCCCGCATCCGCTCTGCAATCATAAACAGACTGGAGTCGTAAATCTGTCCGGGCCGAAGCGTTCTGCCAGGAAGGCATAGTTCATTTCCGGTAGTCAGTACCGCAATTTTCACTTTCTTTCTCACCTGGACGCTATGGTATCCTGCTGCAGACGCAATACCGATTCTGACAGCATCCAGCCGGGTTCCTTTCTCAATCAACAGGTCTCCTGTCCGGAAGTCCTCTCCTGCCGGGCAATAGTTCTCATATGGATTCTGGCTTTTTCTTATTCGTACTTCCCGGTCCTGGCCGTCAGTTTCTTCCTGCTTAACGACAGTATCCGCCCCATTTGGAATCGGTGCCCCGGTCATGATCCGCGTTGCTTCACCTGGCCCGATTCCCCGCTTCGGATATTCTCCCGCGCACAGTTTCTCCACAACCCGCAGGCAAACCGGCGTCTCTTTTCCGGCCTCCCTGATATCTTCCGCCCGGACAGCATACCCATCATAAGGAGATTTTGGAAACGGAGGATTGTCCTGCCAGGCCCTGATCTCTTCAGCAAGGATTCTCCCTCCCGCATCCATCAGGCTGACTTCCTCTGTTTTTTCTTCCCTTACAGCCACTTTTTTTATCAGTTCCTGTGCTTCATTCACTGTCACTGTTTTCCCGTCCATCGTTCCTCCTTTGAAGTCTTCGATATTCCTGCTCTGTATTCAGATTGACGAGCTTTTTCAGCTGTTTTGTCCCGTCGAGAAACGTATATTCCTTCGCTTCTTCTGTCTCAAACAGGCTCTTCATTCTGTAATTTCCTGCTGTGCGCTGCCGTTCCATAACGGGAATCATTGCTTTTGTATAGATGCCCGGAAACGGTTCCGGTCCTTTTTCTGTCCGGTAAAATACCGGACGGCCGCTCCGCTCATATTCCCGGAGCATCATTTCTGCCATCTCTTCATCAAGTCCAAAGGTATCGCACGGTACAACAAACAGGGCTTCCTGAGGGCACAGCAAAAGACCGCTCAAGATCCCTCCAAGCGGTCCTGCTTCCTCATAGAGATCTGTAATCCATTTGGCACTCCCCACGGTCTCATTTGGAATCTCAGCTACCGAAATATAAAAATTCTCCAGAGAGCGGAGCGTCTCCATTGCCCATAGAGCCAGATACTTCCCCTGATGCCGCAGATAGAGTTTCTGCCGTCCGCCCATCCTTTTTCCTCTGCCTCCCGCCAGAATGTATCCGGCCAGATCGGTTCTCTGTTTGCTCATCTATTCTTTCTCCAGTGTAATTACATCCAGACAGCAGACGGACACACACGCCGGCTCCCTTCCTTCTTTCAGCCGCTCAATGCAGCCGTCACATTTCGCTGCTTTTTTATTTTCATCCAGAAAAATCACATGATCCGGACAGACCTTTTCACATGCTCCGCAGCCGATACACATCTCCTTGTCAACCAGAATCCATCCGTATTCCTGATCCCGGTAAAGCGCACCTGACGGACATACCTCTGCGCATGCTCCGCAATGAGTGCAGCCCGGACAGATCTCATAAGAAAATCCCTTCTCCTCATCTGTCACCTTCCGGATCGTCCGAAAACTTCTTGCATGAATCTCTTCTGCACCATGATGTGCGTCCAGACATGCCGTATGGCACGCATAACATCCGACGCATCCTGCGGTATTAAATTTCAGTCGATACGGCATTTCCTGTCACCTCCGCCTGCTTTTCTATTTTACAGAAATAGCTTTTATATCCCGGAAAACCCGTATAGGGATCCAGATAGTTCCGGTCAATCAGATTGTTCGCTTCCCCTTTTTTATTTCCGTGATAAATGTAGACCACGCCAGGATTTCCAGTGATGGAATACACGGCTGTCCCCTGCATTTCCCCGGCCGGAGAGGTCACTTTCACCGGATCTCCGTCTGCGATTCCGTAAGTCTTTCCGTCATCCGGATGAATCTCCACCATCGGGTTCGTTTCCAGACCGGAAAGCCATGGAAGCCGGTACATTCTCGCATGGAAAAACTGTGGTTTTCTGGCTCCGGTATTTAAAATCAGCGGATACTCCTTCCGGTCCACCTGATCCTGTTCCCGGAAATCCTTGTAGACAGGCAGCGGATCATATCCTCTGCTTTCCTTATATTTCTCAAGTACCAGTGAGGAAAATTCCACCTTCCCGGACAGCGTATGAAACGGCTCATCCTCGTAAGTCCGTTCCCTCGGCGGAAAAATTACTTTCCCTCTCATTCCGGCCGGATGGCTGCGGAGATCCTCCAGCGTCAGACCCGACGGTTCCAGAATATAATTCATGTAGGATTCGTAGCCTCCAGTCAGTACTTTATCTTTCAACTGCATTCTCCGTGCCAGTTCAATAATGATTTCAATATCATTTTTCGCCTCTCCGACAGGCTCCACCGCCCGCTGATTCAGCGCAAACATTCCTCCCCGAAGCGCCTTGACCTCCTCACGTTCAAATGTGGTGCAGGCAGGCAGTACCAGATCCGCCATTTTGGAAGAGTCCGACCAGAACAGCTCTGTGTTGACATAAAAATCCAGCGTTCCAAGTGCTTTCTGCAGATGCTCCGGCTGCGGCCACATCCGGTGATTCAGTCCCATGGCAAAGACTGCCTTCAAAGGATACGGATCCTCCTCCAGGATATAGTCCGCAAGTCTTGTGCACTGGGCCTCCTGACAAGGCAGATCGAACCACACCGGAAAATCCTTCTCCCCGATGGCCTCTTCTTCGTTATAACGAATGACTTTTCCAAACTCGTTGCACGGTGATGTAGGCCCCGGCCTCGAGCGGTTTCCTCCCTCTATATCATAATTTCCCGTCAGCGCAATCAGACAGAACACCGCCCGGTAGTTCTGAAAACCATTGATATGATGGACAATCGTAGAAACCGAAAACTGGATTCCCGAAGGCTTGTTGCCGGCATAGAGCCTTGCCGCCTCCCGGATCAGATCCGCGTCCGCCCCGGTAATCTCCTGTACCTTCTCCGGTGGAAACTTCCGAACATAATTCTTATATTCCTCAAACCCATGTACATACTTTTCCACGAACTCTTTGTCGTAAAGATTCTCCTCAATAATCACATGGGCCATCGCAAGGGCAAGCGCTCCATCCGTCCCCGGCGTGATCTTCAGATGAATATCCGCCTCCTTCACAGTCACTGTATTACGCGGATCCACCGCAATGATCTTCACACCCCGCTCCTTTAAACTCCGGTACATCTTTCCCATCGGTGTATTAGAATGGAACAGATTGCTCGTCCAAAGCAAAAGCGTCTTCGTATGGGCCAGATCCGGAAAACAGATCCCGTTTCCGTAAACCGACTTCCACGCCAGATCCGAAGCCTGAAAGCAGGTACTCGATTCCGTACAGAAATTCGGACTTTCAAACGCATTTGCGAAGCGCAGAAGCGCAGGCCTGTACCACTTTGGGTAACCCGCATAAAATACCACAGATTTTGCCCCGTACTGCTCCTTCACCCGGTTCAGATTCTCCACAATCAGATCATACGCTTCTTCCCAGGAAATCCGCTCAAACTCTCCGCTTCCCCTCTCCCCGACGCGCTTCATCGGATACAGGATCCGCTCCTCATTATAAAGGTACTGCTTTGACGCCGCTCCCTTAGAACAAAGTCCCCGGCTCTTTCCATTCTCCACACGGCCCTCAACGGAAACAACCTTTCCATCCTCCACATAAACATCCATCGGACACCCGGTCGAACAAATCCCACAGAAAATCTGCTTTTTCTCCATAAACGCTCCGCTGCCTCCTCCCAAACAAACTTCATAGTACGTCTATTATACGTCGGTACACTTCGGAGTGTAAAATAAGGTTTGTCTATCAGTTTATCATCTTTATCTATAGTTATGGACTAAATCCGTTTTGCGATTTCGCGGTTAATCCGGTTCCTCAGAGCAATCAGATAATAGTCTGTTTTCGGGAAACATGTAAATGTCAGAGGCTCTGCCAGATTCTCCTCTATGCATTCCATGACAGTTTCACGTCCTGCCAGAGATTCAAGAAGTTCACATGCGCGCAGATCCTGAAGCGCCTCTTCCAGCACCATCATGCGAATGGATTCCTCCGGATACCCGTCTGTTCCCGGATAAACAAGGAACGGATCTCCCGCCGCAAAACATCCCCCTGCGTCTGTCACCTGATATGGGTTCACCGCTTCCAGCGAATACTGGCTGTTATAAAAATTATAACCCCAGTGCAGAATTCCGGCAATCCGGTATTTATAAAGCTGCAACCCGTAAATCCGGTTACGGAGAGACGGCATTGCCATAAATCGGTTACTCACCTCATAAGACTGCGACACACAATAATAAGTCCACAGATTTTCTACTCCGTGGTTCAGGAATTCTTGAATCGCATCATTTGCCGGAACCGGCTGCTCAACGAGTCCGTGTTCATAAAATTTATAGTCCGAAAGTGCGTCCATCGTATGAAATCCGTCCAGCAGGTCTTCAATAGATTCTCTCGCCGCACGGTAACTATCCAGATCTTCCTCTCGTGGTTCGTCGGACAGATGAAACCAGGTTACCTCAGCGATCCCCCATTCTTTCAGCTTTCCCGTAAGCTGCGGAAGCAGCACATGCAGAAAGTCTGTATACTTTCCTGATGCCGGTGTATGCCATCCAAAGATTTTCTCCTCTTTTCCATCTTTGAGTGCAACCACTTTTGGCGCATATGCGGCTCCCCACTGGGAGAAAAGATGGCTCATCTCAAAATACTGAATGCCGCAGCTTCTGCAAAGATCGACCCAGCGTTTCAGTTTTTCAAACCCAAAGTGATACTCTCCTGATTTCATTTCAATATCGAGGAGCTGTGTTGTCGTCCGCTCATGCCCGACAGCCGTATCAAGCGCCGGTGTAAAAAGCGGTGTAAGAATCATATTGCCGCCGCGTTTTACATACTCCCGGATATAGTTTTCCATAATCTTCCAGTGTTCTTCCGAAAAGACCGGCACATGATAATAATCCGCAAGACAGTCCGCATAAAACCATTCTGTATGCAGGATCTTCTGCTTTGGAAGTACCGCATTGTATATGGTAACTTCTGTCCTTGCTTCCGCAAGTTTTTCCTGGCCTTTCGTTAAGATAATCGTAACAGGATATACTCCGGCCAAAACATCTTCTGGCGTTTCAATATCAATCCAGAGACTCCTCCATTGCTGAGGGTAAATATATGTTTCATTATGTTCCAGTTCTCTTAACAGATCCGGATATAAGCCCGCTTCTGTTTTCAGGTAGTTATCATCTGTCCTGTTTCCGCATGCCTTACATACCGGTACATTTTCCACCTGTCTGACACGGATCAGATCCTTAATCTCTGATTCTACCTGTACCGTTACCCGGCGCCGCTCCGAATCTGTACTCGTACAGGCGGCCTGAAAAGAAATCGTTTCTCCCTTCAGGCAAGTCAGCTTCATACACTCCGGACGATAAACCGGCCTTTCCTCCAGAAAAACTTTCTCCAAAGAACTTACAAGTCTTATTTCATACATCTCTTTTTTCTGCTCCATAATTTCCTCCCGTTTTTCATTTCTTCTATTGTAAAAAAACGGGCACAGCTTTTCAACTGTGCCCCTTCAGGCTTTTGCCCGTTTACCGCATCATCCATGCTCCGTTTGTAAAATCCGGTACTGCTACCGGCTGGCTTCCAAGTGTAATAGACTGTTCCGCCAATGTCGAAATGCTCATCCATGATGCCATATCATATGCATCAATCGGCATCGGTTTATGGTCTCTGATGGCTTCTACAAAATCACAGAAGACAAGCCAGTCCATTCCTCCGTGTCCACGCTTTACTCCTTCTTCCAGATATCGTCTCCACACAGGGTGTTCATATGTTTCTCTGTAAGTTTCGATGTTTCCCCATTGATCCTTCCAGGAGAAATCATACTTCTCATGTTCTCCATCCAGAAAAATCGATCCATTCTCCTCGTTGAACAGTCCTTTTGTTCCCTGCACAAAAAATCCTCTGGAATAATACCTTGGAAGAGTCGTGTCCAGTTTCAGTGTAATCGTTTCGCCATTTGCACATTTAATCAGTGTCGTAACGATATCTCCCTGCTGAAATCTGACCTCACGAAGTTCCTGATCATCCGGCTTTTCTTTTTTGATATACTCTTCCAGTCCTTCCGCTTTCGACGCCATGGATGTCAGTGACACCATACGGTTTCCATGGTTAATTCCAAGAATCCGTGCAATCGGTCCCAGTTCGTGGGTCGGATAATTTTCTGTATTACGGTGAATATAATTTCTCAGTCTGTAATGCCGTTCTTCTTTCCCGTAAGCGACTTCCTTTCTCAAATCATGCATATATCCTCCGGCACAGTGGACAATTTTTCCAAACACGCCCTTTTTTACCATATGGTATGCCATCATCTCGTCCCGCCCATAGCAGCAGTTTTCCAGCAGCATAATCGGCGTTCCCGTTTTCTCATACGTTTCAACCAGTCTCCAGCATTCCTGAATCGAGTAGGCGCCTCCTACTTCACAACCGACCGGTTTTCCTGCTTCCATCGCCTCGATGGCCAGACGGATATGTGATTCCCAGGAGCTGCACAAAATGACCGCGTCAATATCAGAACATTCATATATCTTCCTGTAATCCGTAGTCTGATACGGCTCCTTTCCTGTCTTCTCCACAATCAGTTTTGCCGCTTTTTCACATCTGTCTTCATATACATCGCACACTGCACTGATCACTGCATCCTCATGATTGAGAAAGACATCCTCCAGAAGCATTGCTCCTCTGCATCCCAGTCCGATCAGTCCGATTCTGATTTTTTCACCCATGATGTTCTCCTTTATCCATAATAATCTGTCTGAAACTTTAGTACTCCGTCCAGCTTAAATGCCTCGCCCGCAATCGGCGGAAACTGATCTGTTTTTTCTATTTTGTTATCCTGAAAAATCAGTGTTTCCAGATTAACCGCGTAAACCAGGCGGTTGTCAAAGCATCGAAAGAGATTCTTCCTTACTTCCAGATACTGATGGTATCTCTGTCCTTCTTCCCAGATCCCGGCACTTGGGGATACCTGAATCGGTGCACTTCCCCATTGGGGAACATACGCACAGTTGATAAACTCATTCTCCTCTAGAAGAATATACTTCGTCGCTCCTGACTCAAACCAATAATTAGAGTCTCCTTCGATCAAAATAGCCGCTCCCGGTGTTTCAAACCGGTTCTTCCGCACAATCACCTGCCCCGCGGTTGTTAGTAGAAGCCCCCTCGCCCGGTTGTTTCGAAATGTACAGCCCTCAATCAATACATCCGGCGCATAGGATTTATTCTCTACTACAAACCCCTGTGTCAGAGATTCCATCTCATCTCGAAAGGCGATATACTGAAAATCTTTATTCAGCATCGTAACTTCACAGACTTCTGCTCTTTCTTTTTCCAGCATCGTCCGGTTGTCAATGATCCCGAAGAGTTCTCCCGGCTGTCCCAGTTTTACTCCTTTTTGCATACCTTCCACGAGTTCCACAATGACTTCTTTTTTGTTAAGCACCTTATGAATTCTTCCGTAGATTCCGTGAATATTAACCGGGTCATCCAGCTGATTTTCCACCAGGCAGTCTTTGATCTGAATTTTTCCACCGGCATACACAAAATGAAATCCATCCGCTGTCGCCGTAAACATTCTCTTCTTTACCGGGTGTCTTCGTATATCCACCTGTTCGATTGTAATATTCTTTGTAAACTGTGATATGACTGCCATCCCGGTACAGTGATAAATCGTAATATGTCTTAATGTTACATCTGCGCTGTCTGTAAGATAAAAGCACGGATGCGTCCTCCAGTGATGCCGCAGGATCAGAATATTCCCCGACTTTGATGTTTCGGGAAACTTCTGCCCCCCTGTAAGACTGATTTCCACCAGATTCTCCCCTTCTTCCCGGAAGGTCGCCCCATAGGAAGACGGGTATGGCTTGTTGAAACTGATATCCCTTCCCCTGTATACCGGAGCACATCTCCGGGCATCCATTTCCAGACATCCGCAATACAGTTCAGCAAGTCCATTTTCCTCTTCAAAAAAAATGTTCCCGTGAATGATCCGGTATGGATACTCCTCCCGATTGATCTCAAGAAGCATCTTTTTGTCCGTCACTTTCACAATTTTACCTTCTGAATATCCGGTCCGTGCATAGTCAATTGTGATCCCTTCAATACAGATCTCCCTGCATCTGTCAATATGGAACGGCAGAATATCCGTGTGGAACAGAAACTGCGTATCCGTACCGCTGATTTTGACCTGTTTCATCCCGCTCAGATCAAATGCCACCTTTTTTATGGTGTCTTCATCGTGGTTCGATATGTACAGCAGTTTTTCCCCCGCATAATCCGGATAAAAATGGTAGATCCCCTTTTCAAACCGGATTTCCAGATTCTCTTCCTGCCGTATTTCCTGAAGCATCTTTCTCAGTTTTAAAGTTGTTTCCTTCTCATCACCGGGTATTATCCCGTAATCTCTTACATGAATCTGTCTCATCTTATACTCCACATGCTGATATAATCTTTTAGCCTTTTACACTTCCCAGAACTAATCCTTTTGTAAAATATTTCTGCAGGAAAGGATAAATAATCATAACCGGAATCGCTCCAAGGAACAGCTGTGCCGCCCTTCCTGTCCTTGCGTCCATTTGTACAAGCAATGCCTGAATATCCTGCGCTCCCTGAGAGGAACGAAGCAGCTGCTCAAAGCTTTGAAGCAGTGTCTGCAGATAAGTCTGCAGCGGATAATTGTTCGGGTTGTTCATGTAAATCATTCCGCTGAACCAGTCGTTCCAGTGTGTTACGATACAAAACAGACCTACCGTTGCAAGCGCCGGTTTCAAAACAGGAAGAAGTACTTTCACCAGAATCTGGAACGGACTCGCACCGTCAATGGCCGCCGCCTCTTCAATTTCTTCCGGAATACCTCTCATAAAATTCATCAGAATAATCATGTTGTAAACCGGTACGGCGCCCGGAAGTACAAGCGCCCAGATCGTATCTTTCAGTCCCAGTCCTGTGACAACAAGGTACGTCGGGATCATTCCGCCGGATACGAGCATGGTGATAACAAAGTACACCATGTAAACGCTTCTTCCTGTAACCTGTTTTCTGGTCTTTGACAGAGGATATGCGGTAAGAATCATAAGAATCAGATTAATTCCTACCCCCAGAAATACTCTTTCAAATGAAATCAAAAGGGCTCTTAAAAACTTTCCTCCTTTGAGCGCATACTCATATGCGCTCAAAGTGAAGTCTACCGGGACAAACCCTACCGCTCCTGCAGAAACCGCAGCACTGTCGCTGAAAGAAATTGCCAGGAGATTGATAAATGGAAGGATACATGTCAGCGATACAATCGTCAAAATAAAGATGTTCACAACGTTGAAAATTTTATTGCCTTTTGTTTTATACTGCATTTCATCCCTCCTAGAAAATCTTATATCCCGCACATTTGTCAGCAAGAATGTAGGATGTCAAAACAAGCACTGCGGAAACCGCTGATTTGAACAAACCGATTGCGGCTCCAACCGAGTACTGTGCCTGCTCGATACCAAGACGGTATACATATGTATCAATAATATCCCCGGTCTGGTAAACAATCGGTGAATACAGGTTGTAAATCTGGTCAAATCCTGCATTCAGCACATTTCCAAGAGCAAGCACCAGCATCAGGATAATGGTAGGCATCAAAAGCGGAAGCGTAATATAACGGATCTGCTGCCATCTTGTCGCTCCGTCCAGAATCGCCGATTCATACAGCCCCGGATCAATACTGGTCAATGCGGCCAGATATACAACTGTCCCGAATCCAAAACCTTTCCAGATATCTGTCACGATCATTGTCCACGGGAAAATAGATGCATTCCCAAGAAAATTAACCGGACCGACTCCAAAAATTCCAAGGAACTGATTGATCACTCCTGTATTAGAAAGAATATCGATTAAAACTCCGGCCATAATAACCCAGGACAAAAAGTTTGGAATGTAAATCAAGGTCTGAAAAATTCTTTTCAGCCTGTTGGATACCAGCTCATTGAGCAGCAGTGCAAAGATAACCGGTACGACAATTCCTCCGATCAGCTTGGCCACCGCAATAAAGAATGTGTTCCAGATCGTTCTCAGGAAAGCCGGCTGACTGAAAATATACTCAAAATTTTTCAGACCGACCCATGGGGATGAAAAACCAAGCGCCGGGTTGTAATCTTCGAATGCGATAATCACCCCGTAAAGCGGGATATATGCGAATATGAAGATCAAAATCACGCCCGGAAGCAGCATGAGATGATACTGCCATTGTCTTTTTAATTTTTTCATACGCCCACCTTCTTAGTTGTTTCCATAGGTTTCATTGATTTCTTCTGTCGCCTTTGCACCGCCTGCGCTCTCCCAGTCAGCTACCAGTGTATCAAAATAGTCAATGCTTTCTTCTCCTACAATAATTTTGGTGAATCCTTCGATCAGGATATCATCCAATGTACTTCCTGCACTCAGAAGTGTCTCTGTCTGAGGTCCCCACATAGCGTCACGAATATATTCTTCGTTATCGATAATCTCCTTGGAAATACGATATGCCGATTTTGGTCCGCCCTGCTGCAGATAATCTCCTACTCCTGTAGATGCACCTTCTTTGATAAAGTCTACACAGTTGGAGTATTTTACTCCGTCTTTGCCAAGTGTTGCAGGATCTTCGTCCAGACTTACCGCAAGTGTATCGGTAACTTTGATAAACTGATTGTAGTCTGTATCTGGATTGATAACACGGAGAGCATACGGAATATTTGTATATGCGTTTCCAAACAGTTCGTTGATAAACTCAGTATCTTCCTGATCTCCTTCATCCATGACATGTGCGTAGAAATTGAGGAGTTTCAGCACTGCTTCCGGATTCTTGCAGTCTTTGCTGACTACAATATAGCCATAGTTTGCAAATGTAACATTTGCAAGAACTTCTTCACCGTTAGCCGACGGAATCTTATACGGTTCAAAGATTGCGTCTGTTCCGAGATTCTGTACGACACTCGGGCCCGGATCGTATCCCCAATACTGATAGTACGGGCTGACACCTGTCTGTTCGCTGATTTCGCCTTCCAGCATTTTTTCCAGATCTTTTGTAGTGAACTCCGGATCTACAATTCCGTCTTTGTACCACTGTGTATATGCTTCCAGCGCTTCTTTCATCTCCGGCTGTACCGAGCCGTATCCAAGTGAGCCGTCGGCTGTTTCTACCCAGATATCCGGGTGTGCTCCCCATGCTACCGCAAGCATTTTAAAGCAGTCCAGATCCTGATTTTCTGTCAGGCCGTATCCGCCGTAATTTTCCTGGAAAGCTTTTGCGATCGCAATCACATCGTCCATCGTCTGAGGATCTTCCAGCTTCAGATTCTCTTTCCAGTCTTTCCTGATCCAGATCTGGTTTGGCTGGTCGATGATTCCATAGGACAGCTGAGGAATTCCATACAGTTTTCCGTCCAGATGTCCGGTTTCAAACGTATCGCTCTCCTGTTCCATATAACCTTTCAGAAGATCGGATGCATATTCATCAAAAATATCTGTCAGGTCGTAGATCATATCCGCTTCTTTCAGCTGACGAAGCTGTTGAGCGTCAACACAGAATACATCCGGAATACTTTTGTCTGCAATGGTCAGATTCAGTTTTGTGTCATAATCATTACTTACCCAGTCATTTACAACCTCAATGTTAAACCATTCTTTGTACGCACGATACCACGGGTTGTCATCATAACTGTCTCCTTCCGCGAACTGGATTCCCGCGTTTTCCGGAAGTACAGTGCTGATTGTCACGGTTTCTTCATACGGATCCCACGGATCTTCCGGAATCTCCACGGCTTCCTTATTGGATTTGGATGAACCTCCGCTGGTTCCCTGTTCCATACAGCCGGCCAGCAAACCTGCCATTACGCATCCTGTCAACAAGACTGCAAGTACTTTTTTTCTCTTTTTCATTTTCACTCCTCCATTTCTTTATGATCGTCAGGTTTTCTCTATTATCACGAGTCCTGCGGAAAATAACCATATAAATTCTTTTCTTTTTTATAATTTATTGTCAGTTAAATATATAACAAGCATATTTTTATACAGATCGCAATATTTTATAACTTTTCCAAATTGAATCGTTTCCTTTTCATGATATACTACATTTATTATAAGAAAGCATCAAAGGAGTGGACCAAATGAAACGAAATAATACATTGCTGAAAAAAATTGTCATCCTGTTTTTATGTCTCGTTTTTCCATTGATTATTGTATGGTTTTTCACACTCCAGTACAGCAATCAGATTTTGAGAAAACAGGTTCTTTCTTCCATAGATTCCAACAATACAACCTATATCTCGCATCTGAATAATTCTCTGTATACCATTTACGGATCCGGATTCACCCTTGTGCGCCAGTCTAATCTCCAGACATTTGCAAATGGTCTGTCCGGTCTGTCTACCTACCAGAGATCAGTCCAGATCAATCTTTTGAGAGAAGAACTTTCCTCAGCCGCACTTTCGCTTCCATTCTGCCAGTCCGCCCATGTTTTCTTTGAAAACCAGAAAGTTATGTACAATTCAGACGGATATCAGCTTGGAAGTTTTACCACTATCACAGAAGAAGAAAGCGGTACTCTCAAAGAAATTTCTCAGGAAACAGGTGTATTTCACTATTATCAGAACCCGCTCACCGGACAGGACGAACTTGCCTGCTGCCTGATGCCGTTTTCAAACGCCTCCTACGGACTTATATTTGTGCTTTCCGTAAATGATCTTGATTCCTATATGAAGAATAACATTTCCTATGAGAATGAGCATTACCTTTTCACAATCGGAACGCAGTTCTCACTGTCCAATATGGACAGCAGTATGGAGGATGAATTACGGGACATGTCAAAACAGTTCTCCGGATCCAAAGGCAGTTTTCCCTGTGAGGTCATCACTCTGGACGGCGCGGAGTATTACGCATTCGTTTACGAAATGCCGGATATCTCCTTCCAGTATATCCGCTTAATTCCAACAACAGACATCATAAGCGCTGCAAGCATGACGCCTTTGCTGCATCTGCTTTTTCTGCTGTTGATCTCGATTGCCTGCATTGTCTTCTTCGTGGAAATCTACCGCCTTGTCCACAGACCGCTTGTCCAGCTGATCAATGCGTTCCGCGAAGTAGAAAAAGGAAATTTTAAAGTGCAGATTGAAAACCTGAACAGCCCGGATTTTGCCTATTTATATCATGCTTTCAATGAAATGACGAAAAAGCTGAGCCAGCTCATTGAAAAAGACTATACCCAGAAACTGCTGCTGCAAAAAGCCGAACTGAAACAGCTCCAGGCACAGATCAATCCACATTTCCTATATAACAGTTTTTTCATGCTTCAGCGTATGATTCAGACGGAAAATATGGAAGATGCACAGAATATCGCAAATGCGCTTGGCCTTTATTTCCGCTATCTTACCAGGAACAGCATGGATCATGTCCCGCTCGCCGAAGAATATGAACATGCAAAAAACTATGCATATATACAGGGGCTTCGTTTTGCCGGACGTATACGGATTGATTTTGAACAGCTCCCTGACGGCTTTGAGTCCATCGTTGTTCCGAAACTGATATTACAGCCGATTCTGGAAAACGCGTTTAATTATGGGCTTGCAAATAAAATCAAAGACGGAATCTGTCAGGTCTGCTTTTATCCATCCGGAGATCTGCTGAGAATTGATATTGAGGACAACGGTGAAGAGCTTACGGACCAGAAGCTCCGGCAGCTTACACAAAATCTGATGAAAGTCAGAGAACCCGGTTCTGATCTTGAAATGTCCGGTATCCTGAACATTCAGCGCCGGCTGATCATTTTCTCCAATACCCATGATTCTCTTCACGTGTCGCGTTCTTCACTCGGCGGGCTGAAAGTTTCCATTACACTGGACAAAAAAATAAAGGGGGATCTTACAAATGAAACTGCTGATCGTTGATGATGAACACTATATTGTAAATTATCTCGCCGCACTGATTTTAGAACATGCGGGCGAGGATCTTGAAGTTTATAAATGTTACTCGGGAATCGAAGCGATGGATCTTGCAAAGACCATGAAAATTGATCTGGCGCTGCTGGATATTCACATGCCCGGATTATCCGGCATTGATACCGCCTCCGGCATCGCCGGATATTATCCCGACTGCCGTTTCATTTTTCTTACGGCATTTGATAATTTTGAACACATTTATGCTGCTGACAAGCTTGACCACTCCCGCTATCTCCTGAAAACGGAAAGTGATGAGGTCATTTTGGATGAAGTATTTTCTGCAATCCGGGAAATTCAGTCGGAAGCCGCCAAACTTCATCTGTTGTCTACAGCAAGTCAGAAGTCCATGCTTCTCTCCCATCTGCTGCAGCAAACCATTTTAAAAGAGATTTTTTCAGGTGGAAGTATTGATAAAATTATCCAGTCTCTTCAGATCAGTTTCTCAGAATTTCCACTTGATCTGAACTCGCCCGTTTTCCTGATGTACACCCAGATCCATCATCGTACATTTCAGGAAAAATACCGGATTCATTCCAGGACAACGCTGGAATATCTGCAGCTCATGGACCGGCTGTGCGTCAATAAATTCCACTATTCCATGTTGGATCTGGAACAGGGTACCTTGCTGTGGCTGTTTCAGCCCTCTTTTGACCCGTCCCTTGCTTCCGAATTCGACCTGCTGGAGTCTCTGGCAAATGATTTCAGTGATTATTGTACGGATACCCTGCACCGCCATGTGACAGTTGTGCTTTATCCTGCCGCCTCAGACTGGGAAAACATATACAAAAACTTTTACACGTTGCAGCAGTATGCGGACTCTTTTATCACCAAGGCTCCTTTGATCTATTCCTCGGTCAACATTCTGGATGATGAGCCTTCCTCATTATTCCTGCATTCCGGGGACTATATTGAACGGACCGAAATCGATCGTCTTCTTCAGGAACTGACATTTTCCTTATATCAGGGAAGCGAAACAGACTATGCCGCTGTTTTGAAGAAACTCGAAGAAGAATGCACGACCATCCGGAGCATGCATGATATTCGGGCGATCAAAATTTATATGTCCATCGCCCTGCTGCTTTTAAACTACATTGACCTGTATCAGCTTCAGGAACACCTTGCTTCTAAAATTGCGCTTTACCAACTGTACTACATTTATGACTTTTCCTCATGGAAAGAAGCATTTCATTACATTGGCTCGCTGTCACATCACCTGTTCGAGATACAGGATTCCAAAAAAACCGATAAAAACAATCTGCTGATTCAAAAAATCAAACTTTACATCGGTCAGCACCTGAGCGAAACCATCAATCTTGCCACAATCTCGCGGGTTGTAAATTATAATGAGACCTACATTTCGCGACTGTTCAAGCAGCTCACAGGAATCAGCCTGTCCGAGTATGTTTCCCAGGAACGAATAAAGAAGGCCAAACAGCTTCTGTCATCAACATCCGAATCAATACAGAATATCGCAGCTGTTACCGGGTTCGATACCTCACAGTACTTTTCTATTGTATTCAAGAAAATGACCGGGGTTTCACCCAGCACCTACCGTAAAACCCATTTATATACCCGGGGCGACTGATGTCCCCGGGCAGTTTATATCGGAAAGAGAGGTAAACCTATGAATCGACTGTTTAATATGGATAATATCGTAATGCAGACGCTCGGAAAACTCTTTGATCTTGTTGTGCTGAATATTGTTTTTATCATCAGCTGTATACCGGTTTTTACAATCGGAACATCCATCAGTTCCCTTTATACAGTCACGCTGAAAATAGTGAGAAAAAAAGAACCATACATCATCAAAGGCTTTTTTGAGGCTTTCCGCTCCAATTTCAGGCAGAGCACAATCCTTTGGATCTTCTGCCTTATTATGATCTGCTTCCTTGGATACGACTACCGGATATTAAATGCACAAGGCTCCGATTTTTCCATATTGCGCATCCTCCTGATACTGATCACCCTGATTCTATGCGCCATTTTCCTCTATTTATTCCCGGTTGTATCCTACTTTAACAGCCCGACAACAAAAGCATTACAGAATGCTCTCCTTCTCAGCATCGCCCACTTACCCTGGACACTGCTGCTGTTCCTGTATTACGGCACGATACTTTACCTGCTTCTTCACTTTCCTCAAATACTGGGACTGTTCACACTGATCGGAATGTTCTGCGGATTTTCCCTGTCCGCCCTGATCACTTCACTCATATACAATCACATATTTAAAAAGTATGAATAATTATATATCATCGGGGACGTGTTCCGGCGTTTCGGAACCCGTCCCCGATGAAAAAAATCTGACAATTCCATTTTCCCCTTATTTTATGTGGGTTTCCAGCGTTTTTTGCCCATTTACGTCGTGTACCTGTGAATTGAAATCTGTACTGATCTATGTGTTTCTATGATATACTGTCTTTAGAATATTCTATAGTTTTAATTTTTAAGCCATTCATAAAAAGTATCATTAAAAGTAAAGTAAGCATGACGATTGTATCACGCGAAAAGAGCAAGGAGGATTTTAAATGAAAAAAGCAGAAATTATTGTGGACAGGCATTTTCTTATCGGGGACGTCGACAAACGGATCTTTGGATCTTTTATTGAGCATCTTGGACGTGCTGTATATGAGGGAATCTATCAGCCCGGGAGTCCTTTTGCAGATACAGACGGAATGCGTACTGATGTGTTGGAACTGGTTCGTGAACTTCAGGTTCCTGTCGTGCGGTATCCTGGCGGAAATTTTGTATCCGGTTATCACTGGGAAGACGGTGTAGGTCCGAAGGATCTGCGTCCAGCCCGGCCGGATCCGGCATGGCAGGTCATCGAGACAAATGCGTTTGGACTAAATGAATTCGTGACCTGGGCACAGAAAGCGGATACGGAAGTTATGATGGCAGTCAATCTGGGAACAAGAGGTCCTGAAGATGCCAAAAATCTTCTGGAATATTGTAATTTTGAAAGTGGCACATATTACAGCGATCTTCGAAAAAAGCATGGGTACGAAAAGCCTCATCATATCAAACTCTGGTGCCTGGGAAATGAAATGGACGGGCCATGGCAGATCGGTCACAAGACAGCTGTGGAATATGGACGTACCGCCGAAGAAACCGGACGAATGATGAAAATGCTGGATCCTTCTATTGAAACCGTTGCCTGCGGAAGTTCCAATCTTGAAATGCCGACCTTTGGCTCCTGGGAAGAAACCGTGCTGAATCTGTGCTATGATCAGGTAGATTATCTGTCCCTGCATCAATATTATGGGAACGCAAATGGTGACACTGCAGATTTCCTCGCCAGCAGCGTAGGCATGGATCAATTTATTTCATCTGTAATCTCAATTTGCGACTGCGTCAAAGCCAAAAAGCGAACGAATAAACAGATCAATCTTTCCTTTGACGAGTGGAATGTCTGGTACCACTCCAATGACGCCGACGCAAAACTTCCAAAATGGAGCAAAGCCCCGCATCAGCTGGAGGATATTTACAATTTTGAAGACGCATTGCTCGTCGGAAGTATGCTCATTACTTTACTCCGACACGCAGACCGGGTGAAAATTGCCTGTCTGGCCCAACTGGTTAATGTCATCGCCCCAATCATGACATCTGATACCGGTGCATGGAGACAAACCATTTTCTATCCATTTTTCTACACAAGCCGATACGGCCGTGGTACAGTCATGAATACCATTGTGGAAGCCCCTGTATATGAAAGCAGAACATATGGCGATGCTTCTTACCTGGATTCTGTACTCATATGGAATCAGGAAAACGACGAACTTACACTCTTTGCAGTGAACAAAAGCCTGGAAGAAGATCTCGAAATTTCCTGTGATCTGCGCCAGTTTACTGAATACCGGATCGTTGACCACAAGATTCTCACACACGAAAATTTAAAAGCAGTCAACACAGAAGATCACCCTCTGGAAGTTACACCAGTCTCCGGCCAAAACGCAGCACTCGATTCCGGAAAACTCACCGCCCTCTTCCCAAAACACAGCTGGCAGATGATCCGAATGTGCAAAAAATAATATTTTGGGGACGTGTTCCGGCGTTTCGGAACCTGTCCCCGATGAAAAAAATTTGACAATCCCGTTTTTGCCTTATTTTACGCGGGTTTCGAGCATTTTTTGCTCATTTACGTCGTGTACCTGTGCATCGGAACACGTCCCCAATGTTTTACAATAAAAAATAGGCTACGCCTATTCAACTCCCCTGCCCCTCAATCATGAGGGGGTTGGGGCTTTCTTTTTGTTACATTTTCGTTCATAATAGTTTTATGAATATCTTACAAAAAAT
>NZ_JACJKH010000101.1 GCF_016900655.1 Drancourtella massiliensis
ATCAGGGGAGTCCGATTTCTTTTCGACAACAATATCAGGATGGGACGCCATAAAGTCTTTGTTGTAGAAAGAGATATGACGGATAATGCCCAGCCCATTGGTGACAATGCCAAACTTGAAGACGTAGCAAAAATGTCCATTGATATACAGCTGCTTGATTTCAGGATTCGCAGAAGCATGGGACGGCATGGAGCCGTAGGCAACCTTATAGGGATCATAAGATTGATTAAAGCCCTGCTATGTCAAAATCAATAAAACTTTAAGCCGTGTAAAAAACCGCGACAAGAACGCAAAAACAAAAACTAAACTGGTTCTTACAGATCCAAAGTATCCGAACAGCGTTAGAATAGTTCCACTGAACAAAAAAGCAGATTTTTGTCTTCAGTGTATGCTTGAGCTATACGATACAAACTATTTTGAGAAAGATTTAATTCTTGCGACTCAAAAGTTAGCAACCCCCATTTCAAATGGGGGTTTAATTTTAACCCCTCCAGGGTATAGTACTGGTATCCGCTAAAGCGGGTTCGCAGACACCTTGCTACTGGCAGCCTCCCATGG
>NZ_JACJKH010000102.1 GCF_016900655.1 Drancourtella massiliensis
ATAAACCACCATCCAAGAAAGGAGTTATTCTGATACTATGATACCATATAAACAGCTTTCTCTGGCAGATATTTTTTCAGATTGCCAGGAAAAATTTGAAACTGACAAACCTGCGTTTCTTTCTCTATTAGAAACCCATATCGACATTGATGAAATTATTCCGATTTCTTTCAGAAATCATTTTTATGCATCAACGGGCAGAACCCGTAAATACCCTTTGCATGCTCTCCTGTGGGCATTGATCATCCAGCGTATTTTCTCTATCCCTACAGACCAGCTTCTCCTGACTTTTCTCGCTTACTCGAAGCCACTCCGTGAGTTCTGTGGGTTTAAAAAAGTCCCGGACGCTTCCAAAATCACTCGTTTCAAACTGGATTTTTTAGATGACCTGCAGCTCGTATTTGATAACCTTGTTGACGTTACCGAACCTGTTTGTCAGGCAATCGACTCTGCAAAAGCAAATATGACCATCTTTGATTCTTCCGGTATTGAAGCTTTTGTCACCGAAAACAATCCCAAATATGCCAATCGGATCATCCGTCAGCTGAAAGCCTTTG
>NZ_JACJKH010000103.1 GCF_016900655.1 Drancourtella massiliensis
GCGGCGATATCCGTGATAGGGAAAAATAGTGAATTCAGGGAGATCCACCAGTATTATCAAACAAGAGAGAAAAATCCTCTGAAGAAGATGCAGTCGGTGGTAACGGTAGCATGTTGCAGACAGCCACCTTTAACGGTCATCAGGGCCATATTATCCGGCCAGACCGGGACATCCCCGGCCATTAACCGTTATGCCGCGAAAGGCTCTTTACATGAGTAGCACATGATAGGCTCTCTGCCTTGGCAAATCCGCCTGTGGTGCTGGTTTGCCGGCTTTGCCAGAATATCATGTGTGATGGAGGCTCATGTCAAGAGTACCGTGGAATAATGGTTAATGGTCGGCCGGATAATATGACTCACGCTGGCCGGATAATATGGCACAGGTGGCCGTTTTGGATGACAATCTGCACATGTAAAGTCCTTCGAGTCTTCTATGCCATACTGACAAAAGGTGTAGATTACGATGGAGAAAAGATGCTGGGAGATATCAGGAGACCCGAAAGGGGTGTCCAGGCTGCATAAG
>NZ_JACJKH010000104.1 GCF_016900655.1 Drancourtella massiliensis
TCATAGTCTGTCAGAGTAGACCCGAAACCGGGTGATCTATCCATGTCCAGGTTGAAGTTGCCGTAAAAGGCAATGGAGGACCGAACCCACATCCGTTGAAAAGGGTGGGGATGAGGTGTGGATAGGGGAGAAATTCCAATCGAACCCGGAGATAGCTGGTTCTCCTCGAAATAGCTTTAGGGCTAGCCTCGATAGAGTCAGGTGGAGGTAGAGCACTGAATTTCCTAGGGGGCGTCAAAGCTTACCGAAGAATATCAAACTCCGAATGCCATGCTGATGCTTATCGGGAGTCAGACTGCACGAGATAAGTTGGGCAGTCAAAAGGGAAAGAGCCCAGACCTGCAGCTAAGGTCCCAAAGTGTGTGTTAAGTGGAAAAGGATGTGGGATTTCGAAGACAACTAGGATGTTGGCTTAGAAGCAGCCATCCATTGAAAGAGTGCGTAATAGCTCACTAGTCGAGAGGTCCTGCGCCGAAAATGTCCGGGGCTGAAACACACCACCGAAGCTCAGGAAT
>NZ_JACJKH010000105.1 GCF_016900655.1 Drancourtella massiliensis
AAAGAGAATCCTATTCCGGCGAAAATCGTTTGCGTAAGGAATAAAGCAAATCGCAAGGACTGGCTTGCTTTTATCTGTACAGATACGACCCTTTCCGAAGAAGAGATTATCCGTATTTATGGAAAGCGCTGGCAGATTGAGGTTTTCTTCAAGACCTGCAAATCTATGCTGAACCTGATTGGAGAATGCCGTAGCTTATCCTATGATGCACTGACAGCTCACGTGGCTATCGTGTTTACCAGATATATGTTACTTGCAATGGAACAGCGCCAAAATGTAGATCAGAGAACTCTTGGGGAATTGTTCTTTTTTCTTGTTGATGAAATGGCAGACATTACTTTTAGCAGATCACTAGGCATCCTGATGGATGCCTTAATGGCAAGTCTTCAGGAAATCTTAAAGCTCAGCGATGAGCAATTGACAGCTTTTACTGCTGATTTTGAAGCAAGACTACCGAAATATCTGCGTAACGCACTCCATCCAGAGTCTATAGGA
>NZ_JACJKH010000106.1 GCF_016900655.1 Drancourtella massiliensis
TTCCCCATTCAGAAATCTCCGGATCAATGGATATTTGCTCCTCCCCGAAGCTTTTCGCAGCTTATCACGTCTTTCATCGGCTCTTAGTGCCAAGGCATCCACCCTGCGCTCTTTCTAGCATAACCAACTTTGACTTGAGACCGGGATGATCTCTCGTCTCACATACCTAGCGTGATATGTGTTGGTCGATAGTGCAGATCTTTTGATCTGCCGTTGTTCTCAATAATGTGTTCACATTACCTCGGATGTCTTGATATTTCTATTTGTGTTCTTATATGCGGTTTTCAAGGTACACTACACAATCAATCAAAAACGGCGTTGAAAGCTCGCTTTCATAAGACGGTTTTGAATTGATTGGTTTGCGTGCCTGCACGCGACCGAGCAGCCTGGCTGCGAGGTGTAGTGTCGACACTTCTGACTGATTTTTATCAGTCATATGAAATCTGAAGTTTTCTTCAAACCTCATATCAC
>NZ_JACJKH010000107.1 GCF_016900655.1 Drancourtella massiliensis
ATGGATGATGAAAAGGGAACAGCCCTTAAGGCACCATACACAGAAGCTACCAGCTACGATGCAGCATACGACCTGACAGAGCAGATCCCGGCTGAGATTGTCTATGACGAAGACGGTCAGACCTACGTGCTTGACAGCATTAAGGGAGAAGTCCAAGGAACTGTGAAAGAGAACGTGGAGATCACGGCGGTGTACTCTCTGGATGCAAATGAGGACGGAACACCGGATAAATACGAAGCAACCGTAACATATCAGGTAGTAAACGGAACATTTGAAGGTGAAGAGAATACCACAGTAAGCCAGACCTATGTGCTTGCAGAGCAGAATACAGACGGAACCTGGACAGCGAAGGATAAGACCCTGAGCGACATTCCAGTACCGAAGGCGAATGAAGGATATGAAGGCGGAAGCTGGACACCGACAGAGCCAACGGAAGAGACCAAGGTAGAAGACGGTGCGAAGTA
>NZ_JACJKH010000108.1 GCF_016900655.1 Drancourtella massiliensis
AAAGGGATTATCGGTTAATACCGATTTTTAACCCCTGCCATGAAAAGAAGAGGCAGTCCCAGAGAATTCGGACTTTTTCAAAGTCTGAATTCTCTATGGAACTGCCTCTTTCGTTTTGTAGCCCCTATTTTAGGGCGCAAAAACCCCTTGTTTGGATTTTTAGGTTTCGCTCCTTAGCTAAGCGGTTTTCTGCTCCTTTTTTCCTTCGTATTTCTTTATCTCATCATGTAAAAAACGATGGTATTTCATGATATTTCTGCCAATCGCATACAGCATGAATTCTTTATATACTTTTTCTTTTGAACGGTAGTGAAAACGCCGGAAGTCTTCGTTCTCTTTAATATCTCCAAAGTGTCCTTCTGTCTGGATCGACCGGATCTGCCGTTTCAGGATCCCTTCTTCACTCTGGATATTCGCATTGGATTCTTCCTTTAGTTCTTCCCATCGTTCATTA
>NZ_JACJKH010000109.1 GCF_016900655.1 Drancourtella massiliensis
CTGAGTACATATCCGTCCGCCGCAATTTCATTTTCCTTTTCCGGGAAGGTTCCCTCCAGCAGTTCTCTATGTGCCATCTGGCGGTAAGTTTCGTCCGCATGAATAAACGTGATTAAAAATTCTTCCGAAACCACATCGCGGATTTCCATCTTTCCACATTGTTCCAGATCATATCCGTCTCCCTTGTCGCCGCTCTGCACAGACACATATGTTTCTTTGTCTGTCTCAACATAATAATGCCAGTCACCGTAAATGGTCTTCCTGTTTGCCAAATCACTTTTCTGGCTGCTGTAAATCAGAGAACTGATTCCAGAAAGCAGTGACGCTGTTAATAAGACGCTCACAAAAATGGCCAGTGTCTGGCTTTTGTAATACCGCATGTATTTCCACGCCAGTTTTAACATACGCCATCACCGCCTTTTACCGGGATGT
>NZ_JACJKH010000110.1 GCF_016900655.1 Drancourtella massiliensis
ATAAAAAAGAACCGTAATTGCTGCAGGCAGCTTCAGTTGCAATGAAAATAACTTGATAAAAAGAGAGGAAAAAGCGATGATGACAAATAAGGAGATCCTTCGGACTGCCATGGAGCAGTCTGCTATTGACGCAAACTGTCAGCCGGAATGGCAAAATGCGCTCTCTGAGGGTAGAAAAGAACTGGATGTGCTTGGGGTCGGAGCGTATGACAGTGACGGCATTTTTTGAAAATCATTTGTCTCAAATTTGTCCGAAGCAGATTTTAAGAGAAAACATAAACGGCGAAAACCCGCTAACCACAAGGGCTGACGGGTTTCGCTGTTTATAAGTTATCTAAAGGAATGAGAGTAAAGTGGCACTTGGAGGTATCTCTCCGAAGTGCTTACTTTATGAGGGGGGAGATAGTGATTTGTTTATCA
>NZ_JACJKH010000012.1 GCF_016900655.1 Drancourtella massiliensis
ATGGCGGCCTTCCTCCCATGGTAAAACGCAGGCAGTACTATGAGGCTTTGGAGGTGGCTGCATAGTCAGTGATATCCTTGAGAAAAATGTGTCAACTAATCTTGACAATATCACTCCGCAATCCGGGGCAAATCGCTTCCATTACCACGCAGAGAAAACAGACCGTCGCTGCCTATCTCAATGATTGGGTGGAGAGCTATGCAAGAGTGAACTTGCGCCCCTCTACTTATAATGGGTATAAACAGACCATTAAAAACTATATCAATCCGTATATCGGCGGCGTTGCCCTTAATCAGCTTACCCCCGCAATGGTAGACAAGATGTTTCAGCAGATTATCGACAAAGGCTTGAAGCCGTCTACCGCAGCCGGGGCAAAGCGTGTTTTAAGCGTGGCGTTGAGCCATGCACGAAAATACCGCTATATTGAAACCAACGCGGCAAAGGACACGCTTACAAAGTTTGGAAAGAGCGACAAGACCCCCGACCCGTACACGCCGGAACAGGTAAAAGCCCTCATGCAGCGCGTCGAGGGTACGGTTTGGGAAATGCCCGTCATTTTAGGCGGGCTTTACGGTATGCGCCGTTCTGAAATCCTGGGCTTGCGTTGGCGTAACGTGGATTTGGAAAACAACACCTTTGACGTTACCGAGCAGCTACCTTTCAAAGTGCCACCGAAAACAAAAGTCATTGAAGAAATGGCACCGCCGAAATCCAACGGCAGGAAGCTACCCATTACCGAGCTTGCCCGTCCGTTCTTCCTCAAACAGTTTGCCATGCAGGAAGCGCAGCGCGAACAGGCAGAGAAAGACGGCAAGCCCTATTATGACAATGACCTTGTTGTGGCAAAACCGGACGGCGCGCCTATCTCCGCTGCTTGGGTATCTTCACAGTTTGGAAAGCTGCTTGAAGATTTGGATATGCCGCATATCCGCTTTCACGATTTGCGCCATACCGCAGCTACCAATATGCACCAACTGACGGGAGACTTCTACACCGTAGGCGAAATATTAGGACATACGCTTGCGGGTATCGGCGTATCGCTTGGGCTGTCTATGAACTTTGAAGCCGTTACCGCCCGTTATGTGGACGTGCGGCTTGAACGCAAAAAGGAAGTTTTAGACGCTTATCATGGAGCGGTCAAACAGGCAGACCCGGCAAAGGCAGAGAAAGCCGAGCCGAAGAAAGCAAAGAGCGCGGCAAAGAAAAAAAGCAGCGATTTAGAGCTTTAACCGCTGTATCTCTTTACCGCTTCTTATATCGTCTTATAGCCCCGTGTGGGATTTGGGCACCATTTGGGCACCATTTACCGAAAAAGCACCACCAACAGAGGCGACAAAAGAAACGCCGAGAACGCGCAAAAACATAGAGTTTATGCGGGTTTCCGGCGTTTTCTAATCCCTCAACCGACCTAAAATCATCTTACGGCAGAGAGAAAAATTCTACTATTTTTTATCTGTAAGTTTTCAGAGACTATCACTTGATTTTCGCTGATAATCTCATGCGACAGCTTATGCAGATAATCTTTTCTGGCATTTACTATTTTCTCATAACATAACGCAATCTGCCTTTTTGCCTTATAATAGTTACTACTTTCCTTTTCTTTATGCTTTAACTGCCTTTGTAGTTTTACCAGTTTTCTTTCCATCTTCGACAGTATTTTAGGATTCCTGTATTTCCGTCCATCTGACGTAACACATATGTCTTTAATCCCTAAATCCAAACCAATTTTCCCTTCTGTTTCCGGAAATGGTTCATGGTACGTCTCTACTAAAACTGATACATAATATTTGCCGCTTGGAACCTGCGACACCGTTGCTGATTTTATCTGACCTGTAAATTTTCTGTGCAACTCCGCCCTCACTTGTTTTAGTTTTGGCAGTTTTATTTTTCTGGCATCAAAATCTACGCTGATATTTCCATTTGTATAATTTGTCGTATAAGATTTACGGCTGTTATGTTTGCTTTTGAATCTGGGATATCCGGCATGTTCTTTGAAAAATTTCCGGTAGGCCGAATCCATGTGATATATTGCGTTTGTAAGCGCAAATTTATCCACTTCCTTTAACCATTCATATTCCTCTTTTAATTGTCTGTTGCAGTAATTATTGCAGTCAGTTCTGCTCATAGATTTCTTATCTTTCTCATATTTTTCTTTTCGGTATGCCAAGGTCTGATTGTAAACAAAACGGCAGCAGCCAAACGTCTTTTCCAGAACTTCTTCCTGCACTTTATTTGGATAAATCCTATATTTATATGCCTTTAACATTAACCATCACCTCCCCATCAGCCCTAATTTTCTATGTATTTCCTCAGCATTTTTTCTAAAGCATTTCCAATGTTGCCCGGAAATATCTATCCGCCCAAAGTATGTGTTCTTTCAAAAAAGTTTCCCTAAGTCTATCGGATACCGTTCTCATATGTGATGCATCGTGTAATTTTTATCATATTTACAATTTTGCTGACAGACATTGTTAACTCTGTTTCTATCACGTAATAAATACTTGCATCTGTTTTCGATTTCCAGGCTTCCACGAAGCAAGTATATCACGCCTCGCTACTTTTTGCTACCTTGCCCAACAAAACTAATTGTTATTCAAAACAACCGTTTAAAGATCACTTATTTTGTACTCAATCTTTGGAAACACAAGAAAAATAATATCCATCTTCTGAAAAACGGACTTCTTCTCCTTTTGATGCATAATATTCCTGAATACATTTTATCGCAGTCTCTCTTGCTTCCTCTGTCAGACAGCATTCTCCCGGCGGAATGACGCAGGCGGTCTCCTCATTTTTATACCCCACATGAAATCGTGTACCGCTCTCTTCCAATATACCATTTAACAAAACAATATCCTGATACTTGATCATTTTATCCGCCCCGTTTCTATTACTCTTTATCTCTTCTTTTATGTACTGCATCCGACATTTCTAACAGTTCCTGATACCGGAAACACGTTTCCTTATGGTCATTGACGATGCCGCATGCCTACAGATGGGAGTAAACGGTCACCGAACCCATATATTTTAATCCCCGCTTTTTCAGATCTTTACTGATCCTGTCAGATAAGCCGTTTCTGGCTGGAACCTCTCCTTTCTGATGCCCGGTATACAGATATGTTTTCCCTTTTGTGAAACTCCAGATATAATCAGAAAAAGTACCGAACTCTTCCCTGATCTTCTGAAAGCACCTGGCATTATGGATCACCGCCTCAATCTTTCTCCGGGAGCGGATCATACCTTCGGTTTCCATAATCCGCTCAATGTCGTCCTCCCCGTATGCTGCCACTTTATCAAAATCAAAGGAATCAAAGCAGGCACGGAAAATTTCCCTCTTCTGAATCATCATATTCCAGTTCAGTCCGCACTGCATGACTTCCATCATCAAAAACTCAAACTGCTTCTGGTCATCCCGGAGCGGGACACCCCATTCTTCATCGTGATACTTCATCATTTTTTCATTGCACATACACCAGCCGCAACGCTCCATGGCATTCACCTCTCATTCGTTTTCTTCTGTCATTAAACATTCATCAGAATATCCTGAATATATCTTTTCAATCCAATCTCTGAGGAAATCGGATATTTGCTATTTATGAATTCATAATATTTTTTCATACGTTCTTTTGACATCGTTTCTTGAGACTGAATCTGCTCCTCGTATCCTTTACGGGCATCTTTCCATGGCTCTTCACTATGCGTGATCTGTTCCAACACTTTCCCCCCATATAAGCCAAATGTATTAACCACAAGATCGATCACATGCTTTTCATTCTCTGCAAGATCATCTGATATACCATTAAGGACTGCAAATCGTACATCATCAACCGGATTATATTTAAAATCTCTAAACAGATTATAAACTTCCGGATATACCGGGCCGTGTGCCCATGCTTCGCAGTCTTCCTCGAATAATGGATCTCCGAAGAGCACATAGTAAATACTCTGAATGAAATAAAGAAGCTTTTGAAGCATCAAAGGTGTAACCTCTTCCAAACTTTCAAAAATATATGCAATTGCCTGAAGCATTTTATCCGATACAGAAAACAGATTTTCCAGAGAATCCGCTGCCACAACGGCCTTATTATAAGCAGTTGACGCAATTTTCGAACGATTTTCTTTCAAACGGTTCTTCATATATGAGGGTGAAGTTAAAGCAGCTCTGATGATATCTGAGTATTCTTTTGATGGAATCTGTCCTGAAAGATACCTCGTTATTGTCACCTCGCCAAACCCCAATGCAAGAGATAGCGGCGCCTTTCCAAGATTATAAAGCTGCATCAGCTTCTTAATTTCCTCTGTTGACACAATTCCTTCTGTCTTTCGATACTGCTCATCCATCTCCTGTATATTCCTATCAAGAAGCCCCGGAATACTCATTTCTTTTCCACACTCGCTGCAAATCGCTGTCGTAATCGTAAACTGATATTCTTTATCTCTGATTTTCCTTACAACAGTTTTTTTACATAAAACATACTCTGTTTCTCTTCTGCATTCAACGCAGAAATCGATTCTACCCTTCTTTGACATATTCTTACCTCCTGACCCGGAATCTTTATTTGAAGTAATATTTAATCGGATAGCGTTGCTCATGAAATGAAACCACAATCACAAAACAATTCTCCAGCTTATTAAACTTGATATACAAAGATACTGTTTTTTCTCTGCTCCCAAACCGTTCTAATAGAGTAACATCTTTTCCAAAAACATAAAGTCTCTCATATTCATATCCTTTATGTTTATTTTGGAGAACCTCCGAAAAATCTTCCACTGATAAATCCAGTATAATCTTCCTGACTTTCTGTTCATCTAACACATAGTTAAAAAACAAATCCTGATTATCCTGTCTTCTATCATTTCTTTCCAGTCGGTATTTCCCGTTTTTGACTGCCTTTTTTACCTCGGAAAGATAACAATCTATTTCCTTTCTCCCTATATTCAATCTAAAACTCCCCTCATTTTAATGATTGATTTTTTCATTTATTCTATCATTAGATTACATCTATAATCGGTTTTTGTCAATATCCCATCACCGAAAAAGGACTCTGAAGTCCAGAATCCTTTTCGTTTCCTATCTCTCCCGATGTACATACATCCTCGTCATTTCTTCTTCCCCGTCTCCCTGCACCATACAGTAGAATTCCCAGCCATATCGTTCGTAAAAGGAGTCATGGTCTGTGATGAGATAGAGCGTATCAATACCTTTTTCTTTCATGTCCCGGCAGACAATCTCCAGCATCTTTCCTGCAATCCCGCGGCATCGAAATTCTTCTTCCACGTATACCGCGCAGACATTTGGGGTCAGATCTTTTCTATCATGGAAATCATTTTCAATCACTCCGATTCCACCGATGATCTGTTCTTCTTTTACAGCCAGATA
The DNA here is from genome assembly GCF_016900655.1 of Drancourtella massiliensis. Lineage (GTDB taxonomy): Bacteria > Bacillota > Clostridia > Lachnospirales > Lachnospiraceae > Sellimonas > Sellimonas catena. Next base: position 5,378 of record NZ_JACJKH010000012.1, read on the forward strand.
CCACTGCGGCACCGGATTTTCACTGTTCAGACTTTCTTCTATGCTTTCCAGATATGCATCCACCGGAACATTCCATTTTTCATGAAACCACTGTACTGCTTTCTGCTTCCACTGCGGTTTCTCTCTTAAATTCATGATATGGTACTCACACATCGTTTTTCTCTCCCATGTTTCACTTTACTTCTATTGTTTTTTCGGATAGTTTTGCGTGTATGCACAAACGGCAAAGCATTTCCCGCACAGGTCTGTATCAATTCCGGTGCTGGCGTACATAATCTCTTTCTGCTTCTGATAGCATCGGTTGACATCGACAATCTCTTCCCGCTCCATTCCTGCACTCCAGAGGGTTCCTTTCAGTGCTCCTGCCGGACAGTGCTGAACACAAAGTGAACATCCGCCGCATCTGGATTTCTCCATCGGCTGTGCACATTCTAAAGGCGCATCCGTCAAAAGGGAGGAAATCCTGATAGCTGAACCATATTGCGGCGTCACCAGCAGGCAGTTTTTCCCAATCCATCCAAGCCCCGCCCGGACGGCCACTGTTTTATGCGGAATCTCAGAACGGTTTTCTTCATCTACTTTTACCCGGTCTGTTGTCTGCGCCCAGGCATTGTACCCCTGTTCTTTCAGAAATGTTTCCCCCGCCGTTACAATCGTATTTAATTTCGCATTTAAGCTTCCATACAGCTCATAATATTCTTTTGTCGGAGCTGTTTTTAAATCCTCAATGACATGCTTCGGGATGGGAACCGCAACTGAAATCCCTGCCGGAAAACGGCACAACTGAACCGGGCGCATATCCCCGATTCCGACCAGCGCTGCTCCCTGTTCATAAAGCACCTGTTTCACCTGTTCTGTGATATTCATAGCTCTCACCTTCCTGTGCCGGATCAGTTAGTTTAGGGTAGAATTACTGATTATATAAAATGCCTCCTGGCTTGGCTGAACTTTTTTCTCTTTCGGCTCAAACATCTGATCAAACTCTTCGATTTTATCCATATCGATTTCAAAAGCCGGACTTTCTCTGTAGTACCATGTTCTTCCATCCAGCACTCCCGGTTTTAACTCTTTTACCATCATTCCGGTCGGGAAGATCCCGGAACATACACATTCCAGAATGCTTCCCGGATCAGATTTTCCACCTCTTTATAGTCCTGTTTTTCCTCTTTTCTGATTTTCAACATTTCCATCGTTTTCACCTCGAACTTATTTTAAAATCAATGCCGCAACATCGATGATAAACAGCACTGCCAGAACTCCGGTCAGCACAGAAAATGCCTTCTCCGGAATTTTCTTTGTCAGCCTGACAAACAGCGGCTGCAGCACATACAGAAAAATCATTCCTCCAATACCAAAACGGATACTTGGATTCAGCGCGATCCGCCCCTGAAAGTTAAAGGCAAACCGGGTATAATCCCACATCCAGCCGCCGGAAGTAAATTCCATAATATAACTTCCGATCAATTCTACCACCGTGGTAATCACAACAATTCCCACAAATACCAGAAGCGGCGTCGCCAGAATCTTCCCCAGATAAATCTTCTTTTTCTGAAGACCTCCCAGTGTAAAAATCAAAATCAGTGCTCCGAAGCCGTAGATCACACAATACGGGCCAAACAGCACTCCTCTGTTGGAGAAGCCCCAGCGGTACACAACGACTTCCAAAAACACCTCATAAATCCATCCAATCATAGAATAAAGCATAAAATAGAAAAAATATTCCTGTACTTTTCTTTTCATAACCGTCCCCTTTCGTTTTTTCCTTTTGTCATCTTTTACGGTCTCTTTCTTTACATCTGCTTTCGCACAACCCGGTATTCATCCCCGTTCCGATAATACGGACAGGAATAATGCGGCTCCATACGCAGCCGGACATAATCGTCTTCATCCATCGCGGCATCACAGACATATTCGTCATACTCTTCATCATAAATATAGTAAGCACAGCTGCTACAGCTCTGTGCAGATTGATTTCCCATTGACGTTCCCTCCTCTTCTCTGTCATTTCTGCTATCAGTGTATCATATCAGGGCTTTTAAGAAAAGCAAGGAAACATTCCGTTTCTCATTTTCTTCCATATCTCTTTCTTTTTTCTCTGACTCCTTGTAAAATAGAAAAAAACAGGCGGAGATCAGGAGGGAACAATGGAAATCAAAGAATATTTCAGCACAAAATATCAGGCACACTGGCTTGAGGAAATCAGGCAAAGCGACTGGAGCGCAGGTCAGTTTCTCTATGAACTGTTGAGCAAGAATGAGATCCATGAATTCTGCGGTAATCATGTGAGACTTTTTCTTCTGACAGAAGGCAAAAAGCTGGTCTCATTCTGCACCTTATCAGACATCGATGACATCAAAAATACAGACCTTGGTCCCTGGATCGGATTTGTCTATACCTTCCCGCAGTACAGAGGCCACCGGTATATGGGACTTCTTCTGGATCATGCGTGCAGGACTGCAAAAGAGGACGGCGCAGGAGAAGTGTTCATCGCTACCGGAGAAACCGGGCTGTATGAAACATACGGATATTCCTTTTATCAGATGATGGAAAATGCTGTTGGTGTCATGTCCAGAGTCTACCGAAAAGATCTGTCATGAGAAACAATCTTCATGCATAAAAAAACAGAGCCTGTCCCAAAACAGACCCTGTTTTTTCTTTTTTTACCCCCATACTTCTTCCGCGATCTCTTTTACAAGCGCAAGTTTTGCCCACTGTTCTTCCTCAGTCAGCTTATTCCCGATCTCGCAGGAAGCGAATCCACACTGCGGGCTTAAATACAGCCGGTCAAGGGGAATGTATTTTGCTGCCTCATAAATCCGTTTTTTCACTTCTTCTTTCTCTTCCAGAACCGGTGACTTTGTTGTAATCAGTCCAAGTACTACCTTTTTCTCTCCGGTCACTTCCGCAAGCGGTGCAAAGCTTCCGGAACGCTCATCGTCATATTCCAGATAGAATGCGTCTACCTGTTCTTCTCCGAACAGCGGTTTTGCAATCGGATCGTAAGCTCCGCTGCTGAAGTATGCGGAATGATAATTCCCCCTGCAGACATGTGTTGTAATCACCAGATCCTCCGGCTGATTCTGGATGGCCAGATTGTTGACTTTTACAAATTTCTCTGCACTTTCCTGGATTTCTTCCCTGCTTCCGGCAAATCCTTCCGCCACAAGAAGTCCCCAGGTACAGTCGTCAAGCTGAAGATTCCGGCATCCCGCATCATACAGATCCCTGATCACTTTCCGGTAACCTTCTGCGATATCCTCCATCAGTTCCTCGTCCGTCTTATAAACCTTTCTTGTCTGTTCCAGATTTCCCGGAATCAGCATCTGGGCAAAAAACTGGGCCGGTGCCGGAATCGTCTGTTTTGCCACGGTATGCTCATCTTCCAGCGCTTTGACAAACCGGAAATGCTCTACAAACGGATGTGTGCCCACCCGGATTTTTCCGGTCAGCCAGGTATCATCGAGCATTGCATCTTCTCCCTGAAAAGCGATGCCCTGTTCTGTCTTTTTATGAGCCACTCCCTCAAATCCCCACATAAAGTCCAGATGCCATGTGGATCGGCGGAATTCTCCATCTGTAATCACATGATATCCTGCCTCTTTCTGCTTCTTTACCAGATCCCGGATCGCCTCATCCTCCACAGCCTTTAATTCTTCTGCTGTAATTTTTCCTTCTTCCAGTGCTTTCCTTGCCTCCTTTAATTTTTCCGGGCGTAAAAAGCTTCCTACATAATCATATCGAAACGGTGCATGTTGTTTTGCCATGATGTCTTCCTCCATTCTTTTCCTGTCAGTTTTCTGATGGGTTTCAGTATACCGCTTCTCCGTCCATTTGAAAAATACAAAAAAACAGCGTTCCGCCATAGCGTAAAACTATGACAGACGCTGTCTGTGTGGAATATGCTGTTTTAAAGCTTCCATATATGCTTTCCCGTAACGGCTCAGCGGCATGTTTTTCTGCGTGATGGTGCCGATCCGCATCTTCTCATCCACATCCAGAGGCCGTGCAATGATATTTTCCCCGTTCAGCTCTTTACTGATCACTCCGGAACTGACCGTATATCCGTTAAGTCCGATCACCAGATTAAACAATGTTGCCCGGTCCCGGACTTTGATGTTTTTCCTGCGGTCCAGCGTGCTTAAAATCTCTTCCGAAAAATAGAAGGAATTGTATTCTCCCTGCTCAAAGGAAAGATACGGATAGTCCGCCAGATCGTCAAGCGTTACCATCTCCTCCCCTGCCAGCGGGTGCTCTGCTGACAGAAACACATGGGGTTTTGCCACAAATAGTTCACGGAATACCAGTCCGTTCATCCGGAGCATCTTCTGAATGATTTCTTCATTTTTGGAGGAAGTATAGAGTATTCCGATCTCACTTTTCAGCCGGCTGACATCCTCGATAATCTCGTAGGTCTGGGTTTCTCTCAGCGTAAAATCGTACTTTTTCCCGCCAAATTCACGTATCACATCCACAAAGGCGTTGACCGCGAAAGAATAATGCTGACAGGAGACGGAAAATCTGGAACGCCGTTCTTTCTTGTTCAAAAAGCGCTCTTCCAGAAGGCTGGTCTGCTCCAGAACCTGTCTTGCATATGCGAGAAATTCATCACCCTCATTGGAAATCGTCACGCCCTTGTTGGTGCGGTGAAAAATCGTGATCTGCATCTCCTTTTCCAGTTCCCGGATGGCATTGGTGAGACTTGGCTGTGAAACAAAAAGCTGCCTTGCCGCCTCTGTAATATTTCCTGTCTCCGCCACGGTCACAATATATCTTAACTGCTGTAATGTCATCTTCCGTTACCTGCTTTCTGTCCGGGTACATTTCCCTGATTAAAAGGGCAGCGTCAATCGCTGCCCCTAGCTTAAAAGTATATAGGAAAGATAAGATTTTGTCAATTTGCCTTCTCTGGATTCTTACTTCCAGATCCAGCACAATCCGTTATAAAAATATTCCATCGCATACTCCCCGTTATGAGTGCCGCCTTCCTGTTCGAGGAAATAAAGGTTGCCCTCCCCTTCATTGTCCGCATAACGGAATGTTCCGCTATTTTCGCCTGCCATTGCCTCAATCTGGTTTTTGAAAGAGGAATAGGCAAAATCATCCGTACCGGATGCCGCAAAAATAAAGAAATCATCCCAGTCATGTCCAGAATCCTGTACCATCGACGCCATAACTTCTCCATCGTTCGTAAGGCTTCCGCTGGACGGCATGAAGTAGCGGAAATAATCCAGACAGTACTCAAATGTCCTCCATGTTGCTACAGATCCCATGGAGAATCCACAGAATGCCCGGTGGTCTCTCGATGCCCGCAGCCCTTCCGGCGAAGTTTCCTCCGCATAAGTACTGTAAGTCCCCTCGACAGCCGGAATCAGATCGTTAACCAGCTCATTGTGATAATTCTCGGTCAGCTGAAGTGCCAGAGAATAATCGGCACTGTCCTCTTCACTTTCATTATTGTAAGTCGGGCAGACCACAATCATCGGCTCGATTTTCCCGTCTGCCATGGCATTGTCCAGCACATTTTTAAAATCATTCGGCCGGTCCGGCGTTCCCAGATAGGTCGTCTCGTTGCTCCATCCACCGTATCGCTTTGTTCCTGCTCACATCCTGCCAGAAGCATCAGCGCTGCCAGAAGTCCGACCAGTACTTTGCTCTTTTTCATCGCAATTTCAGCCTCCTGCCTCTTTTTGATTCACTATTTTTGTTCTCAAAAATCAATCGTGAATCTTATAGTTTGCAAGCAGCATCTCTGCAATTCCAGGTGCTTCCGGATCGTGTTTTCCCTTTCCGGTATCCATTGCACGGATTGCGTTCATCTCTTCTTCTGTCAGTTCAAAATCAAAAAGATCGATATTTCCCGCAATTCGTTCCGGATTTGTGGATCTCGGAAGAATAATCAGACCTTCCTGAAGTTCAAAACGAAGAACAATCTGTCCGGCATTTTTGCCGTATTTTTCTGCAATCTTTGTCACTGCCGGATGAGAAAGCATTGCAGCATTTCCACTTCCCAACGGCTGATATGCTTCAATTTTCACATCATGTTCTGCAAGTAATGCTTTTAATTCTTTCTGCTGGAAAAACGGGTTGCATTCCACCTGATTAACTGCCGGAATGGTGGATGCCTGCGGCAGAAATTCTTTCCAGATCTTTGGAGTCATGTTGCTTACGCCGATGGATTTCAGGACACCATCTTCCTTTGCTTCCTCAAGAGCCTTCTATACTCCTGCCACGTCTCCGTACGGCTGGTGCAGAAGATACAGGTCAATATAGTCCATACCCAGTTTTTCCAGAGAAGTCTCCAATCCTTTCTTTGCTGCTTCATATCCATAATCCTGAAGCCAGAGCTTGCTTGTGATAAAAATTTCTTCTCTCGGAATTCCGCTGTCCCTTACTGCCTTTTGTGCTGAGATCAATCTGTTGCTTTCGATTTTATTATAAATCCCGGATCTCCACATCAGAAGTATCTTTTGGTTTGGCAGTATATACCGAAAGGTTTCTTCTATTTCAGATACATGTCAATGTAATCAAAAAACGGCTTCTTCTCCACCTGATCCTGATTCTGTCTGTACCACGCAAAGGCTTCCGAAAGTCCTTCCTCCAATGGTTTTGCATCCGGCATGAGTGCACACTGTCTGGTCACATCCAGCTGGTATTCATACTCGCAGAAACTGAAATAATTTCTCTGTTCAACCGCTTCCTGAACATTTACAAATTCAGCCGTTTTTCCCGCAGCACGGTAACAGAGCCCGGCCCAGTCCCGGACAGAAATCATTTCCGGATTTCCCACATTAAAAATATGCTGTTCCGGTTTTCTCTCCAGTAGAATATCCAGAAATCTGCACAGATCCTGAATGTGGAAAAACTGCAGTTTCAGACTGCCGTCTCCCGGCAGATAAAACGGCCGGTCTGCCATCGCACAGTCAAATACAAAGGCTTCCCGGTAGATATCATTCATCGGCCCGTATAAATACGGCGGCCTTATAATAAATGCATCCGGATCTCTCTTTTGCAGCACTGTCTCTGCCTCGATCTTGTCCGTGCCATATTTTCTCCAGTATGTATTCTCAGCAAGCGGCGTTTCTTCCGCAAACGGCTGCGGGAGATTGTCCGGATAAACTGCGCTGGAACTGATGAAAACATAATTTTCATAACTTCCAAGCGCATCCAGAAGCAGCTCCACTTCTTTTGCCGTATAGCCTGTATCAATCACAACATCAAAATGAAGATCACGAAGACGATCCCCCAGATGATACCGGTCCGCCTCGATCAGCCGCACGCCGTCAGACTGTTTCTTCGTGTTTCTGTTCAGTACACTGACATCATATCCTTTCCCAACATAGTACTCTGCAATGTATCTGCTTACAAATGCGGTTCCCCCTGTTACAAGTACTTTTTTCATACATCCTCCATTTTTCTTATGTAAAGCCGGGTTAAATCCGGCTGCAAAATTCTATAATTTCCTCTTTCCTTTTCTTCGCATCCTCTTTACATTCTACGGAGCATAGTCCAAGGCTTCCGCAGCACTCAATTTCCAGATGTCCATAGAAGTGTTCGAGTGTTTTAATAATCCGTTCGCATTCCTTCATATTTGGTCCCGTTCTTAATACAACAGCATAGCCTTTTTTTCCCGCCCGGACAGACGCATGAGGTTCGTGTGTATTACACCATGGCGTACATCTGTCGATAAAGACTTTAAACTGCCCCGGAACATCCGCCCAGTAGGAAAGTGATTATTTTTACTATCCTATCACAGGCATGTTCTGGACACAAGAGTATTATTTATAAGACAAGGGCACCGCCCTGTCACTTTTCAGATGATAGAGCAGCGCCCTTTATTTACTTCATACATTCAACCAGATTAGTCGTACTGATTCATCCATTTGATGAGTTCTACGCAGTAATCATCATGTCTGTCAACAAAACATGTATGTCTTGCACGTTCCCAAAGGATCCATTTAGAATTCGGGATTCTGTCTGCCATGGTCTTAGCTACAAGTGGAGAACAAAGATCTGAAATACCACTGCAGATCAGAGAAGGAATCTTGATCTGGTCAAGTTTGTCAATGTATTCAAAGTCTTTCAGTGTTCCTGTAGGTGCGAATTCGTTTGGTCCCCATCCTTCAACATAAGACTCAGAACCTGATTTTTTCGGTCTTGTACAGCACTCCGGAGCATCTTCTCCAATCCAGTAGTTGCAATATCTATCCATGTATTCTGCAACTGCAGCATCGTAAGCTTCTCCTGTGAAATCACCTGTTTCAAGAGCATGGTTAATTGCATCCTGCATATCCTGCGGCATCATTTTGATACGGCGAAGACCTTCTCTTTCCCAAAGAGAACTGCTTGGATGGCCGCTTGAAATGATGAAACTCTTAACACCCTTCGGATCATAGTCAACTGCATATGCGATCTGCATCATTCCGCCCCAGGACTGTCCAATGATGTGGCATACATCTAAGTCAAGGTGTTTTCTCAAAGCTTCCAGCTCGTCTAACCATACTTTCTGGTTCCACAGTTCCGGATGTCCGTCCAGATAAGAATTTCCGCATCCGATCTGGTCGTACATAACGATCATACGATCATCATCGTCTGCAACATTGTCCAGTACTTCGAAATAGTTATGAGTAGACCCCGGTCCTCCGTGAAGACAAATCAATGGTGCCTTTCCATTATCTTTTCTTTCCCCAACAATTCTGTAATAAGTCTGATAACCTAAGTACGGCATGTAGCCTTCTGTAATTTTTGCCATGATTATCCCCTTTCTGACATTTTTTTCACTATCTTTAAGTATAATACATTTTGCGAAAAAATGAACCCTTTTTTGTAATTTTTTTCAATTTTGTTAATATTATCCAAAATCATATCCCTGTACCATACAAGATAACCGAATATGAATTGGTATATTTATAGGTGATTTCTATAAAACAAATATCTTTTTCTGCTTTATGCTACCCTGATGGATATTTTTTTGTCAAGTGAAACATTAAGACTGCCTGATTATTTTTCACTCAATAGAACCACCTCTGATCAGATTATACAGTTCAAATTGTACGAAAAATGCTCTCTATCTTCCGGAAGAATCAACTCCTTCTTGCTGTCCTTTTCTGTAATTGGCCTTACCGGTCTGCACGGATTACCAAATGCAAGATAATTATCCGGAATATCTTTTGTCACAACACTGCCTGCGCCAATCACGACATTATTTCCTATATGCACGCCCCCAATTACAACCGTATTACATGCAATCCAGACATTATTACCGATATGAATTTCGTCCGCATATTCTGCCATCGTTGTCTTTCCATCTTCGTCCAGCCCCATCCTCTCCTGAGCAATAAGAGGATGAGAAGTAGCCATCAAAGAAACATTCGGGCCAAAACAGACATTGTCACCAATGAAAATTTTTCCATCATCCATAACCGTCAGATTAAAATTAGCAAAAAAATTTTCCCCGATAAAAGTATGACATCCATAATTAAACTGCACAGGGCCCTGAAAATAAAACACATTTCCCACTTTTCCCAAAATATCGCGAATCACTTCATTTCTGTCGGAATCAAACTCGTCCATCATATTATATTTCTGACATGCAGCATGAGCTTTGTGCTTGATATCCTTCAGCTCCTGTTTTCTTGGATCAAACATTTTCCCCGCAAAAATTTTCTCTTCCTCTTTCATATACCTTCCTCATTTCTTTTTTACTAATTCTTATATTAGCAGAAAGTTCTCCAAACTTCTACAATATTACATCCGCTGATTTTCTCTCCTACAATTCCTGTCTTTGATGTAAGATTCCTTAACCGCTTCTCTCGTCTCCCGGTCTCAACGTTTTAAATGGCCGGTAAAGAATTTCGGCATTTTCTCCCATATTCCGTCAAGCGAGAGAAGAGCCAGGCCCCTGTCTGCAAGGGTTCCTGGCTCTTTCCTGCTTATTTCATTACAATATTGATGATTCTTCCCGGTACATAGATTTCTTTTACGATATTTCCGGTCAGTTTTTCTTTAATTGCTTCCTTGCCGGCAGCAATCGCTTCGTCTTTTCCTGCTTCTGCGGAGATTGTTACAACAGCTCTTGTCTTTCCGTTGATCTGTACAGCCACTTCGATTTCGTCATCTTTCATAGCTTCTTCATCGTAGGTCGGCCATCCCGCATGGAATACGCTTCCTTCGTGTCCCAGCTGCTCCCAGAGTTCTTCGCCCATGTGCGGTGCGAACGGTGCAAGCAGTACTGCGATCGTGGAAAGTGTCTCTTTATCAATTCCGCCTTCTTTCTTGGCAAGATCGATAAACTTGTTGTTGTATTCCATGAATCCGGAAATTACCGTATTCAGGCTGAAGCTTTCCAGACGTGTTGTAATATCGTATACCATCTTGTTGCGGAGTTTGAGCATCTCCTTGGATGGTGTTACGTCTTTGTCTTTGTTGTCCATTACAAGATTCCAGAGCTTGTTCAGGAAACGGTATACCCCGTCGATTCCTCTGTCATCCCACTCTGCATCCAGTTCCGGCGGTCCAACGAAGAGTTCATACATTCTCAGAGAGTCGCATCCGTAATCTCTTACAAGATCGTCCGGAGATACGACATTTCCTTTGGACTTACTCATCTTGATTCCGTTCTTTCCGGTAATCATACCCTGATTGAAGAGCTTGATAAACGGCTCATCAAAATCGATCACGCCGATATCGCACAGGAACTTCGTGTAGAAACGGGAATACAGAAGGTGAAGTACTGCATGTTCCACACCTCCGATATACATATCAACCGGAAGCATCGCGTCCGCTTTTTCTCTGGAAACCAGTTCTTTATCATTATGCGGATCTACGTAACGCAGGAAATACCAGGAGGAACCTGCCCACTGAGGCATGGTGTTGGTCTCTCTCTTGGCCGGCTTTCCACAGACCGGACAGCTTGTGTTAACCCAGGAATCAATCGCAGCAAGCGGAGATTCTCCTGTTCCTGTCGGCTCGTAAGAATCTACATCCGGCAGTGTCAATGGAAGTTCTTCTTCCGGTACCGGTACAGCGCCGCAGTCCGGGCAGTGTACAATCGGGATCGGTTCTCCCCAGTATCTCTGGCGGGAGAATACCCAGTCACGCAGTTTGTAGTTGACGGTCTTTCTTCCGATACCGCGCTCTTCGATCATCACCGGAGCTTCCTTTTTCAGAACAGCGGATTCCATGCCGTTCCATTCTCCGGAATTGATCATGGTTCCGGATGCCTCTGTGTAGGCTTCTGTCATATTTTCAATTTCTTTTCCGTCTTTGGCGATAACCTGAATGATCGGAATGTTAAACTTGGTTGCAAATGCAAAGTCACGGTCATCATGTGCCGGTACGCACATGATTGCTCCGGTACCGTAGTCAGCCAGTACATAGTCGGACAGCCAGATCGGCACTTTTGCCCCGTTGATCGGATTGATCGCGTAGCTTCCTGTGAAAACTCCGGTTTTTTCCTTATCCTGAAGGCGGTCAACATTAGACTTCATGGAAGCGTCGTAGATATATTTCTCCACTGCTTCTCTTGTCTCATCGGTTGCAAGTTCTTTTGCAAGAGCATGCTCTGGAGCCAGTACCATAAATGTTGCGCCGTAAAGTGTATCCGGTCTTGTTGTGTAGACAGTGATCTTTTCATCTCTTCCATCCACCGGGAACTCTACCTCGGCACCGTAGGATTTACCGATCCAGTCTGTCTGCATCTTCTTAACCTTCTCCGGCCAGTCCAGTTTGTCCAGGTCGTTCAGAAGTCTCTCTGCATATTTGGTAATCTTGAGCATCCACTGACGGAGGTTCTTCTTTGTTACTTCCGTACCGCAGCGCTCACATTTTCCATTGACAACTTCCTCGTTTGCAAGTCCGGTCTTACAGGACGGGCACCAGTTGATCGGGAACTCCTTCTCGTAAGCAAGGCCGGCCTTAAACATCTTTACAAAAATCCACTGAGTCCATTTGTAGAAGTTCGGGTCTGTCGTGTTGACCTCTCTGTCCCAGTCGTAAAGAGCCGCGATCTCATTGATCTGTCTCTTGATATTCTTTACATTTTCCGCTGTGGACTTTGCCGGATGAACGCCCATTTTGATCGCGTAGTTTTCTGCCGGAAGTCCGAATGCATCCCATCCCATCGGATGAATGATATAGTATCCCTGAAGCAGTTTGTAACGACTCCATACATCGGAGATGACATATCCTCTCCAGTGTCCGACATGCAGACCGTTTCCTGACGGATACGGGAACATATCGAGGCAGTAATATTTCTCATGTTTTCCTCTCTCATCTTCCTGCACATTCACCGGATGCTCTTCCCAGTGTGCACGCCACTTTTTCTCGATTGCCTTGTGATTATAAGGTGTCGGCATCTTTGATTTCCTCCTTACATAATATAGTAACCATTTTATGCTTTCTTTTATACCCGCAAAAGCTTCCTGACGATCCATTGGATTATCTATAGAATAAAAAAACTTCCGTCTCTGAACATATCCAAGAGACGAAAGCCATGAAAGCCCACGCGGTACCACTCTTCTTCGCCCGTCCGCAGACCGGCGCACTCTCATCTGTAACGGGAATACCCGCTTCCGGCTACTAGAGTTCACCAGAAGAACTCCGAGGCGAGTTGGGAGTGTCTGTCCTGCTGCCTCGCACCATACGGCAGCTCTCTGAAAAAACATCGGCTCTTACTATTCCTCATCTGACGTTTTTCTCTGTACTTTTTTATACCTGTTCATTTTACTCATATCATCTCTCTTTGTCAAGATTTCCACCTTTTTTCCTATAATTTTTCCATATTTGATTTTTTCTGGATTTATTGGAATGTTTTTCGTTATTTTCATTCTTTTCGAGTTTCTTTTGTGGAATTTGACAAAAAAGGATTGTTTAAAATCCCTGATAGGTGTATAATAATCACAAGTCATTTCAGTACGAAAAATATATAGCTAAAGGAGATAATGCATATGGTTAATTTATTGACAGGCCCGAAAGGGAGCGGAAAAACACAGCAGATGATTGAACTTGCCAACAAAGCGGCAAAGGAGTCCGACGGACACGTATTCTTTATCAAAAAAAGCCACCGCGATACATACAGCTTATCTTTTGATATCCGTGCGATCTGCATGGATGACTATGAAGCGATCGACAATATTGATGCCTATCTTGGATTTATTTATGGCATGACAAGTGCAGATCACGATATTAAGGCGATTTTTATCGACGCTATTTTGAAACATGCACATATCTCTCTTGATGATATCCCGGAATTTGTTGAAAAGCTGAAGAAAATTTCAAAAGAGTGTGATCTGGATTTTTACGTAAGCATCAGTGCTGCCAAAGAAGACTTAAAGCTTACTAATACAGATGACTGTGCGTATCTGAATTAATGATGCCGACTGGCGGAACTGCTGCCACCTAGAGTCCTTACCTGATCCGGCAGCATTCCGTTTCAAAAAAAATAAGGAGGCGGTTGATATCCCGCCTCCTTATTTTTTAGAGAACTTTTCTTAAAAAGTCCTGCAGTCTTGAATCTTTCGGCTCATCAAAAAACTGCTTCGGACTGTTTTCTTCTTTGATAATTCCTTCATCTATAAACATGACTCTTGTTCCTACTTCTCTTGCGAAGCCCATTTCATGTGTAACGACAACCATTGTCATTCCATCCTTGGCAAGTTCCTTCATTAAATCAAGAACTTCTCCCACCATTTCCGGATCCAATGCCGAAGTCGGTTCATCAAATAAAAGTACGTCCGGATCCATAGCGAGTGCTCTTACAATGGCAATACGTTGCTTTTGTCCGCCGGAAAGCTGTTCTGGATAGGTATTTGCCTTATCAAGAAGACCTACCCTGTTCAGCAGTTCTTTCGCCTTGGCATCTGCCTCTGACGAACTTAATTTTCCAAGGGCCACAGGAGCAAGTGTAATATTTTCCAAAATCGTTTTATGCGGAAACAAGTTGAAATGCTGGAAAACCATCCCGATTTTTTGTCTGTGATTATCAATATTAACTTTTGGGTCCGTAATATCCGTTCCTTCAAAGAAAATTTTTCCTCCGGTCGGCTTTTCAAGCAGGTTTAGAGAACGAAGAAATGTAGATTTCCCCGAACCGGACGGCCCGATGATGACTACTACTTCTCCCTTATGGATCTCTGTCGTAATTCCTTTTAGAACTTTTGTTTTTCCGAATGCTTTTTCCAGATTTTCTACCTGGATCAAAGTTTCTCCTTTAACGCTCATTGTTCCTTAGTCTCCTTTCCAGCTTATTCATAAAGAATGTCAGAAGGCAGATCAAAGCGAGATAAATCACCGCTGCCGCAAGTAATGGTAAAAGTGCGTCAAATGTCCGGCTTTGGATTACCATAGCTGCTTTTGTAAGATCCTGTTCACCAATATATCCAATAATAGCGGTTTCTTTGATCAAAACAATCATTTCATTTACAAGCGCAGGAAGCACATTTTTAAATGCCTGCGGCATGATAATCAGCCGCATTGTTTGTGCATAACTAAGTCCAAGACTTCTTCCGGCTTCTGTCTGGCCTTCTGGTATGGACATAATTCCTGATCGAACAATTTCTGCTACATATGCACCTGAATTTATTCCAAATGCTATTCCTCCAATAATGATCGAGTTCAAAGAGGAAGATCCGAATACAACCAGATACATGATAAGGATCTGAATCATAGACGGGGTTCCTCGGATGACCGTCAGATAAACTTTGCAGACTGCATTTAAAATCGTAAACTTTCCTGTTTTATCATGATAGGATCGAATGATCGCCACAATAAATCCAATGATAATACCTATCAGCAAAGCCTCCAGCGTAACGATGACTGTAACTTTCAGACCGTTCAAAAGCATCAGCCACCTGTTATCTTCTATAAAGTTTTGATAAAAACGGTCTGCAAATGAATTAGAGGCCAGAAGCGCTCCATAAATCATGGTAAATCCCTCCATATTTTCACTTTTCTCTCGTAAAAACAGGGCTGTTCTCACCAGCCCTGTCTTTGTTGCTCTTTATTTTCTTACAATAACGACCTGACTTGCATTTGCATATGTGTCTGTAAAGTCCACATTTTGTTTTCTTTCTTCTGTCACAGTCATGCCGGCTGCACCGAAATCAGCCTTTCCCGCTTCGATAGACGGAAGGATGGAATCGAATTCCATATCTTCTACCTTTAAGCTGTATCCCATTTTGTCACAGATTGCTGTCGCGATGTCCACGTCGATTCCTACGATTGAGTCTCCATCGTGATATTCATATGGTTCAAATTCAGCGTTGGTTGCCATCACAAGCTCACCTTTGGAATGATCTACATTTTCCGGACTTTCATACTGATAGGATCCAACCTCACCAATGTAGTTGTTGATGATTTTATCCAAAGTGCCTTCTGATTTCAGTTCTGCAAGAGCCTGATTCATAGACTCTAAAAGTTCTGTATTTCCTTTTTTCACACAGATGGCATACTGTTCATCTTCAAACAGATCACTCACGATCTTCAGATCATCATTCTTCTGTACGAATTTTTCTGCCGGCTGAGTGTCGATTACAACACAGTCTAATTTTCCGGTCTTTAAAGCCTGTACGGCAGCAGCGCCTTTTGGATAACGCTTGATCTGGCTCTCCTGGTTTACAATATCAGAACATGTAAGGTCTCCTGTTGTTCCCTGCTGTACTCCGATTGTAAGCGTTTTCAGGTCATCCTGAGTTGAAACTGTTACTTCTTTTTTCTCTGATCCACAAGCTGCCATCGACACAACACACATTGCTGCAAGAGCAGCTGCTACTACTTTTTTCATTTTCATAACTTATCCTCCTACTATTTTGAATAAAGATTCATTTTTTATTTTCTTTGAAATATGTAATCTATATTCTACCACATATACCAAAAAAATCAAGTGTATTTTTATACATTTTTGTGTATAAATTGAATTTTATTTGCATATATGGGCTTTTCTTGCGAATAAAACAATAGCCAGACCGGGATATTCGTCCCTGCCTGGCTATGATCTAACAATCTTGAAAACGTAAGAACCGCCTAATGTCACCCTATTCTTCCTGGGAAACGGTCTCGCCGTTACTGTCCGTTTCGGATGCCTCTTCTTCTGCAATCGGATTCTTCTTCTCTCCATTTAGTGAAAGTACCACATTGGTCTTTTCACCCTCCCGGTATTCCATTGTTACTGCCTGTCCGACATCATATTTAATAATATCAATAAAATCAACGACCGAAACATCGAAAATCTCATCTGAGCCTTCTACCATCACGTAGAAATGGGAATCTCCTTCTACAACACCCTGAGCAATTCTGGTAATCTTGCCTGTAATGGTCTTTGTTTCTTGGGCCATAGCACTGTCGTCTGTCTCGATCCCGTTCTCCTGCATCAATTCGAGATAATTTTCCTCACACTTGCTAACTGTATCTCCGATCGCCACTACCTGGTATTTCTGAACGTTAACCATAGCATATTTCTTTACAAGGCCCGCATCATCTTTAAGTGCGATGAAGTACGTTGGCTCTCCGGAAATATTCAGAAGCAACGGGAACGTCGCGGTATAATGAAGGTTCTGCACCTGCCCCTCCGCCGAGGACATGGCGGAGTTCTCTGTGGCGCCTTCCACCTCATAGAACTTTGTCTCCATCGTCCTTTGATTCATCAGGACAAATCCAACGTTGGACTGGTCTTCATTGACCGATGTCACTCCGGTATATACCCAGACATCGTCATCAATGGCCAGATAGTTATATCCGTCTGTTGTCTTCAGGCAGTCTTTCTGGCTCAGAATACTGTTAAAGAATCCATGTTTGAGCGTTCCGTAATAGTCGTAGAGCTGGATCAGAAGATCCGGATCATAAGCGTGGTCAATCCACTCCGGCACTTCATCGATGGCATAGTCTGTCGTCTCTCCGGTAATCGCATTGCAAAGCACAACCCGTCCTACCGTCTCGCCTCCAAACAGCCCGATATTGAATTTCTTCACCGGAGCAACCCAGTACGGCACACCTTCATCATCAATCTCAAAACTCAGTTCTCCGAAAATATAGGTCGGGTACCGGAAACGGAGATGTCTGTGGATATTCCGGTTAAAATATTCGCTGGTGGAATATTTCATTCCTTCATCGAGCATAACGAGTTCTGTAGACTGTGTTGTCATATCGATCCGGATATAGGCCGGAATTCCTTCAGACTGATTCGTAAACCACTTGATTACATTTGCATAGCGAAGCGGCGATACCCGGACCGGCTTGTCCTGATAGTTGATCTGGCTGTAGAGCTCATCCACTTCAAACTGGGACACCATGTCCACCATGCTTCCCATCTTTCTGTTTCCAAGAAGGGTTGCAGACTCCCGGTCCAGAAGCGGAATCTGGTCAAAGGAAAGTTCCTTGATATCTGTCTGAAAATCCCCTTCCTCCACAGTCAGGAGCTTCTGATACTTTTTCGCGTTGATGATCGGTGAAGAAAGGAGTGTTCCTCCAAGATAAATAACACCGATCAGCACGAAAAGACCGATCAGACCTTTTGCGATCCCGGACTGTTTGATCTCCTCTTTTCGGAACAGTTTTTTCTTTCCAATGTAGATAACCGCAAGAGCCGCAATCACCACAAGCAGGAAAGTCCAGAATCCCGCAGCATGGATATTGATAGCCGGAAGCTTCACATAGTAATAAATACCGGCAAGCAGAATCAGGCCAATTACAGTCAGAACTTTCATTTTTGTCTTTTTCATAGCTTCTCCTCTTCTTTATTTCATTGACTGGTTATGGTAAGCAATTATAACACTCTTTTCTTACGAAAACAAGGGTCCGGCCATACGCTCTTTCCCGCATAGCCGGACCCTCTCTTATGTACGTTCTTTCAAGGTACGATTATTCCTCTGCTGCTCTGTTTGCAATCTCTTTTTCCTGAACGTCGGACGGAGCCTGCTCATATCTTGCAAACTGATATTCATAAGTACCGCGTCCTCCTGTCATGGAACGGAGGTTCGTGCAGTATCCGTAAAGCTCCATCATCGGAACATCGGCTTCAATTGCCTGTTTTCCTCCGTTGACCGGATTCATGCCAAGCACACGGCCGCGGCGCTTGTTCAGATCACCCATAACGTCACCGGTATATTCATCCGGAACTGTTACCTTCAGGGATGCGATTGGTTCAAGAAGTACCGGAGATGCTTCCATGATTCCTTTCTTGAATGCCTGGATCGTTGCGGTCTTAAATGCCATTTCAGAAGAGTCTACCGGATGATAGGAACCATCGTACAGCGTTGCTTTCACTCCGACTACCGGATATCCGGCAAGAGGTCCTTTCTGTACAGCTTCCTGGAGACCTTTTTCCACAGCCGGGAAGTAGTTCTTCGGAACCGCTCCTCCTACGACTTTTTCTTCAAATACGAATGGCTCTTCCAGATCACCGGACGGCTCGAATGTCATCTTGACATGACCATACTGTCCGTGTCCTCCTGACTGTTTCTTATATTTGGAATCAATATCGGATTTCTTCCGGATCGTCTCGCGGAATGCTACCTTTGGTTTCTCAAGAGTAATCTCTACTTTATATCTGGAGGCGAGTTTGCTTGCAATAATTTCCAGATGCTGGTCTCCCATACCGTACAGAAGAATCTGTCTGTTTTCTGTATCATTGACAACCTTCATCGTCACATCTTCTGCCATCATTCTGGAAAGTGCCTGGGATACCTTATCTTCATCTCCCTTGGTCTTGGTCGTATATTTCATGTAGGTATAAGGCTGAGAATACTCGGTTTTTGCGTATGCAATCTGTGTGTTCTTTGTAGAAAGTGTATCTCCTGTCTTCGTAGTGGTCAGTTTTGCAATGGCCCCAATATCTCCTGCAAACAGCTCTGATACTTCAATCGGCTTATTTCCAAGCATCGTGTAAATCTTGCCCGGCTTTGCCTCTGCATCTGTGTCTGCATTGTACAGCACGTCATCACCTTTGATAACGCCGGAGCACACTTTGATGAAAGAATATTTTCCGATAAACGGATCCACCATGGTCTTATATACATATGCACTCTTTGCTTTCGCAAAATCATAATTTGCCTCATAGATGGCATTTGTTTTCCGGTTCATGCCGACACATTCACGGTTTGCCGGGCTTGGGAAGAACCGTACGATATCAGAAAGAAGGTTTGCAACCCCCTGTGCCTGAAGATTGGATCCCATTGCTACCGGAACGATATCTCCATCCATTACTTCCGTACGCATCGCGGAACGGATCTCCTCAATGGAAAACTCCTCTCCGGAAAGATAGCGGTCCAGGAATTCCTCACTGGTCTCTGCCACTGATTCCATCAATGCTTCTCTGTACTGCTGGAGATATTCCATACAGTAATCTGGGATCTCACATTCTTCCCTCTTTCCAATCTCTGTGTAGCGGCGTCCCGCATTCTTGATAATGTTAACGTATCCGACGAGCTTCTCGTTTTCACGGATCGGCATGAAGTGCGGTGCGATCACCTTCCCGTATTTTTCACGGAGTGTCTCCACAACCTGACGAAAACTTGCGTCGTCCACATCCATCTCTGTCACGTAAACCATACGCGGCAGATTGTATTTGTCGCAGAGTTCCCATGCTTTTTCCGTTCCGACCTCTACGCCCGCTTTTCCGGAAACAACAATGACTGCTGCATCCGCAACACTGACAGCTTCTTCCACTTCACCTACAAAGTCGAAGTATCCCGGTGTATCCAGCACATTAATTTTCGCTTTTTCCCATTCGATCGGGATCAGGCTCGTGCCGATAGAAAATCCGCGTTTCTGTTCCTCTTTATCGAAATCGCTGATGGTATTTCCGTCCCCTACTTTTCCCATCCTGTTTACCGCGCCTGATACATAGGCCATCGCTTCTGCAAGACTTGTCTTTCCGCATCCGCCATGACCTAACAAAACAACGTTTCTGATTTCATCCGTCCTGTAAACTTTCATATAGTGCTGCCTCCTTGATTTTCTAGCTCAAATTTTACCGTTCTTGTTTTAACAGTAATCATGGGTATATTGTACTAAATTTTTCGTAATTTTACAACTCTTTTATTGAATTTTCACAATGTTTCTATAACTATTCAGCCATGCGGCCTGTAACAATGAAAACCTGGCGCAAGCTTGCTTGCAGAAGGTTTGAGTTGTTTCAGGACATATGGCGTTTAGCCATAAGCGAAGATTCAGCTGCGTAAGCAGCGAAAAGCAGCGCGAGCTGCGAATCTGAGCTGCATGGCTGAATAGTTGACTATTACTTGAACATTTTGAATATGGATTCTGTCAGATGTATTTTGACAAACATCTGAAAATCTTCTAAAATGGAAGAAATAACAAGATCAGGAAAGATGAGGACTTTATTATGAAAACAGGATTTATCGGGCTTGGATTGATCGGTGGTTCGATCGCAAAGGCCATCCGCCAGTATTTTCCGGAAAGTGAGATCGTCGCTTTTGATAAAAGCCGGGAAACGCTGGCCCTTGCAACTGCCGAATCGGTCATCAATACGGCGGTAACAGTCATTGACGAAAATTTCAAAGGGTGTGACTATCTGTTTCTGTGCACACCGGTCATTTACAATTCTGCCTATTTAAGCCAGATAAAGCCGTTTCTCTCAGAGAAAACGATCCTGACCGATGTCGGCAGCGTCAAGACGCCGATCCATCAGGAGGTGGAAAAACTTGGGCTCTCCGACTTTTTTATCGGAGGGCACCCGATGGCAGGATCAGAAAAATCCGGATATGTGAATTCCAAGGCGGTTCTGCTTGAGAATGCCTACTATATTCTCTCTCCGTCCAGACCTGAACAGAAGGAAAAAATACAGGCCTTCACAGAGTTTATTCAGGCAATCCGCGCGATTCCGGTCACACTGGACTGCAGGACGCACGATTACATCACAGGAACGATCAGTCATCTGCCGCATGTAATCGCCTCCGGCCTTGTCAATTTCGTCCGGGATCATGATACGACGGATGAACTGATGAAACTATTAGCCGCCGGCGGTTTTAAGGATATCACAAGGATTGCATCCTCTTCCCCGACGATGTGGGAACATGTCCTTATGACAAACCGGGAAAATGTCTCCGAAATTCTCGGAAACTACATCAAGACACTGGAGGACGCCAAAAAGCTGATTGATGCGGGCGATTCCCAGGGAATCTACAATTTCTTCGACACTTCACGGAACTACCGGAATTCTGTTCCGGATATTTCCGCCGGGCCGATCAAAAAGCTTTTTGCCATCTACTGTGATATCATCGATGAGGCGGGCGGGATTGCCACCATCGCAACCATCCTTGCCTCCAATAATATCAGTATTAAAAATATCGGGATCATTCACAACCGCGAGTTCGAAGAAGGTGTTCTCAGAATTGAATTTTATGAAGGTGCCGCTCAGGAAAAGGCAGCCCAGGTTCTCCGCAGACACCGCTATACGGTCTATGAGCGTTCCTGATAGCCGAAAATGATATAAGGGAGATTATTTATGAGACAGATCAAATCATCCTCTCCTCTGAAAGGAGAGATTACCATACCGGGAGATAAATCCATCTCCCACAGAAGCATTATGTTCGGAGCCCTTGCAAAGGGCGTGACCTCCGTCCGCCACTTTCTGGAGGGTGCGGACTGCCTTTCTACCATCGGATGCTTCCGTCAGATGGGAATTGAAATCCAAAAAGAATCTGACGGCCGGATTCTCGTCCACGGCAAAGGAATCCGCGGGCTTACCGCTCCTGCCGCCACACTGGATGTGGGAAACAGCGGTACAACTACAAGACTGATTTCCGGAATCCTAAGCGCCCAGAATTTTACTTCTGTACTTTCCGGAGATGCGTCATTAAATTCCAGACCTATGGGACGGATCATCCGCCCGCTATCCATGATGGGCGCACAGATCAAAAGTCTCCACGGAAATGGCTGTGCCCCGCTTCAGATCGACGGACGAATGGATCTTCACGGAATCCACTACGATTCTCCGGTAGCCTCCGCCCAGGTCAAATCGGCCATCCTCCTTGCAGGGCTGTATGCTGACAGAGAGACTTCTGTCCATGAGCCGGCTCTTTCCAGAAACCATACCGAGCTGATGCTCTCCCAGTTTGGAGCCGATCTTCATACAGAGATCCTAAAAGACGGCTCCGCCGAAATCCGGATTTCTCCATGTGAAGAGCTTTACGCCCAGGACATTCTTGTACCGGGCGATATTTCCTCCGCGGCCTATTTTATCGCTGCCGCCCTCTTGGTACCGGGATCAGAAGTTCTGATTAAAAACGTGGGGATCAACGAAACCCGTGCTGGAATTTTAAAGGTCTGCAAAGATATGGGGGCCGATATTACCTATCTCAATCAGAATCAGGGTGCGGGAGAACCGACCGCAGATCTTCTCGTACGCAGTTCCAGTCTTCACGGCGTCTGCATCGAGGGAACGGTAATCCCGACGCTGATCGATGAAATTCCGATGATCGCCGTCCTTGCCGCATTTGCCAAGGGCCAGACCATCATCCGCGATGCGGCAGAGCTGAAAGTGAAAGAAACCGACCGGATCCGGACCGTAACGGAAAATCTGAAGGCCATGGGCGCAGATGTCACTCCAACCGACGACGGCATGATTATTCAGGGCGGGAAACCGCTCCACGGTGCCGAAATCCACCCTTACATGGACCACCGTATCGCCATGGCATTTGCTGTGGCAGGACTTGCCTCTGAAGGGGAGACAACGATTCTGGAAGAACAGTGTGTCGATGTCTCCTATCCGGGATTTTTTGAAGCTCTGCACACACTTACCGTATAATCTTTCGAAAAGAAAGGGGTGTCTTATGATGACCAATGAAGAATTATTCGCCTCCATCTATACACACGATACGATCTATCTGCCGCCAAGCGAACAGGACTGCGCGGCCTTGGAGGTTGCCCTTGGATGCAGCCACGCGAAATGCCGGTTCTGCGACTTTGCAAAGGACCCGTTCCAGATTCATTCCATGGAACAGATCCGGCGGAACATGCAGATCCTGGGCCGTTTCCGCCCGGATGCGTACCGGCTCTTTCTGCTGGGAGAAAACGCCTTTGTTCTTGATTATCAGAAGCTTTGCCAGATTTTTGATATGACAGATCAGTATATGCCGAATATTCACGAATTTTCCATGTATTCCCGCATAGACGACATTGCACGGAAAACGGATGAAGAGCTTCGGATGCTCCATAAGATGGGACTTTCCACCCTCCACATCGGACTGGAAAGCGGAAGTGATTCCATCCTGCTTGAGCAGAATAAAGGAGTCACCTCCATGGATATGCTTGTACAGCTTCGAAGGCTGGAGGCTGTGGGAATCGAATATTATGTCACCATTATTCTTGGACTTGGCGGGCGCCGTTTTTCCGTCCACCATGCCCTTGCCACCGCCCGGCTGCTAAACCAGCTGCACCCGGCGGATATCTGGTGTCTGAAGCTGAAACTCTGGCCGGACACCCCGCTTTATAAGGATGCAAAGAAAGGGCACTTCGACATGATGAACGATGCCGAGATGCTCTGGGAGGAACGGATCATGCTGGAAAATCTGACCGTCAAAGACTGCATGTTCCATGACACTACCGTCCTCAATACCTATACCATCCAGGGACGCCTTCCGGAAGAAAAAGCTTCTCTTCTGGATGCGATCGATATGCTTCTGGCATCCTGTGGATTTTAAATGTAAAAATGAAAACCAGGGAGAATAAACATATGAAACGGAATCCAAACGCCTGCTTAATCTGCGGCAAAGAATTGATTTATACAGAACACGCAAAAGAAATGGAATGTTCCATCTGTCATCAGACGTTTTTATCCAATGCCTGCTGTGAAGATGGACATTTTGTCTGCGATTCCTGTCACGAAGCAAAGGGACTTGAAGCCATCCGGGACTTCTGCCTTTCCACGGATCTGAAAGATCCGATTCAGATCGCACAGCAGATCATGCAGAATCCTTTTATCTATATGCATGGACCTGAACACCATATCCTCGTCGGCTCCGCCCTTCTGACCGCTTATAAAAACTGTGGAGGCAGTATCGATCTTGAGGAAGCGCTCTCTTTAATGGAAGAACGTGGCAAACAGGTGCCTGGCGGTGTCTGCGGCTTCTGGGGATGCTGCGGTGCCGGAGTCAGCACTGGAATATACTGCTCCATCCTCTCAAAGGCAACTCCTCTTGCCGGTACTTCCTGGGGACTTTCCAATCAAATGACCTCCAGGTCTCTGGAAAACATTGGAACTCACGGCGGTCCAAGATGCTGCAAACGGGATTCATTCCTTGCTATTTTAAGTGCAGTAGAATTTACAAAAGAGCATTTTCAGGTGGAACTCCCGGTTTCCTGCAGCATCCGCTGTTCTTTCCATGAAGAAAACGGACAGTGTCTGAAAACCCTCTGCCCGTTCTATCCACTTTCCTGATATGTAATCAAAACTTTTTCCATGCTCCCGGATGGAATAATAAAAGAAGCGGAAACAGTTCCAGCCTTCCGGCGAGCATGTCAAAGATCATAACGAGTGTCGTTCCATTGCTGAACGCACTGAAATTTCCTGTCGGCCCGACCATTTCAAGTCCAGGGCCGACATTATTTAATGTCGTTGCTACTGCTGTAAAATTTGTTACCAGATCGAAATCATCAATTCCAACCAGCAGTACCGAAAACGCAAAAATCAGAATATAAATAATCATATAGACATTTGCAGCCCTGAGTACTTCGTGTGAAATCAGCCGTCCGTCCATCTGAAGTTTCTTGACTCCGGTAGGATGTACAAGCTGGTTCAGTTCTTTTCTGATGGTCTTTCCGAGAATCAGAATACGGGATACCTTGATTCCTCCTCCGGTACTTCCCGCACATGCCCCTACAAACATCAGCATGACCAGAATGGTCCGGGGCACCTGTGCCCAGAGGTTAAAGTCTGTCGTTGCATACCCGGTCGTTGTAATAATAGATCCCACCTGAAAAGCAGAATGCCGGAAAGCCTCTTCTGCGGTCGGATAGGAAGACCGGATATACAAAAAGATCACAAGCACGGCCGCCGCAATGATCCCAAAATACCATCTGACTTCCTCGCTTTTTAATGCTTCTATCGGTTTTTTCAGAAGCAGAAGGAAATAAAAATTAAAATTAACACCGAACAAAATCATGAAAGTTGTCACTACATACTGCAGATACGGCGAATATCCGGCAAGACTGTCGTTCTTAATTCCAAAGCCGCCGGTCCCGGCCGTTCCAAATGTGATGGTAAGTGCGTCAAACAAAGGCATCTTCCCGATCAGAAGAAGTATGATCTGAATGATTGTCATGACAATATAGATCTGATACAGAACTTTTGCCGTACTCTTGATTTTGGAAGTCATTTTTGTGACGGACGGTCCCGGACTTTCCGCCCGCATCAGATTGATATTTTTTCCTCCGCTCAGCGGCAGAATCGCCATAATGAAAACGAGTACTCCCATTCCGCCGATCCAGTGGGTAAAACTTCTCCAAAAGAGAATACAGCGCGGCACTACCTCCACATTCGTCAGAACGCTGGATCCGGTGGTTGTAAATCCGGATACTGCCTCAAACAACGCTTCCACCGGATTTGGAATCACTCCGCTTATCACAAATGGTACCGCCCCCACGATGCTCAGTACAATCCATCCAAGGGCAACGCTGGCAAATCCTTCCCTGGAATGGAAGTCTTTGTTTTTGGGTTTCCGAACCGTCAGCGGTATTCCGATTACCAGTGCAGCTGCCATTGTAATCAAAAAAGAAATTCCGCATTTTTCCTGATAAATCACCGCCACAAGACAGGAAGGAAGCATAAACGCTGCCTCAAAATTCAGTATCCACCCTACGATATACATTACCATAGAATAATTCATAGTCTTTACTCCTTTTCCCCGTCTGGTCTCTCATTAATATTTCAGAATATCCGTAATGTCGTGAAGACCCTTGTGAGTTGTCACGATAATCACGGAATCCCCTACTTTCAGCATGTCCTGTCCACGGGCCATCTTCAGTTTTCCATATCTGCTGATATAACATACAAGCAGATGATCCTTTAACGGAAGATCCATAAGCCTCTGGTTTGTGACACTGGAATCTTCCCGGATGACAAACTCCAGCGCTTCCGCCTGTCCGTCCAGGATTTTGTAAAGAGTCTCCACATTGCTTCCAAGGGAATTCTGCATCGCTCTTGTATAGCGGACAATGTGATCCGCCGCAAGGTTTTTCGGATAGATAACGCTGTCAATATCCAGTTCATCCACTACTTCCTCGAAGTGAATCCGGTTGACCTTGGCAATCAGTTTTGCGTTCGAGTATTTTCGTGCAAGCAGTGCAAGCATCAGGTTTTCCTCATCCATATTGGTCAGCGCCACAAAGGAATCCGTATGCATCAGACCCTCTTCCAGGAGAAATTCCTTGTCAGTTCCGTCTCCCTGAAGAATCGTAGCTTCCGGCAGCTGTTCACTGAGCATCTCACACCGCTCTTTATTCTGTTCTATAATTCTGACATCCACCCTCATTTCGAGAAGCTGCTTTGCAAGATAGTATGCTATCGTGCCCCCGCCTACAATCAGTGTACTTTTTGCCTGATGGGTCGGAATCCCCATTTTGCGGAAGAACTTTGCCGTCTCCTTCGGCACTGCCATCATGGATACCAGATCGTTGTTCTTCAGAACAAAATCTCCGTTCGGGATCACAACCTGTCCCTGTCTCTCCACGCCGCAGATCATAATATCACACTTCATTTTGGAAATAATATCCGCGACCTGAAGTCCATCCATATGGAGTTCCGGATTCATCCGGAATTTGATCATTTCCACCCTTCCTCTTGCAAATGTATCAACCTTCTTGGCGTACGGAAGACGAAGTAGCTGGGAAATCTCCTGAGCGGCCGTCAGCTCCGGATTGATAACAACCGACAGGCCCATCTGGCGCTTGATAAAGTTTACTTCCTTGCTGTAAATCGGATTTCTTACTCTTGCGATTGTCTGGCACTTTCCCGTCTTCTTCGCGATCAGGCAGCAAAGAAGATTCAATTCGTCTGAACCGGTAACCGCGATCAGAAGTTCCGCATCCATGACACCGGCATCCACCTGTACCTGATGGCTGGCACCGTTTCCCACAATCCCCATCGCATCAAACTCTTCTTCCGCCTCTTCCACTTTCTTTTGATTCAGGTCAATAATCGTAATATTATGATTTTCAGAGCTAAGCTGGTCTGCAATTGTTGTTCCTACTTTTCCAGCTCCTACAATAATGATATTCATGATTCCTCCTGCGTAAACAAAAAAATTTTATATAATTTTTATGAAATCTTAATCATTATACTCCTTTTCCGCAGAAAAGCAATATCTTTCTCCAAGATTTTACATTGACCCGGACCGTACTTTTCTTTTCATGCAAAAAGACGCCTTCCGGCGTCTTTCTGCTATCATGGCTACACAATATAATGTTATTTGTTCAGTCCCATTTCTTCACGCACTTCGATGAAGCATTTTACGATGAAATCGATATCTTCTTTTGTATGGCTTGCACATACCTGTGTACGGATTCTTGCTTTTCCCTTCGGTACTACCGGATAGGAGAATGCTACGACATAAACACCTTTTTCCATCATTCTCTTAGCGAATTCAGCAGCTGTCTTCTCATCGTAGATCATAACCGGCACACATGGATGTGTTCCCGGAATAACGTCAAATCCATTTTCATCCAGTTTCTGGCGGTAGTAAGTAGTAACTTCCTCCAGATGGTCACGGAGTTCTGTGCTTTCGCTTAACATATCAAACAGTTCCATACTTGCTCCGACAATTGCCGGTGCAAGAGAGTTGGAGAACAGATACGGACGGCTCTGCTGACGAAGCAGGTCAATAATTTCCTGACGTCCGGATGTGTATCCGCCTGATGCTCCGCCCAGGGCTTTTCCAAGTGTTCCCGTGATAATATCTACACGGCCTTCTACTCCACAGTATTCTGCTGTACCACGGCCTTTTTTGCCTACAAATCCAACTGCGTGGCTGTCATCTACCATAACAAGTGCATTGTATTTGTCAGCAAGATCACAGATACCTTTCAGGTTTGCGATGATACCGTCCATGGAGAATACACCGTCTGTAGCGATCAGTTTGATTCTTGCTCCGGCTTCATCTGCCTCTTTTAATTTTGCTTCCAGATCTTCCATATCATTGTTTTTGTAACGATATCTCTTTGCTTTACAGAGACGTACTCCATCGATAATGGAAGCATGGTTCAGTTCATCACTGATGACTGCGTCTTCTGCTTTCAGAATTGTCTCAAACAGACCGCCGTTTGCGTCAAAGCAGGAGGAGTAAAGGATAGTATCGTCTGTTCCAAGGAAATCAGAGATCTTTTTCTCCAGCTGTTTATGAATGTCCTGTGTTCCGCAGATGAAACGTACTGAAGCAACACCGAATCCTCTTTCATCATAAGTACGCTTTGCAGCGTCGATCAGTCTCTGGTTGTTACCAAGTCCCAGATAGTTGTTTGCACACATGTTGAGGTACTCTTTTCCATCTTCCAGAACTACTTTTGCTCCCTGAGGAGAGCAGATCGGAGCTTCCCCTTTGAAAAGGCCTGCTTCTTTGATTTCATCTACTGTTTTTGTATAAATGCTTAAAATATCATTTTTACGTGCCATTTGAATCTATCTTCCTTTCTTATCTTCGATCGCTTGCCTAGTCATTGATATGAGACCAGTCAAGTACTACTTTTCCTGAATTTCCGGAGATCATTGCCTCGAATCCTTTTTCGTAATCTTTGATGTCGAAGCGGTGTGTAATGATCGGGGAAATATCAAGTCCTGCCTGAAGCATTGTGGACATCTTGTACCAGGTATCCCATACTTTTCTTCCATAGATACCGCGGATATTCAGACCGTTGAAGATTACTGTCTCCAGATCGACTTTCGTTTCTGTTCCCTGAAGTCCGAGAAGCGCGATCTTTCCGCCGTGTTTCATATTGTGAATCATATCAGAAAGTCCTGCCGGGCTTCCGGACATTTCAAGACCTACGTCAAACCCCTCTGTCATACCAATTTCTTTCATGACGTCTGTCAGTTTTTCTTCTTTTAAGTTTACTGTTCTTGTTGCCCCAAGTTTTGTTGCAAGATCCAGGCGATACTGGTTCAGGTCTGTAACAACAACGTGTCTTGCTCCTGCAAATTTTGCGATTGCCGCTGCCATAATTCCGATCGGTCCTGCGCCTGTAATCAGAACATCCTCTCCCAGCATATCATAGGAAAGAGCTGTATGTGTAGCGTTTCCGAACGGATCAAAAATCGCATACATCTCTTCCGGGATATTCGGATTGCACGGCCATACATTGGAAGCCGGAATTACAAGATATTCTGCAAATGCACCATTTCTGTTGACGCCAACACCTTTTGCATCTTTGCAGTTTTCCTTGTGTCCTTCCAGGCAGTTCCGGCATTTGCCGCATGTGATATGTCCTTCACCGGATACGAGATCTCCGATCTTGAATCCCTGTACTCCAGGACCTACTTCTACGACTTCTCCGACATACTCATGACCTGCTGTCAGTCCGATCGGAATCGTATGCTGTGCCCATTCATTCCACTGATAAATATGTACGTCTGTACCGCAGATAGCCGTTTTGTGGATTTTGATCTTTACATCATTTGGTCCTACTTCCGGAATCGGTACTCTTTTCATCCATAAACCTGCTTCCGGTTTCTCTTTTACCAATGCCCACATCATGTTATCGCTCATTTTTGAATTCCTCCGTTCTTTTGACAAACTGCCTAATTTCTATCTTAATAATACTCCCTCCTTTGTAAAATTTCAAGCATTTTTTCCGTCTCTGACAAACATTTTAATCTCTCTTGTCTTTTTCTCGCATACAAAGACAGTTGTCTTTCTACAAAAGGCAAGTTGATTTTTTTCCGGATTTTCTCTTTTCTTTTTATAGATCTTTTGATATAATATATAAGCTGATTCTATCAGCGACTATGGAGATGTACTCAAGTGGTCGTAAGAGGTCGCACTCGAAATGCGATAGGTCCGCAAGGGCGCGTGGGTTCGACTCCCACCATCTCCGCTTTCAAAAAGCTCTCCGGCAGTTACAGTCCTGCCCGGGAGCTTTTTTCAGTTCAACGCATTAACTTGACGTTCCGTGCTTTCAGATTGTACTATATAGTACAGATCGAAACTAATCAAATCCCTGGAGGTACTATATTATGAAGAAAAAACTCTTGTCTTATCTCCTGATCGTAGTAGGAGGCACCATGACGGCTGCCGCATTTGGTCTCTTCGTACTGCCTCAGAATTTTGTGGCAGGAGGTGTGACAGGTCTGTCTGTTATTCTGCAGAACCTGCTTCCGCTCCCTCTGTCTGCGATTGTACTTTGTATCAATATCCTTTTGTTTCTTGTCGGATGGCTGTTTGCCGGGAAGGAATTCATTTTTAAAACATTGATTATGACTTTCCTGTTTCCGGTCCTTCTGGATGTCTTCTCCCAGATCGACCTGTTTCTTCCGTTATCTCAGGATCCTTTTCTGAGCAGCCTTCTTGCCGGATGTCTTCTTGGAATCGGAAGCGGCATTATCCTGCGGGCAAATGGTTCCAGCGGCGGATTTGACATTCTCGGTGTTGTTCTCAATAAGAAGTTTCGCATTCCTGTCTCTGTTGTCATGTATGTGTGCGACTGCACCGTGATTCTTCTGCAGGCAGTCTCAAAGCCACTTCTTCAGACAGTTTACGGAATTATTGTCATACTTGTTACCAGTATCATGGTTAATAAGGTCATCACCTACGGCCGTTCAGAAGTCCAGCTTCTGATTTTTTCTTCCGAGCATGAAAAGATCCGTCAGGAACTTCTGCATACCTTTGATCTTGGTCTGACTTTCCTTCAGGCAGAGGGCGGATATCATCTGGATCCATCCAAGGTGATCCTTACCATTCTGCCGTACCGGAAGATCAACGATGTAAAAAAGATGATTTATACGATTGATCCTACTGCTTTTACTGTCATCGACAACGTCAACTACGTTGGAGGCCGTGGTTTTACTATATCCAGATAGTATTTCCGGATCGTAAAGACTTTTTTAATAGTTTCTTTCGTTTTTTAAGAATCCTTTTATCCGGCGTACACATTCCTTTCATATTTTTCCGGTATAGTATGTATTGTAATAGTTATTTAACTATGAAACCAAACATAAACCTTCCAACCCTCAAAAGAAAAAACTGGAAGCAGAATCCAAAGCCCATAGATTTCTGCTTCCAGTTTTCTTTTTTTATACTGTCTGTTACCGGATCAGCATGGCATCCCCAAAGCTGAAGAAACGGTAGCGTTCTTTTACTGCTTCCTCATATGCATGAAGCACATGCTCCCTTCCTGCCAGTGCGCTGACCAGCATAATCAGAGTCGATTCCGGGAGATGGAAATTCGTCAGAAGGCAGTCCAGTACTTTAAACCGATATCCCGGATAGATGAAAATCTCTGTCCATCCGCTGCATTCTGACAGTGTTCCGTCAGGTTTTGCCGCCGACTCCACCGTGCGGCAGCTTGTCGTTCCGACACAGATCACCCGGTGTCCTTCCCGTTTTGCACGATTGATCTTTTCTGCTTCAGAAGCCTCAATCCGGTAAAACTCCGAGTGCATATGGTGTTCCTGAATATTCTCCACTTTCACCGGGCGGAAGGTGCCAAGCCCGACATGAAGTGTCACATGAGCGATCTCGACACCGCTTTCTTTGATTTCTTCCAGAAGCTCCGGCGTGAAATGCAGGCCTGCCGTCGGAGCTGCCGCGGATCCGCTGTGTTTTGCATACACGGTCTGATAGCGGTTTTTATCCTCCAGCTGATGGGTGATATACGGCGGGAGCGGCATCTGTCCAAGCTGATCCAGAATCTCCTCAAAGATTCCTTCGTAGGAAAACTGAATCAGGCGGTTTCCTTCATCCACCACGTCCAGCACTTCTCCGATGAGAAGCCCTTCGCCAAAGCTGATTTTCGTCCCGGGCTTTGCCTTTTTTCCGGGTTTTACAAGGGTTTCCCAGATGTCATTTTCTTTTCTCTTTAAAAGCAGAATCTCGATCTTTGCATTTGTTCCCACTTTGGACCCGATCAGCCGGGCCGGAATGACTTTGGTATCATTGATCACCAGACAGTCTCCCGGCTCCAGATACTCTTTGATGTCCCGGAAGGTTCTGTGCTCAATCTCACCGGACTCCTTGTCAAGGACAAGGAGTCTCGAGCCGGAGCGGTCCTCCAGCGGGTCCTGCGCGATCAGTTCCTGCGGCAGTTCAAAATAAAAGTCTTCTTTTTTCATCATGATGACGATTCCTCTTTACTGTCTCAGTTCGATGCCCATGCTCTCCAGACCGTTGAGAATCTTTTTCATGGCTTTCGTCACGTCTGATTCCTCAAGCGTTCTGTCTTTCGCACGGAATACAATCGAATATGCGATGGATTTGTATCCTTCTTTGATCTGAGCGCCTTCATAAAGGTCAAACAGATTGTAGCTTTCCAGAATGTCTCCGCCTCTCTGCTCAATCATCGCCTCGATCTGCCCTGCAAGGATCTCTTTTGGAACTACCATACTGATATCTCTTGTCACAGCCGGGAATTTTGCGATTCCGCTGTATTTCCGGTCAAATGTTGCGCGTGCAACCACTTCCGGCATATCGATGACTGCAACGTATGCACGTCCGCCAATGCCATAATTGTCCGCAACTTCCGGATGAACTTCTCCAAGATAACCGACAACGGTTCCTTCATAAACAATATTTGCCTGACGTCCCGGATGCAGGAAGGATTTGCCCGCGTTCGGATCGTACTGTTCTTTTTTGCGCATGCCGATCTTTTCAAAGAATTCTTCCACAACACCTTTCATGCTGAAGAAATCGCCTTCTCCGTACATTCCAAGTGTAAACTGCATCCTCTCTTCCGGAAGTTCGGTAAGCGGCAGTGATTTCGGAAGATAAATATTTCCAAGCTCATAGAGTCTTACATCTTTGTTTCTCCGGTTATAGTTCGTTGCAAGAGAAGTCAGCATTCCGTTCAGGGAAATGGTACGCATAATGCTGTAGTCCTCTCCAAGCGGATTGGAAATCTGGATTGCCTGACGTTCCGGCGCATCCTTAGGAAGCAGGAGTTTATCAAATACTTTCGGACTCTCGAAGGAATATGTCATACCCTGGCTGAATCCGCAGAACTCCGCGATTTCTCTTGCGGAAGCTTCGATTCTCTGCTTGAAGGAAAGCTTTCCTGTTGTCGCTTCTCCCTTCGGAAGGGTAGTCGGAATATTGTCATAGCCGTAAAATCTTGCCACTTCCTCTGCCAGGTCCGCAAGGCGGAAAATGTCATGGCGGAAGGTCGGAGCCACGATTTCGTTTCTCTCTTCATCGTAGGCAAGTTCTACTTTTGCAAGGTATCCGATCATCTCTTCTTTAGAAATATCTGTTCCAAGAAGACGGTTGATGGCATCTGCATCAAACGGAACACGAACAGGCTCTTTTACCTTTCCATATACATCTACAGTTCCTCCGACTACTTCACCTGCGCCCATCTCTTCTACGAGCTGGCATGCACGGTCGATCGCTGCCTTTGCATTGTTCGGATCCAGTCCTTTTTCAAATTTTCCGGATGCATCGGTACGCAGTCCTACACGTTTGCTGGACTTACGGATATTTGTCCCGTCAAAGCATGCTGCCTCAAACAGAACGGTGTGCACGTGATCTGTGATCATGGAATTTTCGCCTCCCATGATTCCGGCGATTCCGATGGATTTTTCGCCGTCGCAGATCATCAGTACGTCTTTGTCAAGGTGTCTCTCCTGACCGTCCAGTGTCGTGAATGTCTCACCGTCTTCTGCATTTCTGACAATGATTTCTTTTCCTGCGATGGTATCCAGATCGTAAGCGTGCATCGGCTGTCCGTATTCTTCCATCACGTAGTTTGTGATATCAACAAGATTGTTGATCGGGCGGATTCCGACAGATGCAAGTCTTCTCTGCATCCACTTTGGAGACGGTCCGATTTTAATATTTTTTACGACTCTTGCGCAGTATCTGGAGCAAAGATCCTGATTCTTGACAGTCACTTTGATATAGTCAGAAGCATTCTCCTCATTTCCGGTCTCTTTAACAACCGGCGGATGGAAGCTCTTTCCGAATGTTGCCGCTGCTTCTCTTGCGATTCCAATCACGCTGAAGCAGTCCACACGGTTGGATGTGACTTCATATTCAAATACCGCATCATGAAGTCCAAGTACTTCAATGGCGTCTGCACCAACTTCCACATCATCCGGGAAAATATAGATTCCGTTTTCCGGTGCTTCCGGATACATTTCTTTTGTAGAACCAAGCTCTTCGATGGAGCACATCATGCCGTAACTGTCCACTCCGCGCAGTTTTCCGGCCTTGATTTCAATTCCGCCTTTCGTTTTACTTCCGTCGTGTCCGCCTGCTACACGGCCTCCCACGAGAACAACCGGAATTTTCTGTCCTTCTTCCACATTCGGCGCTCCGGTTACGATCTGAATTGTCTCGCTTCCGATATTCACCTGGCAGATGACAAGCTTATCCGCATCCGGATGCTTTTCGATCTTCTCAATCTGCCCTACCACGATCTTGTCCAGATCTTCATCCATCTTTTCATATCCCTCCACCTTGGTACCGGACAGTGTCATGGCGTCTGTGTATTCCTGCTCTGTCACGTCCAGATCCGGGACATATGCTTTAATCCATGATAATGATGTATTCATGATCTTTTTTCCTCCCTTATCCTAGAACTGCTTTAAGAATCTGATGTCGTTTTCGTACAGCAGTCTCATGTCGTCGATCTCATATTTCAGAAGGGCAATTCTCTCAAGCCCTACACCGAATGCGAAACCGGTATATTCATCCGGGTCAATTCCGCACATTTCCAGCACGTGTGGGTGTACCATTCCGCAGCCAAGGATCTCGATCCATCCGGATCCCTTACAGAAACGGCAGCCCTTTCCGCCACATTTGAAGCATGTCACATCCACCTCGGCGCTTGGCTCTGTGAACGGGAAATGATGCGGACGGAATTTTGTCTTTGTCTCCGGTCCGAACAGCTCTTTTGCGAAAACTTCCAGCGTTCCTTTCAGATCCGCAAAAGAAATATTTTTATCTACTACAAGTCCTTCGATCTGATGGAAAGACGGAGAATGCGTTGCATCCACCTCGTCAGAACGGAATACCCGTCCAGGAGAGATCATACGGATCGGAAGTTTCCCCTGCTCCATGACACGAGCCTGTACCGGGGAAGTCTGTGTTCTGAGCACGATATCCTTATTGATATAGAATGTATCCTGTTCATCTTTTGCCGGATGATCTGCCGGGATGTTGAGCTTCTCAAAGTTATAGAGATCGTATTCGATCTCCGGTCCTTCGACTACTTCATATCCCATACCGATGAAGATCCGCTCTACCTCTTCCTGGGCAATAGTGTTCGGATGACGGTGTCCCACTACATTCTTTTTGGATGGAAGCGTAACATCGATCACTTCAGCTTTTAATTTTTCTTCCCGGATCTTTGCATCCATCTTTTTCTTTGTCTCATCCAGAATACCTTCGATTTCCTGGCGGACTTCATTGACCATCTGTCCGACTTTCGGACGTTCCTCTGCCGCTACATCTTTCATTCCTTTGAGAACTGCTGTCAGTTCTCCTTTTTTACCTAAAAACCTGACACGTACATCATTTAATTTTTCCGGCACATCTGCAGACTGGATCTGCTTTAATGCTTCTTCTCTGATGCTCTGAAGCTTTTCTTTCATGATTTTCCTCCTTTACTCATCAACCAAGGCAGCCTGTACCGAACAGAAGGCTTTTCGTATTCAGGAAAGTCCAATCCTTTCCGGTAAACAAAAAAAACTCCGCCCCAAAAAGGGACGGAGAATCAATCCGCGGTACCACCCTGATTCCTGCCGTCAAAAGGCAGGCTCTCTTGTATGCGTAACGTGCACTACACGTCATTTCTTACTCTCTGTTCAGAAATGCAGCTCCTGTGGGAAATTCGGCATATCTGTCAAATCGAAAGGAGCTTCCAGCCTGCGGCTCCTTCTCTCTGTCGGAGATCAGATATCCTACTGACACATTCACAGCCTTTACTGTATCTTCTTTATTTTAAACATCCCCCTGCTCTTTGTCAAGTCCGGAACTCTCGAAAACTGCTTTAAATCCGGCGGTTTGAGGATCTTTTTCGAAACGTACAGCGCTCTTTGCAATCCGTTCGGTAAATACACTGTCGTGTTCTACAAAGATCATGTATGGTTTCCGCTCAAGAATCAGATTCTCAATCTGAATTCTTGTGAATATATCAATGTAGTTTAACGGCTCGTCCCAGATATATAGATGGGACGGCTCGCAGAGGCTCTTTGCAAGAAGCACCTTTTTACGCTGACCCTCGCTGTACTCCTCCAGACGCTTGTCAAACTGGTCTCTGGAAAAATCAAGCTTCCTCAAAACAGCCCGGAACAGCGTTTTATCAAGTCCCGCCTCCTCTTCCAGCTCCGCCAGCGTTCCTCTCATTTCAGAAGAATCCTGGCTGACAACCGAAATCTTCAGGCCGCTTCCGGTCTGAATTCTTCCCTCATCCGGCTGATAGATCCCTGCAATCAGCTTCAGAATCGTCGTCTTCCCACAGCCATTCGGCCCTTTCAAAGCGATCCGGTCTCCCCGCCGGATTTCCAACGAAAAGTCTTTCAAAATCTGACGGTCCCCGCGGGCAAACGAAATCCCTTCCACGGAAACAAGACGATCCTTCTCATAATCCAGTGGAAACATTTTCAGTTCCTCCACCGTCTCGATGTCCTTTAAAAGCCCTGCCTTTTCTTTAGCCGTCTTCTCCATCCGGTGCTCCAGCACCTTGGACCGCTTCATCATCTTCGCCGCCTTATGGCCGATTGCACCCCGGTCCGGCTTCAGTCCTCCCACTTTATGACCGATCTTTTCTTTCTCCTTATTACCTGCCCATCTTCCGGCCTCCCTTGCCGCCGCCTCCAGATGGCGGATCTCCTTTTTCAGCTTCTGATTCTGCTCCAACTCCGCCTGATCCCGCAGACTCTTTTCTCTCTGCCATGTCTGGAAACTTCCCTTGTAGATCCGGATGCTGCTGCGCTCAATCGCCATCGTATGATCCGTACAGGCATCCAGAAGCCTCCGGTCATGGGAAACAAGAAGGAATCCCTTCTTCCTGCTCAGATAAGAGGCCAGCATCTGCCTCCCCTCCTCATCCAGATGATTTGTCGGCTCATCAATCAGA
Organism: Drancourtella massiliensis; assembly: GCF_016900655.1. Taxonomy (GTDB): domain Bacteria; phylum Bacillota; class Clostridia; order Lachnospirales; family Lachnospiraceae; genus Sellimonas; species Sellimonas catena. The sequence goes on from NZ_JACJKH010000012.1 coordinate 42,611, forward strand.
AGGAACGCATGCTCCTTGGCAAACAGCACCGCAAGCTGTAGCCGGATCCGCTCTCCCGGACTAAGCGTCCCATAAGGCCGCTCCAGGATGGCCGAATCCATTCCCATCCATTCCATCTCTCTTAAAACTCTCCAGAACTCATAATCCGGATCAATTTCCTCCAGGACCTCCAAAGAAGACTTCCTCACATCCCGGATATCCACCGGAAAATACTCCGCCGTCTCCGACATACGGATCCTTCCCCGGTACGGATACGCACCCGATAACAGCTTCAAAAACGTCGTCTTTCCGGTCCCATTCCGACCAATCAGCCCCGTCCTCCAGTCCGTATCCAAAAGCACACTCACATGCTCAAAAATCGACTCAAAATGCGTATCATACGAAAAAGTAAGATCTGTAATCTGTATCTGCGACATCTCATCATCCCCTTTCACCATGCACACACTGCAAAAAAGCCCGACTTTAACTTAGGCTATACCGGGGACGTGTTCCGGTGCATCGGAACACGTCCCCGAACATCGCCAAAAGAAAAAGAGTCATGAAAAGAACAGTTCTTCTTTTCATGACTCTTCTGGTCATCTTTTCCTCTTGTTTCTATAATGAAAAAAGAATGTCTCTTCCTGCAATGTGTACGGGCAGAATCCGCCTCCGGCGTCTTCTGTGTACGTTATGTTTCATTGTCTTAACATTTACAGGAAGTAATGATCATCCTTTCACCTCATTTCTTATTTCTTTGCCTTTCCAGTATACGGTGTGCTGCCGCTGTCTGTCAAGCCTTATCCAGATTATCTTTGAAAATGGTAATGTTGATCACGCCACCAAGCAAAATCATGTACATACAGAAGTACAGCCAGAGCATGACAAGGACAATGGTCGTCAAACTCCCGTACATAGTGGAAAATCCCTCAAAAATGTCCAGATAGACAGAGAAAATCAGGGAAATAATCTGCCAGCCAATTGCGCTGAAAACAGATCCTGGTATCTGATGCTTCCATTTGGTTCTGATTTTTACGTCCGGCAGAAAGCGGTACAAAAGCATACAGAACAGCATCATTACTCCGACTGTCAAAGAGGTTCGGATTCGGATCAAAAAGTCAACTGCCTTTTGCAGCACCGGAGCGTTTATTTCTACGAAAATGCTGATCCGGTTTCCGAATACGGCAAGGAGAAGGCAGGAAATTATAACCAGAAGAAACAGCACCGTGTAAACGGATGCTCTAAGTCTCAGATAGAAATAGTTTCTCGTCTCCTTGCTCTGATAAATACAGTTGAGTCCGGACGTTATCGCAAGCACCCCTCTTCCAGCCGACCACAATGCGACAAGGATCGTCACTGGAATGATTGCTGTGGACTGGCTGTATACTTCATTGATAATGGATATCAGGAAGGGCGTGACAGTCTTCGGGAATACCTCCGTAACCGCCGTCATCACATCGCCTCTTGTAAGCGGCGTATACTGTACCATTGTCATTAGAAGCAGGATAATCGGAATCAGTGACAGGACAAAGAAAAACGCAGACTGAGCAGCATACGCCCCGACATGGCTTTGTGCCGCTCGATCCAATATTCTCATGATCCGGTCCCACTGTTTTTTGATCATATTCTACCTCATTCTGTCCTTTTTTCCTGTTATCATACCATCAATCCGCTGTAATTTCCACACTATCATAAAACATTCCAAGGATTGTTATATAATCTTTCCCTTTTTTTGCCATTTCATTCGCCCCATTCTGGCTCATTCCGATTCCGTGTCCATATCCGCCTCCTTTAATGTGAAAACTTCCCCCCCGCTTTTCTACTGTAAAAAATGCACTCGGCAGCAGTTTAGCAGATGCTGCCTCTGTGCCGTCCTGTTTCTGGATTTTATACCCGTTTCCACCAAGTGCGCTACGGATTTTATTTTCCGTTCGGATCACAGCGCTTCCTTTGGATCCTGTTACTTTCATTTCCAGTGCCACATCTCCTTCCCCCCTTTTTGTAATTTCGATCTGCGAAATCGTACCGACATCCTGTCCGGTATTCAGTCCAAAGAGATTGGAAACGGTCTCAACCGGGATATCACAGCTCCAGGAAAACCACGGCAGATCTTTTTCATAGCAGGTTCCGTTTTCCTCCACCCTGGTCCCCTTCAGGTATGAATTAGCATCTGAAACTTTCGTGCCCCACGCCTCTACATTGGTGGTTCTTCCACAGGAAGTGGAAAAATAATACGCTTTCACCACAGTGTCATGATACTTCAGCTTCTCTCCCATTGTTGCGTCCACCGCGGCAATCGTCTTTTCCTGCTCGGCAGAATTTCCATAGACCTGATAAGCTGTACTGTCGTCCACATTGGCTTTATATTCCGGATACGCCTGCCCTTCCATATGACAGTAGGCATAGCTTCTTGCGCAGACTGCCTGTGCCTTTAGTGCCTCTTCTTCATAGGAAGCCGGCATCTCACTCGGCACTACTGCATACAGGTATTCTTCCAGAGGAATCTCGTTGATGACAGCAATTCCCTGAGCGGTAGAAAACAACTCCAGTTCTCCCCTGTAGGAAGGCACTCCGTATCCTCTCTTCAGACTGGAAATCGTAATCTTATCTCCCTCTTTTTTTGTTTTTACACGTATGGTTCCGCCCTCAAACAACGGATCATCCGGGGCAATCGTCACGGTCTCGCCCTCTTTGGCTTCCCGCTTTCCTCCGGCTCCTTCGAGAAGAAGTCCTCCCCCTGCCGATACGGCTACATTTGGATGTACTTCATCCGTATACCCTCCGGTCTTTAAAAGTACCCGTATGACGGGCTGCTCCTGCTCCTCTTTTCCTTTTTGCTCCTCCGGCGTCTTCTTCTCTTTTGTTTCTTCTTTCTTGGAAACCGCTTTCTTTCCAGTCTCCGCTTCATATCCGCCCGAAACCATATGCACCAATCCTACGCACAAAAAAAGACTCAGTATAATCCCGCCAAAATAATATAAAAAATTACCGTTCCAGTGTTTTTTCATCTTACGCACCTTGTCCGCCGCATTTATCCTAATGTATGTCTCATCTGTTTTTTATATGTATGTTTCCGAAGCGGCATCCTTATCCAAAGCACCTCCTCAAAGACATGTCGAAAAAAGCCGTCCTTTTCGGAAAACTTCCGCTATAAAGTAAAAAGCAGCCGTATCACGACTGCTCTTTCTCTTTCGTACGCACCCCCAAAATGCCGGCTCCTGTATTTTGACTCCTAGCAGTCCGCTAGGTGGGCAACCGCATCTGCTTTTCTGCCTTCCACTGATGTAATGAGGCCTGACATATTACAGAGATAATAGGAATCCCGTTTAAAGTTTTGTAGGTTCAAAATTACAAGAGTTATCGAACATTTCAGGTTAGATTTATTATACCGTATCCGCTTTCATCTTTCAATATTTATTTAGAATCCTTTTCCAAACACAAACAGAAATTTCTGGAAGAGATTTTTGGACGCCATACTTTTCTCCCGTACAGAAATACAGAGTTTTTCCAGTTCTTTGAGATCTCTTTTCTCCGGATTTCTGTTTCCAAAAGCTGTTTCCAGCAACCGGATGATGATCTTCCTGCTCCTCTTGTTGGAAATATGATAGGTTTCTTTCAGGATCCGGCAAATCTCTTCCTCGTCCTCCGGAATCGGTTTCTTCCTGTCATACTCCATCATCTGATAAAGAATCCGGTACAGCCTGAGATATTTGTTCCGCAAGTCTTTCTGCATCCGGACGCTTCTCCATTTTCTTCTTCGTGCAAAAAGAAGTAAACAAAGCGCTGCCAGGGCGGCAGATACCGGGATTATCCAGATTCTTCCGGAAAGCATCTCCTCTCTCGTTCCATCTCCGTTTTGATTTTCTGATGACTGTCCTGTTCCGTCCTGTACATCTGTCTGCGTATCCGGCTGTGGTTCCTGCTGAGACGTAGAATCCTGCTCCGGTGTCTGCGGTTCTTCTGTCTGCGGATCCGTCTCCCCCACTACACTTACAGGCCCGTCCGGCTCTGATGTTCCTCCCGCAGAATTCTGCCGGTATGCCGGCGTCATTTCTGCCGGAAGCCATCCGCAGCCTTCTACGTAAACCTCCGCCCAGGCATGTGCCGTACTGTCATCGAGTTCAGCCAGATACATTCCGTCTTCTGTCTCTTCAAACTCTGACGGTCTTGCGATATATCCGGATACAAAACGTGCAGGGATTCCATTCATTCTCAGGAACAGCACACCTGCTGAAGCAAAATGAACGCAGTATCCCTCGTGGCTTTCTCCAAGAAAATATTCAACGAAATCCTCTCCATCCGGTGTTCTCCCCGGGCTTTTTGTATAATCTGCAACTGTTCCAAGATAATCCGCCACCTCCCGGACTGTGCTGCGAAGTGTTCTTCCTCGAAGAATCCGTGCCGTATCCTCCCACTTTTCACGGAATTCTTCAGGCACCTGCAGATAGGCTTCGTTTACAAAGTCTGTATAGGCTTCTCTATCTTCTGTCTGCTCATATGCCACATTTTCCGGACTGATTTTCAACTCTCCGATATCGCCTGCCAGAACGGCTTCCACCGCATAGCTTCTTCCCCGGCCTTCCACATAGGTATCTCCATAAAAATCATCTGTCTGGCTGTTTTTATACGGAAGGTACCGGTACGCTCTGCTTGCCCCTCTTCTTGTAATTTCAGCTGTCACACTTTGATATCCGAGCTGTCCACTGTTTTCCCGCACTGTCTCATACTCTGCATTTCGTGCTCTGCTGATCTCTTCTTCGGAAAGTCCTCCTGTTTCCTTTGATTTTACCCACCGGCTGTCACGGTAATCCGTTCCGATATATCCCTGAAAATAAACGTCCTGCTCCGGCCGTTCTGAAAGGGTTACCTCAAGCTGAAGTTCACCGCTTTCCACCATTTCATCAAAAGTTCCCAGTTTCCCGTCCGACACGCCGCCGTATGCAGCCCGCGTAAAGAAGTCCTCGATCCGGTCCTGCCATGCTGCCGGATCCGCAAAAAAGGTTTCCATCTGCTGTTTCGGAATCAGCACGCCGGTTGCCAGTGCTGCAGCGGCCGCAATGACAAGCGGGCGTTTTGCGCTGACCGGACTTGCCATCACAAGGCAGAGAACCGCACATCCAAGCAGCGCCGCTCCCTCCGCCCTGATTGTCATTCCGGTAAAAAACGGAAAGGAAAAGACTGCCGCATAGAGAAGAATCACAACCATGCGTAGCTTCCGGACGGATCCTGCCAGAACGCAGACTGCCAGAAACAGGCCGCAAAGTGCCAGCATCCCCGCTGCCATGGTCCTTTCGTCCGCCTGGACCCGTACTGTACTTTGTATTTCCCTGAAATACTGCTGAATCTGCAGCACGGAATTTCCGATGACCTCTTCTTTCAGCCCCTCCTGTATGGCCTCTCTTTGCACAAACCAGAACCATACCACAGGAAGAATTCCCACAGCACATCCTGCCCATACATATTTTTCCATCCACACATACGGAAACCAGCAGATCACAAACATCAGCATTCCGATTCCGAACATGCGGATATCAGCTGCCGGATCGAATACCGATCCGAAAGCAAAGTATACACCGCTACTTCCTGCTGCCGCAGACAGAAGAATCCAGATTTTTTCCCATCGATTACTATCTATCTTTTTTGTGTTCATACTCCCTGACCACCTATATTTCCAATACCGTCCTGTTTAATTCTTCTACAAATGTTTTCTCGTGAAAGAAAACCGGCATCTCCTCTCCGCACTGAATAGACAGATCTCCGCCAATACGCACCGCTTTCAAGTACGGTTCAAAAAATTCGTGCCGGTACAGATCTTCGTCAAGTCTGTCAAGTTCGGAAACCTGCGTGGAAGAAAGCGCTAAAAGCCAGTCGTAAAAAGTCTCCTCGTTCTTCACCAGAAACCTTTTAAAAACCTGTGTCCTGCTTTCTTTCCAGACCGCATAGAACCGGCAGGATTCCTCTACCATCGCCCGTCCGGCTGAAGCCGCCAGATTCAAAAACACATTGCCCGCCTCTTCTGTCATTTTCGACTCACCCGGATCCAGAAGAAGAATGACAGCCGCTCCTAGAGGAAAACTGAATTCCTTCATGTACATCTCATCTGTTCTCGCGCTCAGCTTCCAGTGAATCTGGGCAATTCTGTCTCCCGGCTGATATTCATGGACGTCAAACACCTCGGACGTATCGTCCCCGCCCCGGTCTTTTGCGTACTCTTCGCCTTCTGTCACAAACAGGCGGACCGCTTCGCTGATCTCGGCAAGCACCGGATACGCCTTCGGCACAATGTGAATCTCCGCAGGGACAGACTGCAACTTCCGGATCCGGATCCTGAACATACCGGAAGCATCGGTCGTCACCGCTTTTTTCACTTTGACTTCATGCTTTCCACAAGCGCTGGCCTCATATGGAAACAGAAAGGTATGCTTCTCCCCTTTTTTCAGGTTCCGCACCGTCTGCTTTTTATGTTCAATCTGTACTTTGAGAAACGGGATCCGAAACACTCCGCAGTTTTCCACTACAAAAGGAATATTCAGCGTTTCTCCTTCTTCCGCCATCTGAAAATCCCCCTGCGGGCAGATCCGGATCTTCGCTCCCATCATTCTGGCCTGAAGGCACAAAATAACCGGAAATACAAGTTCTACCGCAAGTATATATCTACCGTCCGGCCACTCGTAAACGAGATTCAGATAAACTGTTGCGAGAACGGCAGCCAGATACAACCATTTTTTCATTCTCTTCTCCCTTTTCCGGCCTTTGGCTGCGTGATCATGGCAAGAATCTCCTCGATCACCTGGGAAGATTCCATCCTGGCCGCCCTGGCCCTGGCACTTAAAAACAGCCTGTGAACCGCCACATCCGGGAACACCTTCGCCACATCCTGTGGAATACAGAAAGTCCGTCCTTCCAGATAGGCATACGCCTTCGCCACTTTTGCAAGCGCAATCGTACCCCTCGGACTGATTCCAAGCCTGACCATCTGATGGTTTCTGGTTGCCTCCACAAGCCGTCCGATATACTCATAAACCGCATCATGCACATAGACCTGTTCCACTTCCGCGCGCATCTCAAGAAGCATCTCCGTTCCGACTACCGCCTTGACCGCATCTGCCGGATTCCCTTTCTGACTGCCCTTTACGATCTCAATCTCTGCCTGGATATCCGGATAGCCCATGGAAATACAGATCATGAACCGGTCCAGCTGTGACTCCGGCAGCATCTGTGTCCCCGCAGAACCAAACGGATTTTCCGTCGCGATCACAATAAACGGATCCGGCACCGGGTATGTCTTCTGATCCACCGTCACCTGCCCCTCCTCCATAACTTCCAGAAGCGCTGACTGTGTTTTCGGTGACGTCCGGTTGATCTCATCCGCCAGAAGCAGGTTACACATCACCGCTCCCGGCTGATAGACAAACTGCTGGGTCTGCCTGTCATAAAGAGAAAAGCCGACAATATCCGCCGGCAGCACATCCGGAGTAAACTGCACCCTGTGCCGGTCCAGGCCCATACTTTTTGAAAATGCGACCGCCATCGTCGTCTTCCCGACTCCCGGAATGTCCTCGATCAGGACATGTCCGCCCGCCAGAATTGCGGCCATTACCTTTTTGATACAATCCTGTTTTCCGATGACAGCCTTCTGCACCTCCTCGATCACAGAAGCGGCCGCCATCATTCCATATGTTTTCTCCATACCCTGTCCCCTTAGCTTTTTTTCCATTATATCATATCCGTGGTCCATCACACTATCTCCCATACAGATTTAACAAAAAAAGACTCTGCGGAATGTTTTCGCAAAGTCTTTCACATGATTCGTTTATGAAAAATATTTTTTCCGTAGTTTTCCTGTTGTAATTCCAAACCACACAAGCACAACCATCACAATTACAAAGGTGCCCCAGAAAATGGCCATATTGTCGACACCAAGACTGGTGCAGGCCAGATCACAGATCCCCCAGAGGGTCACTACGATCCCCAAAATCATCACTTTCGGTGCCGCCTCTTTTATGTATGCCTTGGTGTCTTTACATTTTTTCAGGTTCACTTCCTTCGGAAGCAGAACACTTTGAAAAATCTCTCCTTTTTTTATCATTTTCCAATACCCGGCCATACAATACAGTCCGCAGGCCAGGGCAATCAGTCCCCAGATCGAATCCATCCCTGTCACCTCAGTCCTAAAATTTCTTTCACTGCCGCTTCCATCTCCTGTGCATCGCACTCTCTCGTATGGCGGATTTCGGCATTTCTGATCTCCTCTACCGCCTTCGGGATCTCTGTCCCGGAAAGCCGGCTCAGTTCATCGGCAAGGGCAATGCCTTCCTGACCTTCATATTCGCCTGGCCGTATGGCGTTAAGAACGCTTTCCGCAAACTTGTATGGACTTGCCGTTGATGCGATGATCGTCTTTGCCGGATCGTTGCTGTCTCTGCGATACGCTTCGTACACCGCGGCAGCAACCGCTGTATGAGTATCCATCACATATCCTGTATTCTCGTAGGTGTCGCGGATGGCTTTCTTCATCTCGTCCGCCGATGCATACCCGGCAGCAAAATCGGACAGCTCTGCTTTCATCTTTCCGGTAATTCCGTAACGTCCGTTTTCGTTTAATTCCTTCATCAACTCACGGTTTTTCGCCTCATTTCTTCCGGAAATCAGGTAAATCAGCCGTTCCAGATTACTGGAAATCAAAATATCCATAGATGGAGATTCTGTCAGGATAAATTCCCGGTTTTTATCATAGGTTCCGGTCTCGAAAAAGTCAAAGAGCACTTTATTTTCATTGGAGGCGCAGATCAGCTTTGCAATCGGAACTCCCATCTGCTTTGCAAAGTAGGCGGCAAGAATATTTCCGAAATTTCCCGTCGGTACAACGACATTGACCGCCTCTCCTTCCTGAATCTCTTCATGTTTCAGGAGACACCCGTAAGCATGGACATAGTAGACAATCTGCGGGACAAGCCGTCCGATATTGATGGAATTTGCAGACGAGAACCGGAAGCCTGCTTTCTGAAGCTCTTCTTTGAGTTTCTCATCTTCAAACATCTTTTTCACACCGCTTTGTGCTTCATCAAAATTTCCGTGAATGGCAACGACCGCCGTATTGTTTCCTTTCTGTGTCACCATCTGGAGCCGCTGCACATCACTGACTCCTCCCTTTGGATAAAAGACGATGATTCTCGTTCCCTCCACATCTGCAAATCCGGCAAGGGCTGCCTTTCCTGTATCTCCGGACGTGGCAGTCAGAATCACGATTTCGTCAGTGACGTGATGCTTTCTGGCAGCTGTTGTCATCAGGTGCGGCAAAATGGAAAGAGCCATATCTTTGAACGCGATCGTCGGACCGTGGAACAGTTCCAGATAATAGACTCCGTCCACCTTCGCAATCGGTGCAATCTCTTCGTTATCAAACTTGTCATCGTAGGCTGCACGGATACATCCTCTAAGTTCCTCTTCCGTAAAGTCGGTAAGAAACTGCTTCATCACGACATAGGCAGTTTCCTGATAGTCCATCCCGGCAAGATCCGCAAGCGGAACAGGAAGCTTCGGAATATATTCCGGCACAAAGAGCCCTCCTTCATCGGAGAGTCCTTTTAAGATTGCCTCCGAAGCAGTCAGCATGACATTTTCGTTTCTCGTACTTCTATAAAACAACTCCATGGCGTTTCCTCCTTGTCCTTTTCTGATCTGCAATTTTCAGAAATTATACCATAAACTATTGGAACATTCAATCGATTTTCCTTTTCCGGAACAGGATAAAGAGCACTGCGCTCAGTGCCATCAGAACCGGATAGTACAGATACGGCATAATCTCAAACGGAGTCAGCTTCGTAAGACTTGCTGCTGACAAAAGCTGGGCGCCGTATGGGATGATCCCCTGTCCAACGGAAGTAAAAATATCAAGAAGTGAGGCGGAACGTCTTGGCTCAATGCCGTACTCATCACTGATATCCTTTGCGATCGGGCCGGTCATGACAATAGCAACCGTATTGTTTGCCGTGCACAGGTCCACCAGAAAGGCAAGACCTGCAATACCAAGCTCTGCGCCACGTTTTTTCTTGATTCTGCTTTTAATCATCTGCAGCAGAAAGGTAATTCCTCCCATCTCCCGTACAAGGGAAACAATGCAGGCCACGACAATGGAAATCACCGTTATGTCATACATCCCCATGATTCCGCCGCTTCCATCCGGTCCCTGCGCTACAACCTGGAACATCTCGGAGACCGCAATCTCTCCGGATAATACTCCCACAGCAAGAGATAGTACAGTTCCCGTCATCAGCACAAGAAACACATTCACGCCGATCAAGGCGCCTACCAGAACTACCAGATACGGAATAATCTTCCAGATACTGTATATCAGTTCCTCCTCCATCTGAAAATCCTGCCCGGATGTCAAAACGAAGAATATCCCGATCGTGACTACTGCCGCCGGCAGTACAATCAGAAAATTCTCACGGAATTTATCTTTCATCTCACATCCCTGTGTCTTGACAGCCGCGATCGTTGTGTCGGAAATCATGGAAAGGTTATCTCCAAACATGGCTCCGCATACGACCGCACCGATACAGATGGCTGCATCATATCCGGTCTTTTCGCTGATACCCGCTGCGATCGGAGCAAGAGCCGCAATCGTTCCCATGGATGTTCCCATGGAAACCGAAATAAAGCATCCGATCACGAACAGTCCTGCAACCGCCACCTGGGACGGCAGGATGGACAGTCCAAAATTTACCGCGCTGTCCGCCCCTCCGGCAGCTGTTACCGCACCGGAAAATCCGCCTGCGCAAAGGAAAATCAGACTCATGGTGATAATGTTGTCCTCCCCCACTCCCTTTGCGATAATATGAATTTTTTCGTTAAAATCATGTTTCCGGTCCTGCACAAAAGCTACAAACAGCGCCAGCAGAAATGCAAGCACAGCAGGCATTGCATAAAAATCACCGCTGATAAAACCGGACCCAAGAAATAGTATCAGAAATACCCCAATTGGAAGAAGTGCCAGCGCACTCCCCTTTTCTGTTCTTTCTGTCATTCGTTTCCCTCTCTACTTTAGATTTTGTTCGTTACAGAGTCTGACGGGAAAAGGGCGGCATGCCTTCCAAAAGTGCTGCCGCCCTTTTCACCATCCATTTTCCATATGTTAAACCGGATTTATCCATTCAGCTTCTGATTTGTGTAATTTACAAGGCCTCCGGCTGAAATGATTTTCTGCATGAATTCCGGGAACGGCTGTCCCTGATATTCAGTCCCTTTTGTCCGGTCAAAAATTTTCCCACTGTCAAAGTCGATCTCCACTTCATCCCCCGCTTCAATCTCCTCGGCCGCTTCTTTGCACTCAATAATCGGAAGTCCGATATTAATGGAATTCCGGAAAAAAATCCGTGCGAATGTTTCTGCAATAATGCAGCTGACTCCCGCTGTTTTCAGACAGAGCGGAGCATGTTCTCTTGAAGAACCACATCCGAAATTCTTTCTTGCAACAATGATATCTCCCGGCTGAACCTTGCCTGCAAACTCCGGATCAATATCTACCATCGCGTGGGATGCCAGTTCCTGCGGGTCAAACGAATTCAGATATCTTGCAGGAATGATAACATCCGTATCCACATTGTCTCCGTATTTAAATACATGTCCTTTTGCTTCCATGTTCTATTCACCTGCTTTCTCTGGATTTGCGATATAACCTTTGATGGCACTTGCCGCAGCCGTCTCCGGAGAAGCAAGGTAAATCAAAGAGTCCACATGTCCCATACGTCCCACAAAATTTCTGTTTGTTGTGGAAACACACTTTTCACCTGCTGCCAGAACGCCCATGTGTCCTCCCATGCACGGTCCGCAGCTCGGCGTGGAAAATGCGCATCCTGCATCCACGAAAATCTCCGCTATGCCTTCTTTCAGACATTCCTTATAGATCGCCTGCGTACCCGGAATTACAATCACACGCACACCCGGATGTACTTTATGACCTTTGAGGATCGCCGCCGCTCTTCTCATGTCTTCCATTCTTCCGTTCGTACAGGATCCGATTACAACCTGGTCGATCTTGATCGGCTCCATAGTCTCGATCTCATCAATTGTGTGCGCATTGCCCGGAAGATGCGGAAATGCAACCGTCGGTCTTACTTCGGAAAGATCAATCTCGATCACTTCATCGTACACTGCATCCTCATCCGGAGTGTAGATCTTATATTCTTTGTCCGAATGCTCTTTCATATACGCTTCTGCCTTCTCATCCACAAGGAAGATTCCGTTCTTCGCCCCTGCTTCGATGGCCATATTTGCCATGGTGAAACGGTCATCCATGGAAAGTTCGGAAAGTCCTTCTCCTACGAACTCCATGGATTTATACAATGCTCCATCCACACCGATCTTTCCGATGATATGGAGAATAATGTCTTTTCCACTAACATATTTTCCAGGTTTTCCCTTCAGTACGAACTGAATTGCGGATGGCACCTTGAACCAGAGCACTCCGGTCGCCATTCCTGTCGCGATATCCGTTGTTCCAACACCGGTGGAAAATGCTCCCAGCGCGCCGTATGTACAGGTGTGGGAATCCGCTCCGATGATACACTCCCCTGCTACCGTGATTCCTTTTTCCGGGAGGAGCGCGTGCTCAATCCCCATCTGTCCAATCTCATAATAGTGCGTCAGTCCCTGCTCTTTTGCAAATTCCCGGATTGATTTGGAATTTTCCGCTGATTTGATGTCTTTATTTGGAGTAAAATGATCCGGTACCAGTACAACTTTGTCCTTATCAAATACCTTGTCCGCCATCTGCCTGAATACCGGCACAGCCATCGGACCGGTAATATCATTTGCCATTACAACGTCAAGCTTCGCCTCAATCAGCTGTCCTGCCGCCACCCTGTCCAATCCTGCATGCGCTGCAAGGATCTTCTGCGTCATTGTCATTCCCATGTCTTTTGCGCCTCCTCTTTTTCTGGCTTCTGCCTTTCCTCATATTCTATCATAGATATCTACAGATGTGCAAGAAAAAATCAGAGTGCGATCTGTTTTTGGGTTTTACCTTGCTGATCACCGACAGTTAAATGCAGGAAATTTCCTTTTGAAAGAAACACATCCGGTCTTTTTTATTTACGCCTTGCGAAATTTATTATATAATATAGAATGCGTGTATAATTTGTCGATTAAAGGAGAATGAATATGACATTAAAAATGGGGAAAAACCAGCACACCTATATTGTCAGATCCATTCAGCTGGAGCTTTCGCTGGAACGCAGGCTCGAATCTCTCGGTCTTACCGAGGGGGCTTTGATTACCATTTTGAATAATGATAAAAAGGGAGCTATGACTGTTCGGTTCCGTGGGACAAGATTTGCCCTCGGTAAGCGGATTGCTGACCATATTGAAGTGGAGGAGGCAGAATAATGGGTGATATCATCAATGTGGGATTCATAGGTAATCCAAACTGTGGAAAAACAACTCTGTTTAACGCCTATACAGGGGCTAATCTGAAAGTGGCAAACTGGCCGGGCGTAACAGTCGAAAAAAAAGAGGGAATGACCGAGTACGAAGGGGATCGTTTCAAATTGATCGACCTTCCTGGAATCTACAGTCTGACTTCTTATACAATGGAAGAAACCGTATCAAGAGAATGTATTATGAGTGATGACGTCGATGTCATCGTTGACGTTGTGGACGCCTCGTCTCTGGAGCGCAACCTTTATCTGACTCTCCAGCTGATCGAGCTTGGAAAACCTGTCGTTCTTGCACTGAATATGATGGACATCGTAGAAGAACGGGGCATGGAAATCGACCTTCACCGTCTTCCGGAAATGCTTGGTATCCCTGCGATACCGGTTTCCGCGAGAAAACGGACCGGTCTTTCCATCCTGATGCATGCGGTCAAACACCACGAAGGGCTGACCGGCCAGGATCCGCTGATCCACCACCACCAGGAAAAAGAGGCAAGTTCTTCCCACCGCCACAACCATCATGCGGAATATGCCATGGTATACAGCGATGAAATCGAAGATAAAATCGATATACTTATCGAACGGCTCTCCGCACAGGATCCTGATCTTTCAAATAAAAGATGGCATGCCATCAAGCTTTTGGAGCATGACCCGGTCGTCATGAAAAATCATCCTGTCATGCTGGATGATGTAGCTTCTGAAAGTCTGGAAAAAGATATCATCAATCAGAAATATGATTTTATAGAAGAAATTATTCAGGAGGTTCTCGTCAACAAAAGCGCAAAAGCAGAAATGACAGAAAAAATTGATCGTTATCTGACAAGCCGCTATCTTGGCCTTCCGATTTTTCTTCTGATTATGGCTTTTGTATTTTTTGTAACGTTTACAGTCGGTGACTGGCTGAAAGGATATTTTGAGCTGGCTCTTGTCTGGTTCTCGGATCTGGTGACCGGCGGACTTTCCGCAGTCCATACGAATCCACTGATTCAGTCTCTTGTCGTGGATGGAATTATCTCCGGTGTAGGCGGCATCCTGACTTTCCTGCCGAATATTTTCATCCTGTTTCTGGCACTTGCCTTTCTGGAAGACAGTGGGTATATGTCACGTGTCGCATACGTCATGGATGATCTGATGAGCCGTCTCGGACTCTCCGGCCGTGCTTTCATCCCGCTCCTTCTTGGATTCGGATGTTCGGTTCCCGCTGTCATGGCATCCCGTGCTCTGGAACACCGGAAAGACCGGCTGAAGACCATTCTTGTTACACCGTTTATGTCCTGCAGTGCAAGGCTTCCAATTTATGTCCTGTTCTCTTCCATGTTTTTTGGAAAATACAGCATGCTCGTATGCTACTCCATGTATCTGCTTGGTATTGTGGTGGCCATCACGGCGACTTTCGTCATTTCAAAATTTGACGGTAGTAAAGCGGAACACGCACTGCTCATTGAACTTCCGGAGTACAAGACTCCAAATGCTCACACGATTGCCATCTATGTATGGGAAAAGGTAAAGGACTATCTCTCCAAAGCAGGTACCGTCATCTTCATCGCCTCCATTATAATGTGGGGTGTCATGAACCTTGGACCGCATGGCTTTGTATCCGATATTTCCGAGAGTTTCGGGGCAATCATCGGAAAGGCCCTTGTCCCTTTACTTGCTCCGGCGGGACTTGGGTACTGGCAGATCGCCGTTGCTCTGATCTCCGGTATTGCTGCAAAAGAAGTCGTTGTTTCCAGCTGCAGCGTTCTTTTTGGCATCGCCAATATTACGACTTCCGCAGGTATGGACAGCATGGTATCTGTCCTTGCTTCCATGGGATTTGGCGCAGCCAACGCCTACGCAATGATGGTTTTCTGTCTTCTCTATGTTCCATGTATGGCAACGATCGGAACGATCCACAGAGAAGTGGGAAAGACAAGTATCACTGTCGCGTTCGCCTGCTTCCAGCTTGTCATTGCATGGATTTTCGCAGTGATTTTCTACCATATCGGACTGCTGTTTTAAATAAGAGAGAAAACAAAGACCCTTTCCGGTCTCCGGCTGATTACAGGCCGCCCGGAAAGGGTCTTTTTACATAAACTTTTTTATCAAATTAAGATGATCCCGAAACGGCGGGTACCGGAAAGGAATGTCTACAAGAACCGATTTTTTGAGGATACTTTTCTCATGCGTAAAGGTATCAAAACTTGCCTTCCCATGATATTTCCCCATTCCGGACTGCCCTACTCCTCCAAACGGCAGATATGGTGTTGCCAGATGGACTACCGTATCATTGATACAACCTCCTCCGTAGGATAGCTTTTCAAGAATGTAGGACTCCCTTTTTTTGTCCCTCGTAAACAGATACAGCGCCAGCGGGCTTGACTGCGCTTCAATGGCAGCTGCCGCTTCCCGCAGATCATAGTAGGACATGATCGGCAGAACCGGCCCGAATATCTCTTCTTTCATCACAGCGTCATCCCAGGTGATGCCATCCATCACTGTCGGCTCAATCCGAAGCGTGGTACTGTCGGTCTTGCCGCCGTAAATGACTTTATTTTCATTGATCAGTCCACTGATACGTTTGAAGTGCCTCTGGTTGATAATCGCCGGATACTCCTCATTTTCCAGCGGTTTCTGGCCGTACATCTTCTGAATCTGTCTGATAATATAATGAATCAGCCTTTTCTTTACACTGTGCTGCACCAGTACATAATCCGGTGCCACACAGGTCTGTCCGGCATTCAAAAACTTCCCCCAGACAATCCGTTTTGCCGCGGTTCTTAAATCCGCTGTCTCATCAACAATGCAAGGGCTCTTTCCCCCAAGCTCCAGGCTGACAGGAGTTAGATGTCTGGCTGCCTTCTCCATCACGGATTTTCCTACTTTCGGACTTCCCGTAAAGAAAATATAGTCAAACTTTTCATTGAGGAGCGCCTCGTTCTCCTCCCGGCCGCCTGTCACAACTGTGACATACCAGGATGGAAACACTTCCCGAATCATCTCCTGAATCATCGCAGATGTATGCACCGAGTAGGAAGACGGCTTAAGGACTGCACAGTTTCCTGCACTGACCGCGCCAATCAGAGGTGCCACCGTAAGCTGAAAAGGATAATTCCACGGAGCCATAATAAGTACGACACCATAAGGCTCTCTGTAAATAAAAGAGGCAGACGGGAACTGAGATACCGGCGTCCTGACTCTTCTTGGCTTCGCCCAAAGTGTCAGATGTTTCATGGCAAACCTGATTTCCTCTTTTACCATTCCGATCTCAGTCATATATCCTTCCGTGCCGGATTTTCCGAGATCCTTATTGAGGGCATCCAGAATCCGTGACTCATTCTCATCCATCCATTTCAGAAGTCTGCCAAGATAAAATACCCTGAATCCCGTTTTCTTCGTTTTCCCTGTCTTAAAAAACTCTTTCTGCCGTCTTACCAATCCTTTGTACTCCATTCCTTCTCCTTTCCAGCTAGTCTCTTAATTTCTGCATTTTTTCTTTTTTTGCCTCCCGCAGGTAAGGAATCTCGATCGGATCAATCGGATCTACCGGACTTTCTACCTTCATCTTTTTCTGTCTGCTCCTGCGTTTCAAAAGCTCTCCACCTTTGTTGTAGAACCAGAAACTGTATGCGAGAAGCTTATTTGCCTTCCCCATCTTATCTTTCACCGTTTTGTTATAAAATCTTCCGCCGGCTTTTACAATCTGATTCTGACGGATCAAATTGATCAGTTCGGTTTCACATGTGGCTGTTCCCGCAAATTCTGTATACGCGGTACTTACACATTCGATCTTATGGGCATCGCTGCCTCCGGTTCCCGGTTTATTATATTTCTTTGCGAGTCTGGCCGCGCCTTCATTTGACTCCTCAGACTCGCACGCATTAAATACCTCAATAAAATCAAACCGCTTAATCAGCTCCGGGGATTTATAAAACCGCTTTGTATTTGTAAAACTCAGATATTTTTCACCACACGGATGGGCCGGTCCAAGCACACCTCCATTTTTGTGTACCAGATCAATCAACATGGTAAGCGGCAGCCCGCGCATCTCCAGAAGACGCATTTTCCGCCCCTCCGGCATAATGACAAGAAAATGCCCCGCATCTCTCGTGTCGTATTCGATCCCCTTAAATACCATAAAATCCTGGTACTTTTTCCCTTTCAACTCATTTTTCCAGTATCGGTATCCATTGTAAGTATCGTGGTCGGTAACAACCATTCCATCATATCCATTATCGATCAGCTTTTCGATATATTCTTCAATGCCTACTTTGCTGTCAATCGATCCTTCTTTTACATGACAATGCATATCCAGCTTCATACACAAGCCCCCTTTTGCTTACAGGCTTATTATACCCTTTTTTCAGAAAGGCAGTAATACTGTCCGCATTTTCTGATTCCCACAGTCAGATTTTCTCCCTTATTCATTTTCGTTTATTCGTTCTCATCAGAATCCAGAATGTTTCTCGCCATTTCAATTTCGGATTCTACCGATTTCTTTTCCCGAATTTCTTTTGCTTTACTGCGCTCGATCTTTGCAATCTTACTTGACTTCAGAGCATACTGGATGCAGATTCCAAGAACTGCCAGAGCAATGCTCACTCCGTAGAATGCAATTGTACTGTCAAACGGCAGGTAGCGGGATGCTACAATACCGCCGAGAACACCTCCGCCGATTCCCATGACCGGTATAATCATCGGATCACCGAAAACGGCTGCCAGAATCGCAAATAACAGTGCTGCCGCTGCCGCGATGCCAAGTGCAATGTAGCCTCTGCCGCCCGCAAGTGCCAGGGCACTTACAAAAATGGCCACAAACGAAAATACGAATGCCCCGAATTTGCGGAATACCGCCTCGAATGCTGCAAGAAGCACTCCCGCTGCTGCGCATACGCCGATCATGATCCAACCGTCCAGATTCAAATACCAGGACGCCGCCAGTCCAGCAGTCACACCAAGCAGAAGCCCCTGCAGAGCAAACAGAACATATTTACACTTCGCTCCAAAGAAAACCATCAGCAGCGCGATCACACCAGCCACAACAGCTGCCACTGTTCCTCCTTCCGAAAAGATCCACGAGAAATCCATGTTCTTCAATCCATCTTCAAAGAGCAGCCGGCTTATCTGATCTGCTGCTTCAAATACTCTTTCCATCTTTGTCTCTCCTTTGTATATTATTTGATACTCTTTTCGTTTCCCTCCTACTTGTATTTTAATACAAAACTGATATTCCCGCAACACGAAAGATGGACGCCGATGCTTATCTGATCATCAACGCCCATCCTCACTTTGTTGGTTCTTCAGTCATTCGTTAACCTTCCCTTTCTCAGATTATATGAGTTATAAATGTGTTTTCGGTGGTCCGTACCTTCCTTTCTGAAATCCTTTCTGATTTCTATTTCTTTTTCTTGTCCTAATATTACCATCCCTTCTTATTTTTGTCAATATATTTTTCTGTTTCCATCTGTTTTTTCTTTCTTTACATTATTTCCTTTTTAAATTATCTGTTGATTCAGGCGCCCCGGCACACAAAAAAAGATACCATACCGTCCTCTGACCATATGGTATCTTCTCTGCCTTTTTCCGTACATTAGTATGCAACTTTTCCGGAATCTGTCCCGTTTACCACATAGTAAACTGCAGCTTCCTCCGGCTTTACATAAAGTGTGATATCTTTGATATCGCCCACTTTTTTTCCATTTGCCTTTGTCCAGTCTTTTTTGACTGCAGCGATCATATCTTTTTCCTCTACTTCTTTTCCGAAGTACTGAACAAATGTCCTTACTTTGATTTCTTTCTTTGCAGTTTTTTTTGCAGCTGTCTTCTTTGCAGTCTTTACTGTCTTTTCTGCTGCTTCTTTCACAGCCTCTTTTACTTCTTCTGTTTTTTCAGCTACTGCTTCTTTTACAGCTTCTGTCTTTTCCACAGCCGCTTCTTTCACAGCCTCTGTTTTCTCTGCTGCCGCTTTTGCAGTTTCCGCCGCTGCAGCTTCTGTCTTTGCAGTTACCTTTGCCAATGTGCGTTTTCTTGCCATAATAAATCCTCCTAATGAAAACTGTCACCTGTTGTCATTCTTTTCTGCCTTACTACGCCAGCTGTCCATTATTATAGCACAAATTTTTCAAAATGCAAGAAAAGAGCATTTTATTCATGAATCCTGAATTTATATACTGTTGTTGTCTGATAAGTCTCCCCTGCCTTGCACACCGGTGCCTCAAAGTTTTCGTGATGTACCGCATCCGGGAAGTACTGTGTCTCAAAGCAGACTGCCGCATGTTTTCCGTAATGCTTTCCGCCTTTTCCTGTTTCATTTTCAATACCGTTTCCCGTATACATCTGGATTCCCGGAAGGTCCGTCAGGACTTCCATCGAAATACCGGTTTCCGGTGAATACACCTCTGCTGCTTTCTCACAATTTCCCTGATTGCCAAGAGCCCAATTATGATCATATCCGCCTGCAAGCTTCAACGGCTCATAGTCTGCCCCGATATCCTGCCCGATCGCTTTTGCCTGACGGAAATCCATCGGTGTTCCTGTCACATCGATCAGCTTTCCGGTCGGAATCAGTTTATCGTCTGTCTCTGTAAACGCATCTGCGTCAAGACATACGACATGGTTCAGAATCGTATTTTCCCCTTCTCCGTTTAAATTAAAATAACTGTGGTTGGTCAGGTTCAGAATTGTGTCTTCACCCGGAATTGCCCTGTAGGAAATTTTCACTTCATTGTTCTCTGTCAAAGTATAAGTAACTTCAATTCTGACATCTCCCGGATAGCCCTGATCCCCGTCCGGACTGAACAGGGCAAAAGTAATACTCTGCGCATCCGACTGCTTTACTTCCCACAGTCTCTTGTTATAAAAGTTCAGTCCGCTGTGCAGGTTGTTTCCATTTTCATTTGCGTCCAGGCGGAATGTCTTTCCACCAAGTTCAAAAGAAGCCCCCGCAATTCTGTTTGCGTTTCTGCCGACAGTTGCGCCAAAGAAACTTGCTCCTGTCTCATATCCGGACACATCGTCGTATCCGAGTACTACATCCCTTTTCCGACTGTTTTTGTCCACTACCATAATGTTTACAAGGGTTGCACCATAGTCGGTTACTTTCAGCTCCATTCCATTTTCATTTTCCATTGTGTAAAGCGATGCCTGCACACCTGCCCTTGTCTGTCCAAAATTTTCCTTTTTCATTCATCTACCATACGCCTTTCGGCTTCCTTTCTTTCAAACATTTCTGCCTTTTATTTTACACCTAATTTCTCTGCATGAAAAGAAGCATTACAAAGACTGTTTCATTTTCTTTGTAATGCTTCCTGACTGATCCGCTATTTCTTCTCTTTGACTTTTCCAAGTATGGACTGGAGGACAATAAAGAAGCATAACAATGCGGAAAGAACAATTCTTACCCACCAGCTCGACAAGGTCCCCTGAGTAGTAATCAGACTTGTAATCGTACCTTTAATCAGGACTCCGAACAGCGTACCGATCGGTGTTCCTACACCTCCGCTCAGAAGCGTACCTCCGATAACCGCCGCCGAGATCGCATCCATTTCCAGTCCTTTTGCCTGTTCCACGAACCCGGCACAGCTATTGAGGCAGAATACAAAGATACGGCCTGTATTTTCTATTCTTCCTTATTTACGATATGCTGCTGCATTCCATCTGAGTTCATTTTTCAGATTCCGGATATTGGTGTCTTTATCGATATAAACCGCCTCAATACCCATTGCATCCGCCCAGTCTCCCATCTGTTCCGCGGTAATGTCATAGGAGAATGCCGTGTGGTGCGCTCCTCCACAGAGGATCCATGCCTCTGCGCCGGTCTGAAGATTTGGTTCCGGTGTCCAGAAAGCGGTTGCAACCGGAAGTTTCGGCATCGGTTTTTCCGTTTTTTTACAATTGACATTGTTGATAATCAGGCGGAACCTGTCTCCAAGATCAATGAGAGAAGTTGCAATCGCCGGACCTTCCTTTGCCGTGAATACAAGACGTGCCGGATCTTCTCTGTCACCCATGCTGAGCGGCTGCACTTTGATACTGATCGGACCGTCCGCAATAGTCGGGCAGACCTCCAGCATATGAGCCTGAAGAATGCCTTCTTTTCCAGGAACCAGATTGTAGGTATAATCTTCCATAAAGGAAGTTCCCTTTGCGTCTTTCATTCCTTCCGTCATGATTTTCATAATCCGAAGCATGGCTGCAGTCTTCCAGTCTCCTTCTGCGCCAAATCCGTAACCTTTTTCCATCAGTCTCTGGATTGCAAGCCCCGGAAGCTGCTTTAAACTTCCAAGATCACCAAAATGAGTCACAATTGCCTGATAGTTCTTCTCTTCCAGGAACCGTTCAAATCCAATTTCGATCTGTGCCTGTACGGCAACATGTTTCCGGAATTCTTCCGGATCTCTTCCTTCCAGAAGAATATCATATTTATCATAATATTCCTCTACCAGAGAACTTACTTCTCCTTCTTTTACATCTTCGACCGCTTCCGCGATTTCGTTAACCGGATAAGCATCTACTTCCCATCCAAATTTAATCTGTGCCTCTACCTTGTCTCCATCCGTTACGGCTACATTTCTCATATTATCGGCCACCCTCATGACACGTACATGGCTGCTTTCGATCACACCCACAGCTGTACGCATCCAGGATGCAATTTTTTCCTGTACCTGTCTGTCAGACCAGTGTCCCACAACAATTTTTCTCTCGATTCCCATCCTGGTAAAGATATGGCCGAACTCACGGCCTCCATGTGCAGACTGGTTTTCGTTCATGAAATCCATATCAATGGTATCATATGGAATTTCCTGATTGAACTGAGTGTGCAGGTGAAGAAGCGGCTTCCTGTATTCCTGAAGTCCGAGAATCCAGGATTTTGCCGGTGAGAACGTATGCATCCACGTGATGACACCTGCACATTCCTCATCTGTGTTTGCCTCATTAAAGGTCTTTCTGATCAGCTCGTTTGTGATCAGCGTCGGTTTCCAGACAATCTCATACGGAAGAACTCCGGATGCATTCAGCGCCTCCACGATCTTCTGCGCATGCTCTGCCACATGAGCCAGACACTCGTCTCCGTAAAGATCCTGCGATCCTGTACAGAACCAGAACTTGTAGTTTTTCTGCTTTAACATTGTTTTCTCCTCCTGTTTTATTGATTTATTATATATGTGTAATCACTTTCACGGAATTTCGCATAACCAGATCCGGCATAAGTTCCACCGTCTCAATGTCTCCGATTCCCTGTATCTTATCAATCATCATCTCAGCCGCAATCTTTCCAAGCTCCTGCACCGGATTATCGGCCGACGTAAACGGGATCTCACAGAATCTCGAAAGATCGGAATTGTCAATTCCCACAATGGAAAGATCATCCGGTATCCGGATTCCCTGATCCATACAGATACCAACCAGCTTGTTTGCGACCTCATCGTTATAGCAGACACAGGCCGTGCAGCCCTTGATCCGCTTCAGAATTCTACTGCAGTCGTCCCGCATCTCCGCGATCTCATCCGAGTCGATCCATACAACCTGCTTTCCTTTGACCTTGATATCCGCATCCATCAGCGCATCCACATATCCCGCATACCTCTGGTGCCCCTGACCATCGTCCGCCTTGAAAATCCCCGCTATATTGATATGCCCGCAGTCAAGAAGATGCTGCGTCACCATCCGCCCGGCCGCTCTGTCATTCAGGCTCACATGCGCAATATCAAGCTCCGGATAAAAACTGTTAATAAACAGAATCGGAACACCCATCCGCTCCAGCTCCTTGTATAGCTTCAGATTCGGATTCGGAATCCCGCTCTTTGTTGTCTCCGCAATCAGCCCGTCGATTGATCTCTCCCGAATAAAATCCTTCAGAATCATCCGCTCCTTCTCAATCGCATTATTAGACACGGCAAGCTGAAGAAAATATCCCTCATCCGACACTACCCGTTCAATCTCCTTTACAATCAACGGAAAAATATAGACATCCACATAGGTCGTCATCACCGCAATCCTCATGGAACGCTGTCTTTTCTGCTTTCCAATCTCAATATATGTCCCGCTTCCTCGGACACTCCGCACAATCTGTTCCTCCTCCAGCACTGAAAGCGCCTTCCTGATCGTCTGACGACTCACACCAAACCTCACCTGCAGCGTATTCTCGGACGGAAGCTTATCCCCCTGCTTCAGCCTGCCCTCACGCAGCTCTCCTCTGATCCACGCAACCACTTCTTCGTACTTCTTCTGCATTCCAAAGCCTCTCTTTCATTATACTACCACTATAACCCATTCACCTGTACAATACAAGTTGGAGTATTATCCAAACATGTCACGCACAATTTATACAAAATCCAAGATTTGTACTATTGAAATCTCCTGTTTTCAGTACAAATTTGTCAAAGGGGACGTGTTCCGGATCATCGGAACACGTCCCCAAAAATATGTACAAGATCTTTTTCGCCATTCAGGACTGCTTCCATGAGCTGATCCCCTTCATAACGAAGTTTCAGAGAGAAAAACGGTGCATCTTTTTGAATCAGGTCAAAGAAAATCCTATCTCCTTCCCAGAGATTCAGGCGGGAAATCTCGTCTTTTGGAACCCACTTCAGTACGCCTTCGTCACAATCCCGGATCTGCCCTCTAAATCCGTCTATCGTGTAAAGACAGATGTATTCCGGATCCTGTTTATCACAGATAAAGGTTAAAATTCCCCGGAATTTCATGGATGTCACGGTCAGGCCGGTCTCTTCTTCTGTCTCCCTCTTCATACAGTCTTCCGGGCTTTCTCCGTATTCGAATTTTCCTCCTATCCCGATCCATTTGCCTTCATTTACGTCCTGCTCCTTTTTTACGCGGTGAAGCATGAGATAGGCATCCTCTTTTTCGATATATCCCAGTGTTGTCATCTGTACTTTCGGCATGTCGTTCTTTTTGTCCTTCTTTCTTTTTTACCGATAGTATAGCACGTCTATTTCAGATGGTCTACTGCCGCTCGTTCAATCGGGAACCCTTCTTTGTACCGTTCAATAAAGGTATTAAAACCTGCCACATCTTCCGGATCCGCCTGCATCTCAATTCCTGTTTCTCCTGCAAATACTTTTTCTGCCAGGAAATCTGCCAGATTTTCATCTTCCTCACGATGCACCATATAGGATGCGAGCAGGGCAATTCCCCAGGCTCCGCCTTCTCCCGCGGTTTCCATAACGGAAACCGGTGTGTCAATTGCTCCGGCCAGAATACTCTGACCGACTCCTTTTGTCTTGAAAAGTCCGCCATGTCCCAGAATCCGGTCAAGTTCTACATGCTCTTCTTTAAGCATGATGTCCATTCCGACTTTCAATGCTCCAAGAGAGGTGTAAAGATGTACTCTCATGAAGTTTGCGAGATTAAAGCTGCTCT
Organism: Drancourtella massiliensis; assembly: GCF_016900655.1. Taxonomy (GTDB): domain Bacteria; phylum Bacillota; class Clostridia; order Lachnospirales; family Lachnospiraceae; genus Sellimonas; species Sellimonas catena. The sequence goes on from NZ_JACJKH010000012.1 coordinate 67,384, forward strand.
GAGGTGTCCGGACAAATAGCGGGCGCCCTTCTTCAAAGTTTGTAATATGTTCTCCTGAGAAATAATTGTATGCGAGAAGTCCTCCGCAGTCTTTGTTCCCTTCCATTGCTTTGCGATACAGGGTTCCATAGAGATCATCCATGCCAATTTCCATTCCAAAAGTCTCTGCGAACTCTTTAAATACAGATACCCATGCATTCAGGTCAGAAGTACAGTTGTTGCAGTGTACCATTCCCACCGGATCTCCGGACGGGGTGGTCACAAGATCAATCTCCGGATATACTTTGGAAAGTTCTTTTTCCAGTACTACCATGGCAAAAACGGAGGTTCCTGCCGATACATTTCCTGTCCTTGGCGCTACACTGTTTGTTGCCACCATTCCCGTGCCGGCATCTCCTTCCGGCGGGCAGAGCGGTACTCCTGCCTTCAGGTTCCCCGACGGATCCAGCAGCTTTGCCCCCTCTTCTGTCAGAGCGCCTGCATCCTCGCCTGCCAGCAGTACATCCGGAAGAATTCCGCTTAATTTCCACGGATATCCTTTCTCCGCAACAAGGGCATCAAATGTGTCGATCATTCCTTTATGAAACTGCTTTTCTTTGACATCAATCGGGAACATGCCAGACGCTTCCCCGACTCCAAGTACTTTTTTACCGGTCAGTTTCCAGTGAACATATCCTGCAAGCGTTGTAAAAAACGCTACGTCTTTTACATGTTCTTCCCCGTTTAAAACAGCCTGGTAAAGGTGGGCGATGCTCCATCTTTGAGGAATGTGGTACCGGAACAGCTCCGTCAGCTTTTCCGATGCATCCGCTGTGATTGTGTTTCTCCAGGTGCGGAACGGCACGAGAAGTTCCCCTTCTTTATCAAATGCCATATATCCATGCATCATACCGCTGAATCCGATTGCAGCAAGATTTGTGATCTTTGTTCCGTATTTTTCTGATACGTCCTGCGTCATGCTCCGGTAACTGTCCTGCAGTCCTGTCCAGATATCCTCCAGCGTATAGGTCCAGATCCCATGATCATAACGGTTTTCCCAGTCGTGGCTCCCGGATGCCACCGGTTCATTTTTTTCATTAATCAGAATCGCCTTGATCCGTGTCGATCCAAATTCGATTCCAAGCACCGCCTTTCCGTCTTCAATCATCTGTTTTGTATTTTGAGCATCGAATGCCATATGCCTTTCCTCCTTCAAGAATCACTTCCATTTTGTACTATTATATCATTCCGAATTCTCCCCAGCAATGAAACTTGTGCATCCTGCCCAAATTCGGATAAATGCCGAAAAAAGAGACAGGAGGTTTTCAAGTTGTACTGAAAAACTCCTGTCTTACTCTTTCGTCTATTTCTGCCGGACTAAGGTTCTTTCAGTGATGCAATTCCCCGCATCAGAATTCTAACATCATCCAGAATATAATCAAAGGCTCCTGCTTTGTACAGATTTAGAATAATCATTCCGATCGGAACTGCCAGAATCATGCCAAGCAGACTCCCTACCCGGTATCCGACATATAAAAGAATCAACGTAAGAAGCGGACTGAGTCCGATGCTGTCACCGACCAGTTTTGGCTGTATGATCTGTCTCACCAGCTGTGTAATTCCATAAATGATCAAAAGTGCTATCGCTATTTTAATATCCATTACAAAAAACTTATATACAGCCCACGGGATCAGAGCGGTTCCGGTTCCGAAAAACGGAAGGAAATCCAGAAAGGCGATTAAAATCGCAAGTAAGAAAGCATAATCCACACCAAGAATCAGAAAGCCGCACAATAGAATCAGTCCTACAACCGCCATAATTTTAAACTGCGCTTTAAAATAACCTCCGACCGCATACTTCAGATTGTACATAACCATTGACATTCTTGCTTCAATCGCTTTGGGTGCCACTTTTTTACTCCACTGTATGATTTCCTCCCTCTGGGCTGTAAAAAAGTAAGCCGATACAAGTGCTACAATAACAGACACAAGAATCCCCGGAATCCGTTTGACTACATTTCCCGTCGCTTCCACCGCCGGGTTTCCTATCCCTGCGATCACACCGCCTACTCTTTCATCCATATTCTGAATCAGACTGTTCCAGCCGTTTTGAATATTCTCGGGCAGCATCCTGTAAACTCCCTGAAACCGTTCTCCAATCTCCCGAAATCCCGCTTCCAGATCTTGATAAAGATCCGGAGCATTGTTAAGCGCCATCTGTATTTCCCGGGCCAGCTTTACGATTCCCAGATATCCGAGTCCTGCCACAATAGCGATCACCAGAATGATAATCAGGGCAGATCCCAGTTTTTTCTTGATCTTCACTCTGCTCTCCAGCCACCCCACAAGCGGATACGCCAGATACGCAATAAACCACCCGATAACAAATGGCATGAAAAATCCGATTGCCCGTACACCGATCACAATAAACAAGATCGTCCCCAGAAGACTGAAAAAAAGACTTGCGGCAACTTTCCAGTACGGCCTTTTATCTGTTTTCATTCCATCTGCGTCTTCCTGCATCCTACTCCTCCTTACTGTCAGCCCCGAACATTCTGGTCTCGGCAAACTCCCAGATTTCCTCTCTCCCCTGCTTTGTTTTTGCGGAAAACGGAATCACCTTTGTGCCGCTTACCAGATTCAGCCCTTCTCTGATCACCTTGAGCTGTTTTGACAGCTGACTTTTCTTGATTTTATCAAGCTTCGTAGCAATAATTACCGGTTCATACCCCTGATGTAAAATCCAGTCATACATCATTTTATCATTTTTTGACGGTTCGTGCCGGATATCAATCAGAAGGAACACCGCCTTAAGCATGGCAGACTGATGCAGATAGCGCTCAATCATCTTTCCCCACGCCTCCTTTTCTTTCTCGGAAACCTTGGCGTATCCATATCCCGGAAGGTCAACCAGATACATTTCCCCATTGATATTATAAAAATTAATCGTCTGTGTTTTTCCGGGCGTAGCCGAAATCCGGGCCAGAGACTTCCGGTTCATCAAAGCATTGATCAGGGAGGATTTCCCTACATTGGATTTGCCTGCAAATGCAATCTCCGGCTTGTCATTGACCGGAAGTTTACTGGTAATTCCACACACTGTCTCCAGAGCAACCTCTTTAATTACCATTGTTCTCCCTCCTGTTCTATTTTTTCTGCAAGTGCCGTATTTAGTACTTCTTCCATCCGTGAAACGAACCGGATCTCCAGTCCTTTTGTGATTTCCCTGGAAATTTCTTCCACATCCGCCTGATTTTCAGCCGGTACAAGCACACAACGCACGCCTGCGTTTTTCGCTGCCAACAGCTTTTCTTTTAGTCCTCCGATCGGAAGCACTCTTCCACGGAGCGTAATCTCTCCGGTCATGGCCACATCCGCCCGGACTTTTTTCCCGGTCACTGCGGAAAGGATTGCCGTGGCCATCGTAATGCCCGCAGATGGTCCATCCTTCGGCACTGCCCCTTCCGGAATATGTACATGAATGTCATGCTTTTCAAAAAAGTCTTCTTCGATTCCACAGCGGCCGCTGATGGAACGGATATAACTGATTCCGGCCTGCGCAGACTCTTTCATGACGTCACCCATCTGTCCTGTCAGCAGGAGATTTCCCTTTCCGGAAAGAACATTGACCTCAATCTGAAGTGTATCCCCTCCAACGCTTGTCCATGCAAGACCTGTCACAATTCCCACTTCATCCTGGCTGTTTGCCATATGATAGTGGTATTTTTCTTTTCCAAGATACTGTCCCAGATTCCGTTCCGTGATACGTACCCGCTTTTTTCCCGACTCCAGAATCTCCTTGGCCGCCTTTCTGCAAAGCTCCCCAATGGTTCGCTCCAAGGTACGGACACCGGCCTCTTTCGTGTAATTGCGGATGATTTTCCACAATGCTCCATCCGAAATACTGAGAAGTCCACCTTCCAGCCCGTGACGCTCCAGCTGTTTCTTCATCAGATGCTCTTTCGCAATGTGCATCTTTTCATTTTCCGTATAGCTGGAGACCGAAATCACTTCCATTCTGTCAAGAAGCGGTCTTGGAATCGTCTGAAGGGTGTTGGCGGTTGTCACAAAGACAACTTCCGAGAGATCCAGCGGTACTTCCAGATAATGATCCCGGAATTTTTTATTCTGTTCCGAATCCAGAACCTCCAGAAGTGCGGAAAAGGTATCACCTTTATTATAATCAGTGCTCACCTTGTCAATCTCGTCCAAAAGCATCACGGGATTTTTGACCCCCGCTTTCCGAAGCCCATCCGCGATTCTTCCCGGCATCGCTCCTACATAGGTCTTTCTGTGTCCCCGGATCTCCGCCTCATCTCTGACACCTCCGAGAGAGATTCTTACATAAGGCTTTTTCATGGACTCCGCAAGGGATTTCGCAATGGATGTTTTTCCAGTTCCCGGAGGTCCCACAAGACACAAAATAGAAGATCCGCTGCGTTTTGTCAGTTCTCTGACCGCCAGATATTCAAGCACCCGTTCTTTGACTTCTTTCAGACCATAATGCTCTGCCTCAAGAATCTCCTTGGCATGTTTCATATCGGTATATTCCTCCGCCCTTTTATCCCAGGGCATCTCCAGCATTGTCTCAAGATAGGTACGGATGACTCCTGCCTCGGTCGGGTTGTTTACTGTATTTTTAAACCGGCGTATTTCTTTTGCCACTTTCTCGTGTACTTCCTCCGGAGCCTGCATTTTCTTTTCTGCTTTTTCGAATTCTTCCGCGTCGGACAATGTTCCGTCCTCTCCCAGCTCTTCACGGATATATTTTAACTGTTCTCTCAGAATGTATTCCCGCTGGCCTTTGTCGATCCGCTCTCTGACTTTCTTTTCAATTTCTGCGGTAATATCTGCCGCCCGTGTATCTTCCTCGATCCTGGCTACAAGCGTATAGTAGCGTTCCAGAAGATCATCTTCATCCAGCAGTTTCTGAAGTACAACGGAATCCAGTCCGATCCCTGCCGCCGCTTCTCCTGCCATTTCATAGACATCATCAAGCTTCAGGATATCCCGGATCACTCCTTCCGGAACACGCCGTGTCTTTTTTACATAAATCTTCAGGGCATCTGTCAGAATTTTTTTCATTCCCTCCAGAGATACCCCTTCCGGAAGGTCCGGACGCTTTTCCTGACAAATGGAAATATCTGCCTCCCAGTATCCTTCCACCTCACGCATCTCTCTTAACACTGCCCTCTTTTCACCGTAAACCATCACTCTGAGACCCTTTTGAGGCACCCGCACAACCTGCCGGACTTCCGCCAGCACACCGGTACGGCATAGTTCCTCTTTCTGCGGCTCTTCAGTTTTATCTTCTTTCTGTCTGATCAGGAACACCTTCTGTCCTGCAAGCATTGCCTGCTGAACACCTTCCATGGATTTGATCCTGACAACATCAAAATGTACTGCCATACCCGGGAAGACGGTCAGGCCCCGGATCGGCACCATTGGTATATGATTGATCTGTTCTGTCATTAATTCCTCCGTATTTTACAAAAGGTGCAGGTATAATTACCTGCACCTCTCTCATTCTGTCTATTATGCACTTTCAGATTCACGTTCTTCATGCTCGGTCTTTGGCAGGCTCTTTCCCTCAACAGCATCTTTGGTAATGATGCATGTTTTCAGCGTCTCATCCGATGGAGCCCTGTACATGATGTCCATCATGACGTTTTCCATTATCGCTCTTAATCCTCTGGCTCCGGTATTTCTTGCAATCGAACGGTCCGCAATCGCCTCAAGCGCATCTTTATCAAACTGCAGGCTGACTCCGTCGAGTTCCATCAGTTTCTGATACTGCTTCACAATCGAGCTCTTTGGCTCTGTCAAAATCTGAATCAGTGCCTCTCTGTCAAGAGATTCCAGTGCGACAATCACCGGAACACGTCCGACGAATTCCGGAATAAGGCCGAATTTAACAAGATCCTGCGGCAGTACCTGATTTAACAGTCTGTCCAGATTGTCTTCATGATTGGTTGCAATTTCCGCATTAAATCCTATGGATTTCTGGTCGATTCTCTTTTCGATGATCTTGTCAATCCCCTCAAACGCTCCGCCGCAAATGAAAAGGATATTGGACGTATCAATCTGATACAGCTCCTGATGCGGATGTTTTCTTCCGCCCTGCGGAGGCACGGATGCAATCGTACCTTCAATGATTTTCAGAAGCGCCTGCTGTACCCCTTCTCCTGATACATCTCTTGTAATGGATGGATTTTCGGATTTTCTTGTAATCTTGTCAATCTCATCGATATAAATAATTCCGTATTCTGCTCTTTCTATATCACCGTCAGCAGCCTGAATAATCTTCAAAAGAATGTTTTCCACATCTTCTCCGACATATCCCGCTTCTGTCAGCGTCGTGGCATCCGCAATCGCAAACGGCACATTCAGCACTTTTGCAAGCGTCTGTGCAAGAAGCGTCTTTCCGCTTCCGGTCGGTCCAAGCATAAGAATATTGCTTTTCTGCAGTTCCACTCCCAGATCTTTTTCCGCCTTAATCCGTTTATAATGATTATATACAGCAACGGAAAGAACCTTTTTTGCTTCCTCCTGACCAATGACATAGTCATCCAGAAAGCTTTTTATTTCCTCCGGCTTCAAGAGATTAATCTCTCCAAGCCCGTTGTCTTCGTTCTCATATTCGAATTCTTCCTCTATAATTTCGGCACAGATCTCGATACATTCATCACAGATGTAAGCACCGTTTGGTCCCGCAATCAGCTTGCGCACCTGTGACTGTGTCTTATTACAGAAGGAACATCTTACCACATCTTCTTTTAAAGCCATTCTCACACCTCATTTATATACTTTCCGCATTGTATTATGAAACACGGAAAGGGGATGCCCCAAGCACATGGGACAGCCCCTTGTTTCCCCTTTACCGGCTCGTGATGACCTCATCAATTAAACCGTATTCTTTTGCTTCCTCAGCAGACATGAAATTGTCACGATCCGTATCACGGCTGATCGTTTCCAGTGTCTGCCCGGTATTCGCTGCCAGAATTTCATTCAATTTCCGGCGGGTTTTCAGAATATGCTCTGCAGCAATCTGTATCTCTGATGCCTGACCCTGTGCACCACCTGATGGCTGATGAATCATGATCTCAGCGTTCGGAAGCGCAAGACGCTTCCCTTTTTTCCCTCCGGAGAGAAGGAAAGATCCCATACTTGCAGCCATTCCAATACAGATCGTAGACACATCACACTTGATGTACTGCATCGTATCATAAATTGCCAGACCTGCCGTCACAGAACCGCCCGGACTGTTGATGTATAAATTGATATCCTTTCCCGGATCCTCTGCTTCCAGGAACAGGAGCTGTGCAACAATCACACTCGCTGAAGCATCATTTACCTCACCGTCCAGAAAAATGATTCTGTCTTTTAAAAGTCTTGAGTAGATGTCGTATGAACGCTCTCCACGGCTTGTCTGCTCAATGACATAAGGTACTAAACTCATGCAATATGCCTCCTTATTATTTATGTCTCTTATTCTTCTACCGCATTATCAACAAGGAATGTAACAGCTTCCTGAACAGCCATGTCCAGTTTCATCTGTTCTTTTTCTTTTTCTCCCATGAATTCTTTCAGCTTGTCTGCTTCCATCTTGTAAGCATCAGCCATCTTCTGGATTTCCTCGTCGATTTTCTCATCGCTGATTTCGATGTTTTCCGCTTTTACGATCGCTTCCAGAACAAGTCTTGTCTGAATTCTCTTTAATGCCTGCGGTTTCAGCTCATCTGTCATCTTCTCAGCTGTCATTCCTGTAAACTGGAAGTACTGATCAAGAGTCAGCCCCTGCTGCTGTAATCTCTGAGCAAAATCATTTGCCATCTGTCTTACTTCTGTGTCAACCATGGCATCCGGAATATCCATCTGCGCGTTTGCAACAGCTTCTTCTACTGCTTTGTCTTCCTGTTTTCTCTTGCCTTCTGCGATCTTCTGCTCTTTGATCTTTGCCTTGATGTCTGCTTTGTAAGCGTCCAGAGTTTCAAACTCGGAAACTTCGGATGCGAACTCGTCATCCAGCTCCGGAAGTTCTTTTACTTTGATCTCATGCACTGTACATTTGAAGACTGCTTCTTTTCCTGCCAGGTCTTTTGCATGGTACTCTTCCGGGAATTTTACATTCACTTCTTTTTCTTCTTCCAGGTTTGCGCCGATCAGCTGCTCTTCAAATCCCGGGATGAATGCTCCGGAGCCGATTGTCAGCGGGTAGTTTTCTCCTTTTCCGCCTTCAAAAGCAACACCGTCTACAAATCCTTCAAAGTCAAGTACAACTTCGTCTTTATCCTGAACCGGACGGTCTGTCACAGAAACTGTTCTTGCGTTCTTTTCCTGTTCTTCAACAAGTTTTGCTTCGATCTCTTTCTGTGTCACACGGTTGGAAATCTTTTCAACCTTTAATCCTTTGTATTCTCCTAATGTAACTTCCGGCTTTAAAGCCACCTCAGCTGTAAAAATAAATGGTTTGCCTTTTTCAATCTGTACGATATCAATCTTCGGCTGTGATACGATCTCAAGATCCTCTTCATCATATACTTTTCCGTATGCTTCCGGAATCAGCTGGTTTGCAGCGTCATCATAGAAAACTTCCGGTCCGTACATTTTTTCGATCATCTGGCGCGGCACTTTTCCTTTACGGAATCCTGGGATGCTGATGTTTTTCTTCTGCTTGTTGTAAGCTCCCTGGAGTGCTTTTTCCAGTTCTTCGGCAGAAACTTCGATCGTCAGTTTCGCCATGTTGTGTTCCAGTTTCTCTACTTGTAAACTCATTTACATTTCCTCCTAAATCTTATCGTATATGCGAAAAGTCGGCAGACTTATCTACATTACACTGATTGTATGAGTATACCATATTCTTATTCGAATTTCCAGTCTTACCTTTACTTTTCCTCATATTTTCGCCGTTTTCTGCCGGAAGACGCATTTTGACTCTTAGTCCGTGCTGCCGACTTCGTCCATTCGGAAAAACTGTTCCAGAAGTGTCTGGTATTCTTCCTCACTGACCGAATAGGTGTTTCCGTCATCTGCCTCCACTTTCACAATCACGGTCTCCGGATCGGAGTACTGCATATTCAGGTACGCTTCTTCCAGAAGATCATATGCTCTGAATAAATAATCATACTGCATCATCTCCTGAATTTCTTCTTCTGTTCCTTCATATCCTCCGTTCTGCGCGGACTGTTCAATTTCCTTTGATGCCTCCTGCAGCGCAGGTACGTAATTGACAAACAGATCTACCGGCTGAATCTCCACAGATACTTCGTACTCTTTTGAATCTGTCTTCTCCGCTTTCTGCACATCATATTTCATCACACTGAAAATCTCTTTTACAAGTGTTTCGTACTCATACAATGTATAATCACTGAGTTCATCATAACCGGATGTCAGATAATCATAGACAAACTGATCGACAGCCGCCTCATAATCCTGTTTCAGTTCATATTCGGATGTATCCATGATTCTGGACGCCTCCGTAAATTCCCCCTGGAGTCTCTCATCGAGTACGGCTTGTACATACCCTGCTGCATCAAAGTCTCCACCGCATCCGGCAAAGGCCATCATGCCGGCAAGGACCGCAGCCGCCAAAGCACAGGCTTTTTTTCTCATGATTTTCTCCTCCTTGTTCGTTTTTGATTCTATCAGACTCTATAAAAAAAAGCAACCTAAGTCCGTTTTCCCTTGTTTTCCTTCCGCAGTACATTTATACTGAAAGAACAGATCATACTATTACAAGGAGGAAACATTTGTGGAAATTGAACGTAAATACCTCATCGAATCCTGCCCTCTGCCTCTGGAAGATTTTCCATATCATGAGATGGAGCAGGGCTATCTGAATACCAGTCCCGTTGTTCGTATCCGCCGGTCGGACGAGGATTATACATTGACCTATAAATCCAAAGGCCTGATGGTCCGCGAAGAATATAACCTTCCTCTTACAAAGGAGGCCTATGAACATCTTCTTACCAAAATTGACGGAAGACTGATTCAGAAAAGACGTTATCTGATTCCTCTCGAATGCGGACTGACAATCGAACTCGACTGTTTTAAGGGAGACCTGGCTCCGCTTATGCTGGCAGAAGTAGAATTTCCTTCTGTAGAGATGGCCGATTCCTTTACTCCGCCCTCCTGGTTTTCAGAAGATGTAACGTTTTCTGTTCTTTATCACAACAGCACATTAAGCAAATTATAAATAGCAACGTTTTGTTGCTTTTCTTTACATAGATACATTTTGTGGCATTATCTGAATTTTTACATAGAAACTGATATACTGTTTCTAAAAATGGAGGTATGCCATGGCAAATGTACAGCTTGCAAAGAATCTCAGGACTCTTCGCAAAAAATACAACTACACACAGAAACAACTCAGCTCTATCCTGAACATTACCAGACAGGCGTACTCTCACTACGAACAGGCGCTCAGAGAACCGGACCTGTCTACTTTGATCCGTTTTTCTGATTTTTATAAAATCACGCTTGATGAACTGGTCGCCGGTGTCATTGATGCCGATCAGATTCAAGAATCCTTTCCGGTCTATCAGTATCATCTTTGCGAAACAGAAGATCAGAAACACTCAATCTGCTTAACGGATCCGGAAATCGACCTTATTATGAAATACCGGTACTCCTCTGAAAATGACCGTCAGATTGTTCGTGGATTTCTGAAAGACAAATAATCCCCTAACCGTACTAACGGAAAGGGGATTTCTTATTTTTCTGTTTTTTAATCATTCAGTCCAAATCCGTCATGGATTGCAATCATTGCTTTTTCTGTATCTTTTTCATCGATCAGAACAGTGATACGGATTTCAGATGTGGAAATCATGTTGATATTGATGTTGGAGTTAAACAGAGATTCAAACATCTTTGCCGCAACTCCCGGATTGCTGAGCATACCGGCTCCTACAATGGATACCTTTGCCACATCGGTGCTGTATGTAAGCTCTTTGATCGTAAGAACTTCTTTTTTCTCTTCAAGAATAGCAAGTGCTTCTTTCAGATCTTCCTCGGATACGGTAAAAGAAATATCCTTTGTTCCGTTTCTTCCTACAGACTGCAGGATGATATCCACATTGATGTTGTTTTTCGCAAGTGTATTAAAGATTTTGAACGCGATTCCCGGCTCATCTTTTACTCCAATCGCAGAAATTCTTACTGTATTTCTGTCAGCCGCCACACCGGTGATTAACATTTTTTCCATTTTTACTACCTCCTTGACTACGGTTCCCTCTTCTGATGTAAGACTGGAGCGTACAACCAGCTCGACGCCATACTTCTTCGCCATCTCAACGGACCGGTTATGAAGCACCTTTGCTCCTGAAGTCGCAAGTTCCAGCATTTCATCGTAAATAATCTCGTCAATTTTTCTTGCATTTTTTACAATTCTCGGATCTGCCGTGTAGACACCGTCCACATCGGTATAGATTTCGCACTTGTCAGCATGAAGTGCTGCCGCAAGCGCAACCGCAGTAGTATCGGAACCGCCTCGTCCCAGGGTAGAGTAATCATCGTATTTGTTAATTCCCTGGAATCCGGTCACAATTACAATCTTTCTCGCTTCCAGTTCATGCTGGATCCGCTCAGTATCGATCCGTTTGAATCTTGCATTTCCATATCTTGCCGTACAGTGCATCCGCACCTGAAAAGCGTTCAGAGAGATTGCCGGGACATCATATGAGTGAAATGCCATCGCCATCAGCGCAACGGATACCTGCTCTCCCGTAGTCAGGAGCATATCCAGCTCCCTTTTCGGCGCGTTTGGATTGATGCTCTGCGCCAGTTCCAGAAGTTCGTCTGTTGTATCTCCCATAGCTGAAAGTACTACAATTACATCATTCCCTTTTTTATAATCCTCAATGCAGCGCCTTGCCACATTGAAGATTCTTTCTCTGTTTGCGACAGAGCTTCCCCCGAATTTCTTTACTATCAGCATAATTTCCTCCTAGTATTCAAATAAGTGTTCGATCAGATGATATCCATTTTTTTCCCATCTTCCTGACTGCACAGCCGTCCTTTCACAGTAGCTCTCTGCCCCGTTTTCAGGTCTTTTTCTGTCGTAGAGAAGATAGGGAACCGGATCCGCGGTATGTGTTCTGGCAGCAATCGGTGTCGGATGATCCGGCAGAATCAGCAGTCTGTACGGTTCTCCCGATGAATCCATCGCCTCCCTGACAATCCGGATCAGCCTCTGATCCAGAAATTCGATTGCCCGGACCTTCTTTTCCACGCTGCCCTGATGTCCCATTTCATCCGGCGCTTCCACATGGATATAGGCGAAATCGTAGCCTTCATCAAGCAGCGCACGGACTGCCGACTGTGCCTTTCCTTCATAATTCGTATGAAGGCCGCCGTCCGCTCCTTCTACATGAACAATTTTCATTCCGCTTCCGGCGGCAATCCCTTTCAGGAGATCCACCGCCGAAATCATCACGCCTCTTTTTCCGGTCTTTTCCTGAAAATCCGGCAGTTTTGGCCTTTTTCCCGCTCCCCAGAACCAGGCGGAATTGGCCGGCCGAAGCCCCTGGGCTTTCCGCTTTAGATTAACCGGATGCTCTTTTAAAACTCGATAGCTTTCTTTCATCATTGCCAAAAGCATCGGATCCCCCGGAAGATATTCCCGGATCTGATTTGTCAGAATATCATGGGGCGGCGTCAGTTCCATTTCGTGTCCATTCTTCCAAAGCAGAAGATGGCGGTAGGATGTCCCGCGGTACAGCTCAAATCCCGGTTTTAACACTTCCTCCTTCAGAACCTCCAGAAGGACACCTGCATCCCTGGTATTAATTTCATCCGAGCTGTGGTCCACAATTCTCTGATCTTCATAAGGGAGTGATGCATCCTCGGTCAGCGTGACCAGATTGCAGCGGAATGATACATCATCCTCTTCCATCCCTACTCCGATACTGAGCGCCTCAAGAGGCGACCTTCCGGTATAATATACTTCGGGATTATACCCAAGGACCGACAGGTTGGCCGTATCACTTCCAGGTGCCATCCCCTCCGGCACCATTGAGACGAGCCCGATTTCGCTCATCTTTGCAAGGCGATCCATCTCAGGCGTCAAAGCCTGTTCCAGCGTCGTCTTTCCCCCAATACACTCCAGCGGCTCTCCTGCCATACCGTCCCCAAGAATGATAATATATTTCATCCGCAATCATTCCCTTCTGTTTTCGTCTTATAATCTATCTTATGATGCTGCACGGATCATGTGAATGACATTGTCAAACCTTGCAGCCGCGTCTTCGTATTCCCCTTCTTTCATGACATCTGTAATAAATCCGAATTCTCCTTCGCAGCCATCAGCCTCCACGAATTCAACCTTGCCAAAAGTATTTCTGATCCGTTCTTCATATGCTGCCCTGCTTCCGGACATCCGGACAAAAAACTTTCTTTTTACATCCAGGCGGCTTTCAAGTTCCAGACGCTCTCCGGACCAGTATTCGCAGATTGTCTCGTTTCTGTATTTCGCAGCTTCCACGATATCTGCCGCTACTGCGCTGGCCGTCGGCATCTTTCCTGCGCCGCTTCCATAGAACATTGCATCCCCCAAAGCGTTGCCATGCACGAAAATCGCATTGAACACTCCATTCACACTTGCAAGCGGATGCTCTGCCGGAAGTATGAACGGGGCTACAACCGCCTCAAGCTTCTCTTCGTCCCGCTTCATCGTAGCAAGCAGTTTGATTACCGCATTCATCTGTTTTGCGTAGCGCATATCCTGGACAGTAATCTTCGTGATGCCTTCTGTATAAATATCGCGAAAATCCACCTGCTTTCCGGAGACAATGGAAGACAGAATCGCTATTTTCCTGCAGGCATCCATACCTTCCACGTCCGCCTCCGGATTCCGTTCTGCAAATCCATTTGCCTGTGCTTCTTTCAATACTTCATCGTAATCGGCTCCCTCATAGAACATCTTCGTCATCATATAGTTCGTCGTCCCATTCAGGATTCCCGTAATCTCTTCAATCTCATCCGCCGTAAGCGAAGAGACAAGCGGACGGATAATCGGAATACCGCCTCCCACACTCGCCTCAAAGAGGTAGTTGACATGGTTCTCTTTTGCGGTCTTCAACAGCTCCGCTCCATGTGCAGCCACAAGCGCCTTATTGGAGGTTACCACATTTTTCCCGGCTTCCAGACTTCTCTTCACAAAGGTGTAAGCAGGTTCCAGACCGCCCATTACCTCTACGACAATATCCACACTTTCATCACTGACAATTTTTTCAAAATCATGCACAATCAGCTCCTGCACCGGATCCTCCGGGAAATCACGCAGATCCAGAACATATTTGATCCGCACCTGATCTCCTGCGCACCGGTCAATCTTCTCCTGATTTTGCCGGAACACTTCCACTACTCCGGATCCGACTGTACCATAGCCCAGTACCGCAACACTTATCATTTTTATTCCCTCCCTACTATTTTCAGATAATGAACTCCGTTTTTTTCTTCGATTTTCGCAACCATTTCCGAGAGATTTCCTGTTGTGGAAAGGACTTCCACACTCATGGTAAGCGTTGCCACTCCATTGAGCGGAATACTTTGGTGAATAGTCAGAATGTTTGCCCTGCACTGTGCAACTTCACCCAAAATCTCTGCCAAAAGCCCTGGAATATCTTCCATCTGCAGGACCATGGTAATAGTCTGTCCCTTTTCATTTTCATGAAACGGGAAAATATCATCTTTGTATTTATAAAAGGAACTTCTGCTGATTCCTGCCTGTTCTGCCGCTTCGCCGATCGTAAGTCCCTTCTGTGTCGCAAGCAGATGCTTGACCTCCACAACTTTCAACAGGACTTCCGGAACCGCTTTTCTGTTCAGCACATAGTATTTCGTCTTATCCATGTACACTCTCCTGTTTCAGATATGCATTGATGAATCTGTCAATCTCGCCGTCCATCACTGCTCCTACATTACTGGATTCTTCGTTTGTCCTGTGATCCTTGACAAGACTGTATGGATGCATAACATAAGAGCGGATCTGATTTCCAAATCCGATATCCTTGACCTCTCCGCGGATACCGGACATCTTCTCCGCCTGTTCCTGTTCTTTCATCAAATACAGTTTTGCCTTTAACATCTGCATCGCTTTATCCTTATTATGATGCTGCGAGCGCTCATTCTGGCACTGTACGACAATCCCGGTCGGAAGATGCGTGATCCGGACTGCGGAGGACGTCTTGTTAATGTGCTGTCCTCCTGCCCCGCTTGACCGGTAGGTATCGATCTTCAGATCATCTTCATTGATCTCGATATCGATCTCTTTGTCAATATCCGGAATCACATCACAGGACGCAAAAGATGTCTGACGTTTTCCCGCCGAATTGAACGGTGAAATCCGTACCAGACGATGTATCCCTTTCTCGGATTTCAGAAATCCATACGCATTTTCCCCGTGAACTTCAAAGGTCACGTTTTTGATTCCCGCAATGTCACCGTCAATATAATCCAGAACCTCCATCGAAAATCCATGACGCTCCACAAACCGGGAATACATCCGGTAAAGCATCTGGTTCCAGTCACAGGCCTCCGTGCCTCCTGCTCCGGCATGGAGTGTCACGATCGCATCACAATTATCATACTCTCCCCCGAGGAGCGTACTGATCCGTACCTCCTCCAGGTGCTCATCCAGCCTTTTGACTCCGTCACGGATCTCTCCGATAAGACTTTCATCCTGTTCTTCTTCTGCCATTTCCAGAAGGACTCCGGTATCTTCATACTGCTGATTCAGCTCTTCCGCCGTTTTCAGTGTATCTTTCAGCATTTTGAGTTCTTTCATGACTTTCTGGGAGCCTTCCGTATCCTCCCAGAAATCCGGTTCTTCCATTTTACGTTCCAGTTCTTCTACTCTTTTTTCTTTGCCCGGCAGGTCAAAGTGAATCCCTTACTTCCTTAAGAGGTTCCTCGAATGCCTGCAGTTCCAGTCTCAGCTGTTCAAGCTCAACCACTGTTCTCACCTCTTTTATTTTTATTATTTCTTTTTCCCGCAGCACTGTTTGTATTTCAGGCCGCTTCCGCATGGACACGGATCATTCGGGTAAACTTTCTTTTCTGTGCGGACTTTCGGCGCATGGGATGCAGAGTCGTCCTTGTTTGTTCCTGTTACTTTTACAACCTGTTCTCTTTCCACTTTCTGTTCCATCTTGACATGGAAGAGCACACGGATCGTATCTGCCTCAATAGCCTTTGTCATCTCACCGAACATGTCGTATCCAAGCATCTTGTATTCCACGAGCGGATCTTTCTGCCCATATGCCTGAAGACCGATTCCCTGACGAAGCTGGTCCATATCGTCGATATGATCCATCCATCTGCCATCAATCGCTCTGAGCAGTACGACACGCTCTACTTCTCTTAAATGTTCCGGTTCCGGGAATTCTGCTTCCTTTGCCTCGTATGCTTTGACAGCACGTTCTTTCAGAAGATGCTTCAGCTCTTTCTGCTGCTTTTTCTTCACATCTTCCCCGGTCACAGCCTGAATCATCGGAATGGTCTCATGAAGCGCCACATCCATGCCTTCCAGATCCCACTCATCACCGGATCTGTCAGCCGGAGCATATCTGTCAACAAGATCTTCCACATATTCTGTAATCATATGATAGATGGAATCTCTCATGCTTTCCCCGTCAAGCACACGGCGGCGTTCTTCGTAGATAATCTCTCTTTGTTCATTCATAACCTGGTCATATTCCAGAAGATTCTTACGGATACCATAGTTGTTGAACTCGATCTTCTTCTGCGCCTTTTCAATCGCTCCTGAAAGCATTTTGTGTTCAATCTGTTCTCCGTCTTCCACGCCCAGCGCATTGAATACGGACATCAGCTTTTCAGAGCCGAACAGGCGGAGCAGGTCGTCTTCCAGAGAAAGGTAGAAACGGGATTCACCCGGATCGCCCTGACGTCCGGAACGTCCGCGGAGCTGGTTGTCAATTCGTCTGGATTCATGACGCTCTGTACCGATGATCTTTAAGCCGCCGGCTTCTCTTGCCTTTTCATCCAGCTTGATATCGGTACCACGGCCCGCCATATTGGTCGCAATCGTAACCGCGCCGTGCTGTCCGGCCTCAGCTACGATCTGTGCTTCCAGTTCATGGAACTTGGCATTCAGGACATTATGGCGGATACCTCGTTTTCTGAGCATTTTGCTTAAAAGCTCACTGGTCTCAATGGTAATCGTACCAACCAGAACCGGCTGCCCCTTTGCATGTGCTTCCTCAATAGCATCGCATACTGCGTTAAACTTCTCTTTCTTGGTCTTGTAAACAGCATCGTCCAGATCCTTCCGGATAACCGGTTTGTTGGTCGGAATTTCCACAACATCCATTCCGTAGATATCGCGGAACTCTTTTTCTTCTGTCAGGGCGGTACCTGTCATACCACATTTCTTTTCATACTTATTAAAGAAGTTCTGGAAGGTAACCGTTGCAAGTGTTTTACTCTCCCGGTTGACTTTTACATGCTCTTTTGCCTCGATTGCCTGATGAAGTCCGTCGGAATACCTTCTTCCCGGCATGATACGTCCTGTAAACTCATCGACGATCAGCACTTCGTTGTCTTTTACTACATAATCCTTGTCACGGAACATCAGGTTGTGTGCTCTCAGGGCCAGGATGATATTATGCTGGATCTCCAGATTTTCCGGATCTGCCAGATTTTCAATATGGAAGAAGTTTTCAACCTTCTTTACACCGTCTTCCGTCAGGTTGATGGCCTTCTCTTTTTCGTTGACGATGAAGTCTCCGGTTTCTTCAATCTCTTCACCAAGAATTGCATTCATCTTAGAGAATTCACCGCTTGCTTCTCCACGCTCCATCTGTTGCGCAAGAATATCACACGCCTCGTAGAGCTTTGTGGACTTACTGCTCTGGCCGGAAATAATCAGAGGGGTTCTTGCCTCGTCGATCAGAACGGAGTCGACCTCATCGATGATGGCGTATTTCAGTCCCCTTTGTACAAGCTGCTCTTTATAGATCACCATGTTATCTCTCAGATAATCAAATCCAAGTTCATTGTTGGTGACGTATGTAATATCACAGGCATAGGCCGCTCTTCTCTGGTCATTGTCCATATCGTTTAATACGACTCCGACTTTCAGTCCCAGAAATTCATGTACTTTTCCCATCCACTCGGCGTCACGCTTTGCCAGATAGTCGTTGACAGTAACGATATGAACACCTTCTCCCGTGAGGGCATTCAAGTAAGCCGGCAGTGTGGATACAAGTGTCTTTCCTTCACCGGTCTTCATCTCGGAAATACGTCCCTGATGAAGGACAATACCGCCGATCAGCTGTACACGGTAATGTTTCATTCCGATGGATCTTACTGCTGCCTCTCTTACTGTGGCAAATGCCTCAGGAAGCAGGTCATCCAGAGTTTCTCCCTTTGCGTACCGTTCCTTATATTCTCTCGTTTTATCTCTTAATTCTTCATCAGAAAGCTTCTGCATCTCAGGTTCCAAAGCTTCGATATGATCTACGATCGGATAGATTCTCTTTAACTCATGCTGGCTGTGTGTACCAAACACTTTCTGTATCAGTCCCATTTTTTACTGCTCCTTATCGTTCTAAAAAATTAATCCATTCCTCATTTTAACACTATCCACGGGCTTGTTCAACCTGTTTCTAAAGTGTTCACAAACTCTTTCCACCGTGTTCACAAACGTCAGCCATGATACTTCTGTCTGATTTCATCGTAGCTTAGCTCTCCTCCGAAAAGATCCAGAGCACTTCCCACGGTAAAATCCACCCTGTCTTTTCCTGCTTTCTGCAATATCCTTATATCCTCCATGGATGCAATTCCGCCGGCGTACGTCACAGGTATTTCGCCGGCTTTCTCCCATGTTCCAAGGATTCCGGCAAGCTCCTGATCGATTCCCGCAGAGCGTCCCTCCACGTCAACACCGTGAATCAGAAACTCGGCACAGAAACCGGCCAGCATATTCAAAAGTTCCCGGGTCACTTCAGTGTCCGTAAATTTCTGCCACCGGTCTGTGACAACCAGATATTTTCCATCTCGTTTTCTGCAGCTTAAATCCAGAACAATCCGCTCCTTTCCCACGGCATCTTTCAGCTGTTCCAGATGATCCCACCGGATCCGGCCGTCGGAAAAAACATAAGATGTAACAATGACATGACTCGCTCCCTCATCTAAATAATCTCCGGCATTATCCGCCCGGATACCGCCTCCGATCTGAAGTCCTCCGGGGAATGCCTGAAGGGCCCGAAGTGCCTGCTTTTTTGTCTCCTCAAAATACGGAGACGATGCCGGATTCAGAAGAATAACATGACCTCCATAAAGGCCGTCCTCCTGATATCTGCCCGCAAACCAGTCTGCCGGTTTATCCGCCACAAAATTGGTGCTGGCCCTGTCCCCCCGGTCGGTGAGGCTTCCGCCTACAATCTGTTTTACTTTGCCATTATGTATATCAATACAAGGACGGAACCGCATCTTTTTACCTCCCAACACTTTTTTACTTTACCACGTCAATTTATTTTCTTACATTAACACAGGTTCCTCTCTTCCGTCAAGCCAAATATCTCCTCCATAATCGCAGATAAGAGAGCCAAAAAGGCTCTCTTATCTGTCCATATCTGTTCTGCTGTTTCCATCCAGCGCATCTTCCACGCCATCTTTGATATCCCGGGCACCGTCTTCGACACCGTCTTTTAAGTCCTCGGCACCGTCTT
Organism: Drancourtella massiliensis; assembly: GCF_016900655.1. Classification (GTDB taxonomy): domain Bacteria; phylum Bacillota; class Clostridia; order Lachnospirales; family Lachnospiraceae; genus Sellimonas; species Sellimonas catena. The sequence continues at coordinate 87,054 of NZ_JACJKH010000012.1, forward strand.
CCAGGGCGTCAGCTCCATTATTGATATCTTCCTCCAGCGTGTTCCCGGTATTGCTTCCGTTTGTCGCATCATTGACACGGTTTTCTCCTGAACATGCAGTCATGCAGCCAAGCATGAACACACTCAGCAGAACAAGAGCGGCTCGTTTCCAAGATTTCATCTTTTTCCCTCCTGCAAATAGAATTTGCACTACTTACTATCTGCAGAAAATCAGATTTTATTCATGTGAGAATTAAAATGAAATCACATCGCTCATTTCATATCTTCCTGCCGGCTTCCCTGCCAGGAATTTTGCCGCTTCCAGTGCTCCTTTTCCGAACACGGCTTTGGAATAAGCGGTATGTTTAAACTCAATCACTTCATCCTCTCCCGCAAAGAGCACCTCGTGTTCCCCGACGATCGTTCCGCCGCGGACAGCCGAGATTCCGATTTCTCTTTTTTCCCTTGGCTTTCTCTCCTGACTTCTGTCAAAACAGTATGCGTACTGTGGATCCTGGGTCTCATTGATGGCATCGGCAAGTGCAAGCGCTGTTCCGCTTGGCGCGTCTACCTTTTTATTATGATGCTTTTCAACAATTTCAATATCATATCCTGCCGGGGCAAGGACTTTGGCAGCATCCTTCAAAAGACGCATCAGCAGATTGATGCCGAGAGACATATTGGCAGATTTAAGAACAGCCGTCTCTTTTGCCGCGTCTTCCACTTTCTGAAGCTGCTCTTCGGAAAGACCGGTCGTACAAAGCACTACCGGAAGTTTCTTTTCGCAGCAGGCTTCCAAAAGCCCGTCCACCGCTTTTGCGTTTGAAAAATCGATCACAACATCTGCTTCCACATCACAGTCTTTCAGATTGTCAAATACCGGATAGGTATTTTCAATCCCGCGGAATGTATCAATTCCTGCCACAATCTGACAATTGCCGTCTTCTGCCGCGAGCCGGGTGATCACCTGTCCCATTTTCCCATTACAGCCATGCATAATTATTCTTACCATCTTCGCTCTTCTCCTTTCGCATATCCAAAGAGGGCGCCTTTCGGCTCCCTCTTTTCTTTTCCTGATTCTGTTAAGCCAGTTTCATTCCAAACTTTTTCATCTCTTCTGCAAGAGCCTGTTTGTGAGCCTCCTCCATCGGGGAAAGCGGCATTCTCAGACCTCCAACTTCTTTTCCAAGCAGATTCATCGCCGTCTTTACCGGAATCGGATTGACCTCGCAGAACAGCTTGTCGATCAGCGGCAACGCATCCAGCTGCATCTTCAGACTTCCTTTCAGATCGCCGTCAAAGAACTTCCGGCAGATGTCATGGGTGTACTCCGGTGCAATATTGGCAAGAACGGAGATGACTCCCTTGCCTCCAAGAGACAGAAGCGGGACGATCTGGTCGTCATTGCCCGAATACAGATCCAGCTTTCCGTCCGTCAGCTGCATGATTTTCGCAATCTGGGAAATATTTCCTGATGCTTCTTTGATTGCCACGATGTTATCGATTTTGGCAAGCTCTGCTGCCGTCTCCGGTGCAATATTCAGACCGGTCCGGCTTGCTACACTGTAGAGAATAATCGGTGCCTTCGCCTCATCGGCTACCGCCTTGTAATGGGCAACCAGTCCTTTCTGTGTCGCCTTGTTATAGTAAGGCGTTACAAGAAGCAGAGCATCCGCGCCGTACTCAACCGCTTCTCTTGACATTTCGATTGTCGTAAATGTCGCATTTGACCCCGTTCCTGCAATGACCGGGACTCTCTTTTTCACCTGCTGAATCGTAAATTTGATGCACTCCATATGCTCTTCTTCTGTCAACGTGGATGACTCACCGGTCGTACCACAGATAATAATCGCATCCGTCTTATGATCAATATGATACTCAATCAGTTCATCGAGCTTATCATAGTTTACGGAACCATCCGGTAAAAATGGTGTCACAATCGCTACACCTGACCCTGTAAATATCGACATAATATTACCTCCAACTCGTTTGTTTCCTTTTCACACTTTAGAACATTAAATCGTCATTACTGAAAGTTTATCACTATTCCCAACATGTGTCAAACATCAATTCAACGAGTCCTGCCAGCATTGGGTCCTTATTCTTCCTGGCATTCCAGCTTGCTTACCGACACTTCATAAGCGGTTCTTTTCTCTGTCTCCGTCTCCGAGAATTTTTTTATATATTCCCGGCTCTGTACCCGTCCGAGAATATGTACATGCGCGCCGACTTCAAACGAGGAGGCAAACCTTGCGTTACGCCCCCAGCAGATACATGGAATATAGTCTGATTTCCCGTACGGCCGGTTGACGGCCAGCAGAAGGTCCGCAATTTCCCTTCCAAGCGGAGTCTTTCTGTATACCGGTGCTTTACAGATATAGCCGTCCAGAAAAATGCTGTTTGTCTTGACACCGTCCATATCCTCGTCACTCTCCACAAAGGACACTTCCCTTGCAAAGACGGACAGCACAAGTCTGTTTTTCTGTTCCTCATGCCGATTATAGGACCGGAACTGTCCCTGAACAATAATATATTCTCCCACATAATCCTGAGTCACATCGATCAGACGCTCAGAGATCATGACCGGGATCCGGTCCTCCGAGTTGCTCAGGCGCTTCACAAGCACTTCCATCGTGTAGAAGCCCTCTCCAAATACTTCGTGGCTGAATTCGAATGTTGTCGCCACCTGTCCCATAATCGTTACCTGGTTGTTTTCAATGATCTTATCTGACATGAAATGTAATTCTCCCTTCCTCTGATACGTAGTTTTTTATCTTTAATACTTTATGCCCCTCCTTGAAAGGATATGACCATTCCGGAAGATTTTCCATAAATTTCGATCGACATATTCCGATAAATATGGATAGAAATGCTTGTAAAATCCAAAAAATATGGTAGACTATATAAGTTGCTACATTATATAAGTAGAAAGAAGGATATAACGATATGAAAATAAAACGTGAAGATATTCGTAATATTGCCATTATCGCCCATGTAGACCACGGGAAAACAACTCTGGTTGACGAGCTTTTAAAACAGAGCGGCGTCTTCCGTGAGAATCAGGAAGTTGAAGAGCGTGTCATGGACTCCAATGACATCGAGCGTGAGCGCGGCATCACCATTCTTTCAAAAAATACAGCCGTACACTACAAAAATACGAAAATCAATATTATTGATACACCGGGACATGCCGATTTTGGCGGCGAGGTAGAACGTGTCCTCAAAATGGTAAACGGTGTTGTCCTTGTTGTGGACGCCTTTGAAGGGCCGATGCCGCAGACCAAATTCGTTCTGAAAAAAGCGCTGGAATTAAAGCTGCCGGTCATTGTCTGCATCAACAAAATCGACCGTCCGGAAGCACGTCCGGATGCAGTGATTGACGAGACACTGGAGCTCTTTATGGATCTGGACGCAGATGACAGCCAGCTGGACTGCCCGTTTGTGTACGCTTCTGCCAAAGGCGGGTACGCGATTCTGGAGCTGGATGACAAACCGGAAAATATGATCCCGCTTTTCGAGACGATTCTGGAATACATCCCTGCCCCGGAAGGAGATCCGGACGCCGCCACCCAGGTGCTCATCAGTACAATCGATTATAATGAATATGTGGGACGTATCGGTGTAGGAAAAGTTGACAATGGAACAATCCGGGTAAATCAGGATGTCGTCGTTGTCAACCATCATGAGCCGGACAAACAGAAACGGGTAAAAATCAGCAAGCTCTATGAGTTTGACGGTTTGAACAAAATCGAGGTCAAAGAGGCCGGAATCGGTTCTATTGTTGCCATTTCCGGTATCGCTGATATTTCCATCGGAGATACGATCTGCTCCCCGGAACATCCGGATCCGATCCCGTTCCAGAAAATTTCCGAGCCTACGATCTCCATGCAGTTCAAGGTTAACGACAGCCCGTTTGCAGGGCAGGAAGGAAAATTCGTAACTTCCCGTCATCTCCGCGACCGTCTGTTCCGTGAACTGAATACGGATGTCAGTCTCCGCGTGGAAGATACCGATGACATGGACAGCTTCAAAGTGTCCGGACGAGGCGAGCTCCATCTTTCCGTCCTGATCGAGAACATGCGACGCGAAGGCTACGAATTTGCTGTCAGCAAGGCAGAGGTTCTTTATAAAGAAGACGAAAACGGAAAACTGTTAGAGCCGATGGAGCTTGTCTACATCGATGTTCCGGACGAGTTTACCGGAACCGTCATCGACAAGCTGAGCCAGAGAAAGGGCGAACTCCGGAATATGGGAATGTCAAACGGCGCCTACACCAGACTGGAATTTTCCATCCCGTCCCGGGGCCTGATCGGATACCGCGGCGACTTTCTGACCGATACAAAGGGGAACGGAATCATGAACACTGCCTTTGACGGCTACGCTCCGTACAAAGGCGAAATTCAGTATCGTAAAAACGGTTCTCTGATCGCTTTCGAGACAGGCGAGGCTCTGACCTACGGTCTTTTCAATGCCCAGGAACGCGGAACATTATTTATCACTCCGGGGGAACGTGTCTATGCCGGAATGGTAGTCGGCCAGAATGCAAAGACCGATGATATCGAAATCAATGTCTGCCGGGCAAAGCACCTGACCAACACTCGTGCTTCCGGTTCTGATGACGCATTAAAACTCTCTCCTCCGCGTATCCTGAGTCTGGAGGAGGCGCTGGATTTCATTGATACAGATGAACTTCTGGAAGTGACTCCGAAGAGTCTCCGGATCCGTAAAAAGATTCTGGATTCCAGAATGCGCAGACGTGACAGCGCGAAAAAATAAAAGTGAATTATTCTGAGGTGTCTATATGGATTTTTTATGGTTTTTAGAAGGCATCCGGACTCCTGCAGGTAACGAATTCTTTCAGTTCGTTACCTGTTTTGGTCAGGAAACCTTTCTTCTTTCAGTGATCTGCTGCTTTTACTGGTGCGTCAATAAAACATTCGCCTGTCAGCTGGGCCTGACCTATTTTTCATCCGGGCTTTTCGTACAGAGTATGAAGATTACGTTTCGGATTCCGCGTCCCTGGGTTTTGGATCCGGATTTTCCGCCGGTAAAGAGTGCCGTTTCCCATGCCACCGGTTACTCGTTTCCAAGCGGTCACACGCAAGGCGGCACCTGTCTGTTTGCTCCCCTTGCAATGAAAGCCGGAAACAGGATTCTGAAAGTGTTATTTACCGCAGCATTTCTTCTGATCGGTTTTTCAAGAATGTACCTGGGCGTCCATACACCCAAGGATGTGCTTGCTGCCCTGACAGTTTCCCTTGCCTTTTCCTGGTTTTTCTCCAGATTTTCTTCCAGGCTTTTTGACCATATCCGGACACTGTGTATCGTCCTGGCCATCTGTGCTTTTGCAGTGCTTCTTTACGCCTGTCTTCTAATGCACCTTGACCGGCTGGCTGTCAGATATGCCGCAGACTGTATCAAAGCCGCCGGAGCCGGACTTGGTTTCGCTGCAGGACTTTATCTGGAACAGACACGACTCCGGTTTTCCACCGCGGCACGCACCCGTACCGCACAGGCCATAAAACTGCTTGCAGGTCTTTTTTCCACACTCCTGTTCAAGCTGTTCCTCTCGGGCCTTGGCTCCGCCCTGCTCTGGAAAGCATTTGTTTACGCTTTCCTCGTTTTCTGGATTCTGTTTTTATATCCTGCCCTCTTTGTATTCGTCCAGAAAAAAGCATAGTTTTTTCATTCTATTGTTTGTACTTCTCAGATTTTGTCAGTAAACTTATTACTTTTAATATTTTTTTTAGTTATTTATAATTGCATGTCCAAAGTCTTCGTAGTATAATAAGGGCAGGAATTCAAATCTATGATTTGAAAACAGATCTTCTGCCAGATTGAACTGCTTTCGCAGCCGGGCAGAAAATACAGGAAAAAGGAGTTGGGCTTATGAAATTTATTATCAGAGGAAAAAATATCGATGTGACGCCTGCTTTAAAGGAAACAATCGAACACAAACTTGGAAAGTTGGAAAGATATTTCACTCCTGAAACCGAGATACACGTTACACTCAGTGTGGAAAGGGAAGAGCAGAAAATTGAAGTCACTATCCCTCTCAAGGGAAATATTATCCGCTCCGAACAGTCCAGCAACGATATGTATGTTTCTATCGACCTTGTCGAAGAGATCATCGAACGTCAGCTCCGCAAATATAAAAACAAGCTGGTTGAAAAACATCAGGCTGGTGTGGATTTCAGCAAATCATTTGTGGAAGATCATGATCACGACAGCGTGGAAGACGATTCTATTCAGATTATCCGTACAAAACGCTTTGGTATCAAACCAATGTTTCCGGAAGACGCATGCATTCAGATGGAACTTCTCGGTCATAATTTCTATGTATTTACCAACGCTGAGACTGATGAAGTCAATGTTGTATACAAGAGAAAGAATAATACTTACGGTTTGATCGAACCGGAATTCCAGTAGTATTATAAAAGCAAGGGGCTGTAAAACACAGCCCCTTCCCTATTTCTCAAACAGCATCGTTTCTCCCTTATGCACTGCGAAAAAGCACTCTTCGCCCCACTCCAGTTTCGCCTGTCCGTTTGTCCCTTCTGTCAGCTCTTTTTCCATTTTTCCCTTTTCTCTGTAAGGAATCAGACACTCCATGCTGACAGCTTCCGTATACCGGGTGTCCAGAACATGAATCCCATTCTGGGCAAGGATGTACTGGATCTTCCCCAGTCCGGTATATTCAGTCCGGATTTTCAGTTTAATCCCTCGTTTTCTGGTAATAATAGCACTTGCAAGAAGTCCCTCTTTTGCTGCTCCGGAGTAGGCCCTGACAAGCCCGCCGGTTCCAAGAAGCGTTCCTCCAAAATAACGGGTCACGACAATCACGGAGTCATGGATGTCCTCTCCTGTCAATACATCGAGAATCGGCTTCCCGGCGGTTCCTCCCGGCTCTCCATCATCACTGAAACGCTGCAGTTCAAACCGCTCTCCCAGAACATAGGCATAGCAGTTGTGCGTAGCATTGTAATGCTTTTTCCGGATGCTCTCTATAAATTCCAGTGCCTCTTCCTCCGTGTCAATATGGGAAACCGCCGCCAAAAAACGAGATCTCTTTTCAACAATTTCCGCTTCCCCGTTTTCAAGCACTGTCCTGTATTCTTCGACCATGTTCGTTCCTCCTGTATCTTCTTTTCTACTATAACAGGAATTTCAACATTTTCAAAACTTTTTCTTAAATTTTTATCAGCGAATACTGAAGATTGCATTTTTTTCTTTATTTCAATATTGAAATTTGCTATAATGGTTTGGTATAAAAGGAGGCATATGCTCATGAACTATGGTAGAAAAAAGGCTGCTAAGAAACGAAAAGACATTACCTCAAAATCAAAACTGAAAAAGAAACGTCTCGGCGTACGGATCTTCAAAGGAGTTCTTCTGACGCTCCTGCTTCTTGTCGTAGCCGGATGTGTGGGCGGCGGAATTTTTATCAAAAAAGTCATCAATGATGCCCCGGATGTCACCCCGGAAGACGTAAAGCCAACAGGATATACTTCCGTTATTTACGCGTCGGATAATAAGACCGAAACCGAGCGGCTGACCTCAGCCGGTTCCAACCGTGTTTATAAGACAATCGACGAGATTCCAAAGGATCTTCAGCATGCTTTTGTTGCAATCGAGGACGAGCGTTTTTATGAGCATAACGGTATCGATCCAAAAGGTATCATCCGTGCAGGAATCATCGGTATCACCACCGGAGATTTTTCTCAAGGCGCATCGACCCTGACACAGCAGCTGATCAAAAATAATATTTTTGACTTCATGTCGGAAGATACGTTCTTTGACAGACTGGAACGTAAAATTCAGGAACAGTATCTTGCACTCAAGCTTGAAAAGCAGATGTCAAAAAGCGAAATCATGGAAAACTATCTGAATACCATCAACCTTGGCCAGAATACACTCGGGGTACAGGCTGCTTCCCAGCGGTACTTTAACAAGGATGTGTCTCAGCTGACTCTTTCGGAATGCGCGGTCATCGCTGCGATTACCCAGAGTCCAAGTTATTACAATCCTATTACACATCCTGACAACAATGCGAAACGCCGCGAGCAGGTTCTCGACAACATGCTTGATCAGGGATATATTTCCCAGGAGGCGCATGATGAAGCACTGGCGGATGATGTATATTCCCGTATTCAGAATGTCAATACGAACATCACACAGAGCACCACTCCGCAGAGCTATTTTGTGGACGCTTTGACAGAACAGATTCTGAATGATCTGGAAGATCCGGATATCGGACTTGGCTACAGCGAAACTCAGGCCTACAATACATTATATAAAGGCGGATTGAGTATTTATTCCACACAGGATCTGGAAATCCAGGGAATCTGTGACCAGATCGTCAACGATGACAGCAATTATCCTTCCAACATAGAGTATGGACTGTCCTATGCTCTGACTGTTACCCGTGCCGATGGGACACAGGAAAACTACAGTTCCGGACATATCAAGCAGTTCCGGAATATGAAATACGGACTGACTTTTGATTCGGAGGAAGAAGCGTACCAGGTGATCGAAGAATTTAAGGCTTCTATTGCTCAGGAGGGAGACACATATGATGAAGTAATCGATCTGTCACCGCAGCCTCAGGCATCAGTGACCGTCATTGATCAGGCTACCGGACAGATCAAGGCCATGGTCGGCGGCCGTGGAACCAAGTCCTCCAGCATGAGTCTGAACCGTGCATACACCGGATCTACAAGACAGCCTGGTTCCTGCTTTAAGATTCTGTCTACCTACGCTCCTGCCCTTGACAGCGCCGGTGAAACACTGGCAACAATCATCAAGGATGAACCTTATGAATACGCGGATGGTACTCCGGTATCCAACTGGTGGGGCGATTATTACCGCGGTGATATGACCATGCGGGAGGCGATTGAGCAGTCCGCCAATATCTGCGCTGTCAAGACACTGACAGAGATTACGCCGCAGCTTGGCTTTACCTACTGTCAGAACTTTGGACTCTCCACGCTGGTTGAAAGCCGGACTACAGATGAGGGTCAGGTATTTACAGATATTCACCAGTCTCTTGCCCTTGGCGGTATCACAGACGGTGTGTATAACTACGAAATGTGTGCGGCATACGCCGCAATCGCAAACGGCGGTGTTTACCAGGAGCCGATCATGTACACCAAGATTCTGGATCATGACGGCAATGTCCTGCTCGACCGTACTCAGACACAGGAAAAGCGGACTGTCCTAAAAGAGTCCACCGCATATCTTCTGACAAGCGCAATGGAAGGCGTTCTGACAGAAGGAACCGGTACCCCGGCCCGTCTTTCCAATATGGCCGCTGCCGGTAAGACCGGTACGACATCCAACAACGTCGATCTCTGGTTTTCAGGTTACACTCCGTACTATACCTGTACGATCTGGACCGGTTATGATGACAATACCCCGCTCGCAGATCAGGAGTGGAATTATCATCTAAGAATGTGGAAAAAGATCATGGATCAGATCAATACAACAAAAGGTCTTTCCTACACAGACTTCGAAACACCGGACTCTGTTGTTGAGCGGACTGTCTGCACAAGCACCGGTAAACTTGCTGTATCCGGATGTCCTTCTGTGACAGAATATTTTGACAAAGATACCGCACCTACTGAAAGCTGTTCCGGACACAGAACCACACGGCGTTCTACGAGCAGTAATTCTGAAAGCTCAGACAGTTCTGATCAGTCAGAAGACAGCCAGTCTTCCGAAAGTTCCGACAGCAGTAATTCTTCGGACAGTGAATCCTCTTCCGACAGCGGAAACAGCAGTTCCTCTGACAGCACTCAGGGATCTGACAATACTTCCTCCGATTCAAACAGTGGAGGAACTCAGAGTGATGATTCCGGCGGAGACAGCGCTTCCGAGTAGATAGTTCCGGACAAAAAACGCAGCATTAAGGCCCCTGCAGCAGATATGATCTGCCGCAGAGGCCTTCTTTATGTTCTGTTATTCAGATGATTAATCTAAAACGAGTTTTGCCGCTCCGCAGATCCCCGCATCATTTCCAAGCTCCGCAAGTGTAAATTTCACGTCGCGGTCAGCAAAAAACGCTCTCTCCTGATATGGCTTTTTGATGTACGGGAGAAGCACTTCTCCTGCCTTGGATACCCCGCCTCCGATCACGATGGCAGCCGGATCTACTGCAGCCGCAAGATTTGCGAGCGCATATCCCAGATATGTTCCAAACTCCACAGCAATCTCATCGGCAACTTCATCTCCTGCTTTTACCGCATCAAAGACGGTCTTTGCGTTGACCGGTCCTTTTCTCAACAAAGTCTCCCTGTCAGTGGAATCCAGCTTTTTCTTTGCAAGACGTGTAATTCCTGTCGCAGATGCGTACTGCTCCAGACATCCATGATTTCCGCATCCACAGCTGTCCGTTTCCTCGTAGTTGACACAGAGATGACCGATCTCACCGCCGGCTCCATGTTCCCCTGTCAGGATCTTTCCATTAATCAGGATTCCTCCTCCGACACCGGTTCCCAGCGTGACCATAATCATATTTTTACAGCCTCGTCCGCCGCCGAGCCACATTTCTCCAAGTGCTGCCACATTGGCGTCATTGCCTGTAGCAGTACGGATTCCTGTCAGCTCCTCCATCTCTTCTTTCACATTTTTATATTCCCATCCAAGATTTGCCGTTGCCTTTACAACTCCGTCTTCTGTAATCGGAGCCGGGACCCCGATTCCGATTCCGGCCACATTCTCTTTCGGAATTCCATTCTTTTCCAGACTGTTCAAAAGAGATTTGGCAATATCCGGAAGAATCCTGCAGCCTTTCTCTTCCGTTCTGGTTTTTATCTCCCATTTTTCCCGAATGTTTCCGTCTTCCTGAAATAATCCGATCTTGACGGTGGTACCTCCTATATCAACTCCAAAACAATAATTCATCTCTGTTCTTTCCTTCCTCTTATTTTGCCAGACTTTCCTGTACACGTCTGTATAACTCTTCTGCCGCATTATACCCCATCTGTTTCTGTCTGTGGTTGACAGCCGCTGATTCCACAATGATCGCCAGATTTCTTCCCGGACGGATCGGAATCGAATGGCATACGACTTTATTTCCGAGAAATTCTGTATATTCCTCTTTCAGTCCAAGACGGTCGTACTCCCGGTTCTTGTCCCACTCTTCCATATTGATCACGAGATCGATCGTCTGTGTCTCTCTGACGCTCTGTACACCAAACAGACTCTTGACATCGACAATACCGATTCCGCGAAGCTCGATAAAATGTCTGGTGATATCGGGAGCTTTTCCAACCAGAGTATCATCGCTGACTTTCCGGATTTCAACAACATCGTCTGTCACAAGACGATGGCCGCGGTTAATCAGTTCCAGTGCTGCTTCACTCTTTCCGATACCGCTCTCACCCATCATCAGAACACCAACTCCATATACATCAACCAGTACCCCGTGAATAGAAATGCATGGAGCCAGTTCCACATTCAGCCAACGGATCACTTCCGCAGTAAAGGCAGAGGTCTGTTTACAGGACTGAAAAATCGGCACTTTCATTTCATTGGCCATCTCAAGAAACATCGCATCCGGCTCCATATTCCGGCAGTATACAATACATGGAATTCCATAGGAGAGAAGCTGCGCATACATCTCTTTCTTCTTCTCATCTGACAGTGTTTCCAGATACGTATACTCCACATATCCGATAATCTGGACACGCTCAGAATCAAAATGGTCAAAATATCCCGTCAGCTGCAATGCCGGACGGTTGATATCCGGAACCTGAATTTCCGACTGGGTCAGGTCCAGATCCGGAGTCAGATTCTTCAGGTTCATCTTCTCAATTAGTTTTTCAAGCTTCACACCCATATTTGTTCTCCTTTATTTTCTCAGTTAAAATCATTTTGTGAATAGTATATCATATCAGTGGAAAAAATTGTACACGTCTCTGGCAGATTTTTCATTCATGGTAGGAAGTTTTTTCAGATCTTCGATTTCCGCCTGCCGGATCGCATCCAGACTCTGAAAATGTTTCATCAGATCTTTTCTCCGCTTCGGTCCCACTCCCGGAATATCATCCAGAATCGAGTGAACCTGCCCCTGTCCCCGCAGTTTCCGGTGAAATTCGATGGCAAACCGGTGAGCCTCATCCTGTACACGTGTAATCAGTTTAAACGCCTCTGAATCTGCCCGGATTGGGAGTTCTTCATCGTGGTAATAAAGTCCTCTCGTGCGGTGCCTGTCATCCTTCACCATGCCGCAGACCGGTATGCTGATATGCAGCTCCTCCAGCACTTCCTCCGCGATATGCACCTGTCCCTTGCCGCCGTCCATCAGAATCAGATCAGGAAAGACAGTAAAACTTCCGAACTCTTTTCCTTCTTCTTTTTCCTGCAGTCCATGTGTGAACCGCCTTGTCAGCACTTCCCGCATACTTGCGTAATCGTCCGCTCCCACTACGCCCTTGATACGGAACTTCCGGTAGTCGCTTCTCTTCGGTTTTCCATCCTCGTAGACTACCATGGAACCAACCGATGCAAACCCGTTCGTATTGGAGATGTCAAACGCCTCCATCCTGCGGATTCCGGTAACACCGATAATTCCCTCCAGTTCCCGGACTGCTCCTGTAGTTCTGTTGGCTTCCCGGATCAGGTGTTCTTTATCTTTTGCAAGTACCATCGCCGCATTTTTCTGCGCCAGTTCACAAAGTTTTTCCTTCTCGCCCTTTTTCGGCACTGTAAAGGTTACTTTGTGTCCTCTTCTGCGAGTCATCCATTCCATCAGTATATCTGCTTCATCCAGTTCGTACGGAAGCAGCAGTTCTCTTGGAATATACGGTGTCCCGGCATAAAACTGCTTGATAAAGCTCGTCAGGATCTCCGCCTTCGTTTCGTCCGGATCGGTCCGCAGATAAAAATGATCCCGTCCGATCAGGCGGCCTCCACGTATGAAGAAGACCTGTACCACAGCATCCCCCTCTTCCCTTGCAACCGCCAGAACATCCCGGTCTTCTCCCGGTTTTCCCGCATCGGTGATCTTCTGCTTTTCCGAAATCTTCTTGACACTTCCGATCAGCTCCCGGTACTCGATTGCCTTTTCAAACTCCATCTGCCCGGATGCTTCCATCATCTTTTCTTCCAGTTCTTTCAGAATCCCGTCATAATGCCCGGATAAAAATTTCACGACCTCGTCAATGGACTCCCTGTACTGTTCGCTGGAAATATATCCCTGGCACGGAGCATCACACTGTTTGATGTGGTAGTACAGACACGGACGTTCTTTCCCGATATCTCTCGGCAGATTTCTGCTGCAGCTTCTTAAATGATACAGCTTTCTTACCATATCAATGATATCCTTCACCGCCTGAGAACTCGTAAATGGTCCAAAATACTTTGCCTTATCCTTTGCCTGCCTGCGCACCATCATAATCCGCGGGAACGGTTCCTGGACGGTCACCTTGATAAAGGGATATGTCTTATCGTCCATCAGCATGGTATTGTACTTCGGCCTGTGTTCCTTGATCAGATTACATTCCAGTACCAGAGCTTCCAGTTCCGAATCTGTGACAATGTATTCAAACCGCCGGATGTGCGTGACCATCTGCTCGATCTTGACGCCCTTATTTCTGCTGCTCTGAAAATACTGCCTCACCCGGTTTTTCAGGCTGATGGCTTTTCCCACGTAGATGATCTCGTCCTTCTCATCATGCATCAGATAAACTCCAGGCTTTGCCGGCAGTTTTTTCAGTTCTTCTTCAATTACAAACATCGCTTCACCTCTTTAACCCCATCTATTTTAGCAAAAGAACAGCGTATGGACAATCCCCATACGCTGAATTCCTGTCTTTATTCTTCTGTCGCTCCAAAGCCTGTGCTTTCTTCCTCGTTTGCAGTCTCCTCCGGTGCCTGAACAGCTTCTTCGATCTCCGGATGATCCGGAAATTCTACCGGCTTCATTGCGATCCGTTCCTCTTTTTTGACTTCCCCTTCGGACACTCCTTTGACCTCGTGGAAGATCTTCATAAACTCTTTTCCGGTAATCGTCTCTTTCTCGATCAGGAACGCTGCAATCTTGTCAAGTGCTTCCCTGTTCTCCATCAGAAGACGTTTTGCTTCATCGTAGGCAACCTTCAGCATCTGCATGACCTCAGAGTCAATCTCAGCCGCTGTCGCCTCACCGCAGTTCATGACTGCCCTTCCGTCAAGGTACCGGTTCTGGATGGATTCCAGTCCGATCAGACCGAACTTCTCGGACATACCATACTGGGTAATCATCGCTCTGGCAACCTTGGTCGCCTTCTCGATATCATTGGAAGCTCCTGTCGTAACTGTATCAAATACGATCTCCTCCGCAGCACGTCCGGCAAGAAGCCCTACCAGCATCGCCTCAAGTTCCTTCTTGGTGTTGAGGAATTTCTCTTCCTCCGGTGTCTGCATGACATATCCAAGCGCACCCATCGTACGCGGAACAATCGTGATCTTCTGAACCGGCTCGGAATCCTTCTGAAGCGCACTCACAAGTGCATGTCCCACCTCATGGTAGGAAACAATCCTGCGCTCTTCCTGGCTCATGATCCGGTCTTTCTTTTCCTTTCCTACAAGAACCACTTCCACGGCCTCAAAAAGGTCGGACTGACTCACCGCGTGACGTCCATGCTTTACCGCATTGATCGCCGCTTCATTGATCATATTCGCAAGATCTGATCCTACCGCGCCGCTCGTCGCAAGTGCGATCTCCTCCAGATTAACGCTCTCATCCATCCGCACATCCTTTGCATGTACTTTCAGGATATCAACACGGCCTTTCAGATCCGGTCTTTCCACAATAATCCGGCGGTCAAACCGTCCCGGTCTTAACAGAGCCGGGTCCAGAATCTCCGGACGGTTCGTTGCTGCCAGTAGAAGAAGACCTTTGTTTGTATCAAATCCATCCATCTCCGCCAGCAGCTGATTCAATGTCTGTTCACGCTCATCGTTTCCCCCGAGCTGCGAATCCCTGCTTTTTCCGATGGCATCGATCTCATCGATAAAAATAATACACGGCGCCATCTGCTGTGCCTGTTTAAACAGATCCCTTACACGGGATGCTCCGACTCCGACATACATTTCCACAAACGCAGAACCCGACAGAGAGAAAAACGGCACATTCGCCTCTCCTGCCACTGCCTTTGCAAGCAGCGTCTTACCTGTTCCCGGAGGGCCTACCAGAAGCGCTCCTTTCGGAAGCTTCGCTCCGACTCCCGTGTATTTGCCCGGATTGTGAAGGAAATCTACCACTTCCTGCAGAGACTCTTTCGCCTCATCCTGACCGGCTACATCACGAAATGTTACGCCCGTGGTCTTTTCCACATACATCTTGGCATTGCTCTTTCCAATCCCCATCATGCCCCCGCTGCTTTTGGATACTCGCCGCATCAGGAAACTGAGCAGAATAAATACTAGCGCAAACGGAAGAATGACACTGAATACAAGATTTAAAATCATCATGGATGTCGAATCCGGAATCGTCCTGCTGACCTCAACTCCCGCTTCCTCCAGCTTATTGTACATTTCCGGATCATCTACAATCCCGGTATAATACTCTACCTGAGATCCGGTATTAAACTGTGTAAACCAGTTACTGCCCTGAGTGAGTGTATCCTGTCCGTCACTGCTTCCCGACTGGGAATCCTGCTGCTTTTCCGCTTCCGTTTTCGGTATGATCGTAATCTTTTCCGAGTCAATAGTGACTTCCCTGACTTCGCCCTGTTCCACCATATCCATAAATTTCGTATAGGAAATCTCCTGAGATGGCGTGTCCTGCATGAGCTGATAGAGAAACATGACAAAAACAGCAGCAATTATTGTGGTTATAATAATAATCCCATAATTCTGCCGATTATTGTTATCGTTCTTTTTATTATTCTGATTGTCCATTCTTTTCCTCCTACATGCTATCTATTTTATTACTAAGACTTCCCATACTTAAAATGGGCTTTGTACCTTGAAAATTCAATATTTCAGCTAACAAAATAGTGATTTATGTTCCTATAGACTCTGGATGGAGTGCGTTACGCAG
>NZ_JACJKH010000111.1 GCF_016900655.1 Drancourtella massiliensis
AGATTTCTTTCAGATCCATCAGCGTATGATGGCGATGGAGACTCCTGATCTTGCATTCCAGTGGTTGGAATACAAAAAAGAGCATCCGAATGGCTATCAACTGTCACAGTTCTACAAGCTCTACCGAGATTTTCTGAGAGAAAATTTCGGACAGGATTCCGTATCTATGCCAGTCGAACGAATCCCAGGAGAGCGGATGTATATTGACTGGGTCGGCGACCAGCCTGAACTGCTGACGGATCCTGCAACCGGCGAGATACACAAAGTTCATGTGTTTGCTACGACACTTGGCTTCAGCAGCCGTGTATATGCAGAAGTATTCCTTGACGAGAAGCTGCCAAGTTTTATTACCGGCGTTGTCCACGCACTGGAATACTATGGGGCTGTTCCGAAGTATCTTGTTCCAGACAA
>NZ_JACJKH010000112.1 GCF_016900655.1 Drancourtella massiliensis
AGAAACCGGCGGAAGCCGTTTTCATATAAAGTGTGGGCTTATAGCTCAGCCGGTTAGAGCGCACGCCTGATAAGCGTGAGGTCGGTGGTTCGAGTCCACTTAAGCCCATCACAATTTAAGAATGAAAGATGAGGCTGAGGAGGTAAGGCCCACTTGACCCATCACAATTTCAGTGTGAAAGGTGAGAGTGAGGAGGTAAGGCCCACTTGACCCATCACAATTTCAGTGTGAAAGGTGAGAGTGAGGAGGTAAGGCCCACTTAAGCCCATCACAACTTAAACAACAATTGCATACGGGGGATTAGCTCAGTTGGGAGAGCGCCTGCCTTGCAAGCAGGAGGTCACGAGTTCGAATCTCGTATTCTCCACTCGGATCGGAAACGGTCCGTAAGATATGAAAATGTA
>NZ_JACJKH010000113.1 GCF_016900655.1 Drancourtella massiliensis
ATACCTGTTGGAATCAGCTGCTTACGATGATGTTCGGTCAGCTATCCAATCGAGATAGTCTTAGAGATTTGATTGTGGCTATGGAAGCTCATGCTGGAAAACTTTACCATCTCGGAATCGGGAAGTCTGTAACTCGGAGCAATCTTAGTAAGGCTAATGAGCAACGTAACTACCGCATCTTCGAAGAGTACGCAACATTCATGATTGCCGAGGCCCGCAAGCGTAGAATCAATAAAATATTCGAACTTGACGGTCATGTTTATGCATTTGACTCTACAACGATTGATCTGTGCCTGTCAGTGTTTGAATGGGCTAAATTTCGCAAACATAAAGGCGGAATAAAGTTGCATACGCTCTACGATATTGAAGCGGAAGTACCTGCATTTGTGCATATTACAC
>NZ_JACJKH010000114.1 GCF_016900655.1 Drancourtella massiliensis
ATACGGGGGATTAGCTCAGTTGGGAGAGCGCCTGCCTTGCAAGCAGGAGGTCACGAGTTCGAATCTCGTATTCTCCACTCGGATCGGAAACGGTCCGTAAGATATGAAAATGTACCTTGAAAACCGCATATAAGAACACAAATAGAAATATCAAGACATCCGAGGTAATGTGAACACATTATTGAGAACAACGGCAGATCAAAGGATCTGCACTATCGACCAACACATATCACGCTAGGTATGTGAGACGAGAGATCATCCCGGTCTCAAGTCAAAGTTGGTTATGCTGAAAAGAGCGCAGGGTGGATGCCTTGGCACTAAGAGCCGATGAAAGACGTGATAAGCTGCGAAAAGCTTCGGGGAGGAGCAAATATCCATTGATCCGGAG
>NZ_JACJKH010000115.1 GCF_016900655.1 Drancourtella massiliensis
TCTCATTATATCAGAATTCACCCCTTTTTTTCTCTTGTTATTTTCTCACTGAGGGTATATACTGGCCTTACATCAAATCGGGACAGCATTCTTTTGTCCCTTCGGGAATCTTTTCCCGCTGATGCATGATTCCGGCCATTCGGCCACACATTTCAATATTTTATTTTTACAGACGGGGAACAAAGAAATCAACGGGAAAGAACTGAGCATTTATTGTATTTCACATCATTCACTGGTACAATAAAAGTAATTTCAGTGTCTGACTGTTTGTCTTTGCTCCCTTTCGGAAAGGAGTCCTTATGACGAAGACGAACAGTCACAAACCAAAAACCAGTACACAAAACAAAAAAGTCAAAGACAGCGGTGCCA
>NZ_JACJKH010000116.1 GCF_016900655.1 Drancourtella massiliensis
TCGACTCTGCAAAAGCAAATATGACCATCTTTGATTCTTCCGGTATTGAAGCTTTTGTCACCGAAAACAATCCCAAATATGCCAATCGGATCATCCGTCAGCTGAAAGCCTTTGCGAAAGCACATGGCTTTGATCAGTCCTACGACCCTTATAAGGCCGCCTACAGTTCCATGCCTTCCCATGCTTCTGCGAATCCTGAAATCAAGCAGCTGTATATCAATGGGCATTTTTGCTATGTCTTCAAATTTGGCATTGTCACCAATGGGCTGGGCATTATCCGTCATATCTCTTTCTACAACAAAGACTTTATGGCGTCCCATCCTGATATTGTTGTCGAAAAGAAATCGGACTCCCCTGAT
>NZ_JACJKH010000117.1 GCF_016900655.1 Drancourtella massiliensis
ATCTGCGTAACGCACTCCATCCAGAGTCTATAGGGGCATAAATCACTATTTTGTCAGCTGAAATATTGAATTTTCAAGGAGCGAAGCCCATTTCAGGTATGGGAAGTCTTAGTAGTTTATATTCAAAAATAGAATATAGGTGCTTGAGAAGAGGTGCATGATATGACAATAAAAGAGGTTGAAAAACTGACAGGGTTATCACGTTCAAATGTACGCTTTTATGAAAAAGAAAAACTGATTGTGGTTAATTGAAAAATTAATTGCAACATAGGTTGTTGCAGTTAGAATTACAAGGCATATGGGCCATGGAGTTGCAGTTGTAACTTCATGGTTTCTTTTTGCCTTTTTTCCAGT
>NZ_JACJKH010000118.1 GCF_016900655.1 Drancourtella massiliensis
CTTGGATTCTTTAGGGTAGCAGACAAGTGTTAATGTAAAGTCAGTAAGAGATCAATGTAGCTAATGATTGCATGGAACTGTTTGGCTTTACATTAACAGCCACTTTACATTAAACCTGAAGACCGCGATTTCTAAACACTCAAAGGACGAATTGATCCTGAATTCGGCTTTTTCAGATCTGGAGGATTTCTACAATACGATTGTGCTGCCTCCACCGCCGCGCAAGCCGAAAGGGAAACCGACGATAGAAAACCACGTCCGTTTTTTGGAGACACATTTAATCGAGCGCTTAAAAGAAAACATATTTACAAGTCTCGATTCCCTGAACAAAGAAACCCAAAAGATAATAGCG
>NZ_JACJKH010000119.1 GCF_016900655.1 Drancourtella massiliensis
GTATAATCCTGATTTTCAAGACCTGCTCTTGCATTGAGTGGAATATATGCTTTCTGGAAATGTTTGTCCTTACCAAAAGTATCACCGGTAAGAAGGCTCTTATAGAGCTGAGCGGTATCGAAAGCGGCATCTCCGAGGAAGGTTTTGGGATTGATCAGTGGATGCTTTGAAAAGAAGTCTTTGAGTGTCGGGATCAAAAGTTTGGAATCATGAACACACTTATCCTCATCAGGGGAGTCCGATTTCTTTTCGACAACAATATCAGGATGGGACGCCATAAAGTCTTTGTTGTAGAAAGAGATATGACGGATAATGCCCAGCCCATTGGTGACAATGCCAAA
>NZ_JACJKH010000120.1 GCF_016900655.1 Drancourtella massiliensis
CGCCACTCAGTCACAGTCTTCTTCATCCGAAGAATCTAAAGAAAGTGCTTCGTTCGACTTGCATGTGTTAGGCACGCCGCCAGCGTTCATCCTGAGCCAGGATCAAACTCTCGTAATAAGAACTTGGATTCGGTCCTTTCGAATCCTACGTTCGTTTACGCTCCTCGATGACTTGATGAGCAAGCCTGCTTGCGAATCTAGTATCGCAGGAGCTTCCTTACCATTGTTTGTTCCGGTCAAGATCAACTCTCGCTAATCCATCCCGTTACTGTTGTCTGGTTTGTGGAACTTGAAGTTCCTTGTTCTGAATAATTCTCATGAATTTTCAGGGATCGTTG